>JANPBM010000119.1:0-95941 GCA_031430435.1 Acidobacteriota bacterium
CTTGGTCGAAACCTGTCCCGTGCTGCCGTAACGATACCAATTATTTTCCGCAGGTCGGTAAATCACAAAGTCGGTTCTGCCGTCGCCGTCGAAATCGGACGGACGCGGAATGTCGCCGTTTTGTCCCCAATGGGTCAAAACTGCGGCATTATTAATACTCGACAGCGACCACCAATCGCCCGCAGATGGACGGAAAATTGCGACATCCGTTTTGCCATCGCCGTCAAAATCTGCCGGAGTAGGAATATCACCGCCTGTAGCGAAAATTATTTGAACAACTTGTCCATCCGAACTTTGCAAGATATACCACTTATTCTCTGATGGACGAAAAACTGAGACATCCGCCTTACCATCGCCGTCAAAGTCAAAGTCCGTTGTATTTTGAATAGCCGAAACAGTTATTCTGGCAAAACCTGAACGAGAAGCATTACCGATTGTTCCAAAATTACCGCCAACCAATATTTTTCCATCCGGTTGCCCGACAATCGCATTTACAGTATTGTTTGTTCCTGCCGGTAAGAAAACTGAATCCAAGGTGCCATCCGACAAATACCGTGCTAAATTGGCTCGTGGCGTAAAAAACAACCCACCTGATAACACTTTTCCGTCCGATTGTAAATAAATTGTGTTGAAAACTGAGATAGACGGATTGGACGAAAGTTCAATCCTTTGAAAACTCGTGTCCGCGCTTCCGCTATTGTTTTGTCTTGTAATAAAAAACCTTTGTTGAAGCAAAAATTTTCCATCAGATTGTTGGATAATCTTGATAACAGCAGCAACCGCATTATTGGTGTTAAAACTCAAATCCAAACTACCATCAGCATTTAGTCGGACACAATTTGAGCGATTAAAACCATTTACGCCGTCAAACCCTCCGCCGACCATAATTTTCCCGTCTGCTTGAATAATAACAGAACTGACGTATCCGAGACTAAATAACGGACTAAAGGAAGTGTCCAAACTGCCATTAGAATTCAGCCTTGCCAGATAAGTTCGATTGATGCCGTTGACGGTCGAAAAATTGCCGCCAACGAGAATTTGTCCGTTTGCTAAAGAAACGATTGTAGATAGATTTGAATCGAATTCGGGATTAAAAGAAGTATCGAGACTGCCATTGGAGTTCAAACGCGCTATCCGTGCTTTGGCAGTTCCATTGTAGGTTGCAAAACCGCCGATAGCTAAAATTTTTCCGTCGGTCTGTACTGTAATTACGGTCGGTGCAACATTAAAACCGGTGCCGGCATCAAAGCTCGCATCGGGAGTTCCGTCCGAATTCACACGCGCAAAATTGTTTTTGACAGTCCCGTTGACACGACTAAAATCGCCGGCTATCAAAGATTTTCCATCTGTTTGAACTGCGATCGTATTCACAATACCATTTTTGACTAAGGTTGAATTAAAACTTGTATCCAAACTACCATTGGTGTTGAGTCGTAGAAATCTGGTAATTCCGGATAACACGCCGAAAACCAAACCGCGATTTGAACTGTCCAAAGTCATTAGTGAAGATTGAGTCAACTCGGCAGGAATACTAAAAGTATTATCAAGCGTTCCATTTGAATTAAACCGATAGGTTCGATTAGGAAAGGTCATCTGATTTACAAAATTATAGACAATTGTGCTTACCAGCAGTTGTCCGTTTGGCAAAATAGAGAATCTTCCGCCGTATGTAAAAGTCTGTGTGAACAAAGGATCCGACGTAAAATTCAAATCAACATTTCCGGCGGGAAGCAATCGTACCAAATCCGTTTTGTTAATTCCGTTGACGGTCGCAAATTTGCCCGAAACGATAATGCTTCCATCAGGATAAGCATCAAAATAGCTAACCGATGATCTGTTGTCATTTGAATCGGCTAAAAGTGGAGGCTCAAAGGTTGTATCTAATGTTCCATTCGAGTTATAGCGGATAATAAAACCTCTTTCAGCGGGATTACTGTTTGAAACACTGCCGCCAACGATAATTTTGCCGTTGGCAAGCACCAAAACTCTCGAATAACCGGTTCGTTCTGTAAAAGACGGACCCGCTACAATCGTTGTGAATGAAGTATCTTTGCTGCCATCTGTGTTGTAACGAAAAATTTCCCGAAAAGTAGCGCCCAGTCCAAAAGATCCTTGTTTGACAAGAATTTTGCCGTCCGGTTGGGCAGCAACGACATCCACTTCAAATATAGTCCCAATACCTTGCGAAATGATTGGATTAAAAGCACCGTCCAAACTGCCGTCAGAATTTAATCTGAAAATATTGTAAATACTTACGGCAGTTCTTCCCGTAACGATTATTTTTCCGTCGGCTAGTGCCAAGACGCTTATACCGCCGGCAGTATTGATCACATCACATACCGAACAACTGAAAGTCGCATCCGCAGTGCCGTCCGTATTCAGACGATCGAGATATGTTCCGCCGCTTTCAAACACGCCAAAGGTCAGAATTTTCCCGTCTGGCTGCAAAGTAAGATTTCCCGTCACATTCGAGGTAACATCTTTCGTTACTGCCGGATTGAAAGTCGCATCAACTTCCGAAACTTGGGCAAATACCTTTGAATTGAAAAAAAACGCCGCCGCAAACACGAAACTTGCAAGCAATAATGTTGAAATGATTAGACCGAGTACCCGACGTGAAAATAGGTTGGTTAGCTTCATAGTGATAGTCCTCTTGAGTGAATTTACTGAAAGTATATACCTGTTTTGCGTAAAAGCAAACTTTTTTACACAAAACAAAAGCGGAAACACAATGCAGATGAGCTGACTCAAAAATGTTTACGTTTCCGCTTTTATAATTTTTACAAATTTATTCAGCCGATAATAAGATTTTCTATTTCGCCGACTTCGATATTGCGGAAAACCAATTTATCGCCTTCCAACGCGATTTCGACCAGACTTTCATCGCCCAAACTTCCGTTGATAAGTGCTTCCGAAAGTTCGTCTTCCACATATTTTTGCAACGCGCGTTTCAATGGTCTGGCTCCGTAATTGCGGTTAACACACGCTTTTTTGACCAACCAAAGTTTCGCGTCGTCAGTCAGACGAATCTGCATCGAGCGTTTTTCCAAAATATCGTTGAGCTTAACTGTTTGCAAATCAATAATTTGCATCAAATCCGCGTCGGAAAGTTCGTCGAAAATAATGATTTCGTCCAAACGATTGATAAATTCAGGCGCGAAAGTTTGTTTGACGGCGGACATCACTTGTTCTTCGAGCCGTTCGCGTGAAGTGTCGGCGTTTGATTGAAAACCGACGGTCGCGCGTTTTTGGATAAACTTCGCCCCGATATTTGAAGTCATAATAAAAATCGCGTTTTTGCAGTCAATCGTGTTGCCGTGCGAATCAGTCAAAACGCCGTCTTCAAATACTTGCAAAAGCATATTAAAAGTGTCGGGATGTGCTTTTTCAACTTCGTCGAACAACACCACCGAATACGGCTGACGGCGTAATTTTTCGGTTAATTGTCCGCCTTCTTCGTGTCCGACATAGCCCGGAGGCGAACCGACAAATTTTGCAACCGAATGTTTTTCCATAAATTCAGACATATCGAAACGAATCATTGCCCGTTCCGAACCGAACAAAAATTCGGCTAATTTTCGGGCAACTTCGGTTTTGCCGACTCCTGTTGAACCTAAAAATAAAAACGATCCGACGGGACGATTCGGGTTTTTTAAACCTGCCCGCGAACGTCTGACTGCTCTTGCAAGTGCCGTAATCGCAGGACGTTGCGAGATTATTTGACGATGAAGTTCGCTCTCGATTTCCAGTAATTTCTTTGCTTCGTCTTTTTTGATCGACTGAATCGGAATACCTGTCCAACGGGCGATTACTTCTTCGACATCGTCGCGTGTAACCTCAACCGCAAAGAAACTTTCTTCAAGATTTTCGAGTTCAAAGGCAAATTTATGTTCGTCGCTGGTCGCTTTTTTCCAGTTTTCAACAGTTTGCCGCCACGAAATATCAGCGACTGATTCGTGTTCGTAGCGAAGTTTTGCCCGCGAACCTGCTTCGTCTAAAACATCAATCGCTTTATCGGGCAAAAACCTGTCTGTAATGTAACGATTTGTTTGATAAACAGCGGCTTCGAGCGCGTCTTTTGCATAGCGGATTTGATGAAATGCTTCGTATCTTTCGGCGATTCCCTGCACGATGATTAACGCGGCTTCTTCGTTCGGCGGGACGATTTTTACCGGCTGAAAACGTCTTTCAAGCGAACGGTCTTTTTCAATCGAACGGCGAAAATCGCTCGGCGTGGTTGCTCCGACACATTGAATTTCCGACCGTGAAAGCGCGGGTTTCAAAATATTTGCCGCATCCAAAGTTCCTTCTGCCGAACCTGCTCCGACAAGCGTGTGAATTTCGTCGATAAAAACGATAAACTGTTTATTGTCTTTCAGTTCCGCGATAATTTTTTTGAGCCGCTCTTCAAATTGTCCGCGATATTTTGTTCCCGCAACCACGAGCGATAAATCGAGCGACAAAATACGTTTGTTTTCCAAAAACGTCGGAACTTCGCCATCAACAATCCGTTGTGCCAAACCTTCGATAATCGCGGTTTTACCGACACCGCTTTCGCCAATCAAAATCGGATTATTTTTCGTGCGGCGGCATAAAATTTCGACAATCCGTTCAACTTCTTCATCGCGTCCGATGAGCGGATCGAGTTTTCCTTCCGCCGCATCTTGCGTCAAATCGCGGGTAAATTCTTGTAACGGAGTATTAGTTTTTTTGTCGCCGGTACCGGTTGCCGACTTCGGAAAACCGTTTTGCCGAGTAACTTCTTCTCGCACGCTTGGCAGACTAACTCCTTGCGAATAAAGAATTTCAGCGGCAATCGAGCGTTCTTCACGCAAAATTCCGAGCAGTAAATGTTCGGTTCCGATGTGTCGGTTTTGCAGTTTTTCGCTTTCTTCGCGGGCAAACGCCAGAACTTTTTTCGTATTTTGAGCCAAATGCAATTCAGCCGATTGCGACATTTGTTCGCGGATAACGATGCGGGATTCGGTTTCGCGGCGAACTAAATCGACATTCAGCGAACGAAACGGAAAAAACCGCGCCGAAATTGTTTTGTCCTCGCGCATCAGCCCGAGCAAAATATGTTCGGGAGCAATGACGGGCGAACCGTATTGGAGTGCCTCGTATCGGGCAAAAAAGATGACGCGGCGTGCTTTTTCAGTATATCTTTCAAACATAAATCAGACATTCAAACTTTCTAATTGTAATATGATTATAGGCAAAGTCTGAACCTATCGGTTAATTTTTTCAAGTCCGGCGGAAGTTTTTTTCTATGTGTTTGATAAAGACCTAAACCTTCTCAAAATCCACAAGAATTTTTATTTATATTACTTGACGTTTACTCATTTTAGAATTAGAATAATTCTAAGTTAAGTTTGAGGTAAGTATTATGCACAAAACAAAAATTGATTTGACGGAAAAAATACGCGAACAAATTATCGCGCTTTTACAATCACGACTGGCGGATGCGATTGACCTTAAATCGCAAATCAAACACGCCCATTGGAACGTTAAAGGTATGAATTTTATAGCTTTACACGAATTATTCGATCGCGTTGCAACCGAAGTCGAAGCACACGCCGACACGATTGCCGAACGAATTACAACGCTCGGCGGAACTGCTCTCGGCACGGTTCGCGTCGTTTCGCAACAATCAAATTTGAGCGAATATCCGCACGAAATCACGGACGGAACTTCGCACGTCGAAGCGCTTTCGAGCGTTTTAGCCGAATTCGGTAAATTGCTTCGCAAAAATATCGACCAAGCGGACGAACTCGGCGATGCGGATACCGCCGATTTATTCACGGGCGTTTCACGCGACATCGACAAATCGTTGTGGTTTGTCGAAGCACATATTCAATAAAATTTAATTTATCGGAAAAACCGGCACGGATGTTTCACGCAAATATCCGTGTTTTTTTATTTTGTAATTCGGAATGACCCGAGTAAATAGTCCGAAGTTTGAGGTTGGCTCGCTTTTCAATTTGAATAAACGACAAATCCGATTAAAATCTTACTGATATGATTAAATTTGACTCGAACATTTGCACAGATTTCGCCCAATCTTCAACGCGTGAATGGCTTGAAACCAACGGCATCGGCGGTTTTGCGTCGTCAACCGTTTCAGGTGCGAACACGCGGCGTTATCACGGACTTCTAACAGCTTCTACAAAACCTCCGCTCGGTCGGATTACGATGCTTTCAAAGTTTGAGGAAACCTTGATAATCGACGGCGAACGTTTTGAACTTTCAGCAAATCAATTTCCGAATGTTGTTTCGCCGAACGGTTACAAATATCTCAAATCTTTCAGCTTAAATCCTTTTCCGGTTTGGATTTACGAAGCGAACGGCGTTGAAGTCGAGAAGTCGGTTTTTATGGTTCACGGCTCAAATACAACTGTCGTTGAATTCAAGATTTCAGATTCCAAATTCCAAATCGGACTCGAATTAAAGCCGTTACTTTCTTTTGTTGATTATCATCATTTGCAGCGCGAAACGCCGAACTTTAATCCGCATTTTGAGGTTTCCGAACAACTTGTTTTAGTCAAACCGGCGGATGAAATGCCGATTCTTTATTTTACGCATAACGCCGTAAGTGTTGAAAAGACAGGCTTTTGGTATAACAATTTTGAATATGCAATCGAGAAAGAACGCGGGTTTGATTACGCCGAAGATTTGTTTCAGCCGTTCGCGTTGACGTTTGATTTGAGCGAAGATGTCGTGGTGGTTGCTTCGACCGAACCGCAAAGATTATCTGATGCGTTAAGTTTCAGAATGACGGAAATTGCCCGGCGTGAAGCGTTGATTATGCAGTCGCAGGTAAAGACCGATTTTGCGAAACTGCTGGTTGTTGCCGCCGATCAATTCATCGTTTCACGCGGAGACGGCAAAACCGTGATTGCCGGTTATCCGTGGTTTTCAGATTGGGGACGAGACACGATGATTGCCTTAAACGGCTTGACTTTGGCAACCAACCGCGAAGAAATCGCCCGCCAAATCTTACTCGAATTTTCAAAACATCTGTCGCAAGGAATGTTGCCGAATCGTTTTCCCGATGCCGGCGAAATTCCCGAATATAACACGGTTGACGCAACGCTTTGGTATTTTGAAGCGGTTCGGGCGTATGTTGATAAAACAAACGATTACGATTTTGTCCGCGATTATTTGTATGAAAAGTTGGCGGAAACGGTCGCGTGGCACGTTAAAGGAACGCGTTACGGAATTTTTGTCGATGAAGACGGTTTGCTTCACGCGGGCGTTGACGGCGTGCAACTTACTTGGATGGACGCGAAAATCGGCGATTTGGTGATTACGCCGCGAATCGGAAAACCTGTGGAAATTCAAGCGCTTTGGTATAACGCTCTGTGCATTATGTCGAAATTTGCGAAGAATTTCGGCGATAACGCGGACAAAGAACAATACAACGCAATGGCGAGCAATGCCAAAAAATCTTTTAATAAACTGTTTTGGAATAAAGCGGAAGATTGTTTGTTCGATGTCATCGGCGATGATGAAAAAGACGGTTCGGTGCGTCCGAATCAAATTTTTGCGGTCAGTTTGCCGAATACGATGTTAAGCGTCGGAAAGGCTCGCAAGATTGTCGAAAAAGTTGAAAATGAGTTGCTTACGCCGGTCGGTTTGCGTTCGCTTTCGCCGAAAGATTCAAACTATTGTCCGATTTATATCGGCTCGCCTTTGCAACGCGATTCGTCTTATCATCAAGGTACGGTTTGGGCGTGGTTAATCGGTGCATTCGTTGACGCATACCGCAAAGTTTCGCCGAACGGCAAGAAAACCGAAGAGCGAATCACGCAGATTCTATCAGGCTTTGAAGCACATTTTACCGAAGCAGGTTGCGGACAAATCTCGGAAATCTTTGATGCGGATTCGCCGAATCTTCCGCGTGGCTGTCCGGCTCAAGCGTGGAGCGTTGCCGAAATTTTGCGGGTTTTAACAAATCGTTCGTAGATAAATTTGCCGTAGATCGTGCAAAATTGTTGAAAAAAATCATTCATTAAATATCGGCATTACCGATTTTTTTAACTAAACTAACAAGGAACAAAGAAAAGAAAATGAAGAACACATTATTAATTATTTTGATTGTATTCGCGTCAATTATTACGGCTTGCAAACAAACTGCCACGCCGGAAAGCACTTCAAAAACCAACGCAGTCGCCGTAACATCAACAAATTCTGCTAAAGAAACTACTCCGGAAGTACCGAAAACCGAGCTTTCGGAAGACGGTTACGTTGTTTCTGAATCCGGAACCGAGAAAGAAAAACCCGAATCGGGAAAAGCAAACGTGCAAGGAAAGGCTTTATATAACGAAAAACCTGTCGCGGGTGTAGAAGCAAAACTTTGCGAAAAGTTCAGCACATTTTCAGGCTGCGGCGGAAAGCAATACACGACCAAAACCGACGCGACCGGCGAGTATTTTTTCAAAGGCGTTGAGCCGAAAGATTACGAAGGCTTGATCGTCAGAGTTTTTGAGACGAAAAGTTATATTTTTGCTTCGCAAGGCTTCGGCATTATGGCGGCTAAATATAAAATCGAAGCCGATAAAACGTTTTTCGCTCCCGTAACCAATCTTTTCAAATCCGATATAAAAATAACGAATCCGAAATCGGGTTCTAAATCCGATTCAAAAACTTTGGAAATTAAATGGGACGCTTATCCCGATGCCGCTTATTATAAAATCAGTATGTTTGCGAAAGAAGCAAGCGTAACATCGCCGTATATCAGCACAAAAGTTGAAGAAGCAATGCTGAAAATCGATAAACCGATGACCAACGACGAATACCGTTTGGAAGTTGAGGCGTATAACACAAACGACGTAAAACTTTCAGAAAGCAAAGACGATTACAAAATAAACTTGACCGGCGGCGAAGAAATGCCCGCGAATAAATAAAAAACGTTTATTTATTTGAATGAAAAGAAGGTTTGGCAACAGGTCTTCTTTTTTTAATTTAAGCAACTTTCAATCAAGTTTCATCAACCTCAAAGTTACTTTACTCAACCTCAAAGTTAATTTACTCAACCTCAAAGTTAGTTTACTCATCTGCAAACTTAGTTTACTCAACCTCAAACTTGATTTACTCATCTGCAAACTTAGTTTACTCAACCTCAAACTTGATTTACTCAACCTCAAAGTTAGTTTACTCAACCTCAAACTTAGTTTACTCAACCTCAAACTTAGTTTTAGTAACTGATGTTACGCAAAATTACTTTTTAAAGTCGCTGAAAGCGACAAATTTAATAGCGTAGGGTGCAGTGAGTGTAGCGAATGAAACCCTGCGTTGAAATACCAAAACGTTTGCTCGCTGAAAGTGAGCAATAAACCGCGTTGATAATAATTCAACGTTTGTTCGACACTTTCAGCGTCGAAACCTTTGATTACCGGCTTCGTCGGGTGTCGCTCATTACATTCGCTTTACCCGACGCTATTATATTTGTCACCTGCGGCGACTAAAAACTAATTTGCGTAACATCAGTTAGCAAATAAAAAAGGAACGGCGTTGAAACCGTTCCAAGTTTTTGTCAAATTTAATTGAAGTTGTTTTTATTGTAAAACTGCATCGTCAACACGGAAGGTTGTAATCAATGAACTGTCCATTGTCGAACGGAATTGAATCCGGACGGTTTGACCTTTATACGCCGCGACATTCAACGATTTTTGTTGATAGCCTGCCGGAGTTTTGTTCAAATTGCTGTATGTTGCCAATGTGGTCAGCAACGTTCCGCTTGTGTTTCTTACCTCAACAAACAATCTGTCGTAAACCGTTGTGGTCGTTGTTTCAGCCGAAGTTGTGTTAACCCAGAAACTTAAAGTTCCGGTTGCGGTTGTCGGAATTGCAACGGTTTGATAGCTTGTTCCGGTTGCGCTGTTTGCCAGTCCCATCGAAATATAGCCTGTTCCTGTGCGTCCCAAAGTTCCGCTTGCCGTGTAGCTTACGCCTGTACCTGAATTGATCCAAGGCGAAATGCTTGTTTCAAATCCGCCGTTGACTAAGAGATTAGTTCCGGGAACAGGAGTCGGTGTAGGTGTCGGAGTTGCTCCGCCGGGACACGCTCCAACGCCGATTGCACACCAAGCGGTAGCAATTGTGTTGTATTGTGTGCTGGTTGCACCGAATAAATCTGTCGCAGAGTTTAATAATGCTGTTCTGGCTGCGGCAAAATTTGTTCCTGCGGTCATATAAACAGACAATCCGCGATAGTAAATTTTCTCGGCATCGGTTGCACCCATTCCGGTTGTCGTAACACCGCTTAAATGGTGCGTTCCGCCTTCAGAAGACAAATAGAATGCTTTGTTAAGTATTCCCGAATTTGTATGAACTCCGCCGCTGTCTGCGGTTCCTGTGTAACGTTCGGTATAGTGATCGGGATTTCCGCCGGTTGTTTGCGTTCCGCTTCCGTGCGTATTAGCCATATAGCGAAGTGCATCGCCGGCTGTTCCGGGCGTGTAGCATTGCTCGCCGATCTTCCATGTATCGGAATTGGTTACACCGCCGCGAGTATATCTTTCGACCATTGCACCAAAAATATCAGACATTCCTTCGTTCAAAGCACCTGATTCATTAGCGTAGGTTAAATTAGCAGTTTTTTCGGTAACGCCGTGCGTCATTTCGTGTCCGGCAACATCAAGCGTAACTAAAGGCGAAAATGTTGAACCGTTTCCGTCGCCGTAAGTCATCTGATTATTAAACCAAAACGCGTTATTGTAAGCACCGCTTGTTCCGAAGTGAACGCGTGAAACAATCATTGCCGCACCGGTTGCCGCAGATGTTGTTGTTCCCGGACCGCCTGTTCCGTCGATTCCGTTGCGTCCGTGGATGGCTTGATAATAATCGAATGTTTTGACCGCGCCGTATTGAGCATCAACACCTGCACGCTGAATTGTTGTATCCCAAACATCATCGGTATCGGTGTAACGCGATTGTGTTCCGCCTGTTCCGGTTGATTCGTTTCCGGTGCTGTTCATATTGAACGTACCGATTTTTTTGGTTGTATCTTCTAAATAAAATGTTGCACCGACGCTGCTTGTGTTCAGCGTAACTGTTCCGCTGTAAAGCGAATTACCTGTCGCGGTTTGAAGATTATTATATTCAAAAACTTTCTCGCCTGTTTGCGCGTCGATAAAAACAACCGGTGCGGACGTTTCTTTTGTGCCGTCAAGCCGTTGCGTCACAACGCGATAAACCAAGCGATCGCGATCGGCGGCGCGGAAAATCCACATATCGACTTTTGCGTCGTCAGTCATTTTCGCGCGACCGCTGTAATTGCCGATAACAGCTGAAATCGCATCTTCTTTCGACAAATTCGGTTCGGTATTAACCGCCAAATTTGTTTTCAAAGCGTCCGTGATTGTTGCCAAAGAACCGTCTTTGCGTAAATGCACAATCGCTTCGCCTTCCCACACGGGAATACCGCCAAGAGTTTGTTGAACCTTGGTATGCGCCATTTTCAGACTGTCAATTTCTACTTTGCTGACTTGAAATTCGTCGATGTTACCGACTGCCGATCGAGCCGCGCGATCTCTTAAAACGCCTAAACTTATTTGTTTAGCAGTTTCAATTTCGTCCGCCGAACCGTTGATAAACAGATTGTTGCCGGCATCTGCTTGTTTTGAAATTACGCCAAAAATCACCATCGCAATGGCAATCACCGAAAGAATACATAAATTTTTTTTCACGCTCAGTTGTCTCCCTTAGAATATAAACATTAACCTTTCCGACAGGTTATTTTATCAAGCCGAATAAATAATTGATTGACTTAAAGCGAAAATAGTTTTCGATTACTAAAACTTGCTGTAAACTCGGAATCTTATGTAAAACTTGTTTTGGGATAGTTAAAAGAATACGAGCAATAAATTGCAGTAATTTAATTATTAACATCAAGGTTTATTATGTCAAGCATAAACAACCGGAACGCGGCAATGAGCGGCTTTTTTATGACAATGAACGATTTCAAACCGGTAATTTCGTGGAACGAAGTTTCGGAAATTCACAAAGTCCGGCACGGAATTTATCAGCGAAACGGCGAACTGATTTCGCTGCTCACGGATTTCGGCAAACTGACACGTTGTTATCCCGATTTTCACGGCGATAAACCGGACGAAATTTTTTACACGGGATCGGGCAGACGCGGCGACCAAAAATTAGACGCGGCAAATCGGGCGTTGATAAAAGCAATCGAAACAAAAGTAAAAGTACCGCTCTTTTGCAAATTAAAAGTTGGTCAATGGGAATTTTTAGGCTTGCATCAAGTTACAAACGCCGAATATATTTTCGACGAAACAACGGCGAGAATGGTTTGGAAATTTACACTTAAACGCAAAGAAAGTTGATTTCTTGAATTTACCGGTTATCATTTACAATTTACTATTATCTTTATGACTATCGACGAACAAATTGCATACCTTAAAAAAGGCACAGTTGAACTTATCCGCGAAGAAGATTTGCGAAAAAAGCTCGAACGTTCCGCCAAAACGGGTAAACCTCTGCGGATTAAACTCGGTGCCGATCCGACCGCTCCCGATATTCACATCGGACACACGGTTGTTATCCGCAAACTGCGTGCGTTTCAAGAACTCGGACACACGGCGATTTTTTTAATCGGCAGTTTTACCGGAATGATCGGCGATCCTTCCGGCAAAAATTCAACTCGTCCGCCCTTAACGCGAGAAGAAATTGACGCAAACGCCGAAACTTACAAAACGCAGATTTTCAAATTGCTTGACCCCGAAAAAACCGAAATCCGTTTCAATTCCGAATGGATGGACAAATTTTCCGCCGCCGATTTTGTCAAACTTAATTCCCGCGTCACGGTCAAGCAAATTTTGGAACGCGATGATTTTGAAAAGCGGATGCGTGAGGAAAAACCGATTTCCCTGCACGAACTTCTGTATCCGCTGGTGCAAGGTTACGATTCGGTCGCACTCGAAGCCGACGTTGAACTCGGCGGAACAGATCAAAAATTCAATTTATTGGTCGGGCGAAATTTGCAGCGTGAATACCGGCAAGAACCGCAGGTGATTATGACAACGCCGCTGCTCGAAGGTTTGGACGGCGTAAATAAAATGTCGAAATCGCTGAATAATTACATCGGAATCAACGAGCATCCAAACGAGATGTTCGGCAAAGTGATGTCAATTTCCGACGATTTAATGTGGCGATATTACGAACTTTTGACAGATTTAACGCCGGCGGAAATCGAAAAAATGAAGTCGTCGGACGAAAATCCGCGAAACTTGAAAGTTAATTTGGCAAAGTTAATTGTCCGTGATTTTCACTCGATTGACGATGCAAACAAAGCCGAAGAAAACTTTGTCAATCAATTCAGCAAAGGAAATTTGCCGGATGAAATCGAAGAAAAATCAATCGCCGCAGGAACTTACAAACTGATTGAATTATTGCTCAACACAAATCTTGTCGCGTCAAAAGGCGAAGCAAAACGCTTAATCGAGCAAGGCGGCGTAAAACTAAACGGCGAAAAGGCGACCAACGCAAACTCTGAAGTCGAGCTTAAAGACGAGATTTTACTGCAAGTCGGCAAACGTAAATTTTTAAAAGTTAAAGGCAAATAAAATGTCATCACAACTAATCGAATCACAGGAAACTTTAATCATCGAAACGCCCGAACGTGTTCAACTCGAATTCGCGTTGGCTTCAATCGGCAACCGCTTTTTGGCGTGTGCGATCGACCATTTGATTCAATTTATTACGATTATTTTGGTTTGGCTCGGAGCAATCCTGCTGCTTTCGACAAGTCCGACGAGCGAAGTCGACGAAGTTTTTGCCGAAGCTCCGAAATGGATAATTGCAATTTTATTGATTGTCCTTTTTCTGCTTTTCACAAGTTATTTTGCGATATTCGAATGGCTTTGGAACGGTCAAACGCCGGGCAAAAAACTGTTGAAATTGCGTGTGATTCGTGAAGACGGACGACCCGTTACACTTTGGGAAACAATCGCCAGAAATTTGATGCGGTTGTTTGACATAATGCCGTTTCCCTTTTATTCGATTGGGTTTATCGCCGTTTTTCTCAGTCCGCGAGACCAACGAATCGGCGATTTATTTGCAGGAACGGTAGTTGTCCGCGAACGTGCGGACGAAGCTCCGACATTTGATGCCGTGTTCGCCGACCCGATGGCGGATTCCGCGTTTCGGCGGTTGCAGAAACAGACAAATTTTATCGCAGATTTATCGAATTTGACCGAAAAAGAGATTGACGTAATCGAAACATTTTTGCGAAGACGTTGGGATTTGCCCGACAAACAACGGCTTTGGATGGCGTGGCGGGTCGCCATTCCGATAATGTTTAAGCTGAAACCGAATTACGATTCGACGACTTTTACCTACGAAGGCTTTTTGGAAGAACTTATTCACCGCGTTTATGCCCGAAATCGGTTTGTGAATTAGAATCTGCGTTTTCTTTGTATTTCTTTCCAAATAATTGTCGCAACATTGTCTTTTTGTTCCACAATCCGGAATGCGTATATAAAGTCAAAATTAAAATGCGTGCCTTCAACTACGTCGAAAAATATCGAGCGAAGCAAGTATGTATGATTTAACGTTAATTTACTTGACGCAAGCAAATTCAGATTTTTATAACTGACTCCGGTTTTTAAGTGTTTCTGAACTTTCTCTTTTTCTGAATCAAAAAAATTAAAACTTTTCATATTAACGACTTCAATGCTTTTCGCCTCAACTTTCACGATTGAAATATCACCTAAATCGACCAAAATTTGTGTCCATTCAGGGTTGCTGTTCGCAAGTAAATCGTCATTCCGATAGCCAATGTTCCCAAAAAATAATTGATTATAATCTCGATGATAAAAAGAATAATGCGAACCGGCAGAAAACTCTGATTGTTCAAAACATTTTTCATTATTCAAATCAATGATTCGATTATTTCCGCATTCATCATTCCAAAGTTTTACAATCTTCAGTTTTTTATTTCCTTTAATCAAGTCTTTGTCAGCGTCATTTATCTTAAGTCTTTTTTTTAAGTTTAACGGCAGTTTGATTGAAGTTATTAACTTTGATTTTGGTGTTCTTTTGGACAGTTCCAAATCTTTTTTGACGGCTGCGCGGATTCTTTCTTCTTCAGCTTGGGCTTCTTGGCGATTAGCTTCTGCCTGTGAAGACGGCGGTAGTTGAGCAAATATATTTAACGTAACCACAAGCGAACAAACAAGAACAATCAGTTTCATCATAAGCTTCTCCTAATCATAATTTAGCTTTCAAAATTTCATTCACAACCTTCGGATTTGCTTTTCCGCCCGATAACTTCATTGTTTGTCCGACAAAAAAGCCGAATAATTTGTCATTTCCGTTTCTGTATGCTTGCACTTGATTATCGTTATTTTTGATAATTTCGTCAACAATTTTTTCGATTGCCGCGACATCTGATATTTGCTCGAATCCTTTTTCTTTAATGACAACATCTGCCGTTTTTCCGCTTGCAAACATTTCGATTAAAACTTCTTTCGCTTGATTATTGTTGATACTTCCCACGTCCAAAGTTTTGATTAAATCGGCAAGATTTTCAGGCGAAACGGTTGATTCGGAAACGCTTTTATTTGAATTATTTAACTCCCGCAATAATTCAGACAAAATAAAGTTCGCCGAAACTCGCGGATTATTCGAGGCTTTCGCGGTTGATTCGTAAAATGCCGCCAGTTCTTTTTCGCCAACCAGTTGCGAAGCGTCCGCGTATGACAAACTGTATTCCGACATAAATCTGTCTCGCATTGCATCAGGTAATTCGGGCATTTCCGCTTTAATTTTGGCGATAAATTCTTGTGTTACAACGAGCGGCTGTAAATCGGGTTCGGGAAAATATCGGTAATCGTGAGCGTCTTCTTTCGACCGCATAACGCGAGTTTTATTATTTTTATCGTCCCACAAACGAGTTTCTTGGTTTACGCCTTCGCCCGTTTCGTGTGCCTCGATTTGTCGCTCGATTTCGTATTCAATCGCTTTTTGCATAAATCGAACAGAGTTTAAGTTCTTTAATTCCACTTTCGTCCGAAACTCAGGTTCACCGATTTTGCGGACGGAAACATTCGCTTCGCACCGCAAATTCCCTTTTTCCATATCGGCATCAGACGCACCGACCCATTGCAACGCCCGACGGACGTGATTAACGTAATCGTATGCTTGCCACGAACTTCTAAAATCAGCCTTTGTCACAATTTCACCGAGCGGCGTTCCCGCCCGATTAAGGTCAACATACGAAAATTTATCGACTTCGGGCAAACCTTCGTGGACATTTTTGCCTGCGTCTTCTTCAAGGTGCATTCGCTCGATCCGAATTTTCATCGGCTTAAATTCTTTTGCCCGACCGTTTTCGTCGCGTTCGGCGGTCATAATTTCAAGTACGCCGTTGGCAGAAAAAGGTTTATCGTATTGCGAAATTTGATAACCTTTCGGCAAATCGGGATAAAAATAATTTTTGCGTGAAAAGATCGAAGTTTCTTGCACCTCTAACCCCAACGACAACGCCGCTTTTGCTCCAAGCTCGATGACCTTTTTGTTCAAAACAGGCAACGCTCCGGGCAATCCGAGACAAACCGGACAAGTGTTCGAGTTTGCATCGTGTCCAAAACTTGTGGCACAACCGCAGAAAATCTTAGTTTCCGTCGCAAGTTGTGCGTGAATTTCCATTCCGATAATTACTTCCCAACCGTTTTTCATAATTCGTTTATTTTTTCTAATGCTTTTTTATTCGGAAAACGCTTTCTAAAAGTTAGTTCTTGACGCTCAATTAATCTCACTTTATTGTTAAATTGTAAAATTCTTTCAGTAGCTTCGCCAATTTTTGAAATTGCCTCAATCTTATCTTTTTTTAGTTTGAAATGTTCGTTCCATTTATCAATTCGTGGATTAAAAAATCTGATAAATTCGCCTGTTTGCCAATCAATCGAGGTTAAATCCGTGCCTTTGAAACGATTGCAAAAAGCACAAGAATACGCAAGATTTTCAAATTTTGACGAACCGCCGTGTTTTCGACTGATAATATGCTCCACTTCGCAACCGTAAAATGCGTCTTCATAACTAATAAGACAATATTCGCACAAATAATCGGCTCTTCCGGCAACTTTTTCTCTGAGTTTTTTACTGATGTAACGACTCATTTAGTTACATATTGACGAGCTTTCGCCTTTGCCAATCTCATTAAATGTTCGATTTGCATATAATGGTCAAGCTCCGATTTTTCGTCCGCCGACAAACCTTCTTCGCGTTCGCGGTCGATTAAATCAAACACACGCTTTTTAGTTTTTTCCGAAGGACGAAAGGCAATCACATTTTGCGGGCTTGAACCTGCGGCAATAAACTCAACAAATTCGTCATATACTCTGGCAACGTTCATATTTTTACTCCGATAATTACTTCCCAACCGTTTTTCATAAATTATTTATCAATTCTGTTGTTTATAAATTTTACTAACCATTTTGCTTTTTGCGAATAGTAAACTTCTTTGATTGCTTTTGAGCAAATAAGACTCCGGCATAATTCAACCGTCTTATCATCGACTAACCAATAGTTTTCTGAGAGTTTTTTCCAATATGCAGCCTTAATAATAAATTGCCAAGATAATGAAATAGTAAGTTTTGAAGAAATAGGAAAAATAACCTCGCTTTCTTTTTTATCTAAATGAAAATAATAAACAGGATTATCACTTGTGATGTAATACATATCTTTCGGAGCTACTAAAAACCGCCAATTCATTTTTAGTATTTTGTCAGACAAATCGCCAATCCGGCTAATCATATCTTTTAAATCAAAATCTTGCCCCCAAAGAGTTTTAGCTCTTTCATCAACTATTTTTTCATACTCATTGAACTTTTCTTTGGTTAAATTAATTTGTCTATCTCTAGACTCTTGTTGTATATCTCTCCACCATTCACCCCGAAGTATCATTGAAGCAATGTAGTTTGATAAAATTATTTTTTCGTTTTCGTCAATTTCTTCAAATTTTCTGATTTTTTCAATTACAGGATTTGCCGGCTGTTCAAATTTTTTCATTAGCAAGTTTTCATATTTATTGAAATCTGTTTTTCCATCGCTATCTTGGAAAGCATAAAAATCTTCGCCGTAACCTACATTGTTTATTGAGTCAAGGCATGGGTTTTGCCCTCTAACATAAGGTTCTCCTTTTTTATAAACCCAAATATCGGGAACTCTTTGATATGGATTTGAACTCTCCGCAGCAAAGCCTTTCAAATAAAACTTCGGTTGTATGTGATGTCTGTGTTTATCTTCTTCTTTACTCATCTTTCATAATTTTTCTCTACATCATTTTTACCAAACTTTCGCCAAAACAGGAAACTTTTATCGAAAAACTCCGATAATTTAATTAGGACAATCTTTTTGCAAAAGGAAAAACAACTATGAGCGGCATCAATCCGATAGCACCGAAACCGATTCAACCAACGCCTGAACCGTCTAAACCGATTCAAATCAAGGCTTTAGCAACATCTGTACCAACGCCGAAAAATGAACCGGACAATCGTGTTTCGCAAAGTTTGAGCGAAGGTTTTGCGGTCAAAAACGGCATTGATAAAACTCGCTTTCAACTCCAAAATCCTGTTCCGCTTCCGCCGCTCAAAAAAAATACGGATTACGACGGTGCGTTGGTCGGGGCGAACGGCAAGGCTTATCCCGCGAACACGCCTTTGTCGCAAATTCCGACGGTTGAACCTGCGGGCGGTCGTAAATCGAACGAGACTTTGATTTTCGTCAACGGAATCAACACGGATTTTAACGGTCATAAAGGCAATTTGCAGGCACTCGCAAATTCGACCGGACAACCTGTGATCGGCGTTTACAATGCGACCGAAGGAATGGCGAAAGACCTGTTGCAAAGTGCCGGCGACAAATATAATATCGGCAATAATCCTGCGGTTAAAACCTTATCTGACAGCATTTACAACGAATTGAAAGCCGGCAGAAGTCCGCACATTATGGCACACAGCCAAGGCGGTTTGATTACTTCGCGGGCGTTGCAAGATGTGCAAAATCGGCTGAAATTGGAAGACGGAATGACCACCGATCAAGCGAAAAAGTTGATGAATAATGTCAAAGTTGAAACGTTCGGAAGTGCGGCGGCGAAATATCCCGACGGTCCGAAATACGTTCATTATGTCAATAATAAAGACCTTGTTCCCGGACTTTTCGGGTTGGGAAAAGCACCGAAAGTTCCGTTTCTTGCTCGTGTGGCGGCATATTTGAACCCGACAACTTCGGCGTTAATGACCGCCTACGATTTATTCAAATTCGCGGCAAAACCCGAAATTCACGCGGGCGAAAATTCGCAAACTTACTTTTTCGACAAAAAAGGCAAGAATCTGTTTGATGGCACACACACCTTTAACGATGCGTATTTGCCACAAAGAAAACCGTTTGACGAAGCGTATAAAGGCAAATAATTTGACTTAAATCATTTATGAATTCAGACTGAAAATAACTTTCGGTCTGATTTTTTTATGCAAAAACACGAAGCAATCAATTTAATCAAAGCGTTTCTGGCGGCAAACGAATTTCCGCTCGATGATTTCAACAAAGACAACAACTATTTTCAAACGATGGTTGACGAAGAAATAATTGCGTTCAATTTTCGTGATGAAATTTTAACGTGTAGTGCGTTGATTTATCAGTTTCAAAAACAGCCGAAACAAAACATTTCAACCGCGATTGACGAGGAAGCCAAAGCCGAAACTCGCGGCGAGATAAAATACGAAGCCGACAATAAAACGCTTTATATTTTGCAAAAATTTATGGAAAGCATTGAAGAACCGGAGTTTATCGAATCAATCAACACGCTTACCAAAGCAGGTAAAAATTGGCGAATCGAAGTTTTAGACCGTGTGGCGGCGAAAGTGAACGGTTAAACTTCAAACGCCTCCAAATACTTCAAACCCGAACCTGTGTTGAATAAAACTACGCTTTCATCGCGTTTTATCCAGCCTGTTTTCAATAACTTACACATTGCTTTTAAAACCGCACCGCCTTCGGGAGCAGCGAAAATTCCTTCGTGTTTGCCGATTTCTCTCGCACCTGCGACCAAATCTTTATCGGAAACAGCAATCGCAGTTCCGTTCGACTTTTGCAAAATATCGAGCATTATAAAATCGCCGATTGCTTTCGGCACACGCAAACCCGATGCGACCGTGTGAGCGTTCGGAATATCAACCGCGTGGTTCAAACCTTGCTCAAAAGCCGAGACAATCGGCGTGCAGCCTTCCGCTTGAACGACAACCATACGCGGTCGTTTTGCGTCAATCCAACCCATTTGCTCCATTTCGTCAAAGGCTTTCCACATTCCGATTAAGCCTGTGCCGCCGCCTGTCGGGTAAAAAATCACGTCTGGCAAAGTCCAATTTAATTGTTCGGCGAGTTCGTAACCCATCGTTTTTTTGCCTTCGATTCGGTAAGGTTCTTTGAGCGTCGAAACATCAAACCAACCTTCTTTTTCTTTGCGTTCGCCGACAATTTTTCCGCAATCGTGAATCAATCCGTCAACTAAATTAACGCTCGCTCCAAGCACTTCGCATTCAACGATAAAAGCCTTCGGAGTATCTTTCGGGACAAAAATATGGCATTCCATTCCCGCGAGTGCGGCGTAGGCAGACAACGCTCCGGCGGCGTTTCCGGCTGACGGTGCGGCAACTTTCGTTACGCCCAATTCTTTCGCCATCGAAACTGCCATCGACATTCCGCGGGCTTTGAAAGATTGCGTCGGATTCGCCGATTCATCTTTGATATAAAGATTCGGCAAGTCATATTTTACGGCTAATTTTTCCGCGTGATGAAGCGGCGTAAAACCTTCGCCGAGCGTCAAACGGTTTGCGATATTAACGACAGGCAAGACTTCTTCGTATCGCCAAAGTGTTGGAATTCTTGCGGTTAGACTTTCTTTCGTCAAGGTTTTCGCGGCAGTTTCCAAATCATACGCCACCAACAAAGGTTTTCCGCAAACGCAAAGATTGTAAAGTTTATTCGGCTCGTATTTTTCATTGCAAGCCGAGCAGTAAAGATGTGTTACGTTCATAAAAGAAATTTAATGGTGTGGTGTGTTTTACAAAAAACTGTTTTGTCGGTTGTTTACTTAAAGTTTTTACCGTTGCATTTTCCGAGTTCTTTCGGACATTCGCCGATTCTGATCCAATCATAAAAATCAGCCGGCTTTCCGTCGATTGCGTAAAACACTTTTCTGATATTCGGGAATTGTTTCAAGGTTTTTTCGATTTGCGAAAAGAACGTATCTCTCGCGCAATTTGCAGATGCCGAACTGACGCTTTGCTCAATGCTTGAATTAAAATTTACAAAAGCCGAACCTTTGCTAATATTCAGGTTTTTCAGAATTGAAGACGATTCCGCCGAAAAAACAGACTCGTAATTCTTTGCTTTTTCATTGTCGGTTACGCCTTTGAAAAGCTCTTGCAACGCGGCTTTTGCGACCGCTTTAGTTTTTATAATGCTTCGCGTAACAACAAAAACTTTTCCACAATCATCGGTTCGCGGATTTTTTTCGCTGTTTGCCAAGTATATTTTAACGTTGGCATTTTGAGCTGAAACTAAACACGGAATGCAAAGTAACAAGCATAGTAACATTAGAATTTTCATAGTTTTATTTGACGGTTAAAATCATTTTTTGCCGGAAACGGACTGCTTTCCGGTCTTCCTTCGGGACTTTAAAGTTATCATACTTTACCTTTTTACTTATCGCTATTATCTTTAGAATATGCTCCGAATATCCGAAATAAAACTTTCGCTCAATCACGTTGAAAGCGATTTACAAGCTGCGATTCTCGCCAAACTCGACATCAAAGCTGATGAATTAATCAATTTTGCAATCTACAAGCGTAGCTACGATGCACGTCGAAAAAGCAACATTTTACTCGTTTATATCGTTGAGACTGAAGTAAAAAACGAAGCGGAATTACTCGCCAAATTCAAAAATAATCCGCACATTATCGCCAAACCTGAGACGGATTACAAACTTGTCGGCACGGCTCCGAAAGATTTGAAACTGCGTCCGATTGTGATTGGAACCGGTCCGTGCGGATTATTTGCGGGTTTGATGTTGGCGGAAATGGGTTTCAAACCAATCATTTTGGAACGCGGAAAATCCGTCCGCGAACGCTCGCTCGATACGTTCGGATTTTGGCGGCACGGAACTTTGAATCCCGAATCAAACGCCCAATTCGGCGAAGGCGGTGCAGGAACTTTTTCCGACGGCAAACTTTACAGCCAAGTTAAAGATTCAAAATATCTCGGTCGTAAAGTGTTGGAAGAATTGGTGAAAAACGGTGCGAATCCGGAAATTTTGTTCATCAACAAACCGCACATCGGCACTTATAAATTGATAAAGGTTGTCGAAACAATGCGTAGAAAAATTGAATCGCAAGGCGGCGAAAATCGCATTGAAAGCCGCGTCGAAGATATTGAAATTGTTGATAATCAAGTCAAAGGCGTGCGACTTGCGAGCGGTGAATTTATCGAAAGCGAACATATAATTCTCGCGGTCGGGCATAGTGCGAGAGATACTTTCGAGATGCTTTTTAAACGTGGAGTTTATATCGAACCGAAGCCGTTTTCGGTTGGTTTCCGCATCGAGCATCCGCAAGGTTTGATTGACGAATGCCGTTTCGGAAATTTTGCGGGTAACAAAATCCTTGGTGCGGCGGATTATAAACTGGTTCATCACGCCAAAAACGGACGTTCGGTTTACAGTTTTTGTATGTGTCCGGGCGGCTTAGTTGTCGCGGCGGCTTCTGAAGAAGGCAAACTTGTAACCAACGGAATGAGCCAGTATTCACGGAGCGAGAAGAACGCGAATTCGGCGATTGTGGTCGGGATTACGCCCGAAATTGATTACCCCGAAAACGCACTCGCGGGAATTACTCTGCAGCGAAAGTTTGAAGAAATCGCCTTCAAACTCGGCGGTGAAACGTATCAAGCTCCGGCACAATTGGTCGGCGATTTTCTCGCAAATAGAGCGTCAACCAAGCTCGGCAACGTCAAACCTTCATACACGCCGTCAATCAATTTATGCAGTTTGAACGATGCGTTGCCGAAATATGCGATTGACGCAATCCGCGAAGCACTTCCCGCATTCGACAAGCAAATCAAAGGCTTTGCGATGTCCGACGCGATTCTGACCGGCGTTGAAACCCGCACATCGTCGCCAATCCGCATCAAACGCGATGAAACCGGACAAAGTTTAAATACACACGGTTTGTTTCCCGCAGGCGAAGGTGCGGGCTACGCGGGCGGCATTTTGTCGGCAGGAATTGACGGCATCAAGGCGGCGGAAGCGGTGGCGTTGGATATTTTGAAAACTCGATAGTTACGGAAATTTGACAAAGAATATGTTTAGGCAGACAATTTTGGGTAAAGCAAAGCGGTTAAATTAACTTTTTATTTGGAGAAAACTAAATGTTTCAAAAGTATTGTGTCAGGCTCTCGATTTTTCTATTGGCGTTAATGATGGTTTCTTGTTCAAACTCTTGCAATCCATCACCGGAAATCACTAAATCAAAAGAGTTTCTTGATGCCGGAATGTTTGACCAAGCAGTAATTTTGCTCAAACAAGAAGTTCAAAGTAATCCGAAAAATGCACAGGCTCATATGCTGCTTGGCGTTGCCTATTACGGTCAAGGAACTTATCCGACAGCCGAACAAGAATTAAATACGGCTTTTGTCATGGAAATGAGTCTGAGACCGGAGGCAAGCAAGCGTTTGTATGGAATTGCCAAACTTTTGGTCAAAACCGATAAATCTAAAGCCGGCACACTTCTAAAAAAGGCGAAGGAATTTGATAGTTCACTTGAAAAAGACGAAGAGTTTTTCTTTCTCACAAATATAGATACAGAGCAAAACCCTGCAAACAAAATGAATGCCGCGAAAAGTTATTTAACTTTATTTCCGGCGGGAGCGAATACTGCTCAAGCTATTTACGAAGTAGCCGAAGGATTACTGAAATCGGGAGACAGTGTTCAAG
This sequence comes from Acidobacteriota bacterium, assembly GCA_031430435.1. GTDB lineage: Bacteria > Acidobacteriota > Blastocatellia > Pyrinomonadales > Pyrinomonadaceae > JANNVK01. The sequence continues at coordinate 24,011 of JANPBM010000119.1, forward strand.
CGAAAACATATTTTACACAAGTTGCGACACAATTTCCTGCAACTGAATGGGGAAAGAAATCTAACGAACATCTTTCTAGTCTAGCTGAAAAATCAAAGAAAATAGACCCATTCGCACCACCCAATGGACAAGAAGAAAATCCGTATCTAAAGAAGCCAAAAGCATCTAATTCACAAGAAGAAAATCCTTATTTGAAGAAGAAAGATCCTTTCCAATAGAAATCGAGGAAAATGCAAAAACATAAACCGTCTTTAATTGAATCAATTGCCGAAAAGCTCGGCTTAATAGAAAATCTGTCCGCTTTTGGAAAAGAAAGATTTGCCCGCGAATAGCACGAATGAACGCGAATCAAAAGCAAAAATAATAATTTCTTATTCGTGTCGATTCGCGTAATTCGCGGGCAAAAACAAAAAATAACAGGAATTTCTTATTCGTGCCGATTCGCGTGATTCGCGGGCAAAAAACAGAATATTATGAGCGAAATAATCTACAAAGAAGATAGTTACAAAATCATCGGAGCTTGTTTTGAAGTTTATAACGAACGCGGTTTCGGGTTTACCGAACCTGTTTATCAAGAGTGTTTAGAAATTGAATTTGAATTACAAAAAATCCCGTATATCGCTCAACCGGAGATTCAAGTGGAATACAAAGGCAGAAAACTTGAACAGTTTTTCAAGCCTGACTTTATTTGCTTCGACAAGATTATTGTTGAAATAAAAGCAGTTTCAGCCTTGAGCGATGCACATATTGCCCAAGCGTTGAATTATCTGAACGCAACAAATTTTGAGTTGGCTTTATTGGTAAATTTCGGGCAATATCCGAAACTGGAATATAAACGTCTTGCTCACGACACGAATAAGACTAAAACTACAAGTTTGCGAGATGAAATCAATAGTTGGAATTTGTAAGAGTTTGCCCGCGAATTACACGAATCGGCACGAATAAAAAACCAAAAAAGATCACAATTAATTTAAATCGATTTCGTATTATCTGCCTTTAATTCGCGTTCATTCGCGTAATTCGCGGGCAAAAAACAGTTATTAAGGTTACACCAACTTTTAAATTCAAGCCGCTTGCAGTTGCAACTTTTCACGTTGAGCGATAAGTTTCAATGCTTCGGCTTCGGATATTTCGTCTAACATTCCGTCCATTTGAAAGCTGTAAAGAGTGCCGCAAAGTTCCCATTTTCCGTCTGACAGAATTTCGGGAATGCCGTTTTCAAATCGTCCAATCAGTTCAACTTCTTTTGTTTCATCATCTTTCATGACGACATATTGATATTGCATATATTAAATTCCTTTTGGTCTTTTACAATTAAAGCCATCAAACAACTTCCCAATCAAATTCCCTAAATTCGCTAATCAATCTAAAATCTTTTGCGTTTGCGGTGAATAGTTTCAAACCGTTGCGGGCAATGCTCATTGCCAAAAGCGTGTCGTTGGTGAGGCGTGCTTTGCCGACTTTATCAAAACCGTATTTTTCTCCAATTTTATTTAGAATTTGTCCGGCGATTGACCAATCGCTTTGGTTTGGCACAAGCAGGCGATTTACCTTATCAAATTCTTGTTCAAGTTTTGTGAAGATTTTCACTGATTTTCTATCTGATGCACCAACGTAGAGTTCTTCTAAAACAACTGAACTTAACCATAGCGGGAAACTTTCACTTTGCCTTTGGCTTAAAATATTTTTGTTGCCTTTTCGCAATTCACGAATATAAATTGAAGTATCAAAAACGTTTGGTTTTGACATAAATTAATCTTCTAAATTGCCAAAAACATCTTTGATTTCAATACCGCTATTTAGAAAATCTTGAGTTGCTTTAAAGGCAATTCTATTTTTTTCGGCTTCCGAAATTACCGAATCCAAAGCCATTTCAATCGTTTCGGTTTCCGTGCGTGTCCCAAGAATTTTCCTCGCCAAATTCACTTTTGATTGCGTCAGGATTAAATGCTTTCTTTTTTTCTCAACCGCTAAATTCATATTTTTACTCCGCTTAAATTCACTAATACACATAATATGTAAATCTATGTGCATTGTCAAAACTAAGTTATATCGCCGTCAAGCAGTTTAATTTTGATTTAAGTTCAAGCCGCTTGCAGTTGCAATTCTTCACGTTGAGCAATAATTTTCAACGCTTCGGCTTCAGATATTTCGTCTAACATTCCGTCCATTTGAAAGCTGTAAAGAATGCCGCAAAGTTCCCATTTTCCGTCTGACAGAATTTCGGGAATGCCGTCGATAAATCGCCCGATAACTTGCACGGTTTTTGTTTTTTTATCCTGAACTATTACATATTGCATAATTAAACTCCTTTTGGTCTTTCAATTTTGGCGGCGAGTTTTCGCGTTATTTGCAAAATTTCTATAACTCGGTCGCGTGAAGTTTTTTGACTTCGCTTCTCTTCGTAAAGACCGTGCGTTTCCGTTTTTAACCGAAAACTTTCTGCTGTGTGAAATTGTAGCTCAAATATTTGGTTTTGTGAAGAAATAACTGTTGCGTTGATTCCGCGATAGCCTGAATCCCAATCTTTGTTTTCATTTCTCCAAGCATTCCAAATTATTTCAATTTTATAATTTTGGCTTTCTAAAATTTCCAACGTATTTTTGAAGCCGTTTTGATAATCTTCAACTGTGAAAATTATTGTGTAACGTAAACCGTCGTTGATTTCTTCTGCACTTTGTTCAAGCGAAATGTTTTGTTTTGCTGAGTAATCGGCTATTTTCCTCGCTAAACTCAACTCGCTTTTGAATTTATTTTCCAACCCGACAAGTTCGGCATTTTGTAATTTTGCGACTGCTTGAATGTCTTTTGTAATTTGAGGTTCGTGTTTTTTTGCTTCTGTCAAAAGCTGTTCGGCTAATTCAGAGGCTTTTGTTTGGTTTGTGAATTCAAGAATTTTCATCGCATTTGGATTCTCTCACGATTCTTTTGACAGTATCAAAGCAACAGAAGTTCATCCCTAATTTTAATAAAAACCGGCTCGAAAATTGGTCTTTATTTCAATTCAAACTGCTTACAGTTGCTGACTTTGCCATTGATAAATCACATAACATAAACTAAAAGTTAAAGCCGGCAATAAAAGTATAAACGATGACTCTCTGAGACGAAACGTTGACACTTGCAAGTGTCAACGTTGACTCTTTTTGAGTGAACGTTTACTCTTTGAGACTGAACCTTGACTCTCAAAGAGTGAATGATGACACTTTGAGAGTGAACGTTGATACTTTGAAGTGTGAACGATGACTCTCTGAGAGTGAACCTTGATACCTTGAAGTGTGAACGTTGACGCTTTTAGAGCGAACGATGACTCTCTGAGATGAACAGTTGACACTTGCAAGTGTCAACCTTGACTCTTTGAGAGGAAACGCCGAGTCTTACAGTCTAAACATCCGCAAAAACTCAAACAACTTCCCAATCAAATTCCCTGAATTCGCTAATTAACCTGAAATCTTTCGAGTTTGCGGTGAATAATTTCAAACCGTTTCGCACGTTTCACGATCTTCCAAATTCCCGAAAACGTCTTTAATCTCAATTCCGCTTTTCAAAAATTCCCGCGTTGCATCAAAAGCAATTTGATTCTTTTCGGCTTCGGGTTGCTCCAAATCCAAAGCGGTTTCGTTTGTTTCAATCGCGGTTTCTAAACTCATCATAATGTTCAATTTTAAACGAAAAAAGCGTAGAGCAAAATTCACCAAAGCAAACATCACTCTACGCTAATTCTTATCTCCACCGGACAATTAAGGCTGATTCATCGGCGGCGGTACAAAGTCCGGCAAAAATCCGTCGGTTGCCGGAAAGGTTGCGGCAGTCGGCTTGGTTCTGTTTCGCACCCAACTGTTGATGGCGTTGACTGCCGTAATCAGTTGCGGTCCGGTGAAATTACAATGTCCGTTGCCGTTGGTATAGGTTTGAAAAAGTTTTCGGCTTCTGCCTGCGCGTTGAACCGTTTGGGCGTATTCAAACTCTTGCGAAACCGTAACAAGCGGATCGAATTGAGTGTGAATGGTTAAAATCGGATTCTCGATTTCACCCGAATAATTGGCGTTGCGTCTTAAATATCGACGTGATGAATTCGGCGCGGAAATGGTTCGCTGACCGTTCATTGCCGCTAACCAACCGTCGATTGCCGCCGCCGGAACTCCGATTGCCGTCAAATATCCTTTCTCCGCCGCAGTCAAATTATAATCGCGGTCAAGATTTTGCGTGATTGCTCCGCCTGCCCGACGTTCCAGTTCGGAACGGGCTTCGGTCGCAAAAAACATATCGGTAAATATCCAATTCGGATAAAACGCGGGCGGCGCGGGCGGATTTAATCCGCGTCCCGGCGTTCCCGTAACAAGTCGCAAAAACTCGAATTTCGGAAAGTTTGCGGGGCTGCTCACTTCGCCGAATAATTTCGGTTGAACCTCGGTTTCAAAATCAATGTCGTCGCGGACATCGCCCGGCGTTCCCCAAGTTGCGGGCGTTCCGAAAACGGTTTGATAGGCAAGAGCCAAATCGCCCGCCGAATCCCACGACTGCGCGGCTCCCGCGCCGACTCCGCACGCGCACAACGCACCGTCGTATAAATCGTCGAATTTCTCCATACTCTTGAAAGTAATGACCGTTCCCATCGAAAAAGCCCAAATAATATTGGCTCGCGGTTTGGCAATATTACGTCGGAAATACATTGTCAAGGCTTTCAAATCTTGAATTCCTTCTTCGACTGCCCAACCGTTATCTTTGTATGCCGAACCTGCCAACGCATAGCCTTGTCCGAGTAAAACAGCGGCGAGTTCCGGACTCGGAGCAATATCGGCGGCTCGATTATCGACTTCGCCCGAATGATCGGCTTTATCCCGATAACCGTGGGCATAAACCAACAGCGTTCTGTTCCAATTTGCCGGCACGACAATCCGATACGGAGCGCCGTTTATATTGCCCGACATATCAATCGGCGGAACGGTGGCGAAGGCATTGCTCGCACCTAAACTCAGAATCAGCATAAACCCGATTCCGAAAAATAAAATCATTTTTGACATTCAATTTTTCCTCCTAAAATAGCGAATAAAGAGTTATAAAAAAAATACGTTCGAGAACCAATCTCAAACTGTTGCGCTTATTTTGTATTTGTTATGGACTAATGATGTTTTACTATTTATCGAAAATGAAGTCAATCCGACCTTGAAGTAACTCGGCTTTATTTTTTTATAACTGATGTTACGCAAATTTGGTTGTCAGCCGTTGGAAACGGCGACAGCGTGTAGCCCGGAGCGTGAGCTATGGGTAATTTGAAAAAATCTTCAAGCCCGTGATAACGGGCGACAGATACTTGAATCTGCCGCTATCTTCGACAGCTTTTAATCAAACCTCATACATATTCCCACAGCTCACGCTGCGGGCTACACGCTAACACCCGCTACGCGGGCTAAAAAATGTATTTGCGTAACATCAGTTTATAACAAAAAGCGCTAAAGATGCTCGGCGTTTATACTTTGAGGTTGAACGCCGATTCTTTTGCTAATATTTTTCCAACAAAAACAGATATTCGAGATATTTCCCGTCAGCGGTTATCCAATCATTTGTCCAACGCATTCCGCTCATCACATTTTTTTTGTAATCGATTTCAACGGCTTTCAGCAATTTGCCCGAATCGTTCAAAATTGCGTAAAGTTCTTCTTTGGTCGCTCGTCCGCCCGAACTGTATGAGAGCAAAATGTACCGCGAGGTTGTCGCCCGAATCAATTTTTTGATGGCGTTCATCGCAATAAAACTATCGTCTTCGTCTTTGCGAAACTCTTCAAAAACCGAACCGGAAACCGTGTCGCGCGTGTCTTCGCGGCGGTTTGCTTTGCCGAAAATTTCGGGTTTATCATTGCTTATAACCGTTGTCCAAATGTGATAATACGCCGCATATCGAACTCGGCTAGGCGGCATTTTTTCGTTATTCGACCCATACGGCGGATCGAAGTACGCCAAATCAAACTCGTTTTTATTAACCGTCTCGAAAATATCGCCTTTGATAACTCGATTATTTGCCGTATTTACAAATAAATCGGGCAGTTTCAGCGTCAAATGTTTATGCGAACGCGGCGACCACTCGCGCAGATACGCGGCGTAATGTCCGAGCGTGCTGTCAACCGAATCCAACGCCAGAATGAGACTTGTCAACGCGACTGCTTTTTCGATTTCGTCCAAATTTAACCTGTCGATTTCATCGCGGACGGCATCGAGTTTGCGTGTGTTTTTAACTTGAAAAGGTCGCTTGGTCGAATCTGTTTCACCGCCGTAATGTTCGGTAAACCAACCGTCGAAACCTTTCAGCGAATTAAGATGATTGATGATTTCCGCGTAATATTCGGGCTTTCGCGTGTTTAGTAAAAAGCATTTGGCGAAAGTTTCCGACCACACGGAAATATCGTTTGAGGTTGTGTCAAAGCCGAGTTTCGCAAACGCTTGGCTGACGCGAGTCGAACCGCTGAAACCGTCGAGAATGTTTTTCACGTCCAGTTCCGCGACAATATCAAAAATATACGGCAAGATTTTGAGCTTTGAGCCGGCGTATTTGATGCCTTGCGTTTTGGGAATTTGATTATTTTTTAACTGCATCCGCCGTTACGCATTTATAAACCGTTGCTTTCAAAAGTTTAACGGGTTTCACGGGTTTTTCGCCGATAACGTCCGCTTTGTTGATTTTGTCGGCAATCTCCATTCCTTTGACAACGCGACCAAACGCGGAAAACGAACCGTCGAGGTGCGCGGCTTCTTCGCCGATTAAAATAAAAAACTGCGTCGAGGCGCTGTTCGGCTGATCGGAACGCGCCATCGAAATCACGCCGCGTCGATGGTTGACCGCACTCGGCTCGTCTTTAATCATTTTTTGCGAACGCTCGTAAAGCGCATCCGAGCGGTTTTCACTCGTTGACAACTTTCCGCCTTGCACTACAAAACCCGGCACGACTCGACTAAAATTCGTGGTGTTATAAAAGCCTTTGGCGACAATTTGAAGAAAATTGCGCACCGTTTCAGGCGAGGTTTCAGGGAAAAATTCGAGTTCGAGATTGCCCGCTTCGGTTTCAAGTTTGACGCATTGCTCCGCCATTTCCGCCGCCGTCGATTTCGCAAACGGTTCAACTGCGGGCTTTGCGACTTTTGCCGCAGGTCGCGGATTCTTTTTTGCCGCAGGTTTTGTTTGGGCATTCGCCGCCGCCGCCAAAATTACGATTAAAATTATAATGTGCAGTTTCATAGTTTCGCTTGATTATAAAACATTCGCCGAGTTTTGCGAAATTTATTGTAAAAGCGGATTGATTTTGAGACTTTCGGCGGCAACGAAATAAAAACCGGCGTTCCGGCGTAATTGTCGGCAATGATGTTTCAACCGGATTTCTAAATCGTGTTCAAGTTACGCTTTTGAGAGGCAAGAAAATCGACAAAATTTATCCGAGCGAAACAATTGTAACGCTCAACGGAAAGCGTTAGCCGACCAACTTACAAGCCTTAGTATTCTTCGTCTTTTAAACAAGATTTCAACCGCCGATTTGAACAAAATCGAAAGGGCGATAAAAACTCAACTTGCTTTATAACACCTTAAACTTTCTCTAAAACCAACACGGAATTCTTTGAGCCAAACCCAATACAATTGCACAACGCAGTTTTAACTTCGGCATTTCGGGCGACATTCGGAACATAATCCAAATCGCAAAGTTCATCCGGGTTATCGAGGTTAATTGTCGGGGCAATTACATTTTCGGTCATTGCCATCAGCGTCGCGCCGATTCCCGCCGAACCCGACGCGCCTTGCGGATGTCCGAGTTGCGACTTGGTTGCCGACATCGGAATCTTGTACGCGTTCTCGCCGAAAGCTAATTTTAACGCTTGAGTTTCAATGCGGTCGTTCAGTTGCGTCGAAGTTCCGTGCAGGTTTACATAGTCGATTTTGCCTGCGTCAATTCCCGCGTCAGCCAACGCCAACGCCATGGCGCGAGCAGGTTCAAGCCCGTTTTCTTCTAAACGGACGCGGTGATACGCATCGCAAGTTGAACCGTAACCCGAAATTTCAGCATAAATTTTCGCGTTTCGATTTACCGCGCTTTCCAAAGTTTCAAGCACAAAAATCCACGCTCCTTCGCCCAAAACAATCCCCGAACGTTTTTTGTCGAATGGACGCGATGCTCGATGCGGTTCATCGTTCCAATCTTTTGTGAGAACCGTCATCAGATTAAAACCTTCCAAAATTCCGCGCGCGATCGGTGAATCAACTCCGCCCGCAAGCATCATCTCGGTTTTGCCTAAAGCTATGTGTTGAGCCGCGTAACTTATTGCATCGGTTGAACTTGTGCAGCCGGTTGAAACAACGTGCGAAAGCCCGTAAAGCCCGAAAACCATTGATAATTCGCTCGATAAACCACCGTGAGTCGAACTCGGAATTGTGTACAGACTGGCTTTATTTACTTGTCCCGTGAGCCAATAGACGTATTGCTTTTCGGTGAAAGACAGCCCGCCGCCGCCTGTTCCCAAAACTACGCCGAAGTTTCGTTTTTCTTCCAAACTCAAACGATCCGCGTCGATTTTCGCATCTTTCATCGCCTCGCGGGCGGCACATAACGCCAACGGAACAGTACGCGGGACGTGCTTTCTGTCCTTTGAATTTAACTCGGCTTCCCAATCGAAATCTAAAACTTCCGCCGCGATTTTGACGGCTGAATCGGAAACATCGAAACTCTCAATCTTACGAATTCCGCTCACGCCGTTTCGCAGCGATTCCCAATACTTTTCGCGTCCGATGCCGATTGGCGTAACGCACCCGAAACCCGTGATTACAACCCGACGAGGTTCTTTGAAATTTTTGAACATAAAATTATTATAAACACACAGTTACAAAGTTGCAGACGGAAAATACAAAAAAGCGGACAATACTTTCGATATTTATCCGCTTTATAACTTTCCCTTTTACCTTTTAATTTTAACCTGCGTCAGCCTTTGTTCCGCATTCGTTGCAGAATTTTGTTCCCGCCGGAAGCTCGGCTTGGCAACCCGAACACTTGATTTTCTCTTGTTTCGAGCCGCATTCGTTGCAAAATTTTGCTCCTTCACGCAAACTTACTCCGCATTTTACGCACGGAACTTGGGCGACTTCCATTTTTCCGCCGCAATCTCCGCAGAACTTTGTCCCGACGGGATTCGGTTTATTGCAAGTCGGACACGAAATCATTTGCGATTGCGGTGGTTGTGCCTGTTGCGATTGTCCGCCGGATGGCTGTCCTTGCTGTCCGCCAAACGCATTTACCATTTGGTTTCCCATCGCAAAACCTGCTCCCATTTGAACGCCCATTCCGCCGCCGCCTTCGTTTTGAGCCGCATCACGCAACGCATCCGCCGCTTGAAACTTCATATATTGATCGACATTGCCGATTGCTCCCATCGAAGAACGCTTATCGATTGCCGCTTCAACTTCTTCGGGCAACGAGATGTTTTCGACATAAAACTTCGTTACTTCCAAGCCGTAAGTTTTAAAATCTTCATTGATTTTTACGCGAATCGCATCGCCTAATTCTTTGTATTGAGCAGCTAAATCGAGTGCGGCAATCTTCATTTCGCCGATTGCGTCCGAAAATTCCGAAACAATCGCCCGTTTCAGTTGCCCGTCAATATCTTCGACCGTAAAATGTCCGTTCGTTCCCGCAATTTCTTTGATAAAAGTTTGCGGATCGCTCACACGCAACGAATACGCGCCAAACGCACGCAGACGCACGATGCCGAAATCTGCATCACGCAGCATGACAGGATTTGCGGTTCCCCACTTTGCATCGGTAAATTGTTTGGTGTTGACGAAATAAACTTCGGCTTTGAGCGGAGAATTAAAACCGAATTTCCACGCCTCAAGTTTAGACATAATCGGCGTATTTCCGCCGTCAATCGTATAACTTCCGGGACCGAAAACATCAGCCGCTTGTCCTTGGTAAACAAAAACCGCCGCTTGCGATTCACGGACGATCAGTTTCGCGCCGTTTTTAATTTCCTGATTATGCACAGGAAAACGATAAAGCATCGTGTTGCCCGAATCATCAAGCCACTCGATGACCTCGATAAATTGGTTCAACGCTTCATTTTTAATTCTGTCGAATAAACTCATTTCAAAACTCCTTTTGTTAAAATCTTAACGAAAAATATGGCACAAATTAACTTACTTGAAAAGTGAAATCGTTGCTGAAATCAATTTTTTTTAGTTTTATAAACCGTCGGCAATACCGGCAAGAATGCTTCCGACAAACTCAAAAGCTATTTCAAATACAATTTCAAAAAACGTCTCAACCAAAGACTCGACTGCCTCTTCCTTTATATCTTGTAAAACATTCATTTCAAAACCTCAAGAAATATAACGAAAAATATTGCTTAAAGTTTCTGATTTACCGAGAAAAATTTGCTAAAATATAAGCAAGTTATGACATTCTATCACATTACAACGCCCGAACATTGGTCAAAATACGCCGCCGATTCATTTTACGAAGCCGAAAGTCTGCATTCCGAAGGCTTTATTCACGGCAGTTTTGCCGAACAATTAGATGAAACTTTGGCGACCTATTACAAAAACGTCGAAAAAGTTCTGATCTTGACGATTGAAGAAGTAAATCTTGAATCCGAACTAAAAGTTGAAAAATCCCGCAACGGACAGTTTTTTCCGCACGTTTACGGAAAACTCAATAAATCCGCGATTTCTTATGTAGAAGAACGAGAGTTGAAAAATTGATTCATCAGTTTATTCTTTCAATCAACAAATGAATCAATTTCAATACCAGCCAAGAAATTTCCACCAAATTAAACCGATAATTGTCCAAATTGCGATGTTGATAACGGAACAAATCAAGCCGATTGTCCACCAATTTGTTTGTTTGACGTAGCCGACACCGAATAAAATCGGACCCGAAGTTGTGCCGTAATGCGTAATTCCGGCGTTTAGATTCGAGAAAAACGCGAGCAACAAAACCGCCAGTGCCGGCGGCGAACCGACCGCGATCGTGACGACTAAAAACGGCACATACATCGCCGTAACGTGAGCCGTAATCGAGGCAAAAGCGTAGTGCGAGTAAAAATAAATAAGGACTAAAATCGCCAACGCCAGCGTCCAACTCATTCCGTTTGTGTAACTTGCCATCTTTTCGGCAAAGAGTTTCGTCAAACCTGTTTCGCCCAAAGATGTTGCCAAATTTACCAAACCGCCATACCAGATAAAAACTTCCCACGCCGAATGTTCGTTCGTGATGTCTTTCCAATCGAGTACTTTTGTCAGCAATAAAACCGCAATTCCGAGCAATGCAACGAGTGTTGTATCCAGACCGTTGAGCTTTTTAGTTGCCCACAACACCACAACCATCAAAAAAACTGCCGACATTATCCATTCTTGCCAAGACACTTTGCCGAGTTTACCAAGTTGTTCCTTCGCAAATTCGGCGGCTTTCGGCGTAGAACGAATTTCGGGCGGAAAAAACTTGTAAATCATCAACGGAATAGCAATCAGTGATAATAACGACGGAACGCTCGACGCGATTAACCAATTCGCATACGTCAATTCGATATTCGCGGTTTTCAACGCAAAATCGGCGATAATAAAGTTTGAAACTTGTCCGGTCAGAAACGTCGCACAGATAATAACTTCGGTTTGATAGAGCAGATTTATCAGAAAAGTGCCGAGTTTATTTGATGATTCGTCGTTCGGATGCGAATCGTAAGTTTCAGCGATGCTTCGGGTTATCGGCAAGATTATTCCGCCCATTCTCGCACCTGTGGACGGAACGACGGTCGCCAAAAGCGTTTCCGCAATCACCAGCGAATAACCGAGTCCGAGCGTTTTTGCCCCAATCGCACGGACGAAATAAAGAGCAGTTCGTCTGCCCAAACCTGTTTTTATCATTCCGCGCGACAGAAAAAACGCCGCTAAAACCAGCCACACAACCGGATCGGAATAACCTTTTAACGCTTTATCGATCGGCAACGCGCCAAAAACAACGACCGCAATCACGCCGAGGAAAACCATCGCACTTCCGGTTAAAGGCTGCATGATCGAACCGACAACGGTGGCGATAAAAATTGCCAACAGCGTCCAAGATTCTCTCGTAACGCCTGCGGGTACAGGTGCAAACGCAATCCCGAAGCCGACCGCGAGAACGATTAACCATTTGACAAGATTTTTTTGCATATAGAAAAAGAACGCATTATACTTAAGTAATGCGTTCCGGTAAGTCGTTTAATATCAAAAAACTATTCGCCCAAATATGCTTCCTTCACGCGCGGATCGTTTGCCAAAACTTTTGAATCGCCTTCCATCACGATTCGTCCGGTTTCAAGCACATACGCCCGATCGGAATGTTGCAAAGCGCCAAACGCATTTTGTTCAACCAAAAGAATTGTCGTGCCTTTCGAGCGGATTTCGTCGATTGCTTCAAAAATTTGATGAACTACCAAAGGAGCAAGACCGAGCGACGGTTCGTCGAGCAACAACAAACGCGGACGGCACATCAAAGCACGAGCCATTGCCAGCATTTGCTGTTCGCCGCCGGAAAGTGTTCCCGCTTTTTGCGATTCGCGTTCTTTTAAACGCGGAAACATTGCGAAACCTCTTTCCAAATCATCTTTAATTCCGGCTTTATCTTTGCGGATATAGGCTCCCATATCCAGATTTTCGCGGATTGATAAATTGGCAAAAACTCCGCGACCTTCGGGCGACATTGAAATTCCCATCGGAACAAGTTTGTGGGTTGCCATTCCGCTGATTTCTTTACCTTCGTATTTAACGGAACCCAATCTGGGCGAAAGCAAGCCCGTAATTGTCCGCAACGTGGTGGACTTTCCTGCTCCGTTGGCACCGATTAACGTTACCACTTCGCCTTGTTCGACACGCAACGAAATATCTGTCAACGCTTCAATCGCACCGTAATTAACTGAAATATTTTCTAAAACTAGCATCTCTTTTGCAATTATAATTTAGCTGCCCAAATAGGCTTCAATAACTTTCGGGTCATTTTTAATTTCTTCGGGACTGCCAAGCGCGATGGATTTGCCGTAATCCACCACCTGAATGCGGTCGCAAACTCCCATCACAACCCGCATATTGTGTTCAACCAACACAACGGTCAAATCAAATTTATCTCGAATTTCTTTAATCAACCTCGTTAAATCCTCTTGCTCGGACGGATTCATGCCGGCTGCGGGTTCGTCCAAAAGCAACAACTGCGGTTTGGTCGCCAATGCTCGAACTATTTCTAAACGGCGTTGATTTCCATACGGTAAACCGGTTCCGCCTTCGTCTTTGTATTTGGCAAGATCGAAAATTTCCAACAGTTCCATCGCAAAATCACGATGTTCTTTTTCGTCCTTGAAATAGCGAGGCAATCGAAAAACAGCTTCTACCATCGTCTGTTTGGAATGACGATGACACGCCGTAACAACGTTTTCCAAGACTGTCATTGAAGGAAAAAGGCGAATGTTTTGAAAAGTTCGTGAAACGCCAAGCCGCGAAATTTGATACGGACGTTTACCGTTTATTCGCGTTCCGTCAATAAAAATGTCGCCCGAAGTAGGTTCGTAAACGCCGGTTAATAGATTAAAAACGGTCGTCTTTCCCGCCCCGTTCGGTCCGATAAGCCCGAAGATTTCGCCTCGGTGAACATTCATATCCAACTCTTTAACCGCCGTTAAACCGCCGAATTTTATCACCGCTTTATTTGTTTGCAAAACTAAATCATTGCTTTTGTTCATTTTGCGAGTCCTCCTTTGCGCTTAAAGAAGTCCATAATTTCTTTTGTTCCCAAAATGCCTTGCGGACGTAAAATCATTGTCAGAATTAAAATCAAGGCAAAAATAACCAGTCGTAAATCTGCAAATTTAATTACCGTTTCGCCAACTTGAATATCCGGAAGTTGCCGCAAAAGTTCGGGTAAAAGCGTGACGACTATTGCGCCTAAAATCGCTCCCGTCATCGAACCCATTCCGCCGATGACAATCATAATAATAATCTCGAACGACTTAATAAACTGAAAATCATTGGTGTGCAGAAACTTGTTGTAATGGGCAAAAAGAACACCCGCAATTCCTGCAAAAGATGAGCCGAGAATAAACGAAGTTACTTTATAGCGAGTCGTGTTTACCCCCATTGCCTCTGCGGCAAGTTCGTCTTCGCGAATAGAAATTAACGCTCGTCCCGTATCGGATTTTACGATATTATGAACAAAGATGACCGTAATCACGGTAAATACGCCGATCCAAAGGAAACTTGCATAACCCGGAACCGCATAGCCCGTGGCGCCGCCGACCGCGTCGATATTCAAAATAACAATGCGGATTATTTCTGCGAATCCGAGTGTAACAATTGCCAGATAATCACCTTTTAAGCGCAAACTCGGAATTCCGACAATTGCCCCCGCGATTCCGGCGGCGACGGCGCCGATGATGATGGCGATTAGTAAAACAATGCCCATTGCGACATTTTCACCAAAAAAACCAAAGACAGATTCGAGCGATTTTCCGTAGTTTACCGAAAAGTACGCCGAAGAATAAGCTCCGACAGCCATAAATCCCGCGTGACCGATCGAAAACTGTCCGGTAAATCCGTTTATCAGATTGAGCGACGTTGCCAAAATCATACTGATGGCAATAAAGACCAATATTCGCCCCGTATAATCGTCAAAACCGAACCCTAAAAATCCGGTTTTGCTCAACATTTCGTTCAAAACGTAAATTGCCGCAAGAGCTGCAACAATGCCAATAGTTGTTTTTATCCAATTCATAAACAATAGTTACCGGTTAATCTATATCAGGCAACAATTAACAATTTACTAAACTTTCTCCTGCACATTCGATCCCAAAAGTCCCGCAGGTCGAATTAACAGCACCAAAATCAAAATTGCGAAAGCCACGGCATCCCGATAAGTTGACGGAATCCCGATGTAACTTCCGTAACCGACTACCAATGTTTCCGCCGCACCGATTAGTAATCCGCCGAGAACCGCGCCCGGAATATTTCCGATTCCGCCCAAAACGGCTGCCACAAAGGCTTTCAGTCCATACATAATTCCCATCAACGGGTCAATTTTAGGATTATATTGCGCCGTCAAAACTCCGCCTGCCGCCGCGAGCGCAGACCCCAAAGCAAAGGTAAACGAAATCACGAAATCAGTGTTTATTCCCATCAATTTTGCAGATGCTAAATTGAAAGAAACCGCCCGCATCGCTTTACCGATTTTCGTGTAAAAAATAATGTATTGCAGTGCAACCATCAACAGCATTGACACCGTAAAAATTAAAATCTGCGAAGTTGAAATTTTTGCATTTCCAAAAAGAGTAAAACTGTCGTTCGTAATCAGTTGGGGAAAAGCCTTCGGAGTTCCGGAAAATATAAAGACGAAAAGATACTCGATTAACAGCGACACCCCGATTGCCGTAATGAGTGTCGTCATTTTCGAGAATTTTCTGACCGGACGATAGGCAAAGCGTTCGATTATCATTCCGACAATCGCGGCAACCGCCATTGATCCGAGTAACGTTACGGCAAAGCCCAAAATCGACGGATTCGTGGCAAACCCCAATGATGTGGCGATAATGAATCCGGTGTATGCGCCAACCATATAAATGTCGCCGTGCGCGAAATTTATCAGTCGCAAAGTCCCGTAAACCATCGTGTAGCCGAGAGCAATGAGCGCATAAATCGAGCCGATCGTCAGACCGTTTATAAGTTGTTGAACAAAAGTGTCCATATTATTCAGAGCAAAAGCCTTAAAACGGAGTCTTGGGTCAATAACTTAACCCAAAACCCCAATTTTTACTTCTAAAGTTATTTTGTTGCGTTTGCGGCGGTTTTAGCCGTGTTTGTGTTTGCTTCGGGTTTCGCGTTGCTGTTTGCCGTCGCAGCAGAAACAGTTGTCGCCGGGGCAGACATTCCTTCAGGATAAATTGTTTCTTTGAAGGTGAATTTTCCCGCGACGGCATCAAGTTCCAAAACAACCGCCGGTTTAATTGCGTTTCGGCTTCCGTCAAGGGTGATTTTGCCGGTTACGCCGGAGTATTCTTTGGTTGCGTTGATGGCATCTTTCAACTTCGCGCTGTCAGTTCCGCCGGCGCGTTTAATCGCATCCGCCAAAACTTTAGCCGAATCGTAGGCAAGCGCCGCCAATGAGTCAGGAGCAACGTTGAATTTCGCTTTATAGCTTTTTACAAAATTTTGGATTTCAGGCGAAGGATTATCCGCCGAATAATGGTTAGAAATGTAGGCATTTTTCAACGACTCGCCGCCGAGTTTCCAAAGTTCGGGAGAATCCCAACCGTCGCCGCCCAAAAGAGGCATTGTCATTCCAAGTTCGCGGGCTTGGCGGGCAATAATTCCGACCTCGCCGTAATAGCCGGGAATGTAAATCACATCAGGCTTTTGATCCCGCATTTGGGTCAACTGACCTTTAAAGTCTTGGTCTTTCTGAGCATACGTTTGCTTGGTAATTACTTTTCCGCCGAGTTTTGTAAATTCTTCTTCAAAAAACTTTGTCAAACCTTTACTGTAATCGGAACTGTTATCGCCGAGAATCGCCGCTGTTTTTGCTTTCAATGTGTTTGCCGCAAATTTTGCCATGACCGAACCTTGAAACGGGTCGATAAAACAGACGCGTGAAATATAATCGCCGACTTCGGTAACTTTCGGATTCGTTGACGACGGTGTAATCATCGGAACTTTTGCTTCTTGGGCAACGGGAGCTGCGGCAAGTGAATTCGACGAGGCAACTTCGCCCAAAACTGCCGCAACTTTGTCTTGGCTGATTAGTTTTGAGATGACGGTTTTCGCTTTTTCGGGAGTTCCCTGATCGTCTTCAAAAACCATTTCGAGTTTTTTACCGTTCACTCCGCCGCCGGCATTGATTTCTTCAAATGCCAACTGAATGCCGTTTTTGGTTGATTGACCAAAACTCGAAGTCGCTCCGCTGGTGTCGCCGTAAACGCCGACTTTTATGCCGTCGCCCGCCGGAGCGGTTGTTCCGTTAGTGTTACTGCCTTTTTGAACACAAGATACCGAAAGAATCATGGAAATTGCTGCCGCAATACTTAAAAAAGTTCTTTTCATACGTTCCTCACAAATTATATATTGAAATTATAAACCGAAATCATAAGCGAAACTAAAGTTCGGGCTGACTGAAAACGTCCGAGTCTTTTCACTTTTAAGCAAACCATTCCGAAAAAGTTATCTTAATTAATCCGATTTATAAAGATGTAATTATTACAGACTATTAGTATACCTAAATAAGTGAAGGTGTCGAGTTTTGAAAAGCGAATATTGACTATTACGAGCGATAAACCTGCCGGAAATTCGGGTGTTAAATCCTTTTTTGAAAATATAGCTTTGCAATCGTGAAAATCCCGTATTGTTTTTTAATGCTGTCGGGAAAACTGCGGGTATTTTGTTGTAAAACTAAAATAGTTTATTTTTTGCGTGAAATTATGCGCTATTTTATTTGTTTCTCGGCAGTCCGCAGACTAAAATCCGATAAGGATGATTGAACAAACTCGCAAAGATATTCGGCGCAACCGATTTTTTCGTTATGCGCCGTTTTTGTTATGGATCGGTTTTATATTTTTTATGTCGTCGAATTCGGGTTCGATGACAAATACATCGCGTTTTATTCGCCCGTTGTTGGAATTTTTGTTCCCGAATTCGCCGGCGGAAACGCTCGACATTTATCACGGCTACATTCGCAAACTCGCGCATTTTACCGAATATGCGATGCTTGCATTTTGGGCTTCGCGCGCATTTCGGCATTCATCGAAACATTTTTTGCAAAAATTTTGGTATCTTTCGGCGATACTCTGCGTTTTCTCGGTTGCTTTGTTCGACGAATATAATCAAAGTTTTAACCGAAATCGAACAGGTTCGATTTACGATGTTTTACTGGATTGTTTGGGTGGTTTGGTAATGATTTGGGCGATTGGGTTGTGGTTCAGAAAAACGTAATTGCGGAATTTTCCGCCGCGTCAATTTATTCTCGACGATTTTCCGTTGCTTAAATTCAATGAATATCGGGTTCGGCTTCCGTGTTCGTCATTGGCTTCGATGCCGATTTCGGTTGACGGCGCGGAAACTTGCATCCGAAAACTTCCGTCGCCGACGGCAAAAGTTTCGCGTCCGAGAATTCTGACAACCGTTCCCGGATTGGTTTTACCGCTCACAACATAAACGTTTCCGCCGATGTTTTCGGCTTTCAAATCGCTCAAAGCCATTGCTCCGCCGGGTTCTCTGGTCGCAATCGTAAACTTCCACGGCTCGCTCCATTCGCTGATTTGCCCCGAACTTGCCACCGAACGAACTCGCCAAAAATAACCTCCCGCCGTGATTTTTGCCAACGTCAAATTCGGTGTAACCAACGGTTCTTTTTCGATAACCATTGACTCCGCGACAAAGAACGGCGAGGTGGCAACTTCGACGCGATAATAAGCGGTCGGCAGATTATCGGTTTTTTGCCAACGCAAAGTCATCGCGGTATTTCCCGCATCGGAAACAAAAATTTGTTCGAGTGTCGGCGGAGCAATCAGTTTGGGTGCGTCGAGCGACTTTTCTTTCGGCAAAACCTTGCCGTTCGGAGCAATCGAAGCATATTCATTGTCTTTGATAACAATTTTTTCGCCGTTGACAGAGGTTTCAACGCTGCCGCGTGAGATGCGAATTTCTCCGCCGTCGGTTTTGGCATTTACTCCGAAATTTGCTTCGGTTTGAGCCGAAATTTTACTTTCGACTTGTTTTACTTCGACTATATTTTGCGATTCGCCGGATTGATCTTCGGTTTTAACGTTAATTTGTCCGCCGCCAAGCGAGACTTTAACGTTTGTTCCGCCCAAAATAGAAGTGTTGTCGCGGACAATAACGGTGCTGTTCGGTTTGATGGTCAACGTCGAACCGTCAATCATTTGCAACTGAGTTTTGCCGTCGGCTTGGGTTTGAATCGTGTCGCCGGCGGCAACATACGTTGTTTGCGTAACGCGAATGACTTCGCGCGTGGATGCCCGAATGATGCGAACGTCGCCTTCAAACGAGGAAATAACCGCCGCATTTTTCGGAGTTTCGCCTTTTTGAATAGATTCTCGGTTTTTCCAAAGCCACCAGCCGCCGCAACCAAGCAGACCGATAACCACGCACGCGGCTATCAAACCGTAAATCGTACTTCGCTTAATTTTCCACCAATCTACATAAAATCGGCGAAATTTTTGATCTTTATTATCCACGCGAAAAGGTTTATTTTCCCTTTGTTTTACTACAATCAGCGACATCTGTTTTTGTTTCAGACACCGGCTTGCTCTACGTTTTCTTCTTTGGGAAACATCAACGATAACACTATTGAAGCAATTAACGCCAAAACTACTACACCAAGCGAAATATTCGTCATTGCCTGATTAAATTCGCCGCCGGCAAATCTGTGTAAAAATTGCCCGAACGCCGAATCGCTTCCACTAACCATTATCAAACCTTCTGCCAATAAAGGCAACAACATTTTTAGTCCGATAAAACTTAAGACAAATGCGAGTCCGTATTTCAGAAAATGAAATTTTTCCGCTAAATCCACCAATAAAAAGAAAAACGTGCGTAAGCCGAGTATTGCGAAAATATTCGACGTATAAACAATGAAGCGATCGGTCGTGATGCCGAAAATTGCCGGAATCGAATCAACCGCAAACACTAAATCCACTACGTTTATTACTATCAGAACTAATAACAGCAAAGTTCCTTCTCTTTTGCCGTTATTTTTGACAAAAAACTTTTCGCCGTCGTAATGCTTTGAAATACGGATAAATTTTGTTGTCAAAGCAACAATTTTATTTTCTTCGGGATTAAAATCTTCATCATCGTCGAAAAACATTTTTATACCCGTATAAACCAAAAATGCTCCGAACACATACAACAACCAATGAAATTGTTCGACCAGTGCGGCTCCCGCGAAAATCATCACCATTCGCAGAACCAACGCCATAAAAATCCCCCAAAACAAAACGCGGTGCTGATATTTTTTCGGGACTTTAAAGAAATTGAAAATCAACAGAAAAACGAATAAGTTGTCAACCGAAAGCGAAAGTTCGATGATGTAACCTGTCAAAAATTCTTTGGCTTTGACAACTCCGAACTGTGTAAAAATAAACAAGTTAAATAAAAGCGCGAGTGAAATCCAAACAGCGCTCCACGACAAAGTTTGTTTGCGGGTCGGGGCATGCGAATTTCGGTTGGCGATGCCCAAATCAACCGCCAAAGCAATGGCGACCACCACAAAAAATACAACCCACGCCCACATCGGGTAAGAAACAGTTTCCATATTGAATTATTGAATTATTTACTATTCGGTTCATTTTTTGATTGAATCGGTCGGATAATTTATCCAGTTAAAAATGAATAAACGAGCCAATGAATCAATCACCTAATCAGCTACGATAGTTACAAAAATTACGGCTTTCTGCAACTTTTCTTTCAACTTTGAGTTTCAACCTTTGAACTTTCAGCGTTTTAGGTGCTAAAATTGCGGTTTGCTCGTAATGGCAAGTAAGTTAAATTCAGTATTAAGGTAAATAATTAAATGCTTAAGACGTTTAGTCGTTTGGAAAAAACGCGAAATTTCATTCTGTTGTTTTTCGCCGCGTTGATGGTTCTCAGTTTGGTTCTTTTTTACGCTCCGACTCGTAATCGAGATGTGAACGAAACAAAAACCCGCAGCACGGAAACTGCCGCTCAAATCGGCAGTGAAACCGTCACGCTCGGTGATTTAGCGATTCAAAAAGAACGCCAAGAGCAGCAACAACAAATGTACGGAATGAAAGGCGCCGTGCCGTCAAGCCGTGTGATCGAAGGTGCGGTTGCCCAAAAAATCATCAAACAAGAAGCCGCCAGATTAGGCTTTTCTGCTTCGGATGATGAAGTCAGAACCAAATTAGTCGAGCAAAACAAGAACGAAGACGGCACCCCGATTGACCAAAAGCGTTACGAACAATATGCGATGGATTCCGCCGGAAGCGTTAAGAAATTTGAGGACGGAGTTCGGGACAACATTGCCTCGAACAAACTCGAAGCCTTTGTTACATCGGGCGTAACGGTGTCGGAAGACGAAGTTTTGGGAGATTTCAAAAAGCGTCAAACCAAATTCGATTTGAATTATGTGAGCGTTAATCCGACCGAACTTGCTCCGACCATCAAGCCGACCGAGGCTGAACTTCAAACATATTTTGAAGCCAACAAAAAAACCTATTTTATCAGCACGCCGCAAAAGAAAATTCGTTATGTGTTTGTCAATCAAGCGAAAGTCGGCGAAAAACTTCCGATTACCGATGCTGAGATTAAAACCGAATACGATGCCTTGTCAATCGATAAAAAACAAGCCGGAGTTCAAGTTCAACAACTTGTTTTGCGTGTGCCGAAACCGGAAATGGACGCGCAGGTTTTAGCCAAAGCAACCGCTTTAGTTACGGAAATGCGCGGCACGGAAGGAAAAATCACCGAAGAAAAATTCGCCGAAAAAGCCAAAGGTCAGTCGGAAGACGCGAAAACTGCCCAAATCGGCGGAAAAATCGCGGGTTTGGTCAAAGCCAATCCGAATAATCCGACCGATCCGTTACAAAAAACTTTAGCGTTGCAAGTCGGTGAAATTACCGAACCAATTAAATTCGGCTCTAATTATTATATTTTCCGACGCGGCGAACCTGTCGCCAAACCGATTGAAGACGCGAAAAAAGAAATCGAAGTAAGTTTGCGTAATCGCCGTTCATACACTGCCGCCGCCGATTTAGCTCAAAAAGTTGCCGCTAAATTAAAAGAAGTCAAAGACGTGCAAAAGGTCGCGGACGAATTTGCAACCCAAGCGAATATGTCGGCAAAAGATATGGTGCGTGAAACGGGTTACGTCAAAAAAGACGACGATGTGCCGAATATCGGAGTTTCGCCGCAATTTGAAGCGGGCATCGAACCCTTGGCAAACGCGAATGATACGGGCGACAAAATTCCCGTGAAAGACGGTTTTGCGATTCCGCTTTTGGTTGACAAAAAAGAACCGCGCGATGCCGATTTCAGCGAAGTAAAAGATAAGATTGCAGAAACCGTCAAGGTTCAGCAAGCCGGAACAAAGGTTGAAGAAATTGCAAAAGCGATTGCCGCAGGCGCGACATCAGCCGCAACTTTGACATCAGCCGCCACCGCAAAAGGTTTGAAAGCCGAAGATTCTAAAGCATTTACGCTCGGAGCGCCTTTGGGCAAAAGCCAATCTGCGGGAACTTCACAAGAATTGGAAGACGCGATTTTTGCTTTGAAAGCGGGCGAAATCACCAAAACGCCGATAAAAGTCGGCGACGGTTATTATATTGTCGGCGTAGCCAAACGCGAAGACGCGAATATGCAGGATTTCACCAAACAACGCGATCAAATGTTACAGTCTTCGCTGTTCCAAAAACGCGGACAAGTTTTTGAAGATTATTTGGCTGATGTTCGCAAAAAGATGGAAGCCGCAGGTCAAATTAAAATCTATCAGGAAGTGATTGCTAAACTTGACGCGGTTGCTCCGGGAGACGAGATGCCGGGTGATCCGATTAAAAAGTAGCAATCGGCGATTAAGAATACTTTGATATTCGAGAAAAGGTTAAAAAAAAAGAAGTTGTTGCGTTTGCAACAGCTTCTTTTTTTACTGCCAATTTACTTTGCCTGTGCCGGAATATCGCCGGCGGTGCCGAATTGGATGGCGACAAATCCGCCGTTTCCGCTGTTCAAGCGATACCAAGTTCCGTTTCGATAAACGCAAACATCGGTTTTCCCGTCGCCGTCATAATCCGCAGGCGCAGGAACATCACTCGCCAATCCAAAGTAAAATACGCTGAAATTATTGGTCGAAGCCGAAAAAATGTACCAAACGCCGTTTCGATAAACAGTTAAATCGTTTTTGCCGTCACCGTCGAAATCTCCGGCTACGGGTTTGTCGCCGTTTTGCCCGAACTGAGCGGCATAAAATGAACCGTTAGCACTGTTTAAGCGATACCAAACGCCGGTTGACGGTCGGAAAAGATTGATGTCGTCTTTGCCGTCGCCGTCATAGTCGGCAGGCACGGGAACATCGCCGGTTGAACCGAACGCCGTAACGGAATATGCTCCGTTACCGCTGTTCAACCGATACCAGTTGCCTTCACTTCCGCGAAAAACGTTCAAATCAGCTTTGCCGTCGCCGTCGAAATCTGCGGGAGCAGGAATGTCGGTCGCGGTGCCGAACGCTGCGCCGTAAAAAGTGTTGGTCGAACTTTTCAGCACATACCAAATTCCGTTTCGATAAACGGTCGCATCCGTTTTGCCGTCGCCGTCGAAATCCGCATCGACGACTTTATCGCCGTTTTGTCCGAATTGAAAAATTGAATACGAATTATTTCCGCTGTTTGAAACATACCAAACGCCGTTCGACGGTCGAAACAACGCAATGTCGGATTTTTTATCGCCATCGAAATCATACTTGATCGGAGCAACAAGTTGATTGCTCAGACAACTGTTGTTGGCGGCTGTATAACCGCTGATTTCACCGCGTGAAGCATTGCAAAAAGTAAACGGCGTAATGTTGCTTAAAATTGCATTCATCGTTGTATCGGCGCAACCTTGATTGCCTTCGACGTGGTTTGCGCCGAGATTATGCCCGATTTCGTGTGCCGTCAAAATGAATTTGGTCGGTACTAAATCGAGATAACCCGTTAAGCCGTAAGCATCTTGCGGCGTTCGGCAAATCGCTTGAAAATAAGCGATGCCTTGCGCCGAAGCATTTGATTTTGCCGTCCAGATATGCGCGGTGTCGCGCGGAACACTCGACACCGGATAATTTGCGTTCCAATGCGCTTGAAAACCTGTCAAAACACCGCTTGCATTTGTATTCGGATACGGATCGACGGTTGTCCAAGTATGCTGAAATGTAACCGCCAACGTGATGCCGAGTTCTTGCTCGTAAACGCCTTCAACCATATTCAGCGTGGCGAGAATGTCATTATTTGTTGCCGTTGAAGAACCTCCGAACGCCGTTACATATTGAAAATCGGCTTCCGTCGCAACTTCTAAAACCTTGTATGTAATCACATTGTTTGATGCCGTATTTTTTGCGACCACGCCTTTTCCGGTCTCTATTTTTTCGCCGACCGAACACGACATTTCTTCGCCTTTTATCAAATCTTCGCCGCGATAAACGACAAAATCGGATTTACTTGCGGATTTTGAATACTTACCGGCAGGTTCGACGTAGAATTTTTCATCGCCGACAAAAATAAAACCTTCGACTTTATCTTCGCCGATTGAAAGTCTGACGGCTGAGTTTTCAACGCCTTTGACCGTTCCTTTATATGTGGAAATATACCCTTTTTCAAGCGTCCGATGACCGTTCGCGTTCGTTTCTTCGGCTCTATAATTTGCCGAACGCAAATCTCGCGGTGTCAGATTCAGTTCAAAATTCGCAATCGAAAGTTTACCGTTTTGACTGACTTTGGCAGACGAGGCTTTCGTATCGATTTTTACTAAATTATAGTTTGTAAAAGATTTAGACAGATCAGCCTGAGCCGATTGAGCTGAAATAAGAGTCGTACTTCCCAATAAAATAACGAACAAAGAAAACAAATTTCTTAACATAATTACTCCAAAATTTTGAAAATGCTCGGCAGGTAGAAAACAACGTTTAACATCGTTTAATTCTTATACATTACTAACTGATTGCGAATTCCACAAAAACATTCAATAATTCATAAAAGAACGATAAAAAGTTAAGATGCAAGTAATGTTGAAAGATTTGGTCGGGAAAATTTGGCGAAAATTACCTGCCGCAGCGCGTTTGAAAATAATTCGGGTATCGCAAACAAAATTCACTGTTTCGGTCGGTGTGGTAATTTTTGACGACCGCGAACGTATTTTATTGTTGGATCACGTTTTGCGTCCGAAATCGGGTTGGGGAATTCCGGGCGGTTTTATCAATGCAAACGAACAACCCGAACAAGCCGCGCATCGGGAAATCCGCGAAGAAACCGGACTTGAACTTAAAAACGTAAAACTTTGGCGAATCGAGACAAAAAAACTTCACGTTGAAATGATTTTTTTCGCCGAAGGTTACGGAAAAGCCGAGGTAAAAAGCCGGGAAATTAAAGAAGCGAAGTGGTTTGAAAGCAACGATTTACCGAAAGACTTACCATTTATTCAAAAACACATTATCAGCGAAGTGTTGAAATTTACGGGACGCGGATAAGAGGAAAAAGTAAAAGGTAAAAGGGCAGGCTCGGTTATTTGTATCTTAGATTCTTTTGCAAATTTTGCATTAAGTAGTTACGATACTAGCAAGCGGATCAATTTTACTTTTTCGATTGTAAACTGTTGAAAAATGATGTTTTAATCCGGAATATGAAATTTTAAATTTAAAATTAATGCCAATTTACGAATACAAATGTTTGGATTGCGATTCGCAATTTGAGAAGATGCAAAAGGTTTCCGATTCGCCGTTGACGGTTTGCGAAAAATGCAACGGAAAGTTAGAAAAGCAATGGTCGTTGTCGGGTTTTCAGTTCAAAGGCGAAGGCTGGTACGTTTCAGAATACGGCAAAAATAAACCGCCGATCGAACCAAAATCAACCAAAGCCGAATCAACCAAGACTGAAACCGGCGAAAAAACTTCGACAACCGAATCAACAACTAAAACCGAAACCGGCGCATCAAAAGAAACAGCGGTTTCAACAACTCCGAAAACCGAGTAGTCGGGCAATAAAAGTACTTGCCTTTTTACTTTTTACTTTATTTTGAGGTGATGCGATGAAAAAGATTTTTATTTCGATTTTGATGCTCGCGAACGTGATTTGCGTAACTGCCCAATCACGGCGAAATGTGAAAGTTTCAGATGACGCAGGTTCGATCATGAGCGTTTCGATTGCACGGACAGACGGCAAAGAAGATCGCGTAAAGCCTGAAAATCTTTATCTTTACGAGAATTCTGTTGAGCAGAAAATAAAAAATTTAGTCTTTGACCCGTCGCCGTCGAAAATAGTTTTATTAGTGGATAATTCGCAAACTCTGCGAACCGATGTCGAAAAACTGCAAGCTGCCGTAAAAGAATTTTCTTACGAGATTTTCGACGGCGATCAGCTTTTTGTTATCGCGTATGACGAAAAAGCCGAAATTATTCAAGAATGGACAGACGACACAAAAAAACTCGAAACCTCGCTCAATTTATTCCGCAAAAAAGATAATCCGTTTTTGTTTGATGCGTTGCGTGTGACGACCGACGAAATTTTGCGTCCGTTGATGCCGGGAACCAGAAAAACCGCGATTGTCTTGATTTCAGACGGTTTAGATCGCGGAAGCAAAAATGAATTCGACAAAGTTTTGGGCGAATTACAGAAAGAAAATATCGTTGTGTACGCATTGCAATTGCCTGACCGCACGAACGGAGCATTTCGGCGAAATGTGCCGAAAGCACCGAAAGTTATCCAAGATTTGACCGAAGGAACAGGCGGGAAAATATTCGATTTTGAAGAACCGCAAGTCGCCGCCAAAGCAATCTGCGATGAACTTCGCAAAAATCGTTATCTGCTTTCGTATTTTCCGACCAACACTTCATCGTTTGACGCAAAACGATTATTTTTAGTCGCCGATGAAGGAATTTCGGCGAGAACAAAAAACGCTCAACCGCCGAATGTGAAATAAATTCAACCGTAAATCATACAAAAAGAGTTGAGCAATTTTGTTATTTTGCTCAACTCTTTTTTTAGTTTTTACGTTTATCGATTAAAAACTTAAACCTAAACCGACACGCCCGAAACGTCCCGCAGTTTGAAAGCCATTCTCGAAATATGCGTAATCAAATAAATTTTCAAGCGTTCCGTAAAGCCGAAATTTCAACTTGCTTTTATTAATTGCAAACTCGTAACTTGCCGTTAAATCAGCTTTTCGATTGCCGTTGAAACTATAAACATAGCTTGAAAAAGTTGTGTTGCTGAAAATTGGTGCGAGGTATTTTGACGATGCGACAAAATCGAAATTAACGAAGAAGTTTTTACCGATATATTGCGTGGCAACTATTGAAAATTGCTTCTTCGGAATACCCAAAGTTTCGATAATTCGGCTTCCTCCGACCTGAGGTTGACGTTGGTCGCTGTTCGTGTAAGTATATGATGTAAATACACTTGTAGCTTCAAACGGTCTAATTTCCGCCGAGAACTCCAAACCGCGAGCAAGTCCGCCTTTGCTGTTTCTGTAACCGCCGAAAGGTCGCGTTGTTGTTCCGATTGTGCGAG
This sequence comes from Acidobacteriota bacterium, assembly GCA_031430435.1. Lineage (GTDB taxonomy): Bacteria > Acidobacteriota > Blastocatellia > Pyrinomonadales > Pyrinomonadaceae > JANNVK01. The sequence continues at coordinate 51,275 of JANPBM010000119.1, forward strand.
CAGGCGAACCGAAATCAATCGTGTTTTGCAGGCGTGTGTAAAAATATGTTGCCGATAATTTTACTCGATTTTTAGCCAAATTTTGTTCGATTCCCGCATCGAAAGCAAGCGAACGTTCGGGCGTTAATTCCGGATCGCCGAGTGCCGTAAAACTCGAACTGAAACTGCTGTAAAATGTTCCGAATCGTTCATACAAACTCGGAACTCGATAGCCGTTGCCGACATGTCCGCGAAATTTCGTGCCTGTTTTTTCGACAAAATACGCGACCGAACCATCGAAAGTATAAGCATTCGGCGGCGAAACCAATGTGAAATTTGCGTAAAGCGGATTATTTCCCGTAAAAGTCGGGCGATTCAGTTTGAAAAATTGTCCGCGTACGCCAAGCGAAAATTGCAGTTTTCTATTCAAAAAATTCAACTGATCTTGAGCGTAAAACGTGTTGCTTGTTTGCTTAACCGTAGTTTCAAAATTGCTTGCAACACTTGTTGCAAAACCCCGATTACCGTATTTTTCAAGCTCATATTCGTAACCGACCGTGAGCAAATTCCAATCGTTTACCGTCCAATTTACACGAGTGTTGAGCGTGTGAATCTGTCCGTCGAAAAATGATGTTGACGGTGATTGAAAGCCAACGCCTAACACGCCGTTTGAATTTCTGCGACGAGTTTTTAAACCTTGATAAGTCGCGTTAAAAACAAATTTGTCGTTAAAAATCTGCGTAAAATGGAGTTGTCCGTTAAAGGCGTTCGATTTTTGCAACGCGTCGGGATCGTTTGCGTCAACCGCGAAATTCACACCGCGATTTGCGTTGATGATTGTTGAATTCGATGCAGGCAAAATCCCGAAAGTATCGGGACTTGAATTGAGTTTAACAAACGCATCAGACACATAAATTCTGCCCGAAAGAAAAGTTTTGTAGCTCGGTTTGTAATCAATTCTGCCGTTAAAATTGGTGTTTGCGGAATCGTCGTCTTTATCGATTCCCTGCGTAAATCTCGTACGGGCAACGCCGAGCGAATACGAAAATTTATCAAAACCGTCGCTGATATTTCCGCGAAATCTGGTAAATCCTAAGCCGCCGAAATTGCCGTTAATTCCGCCGTGAAAGCCTTTTTTCGGCTCTTGTGTTTGAATATCGATTGCTCCGCCGACCGCATTTGTGCCGTAAAGCGAACTGCCCGAACCACGCAAAACTTCAATGCGAAATGCGTTTGTATTGGTAAAATCGCTCAAGAAACTCGACGCATCGCCCGTGATTGCGGAAGCGTCGCGGAAACGAATTCCGTCAAGCAAAACCGCCGTATCTTGATTACGCAAACCGCGAGTTTTAATCGTTGTCAGCCGACCGAAGCCGCCTGTTTGCTGAACGCGGAAACCCGGAATTGTTCGCAAAGTGTCAGTCAAAGAAAACTCGCTGCGTTCTCTAAGTTGTTTAGAATCAATAACATCAACCGTTTTTGAAACATCTTCGAGCGGTTGGTTTGTGCCGGCGGAAACTGTCACGGTTTCTTTGATTGTCGGTGTCGGCGTTGGCGTTGCAGATTGTGCAAAAATACTGATTGTCAAAAAACTAAATAAAAATAAAATACTAAAAAATCTCATAAATCTCCTTAACTCTCGCCCTTCGCGAAGTTAGTTGTTTAGGAAAATTGAAGCGGTTCCGGACTTATTCAGTAAAAAAAAATAATAACGAAAAGCGAATAATTTTTCACTTTTCACTTCTAGTTTTTCACTAAATTCACCGTTGCGAGGGCAGTCGCCGAATTTCACGGCGTTCCCGTGGTTCATCTTCCGTAACTCATTGTAATTCTTGGCTTTCCGCTCATTGGATGAGCATCAACCAAGACGCTGCAATCGAAAACTTTGCGTAAAATTTCCGTGGTAAAAACTTCTTTCGGCGTTCCTTGGGCGATAATTTCGCCGCGTTTCAGCAACAAAATTTTGTCTGCAAACTCGGAAGCCAAATTCAAATCGTGCGTTACGACAACGGCGGACGAATCGCAACTTTCGCATCGCTCACGCACGAGTTTCAAGATTAAAGCCTGATGAGCCAGATCGACATTCGCGGTCGGTTCGTCCAGTAAAAGGATTTTTGATTGTGTCGCCAAAGCTCTGGCTAAAATTATCCGCTGACGTTCGCCGCCCGAAAGTTCGTTCATCAGGCGATTTTCAAAACCTTGTAAATCGCATAATTCCAATGCTTTAGTCGCAAACCGGAAATCTTTCTCGGTTTCAAATCCGAAGGCTTTTCCGTGTGCAAATCTTCCGCCTAAAACAAATTCCAACACTTTTATCGGAAATTTCGTCTCATTTTCTTGGGCGACAACCGCGATATTTTGAGCAATTTCACGTCGCGAAAAGTTCCGCAAGTCTTTGTTGTCCAGCAAAATTCGACCGTCTGCAATCGGCAAAGTCGCGTTCAAACTGCGTAAAAGCGTTGTTTTCCCCGCACCGTTTGCTCCTAAAAGTGTGACAATTTCACCGTCTTGCAAGTCAAAAGTTATGTTTTTGACAACTTCGCAAGCGTGATATTTGATTGTAATGTCTTCAATACAAAGCATTTACAGTCCTTAGTCCTTAGTCCTTCTGTTTGGGCTGTGGACTAGGACTTTTTCAACAGGTAAATAAACAGCGGACAACCGATTAACGCGGTAATTGCACCGACCGGCAATTCTCGCGGAGCAATCGCGGTGCGGGCAATCGTATCCGCCAAACAGACGAAAATCGCTCCGATTATTGCACTTAGCGGAATTACTTTGCGGTTATCACTGCCGACTGAAAGCCGTACCAAATGCGGAACAACTAATCCGACATAGCCGACCGAACCGCTTGCCGCGACCGATGCCGCGACTAACGCACTCGCGGTTACAAAAACAATCAGCCGAATTCGTTTTACTTCTACGCCGAAATCAAACGCATCTCGTTCGCCTATCATCATTAAATTCAACGCTTTAGCTTGCAACGTCAAAATAATTGTACCAAGTAATCCGCACAATAACGGCAGATAAAATCCGTTTTGCGTTGCTTGCGACAAATCGCCGAGAAGCCAAAACGTAAAACTCCGCAAACGTGTCGCGTCAAGCAAACTCGTCATCAAAACTATGAACGACGACAGAAACGTTGTAACGATAACCCCTGATAACACAAGCCTTTCCGTGTTCATTCCGCTTCGGCTTTTGGCTAATTGATAAACAACAAATGTCGCAATCATCGCTCCGAGAAACGCCAAAATCGGTCGTGCAAACTCAAACTGACTGAAAAAAATAAACGCCAACATTGTGCCGACTGCCGCACCGTTTGAAATTCCCAAAAGATACGGTTCAGCCAACGGATTCCGCAAAAGTGCTTGATAACTTGCACCCGCGACCGCCAAACACGCTCCGACGCTGACACCAAGCAAGACACGCGGAATACGAATCGAAAACAAAATTGCCGATTGCTGTTCGGTTAAATCAAAGAATGAAAGACGTTCGCTGCCGAGCGAAAATGCCAGTAAAATTGTCAAAATCAGCAGAGCAAAAAGTGCGGCGAAAGTTGCCGCGAAATTTGGTCTGAACTTTGAAAAAACTCGGCTCATTGAAAAAGTTCGGGATGCAAATCTTTCGCAATTTGTTCTAAAGCGTCAACCACACGCGGACTCGGACGCGATAAAATATCGGCGTTTATCTTAAAAACTTTGCCGTTTTTTACCGCCGGTGAATTTGCAAAAGCATCGTTCGGCTCTTTGTTATCTTCGCTGTCAGACAAAATTATTGCTTCCGGTTGCAACGCCAACGCACTTTCTTTGCTTAAGTTTGGATATGCCGTTTCAATATTTTCGGTTGACGAAATTCCGCCTGCACGGGTTATCAAATCGGTTAAAAACGAACTTTTGCCGATTGTAAAGATCGAATTTTTATCGATTTGAACAAACGTTTTCAGTTTCTTTGCCGGTTTTGTTTTCGCTTCAATTTCCGCAACACGCTTTTGCAAACTTTCAACCAAAGTTTTCGCCTTTTCGTCTTTGCCGAAAATTTCGCCGAGTTGTTTTATAGTTTTATAGATACTTTCCAAGCTGTTCGGATTGGTTACGAACACCGCGATTTGTTGTTGTTCCAAAGTTTTTGTAAATGCTTCCATTTGCGAAGCTGTTGAAACTAAAACTACTTGCGGTTTTAAGGCGATAATGTTTTCGATGTTCGGCTTCATTGTATCGCCGATTTTTTGGATTGATTTTGCCTGTTCGGGAAAATTGCAATAAGTTGTAACGCCGACTAATTTATCGCCCGCATCAATCGCAAAAACAGTTTCGGTCAAATTCGGAGCAAGCGAAACTGCACGCTCAATTTTGCTTGGAAGCGAGATTTTGCGACCTAAATCATCGGTAATTTGGCGTTCGGTTTGAACGTTAATCGGCAATGTATTCTTGCAGCTAAGACACGTCAGAATCAGTGTAAACACTAACAAATATGATATTTTTTTCATCAAAAAAGCCTCGTCTTTTTATCTTGCGCAATCAAGATAAGTAAAGACAAGGCTTCTTAGAATTAAAGAAAAAATGAAGCGCTTAACCGGACATCTTGACGCGAGATGTGTTTTGGCTAAATCATTTCAGACAGGTTTTCTGACTCAAAAAAGTAATTTTACTCTTGTTACAGTAACGCGATTGTGCGAGAATTTCACTCGACTTTCCCTGTTTATGCCGGCGTTGAACAACGACAACTGAAATTTTTTAGTTTGGAAAAGAACAACTGAACATTTGTTCGGCGAACGTGAAAGTTATCACCAATAAATCCGAAAGTCAACGTCAAATTTTGCCGGTCGGTTATTTATTCGTCGTAACTTTCTTTTCCATATTTGCCTTGGCAGCCGCGATTGCCAAATCTTTTGCTTTCGGAACAAGTTCGATGGAACGCAAAAGTTGGTTGTCAAATTCATTGAAAACTTGAAAAGAAGTTTGCGAACCGAATGCCGCCGTTACCAATTCCGTGCGCAAAACTCGTTCGACGTAACTTCGTTCTTTGTCGATTTGGGCGACTGTCAATTTGAATTTATCAACCGCATATTTTTTGTAAGTATTGTAAACAGAGTCGGTTATCACAAAATCGGTTGATTTGATGTCATAATTAAACTTGATTTCGCGGTCAACTTTATAGGTTTCAAATTCGGCAACTTTCCCGAATGCCAAAGCCAATCCAAACCCGAAAATCGAATCGTTTAACTTTGCCTGTGAAATGGCTTTGGCTTGCGTAATTGTTTGCGGTTTGATTATTTCATCGGGCGAAATTCCGGTACCGCCGTAAACTTTTCGTCCCGAATCAGTCATTTTTTCCGTGCCTTTAAAGACCGGAGGTTCGCCGTCGGCACCGCTTTTATTGTAATAATTATAAAGATTTCCATCCGAATAATCGCGTTGAATCAAGCGTCCCGAAGGCGTTTCGTATTTTGCAATCGTCAATAAAAGCATCGAACCGTATTCGATTGAAAACGGATTTTGCACCAAACCTTTGCCGAAACTGGTTTCACCAACGACAAATGCCCGATCGTGATCTTGTAACGCGCCCGCAAGAATCTCCGAAGCCGAAGCCGTTCCGCCGTTGACCATCAAAACCAAAGGCGTTTTATCGGGCGAACCGTTTTGCGACGGATAGCTGTCCGCCGTTTTTCCGAGCTGTCCTTTTTGCGTAAAAATAACTTGTCCGTTATCCAAAAAACTGCTTGCGATGCGATACGCTTCGCGCACCAAACCGCCGCCGTTTCCGCGTAAATCTATAATCAACCCTTGCAACCCTTGCTTTTTGAGCAGAGCCAAAGCATCACGAAACTCATCGCCGGTTGTTTGATTAAAACTGCCTGTCATCGCAATATAACCGATTCCGGGACGAATCATATAGGCTTCGGGAATTGATGGTTGCGGAACTCCGTCTCTGATCAATTCGACCGTTTGCGGGGCATTTGCGCCGAAACGCAAAAACTTGATTTTCGCAACTGTCCCGCGCGGACCACGCAAAAAGGTGCGAACTTCCGAGAAAATTTTACCTTTCATCGAAACATCGTTGACTTCCAAAATACGGTCGCCGTAACGAAGTCCTGCCCGATGAGCCGGAGCATTTTCAAACGTTGCTTTGATAAATGTCGAGGTTTCGCCGTTTTCAAATAAATCGCCGATTGTCGCTCCGATTCCAAAGTATTGCGAACTTTGATCCGTGCGAAATTGCTCGGCTTCTTTGGCATCGAAATAGTTTGAATGCGGATCGAGTTGGTGAAGCATACTGTCAATCGAAGACTTCATCAAATCGTTATAATCGATTTTTTTGCTGATGTAATTGTCTTGAATCAGCGTAAAAGCCTCCGCCATATCGCGTTCGATTTCTTCGGTTGAAACAACTTTTTTTGCGACAGAAACCGGCGGAACGATTTTGGCTGCGGCTTGCGGTTGCCCGAAAACGACTAAACTGCTTGATAAAACAACGCTTAAAAAAAATGCGAATGACTTTTTCACTGAATAAAAACTCCTTGATCCAAATTACTTCCGTTAAAATATAACATTTATTTGAGTAGTTTGCGACAAAAATAGTTGCCTTGCTTTGAATCTCAACGAGCTTTTCGGCGGAAAATTTCATTCAATAAACCTAAAAATAAGCCGATTTCAACGACGACCAAAACCGCGAAACCCTCTGTTTGATAATTTACATTCGACAACAGCCACGCGATTAAACCCAAGCTCAAAATTGCCGCAACGATTCCGAACGGAACGACAAAAGCGGCTTTCGGCGAATTTTTGCGGAACCTGAAAACCGGCAAAGAAGCGCAAGTCGTTGCGTAAACTATCAGCCGCACAATCGTCGAAATCGTCAACGCCGCGACAAAATCCGTTGAAAGCGTATAAATTAAAATGGCAATCGAGGTGGCGAAAAGCGAGATATACGGTGTTTTAAATTTATTGTGCGTAACGGCGAAAATGCTCGGCAGTTCGCGGTTTTCCGCCATCGCAAACGGCATCCGCGAACCTGTCATAAACCCGACGTTCAAGTTTCCCATAATCGAAATTAACGCGCCGACGGTGATAAAAGCCGCTCCGAAAACGCCGAGAAAATTGTTTGCCGCGTCAGCCAACGGACGTTCGGATTTGGCGAGTTCGGGCAGTGTTCCGATGCACACGATTTGAATCAAAATAAACAGAACCGCTGAAATTGCCAACGCCGAAAGCAGAGCAAACGGCACACTTTTCTGCGGATCTTTTGTCTCGCCCGCCGGAATCGCCGCCGCTTCAAATCCGACGAACGCATAAATCAACAACAAAATTGCGGCTGAAAACGAACCTGTTTCGGCAATCGGCGGAAACGTGAAAGTTGCGGGCTGAATAAAAAATAACCCGACCGACGCAAAGATTATTAACGGCACAAGTTTTCCGACCGTAAAGATATTTGTCAAAATTACGGATTGTTTTACGCCGAGAAAATTGACTGCCGTTAAGACCGCGACAATGCCGACAATAATCGCGGTTCGCGTTGAACCGACTTTTGCAGCCGGAAAAAAATACGATAAATAGGTGATAAATAAATTGCAGTTTGCCGCAAAAGTTGTTACGCGAACAACCCAATAAAGCCACCCGACCTCGAACCCGACAACCGAGCCAAACGCTTCTTTTGCATACAGATACATTCCGCCGGTGTCTTTGAAACGACTCGCCACTTCGGCAAAACAAATAACAATAACCGCGATTATCAGCGCACAGACGACAAACGCGAAAATACTGTAGTTTCCGATTAACGCCGCCACTTTCGACGGCAACCCGAAAATTCCCGCACCGATAATCGTGTTTATCGTAATCGCCATCAAATCCCAACGGCTGATGGCTCGCACCAAGTTTGATTTTTCCATTTTGTTGATTTCGTTTATACTATTTTTACATAGATTCGTAAAGAAATTTGAGGTTATAAATGAAAAAGTTTTTCGCTGTTTTGTCGTTAATTATTGTCTCTGCATTTTCCGGCAATGCTCAGAAAAAGCAAACCAAAGTTGTCAAACCGCCGTATCAAACCGTTGTGATTGAAAATTCACCGGCACTGCAAACCCTTTTGAAGAAAGCAGTTGGCGACACTTTGAACAGTTATGCGACAAAAGGCGTGAAGGTTGACGAAGTTGCGGCGACGCTTGTCGATTTGCGAAATCCCGACAATTTAACGTGGGCAAATTATCGCGGCGATGCAAAAATTTATCCTGCCAGCGTAGTCAAAATGTTTTATTTGGTCGCCGTTCAGCAATGGTTGCAAGACGGCAAATTGACGGATTCACCCGAACTTCGCCGAACGATGCGCGATATGATCGTCGATTCGTCGAACGATGCCACGCAAAGCATTGTCGACATACTTTCGGGCGTTGGCAGCGGCAGAGAATTGCCTGAAAAAGAGTTAAAAGTTTGGGGTTACAAACGCAATGTCGTCAACCGTTATTTTGAATCGCTCGAATATCAAAATATCAACGTTTGCCAAAAAACTTTTTGCGAAGATGCGTACGGCATCGAACGTCAATTTCGCGGTCAAGACGGCATCAACCGCAACAAATTAAACACCAATGCCACGGCGCAATTATTAACGGAAATCGTTCTCGGCAAAGCGGTTACGGCTGATCGTGCAAAACAAATGTTGGAACTGATGAGCCGAAATTGGCAAGGAACTTCGACCGACAACGATGACCAAGCACACGGTTTTACGGGAATTGCGTTAAATGATTTTGGCGTAAAAGACGCTAAACTTTGGTCAAAAGCAGGTTGGACAAGTTCGACCAGACACGATGCCGCGTATGTCGAATTACCCGACGGCGGAAAATTTGTGTTGGTCATTTTCACCGAAAACCATTCCGCCGAACGCAACCTTATTCCAAGTATCGCTCGGATTGTTTTACAGGAATTGGTAAAAATAAAATGATCTCGCGGGTTTACCGCTTCATCTAATTTTTTTTAATCTTATAAACCGTGCGGGTTCTGCCGTTGTTGGTTTTGGTCGATTTTGATTCGCTCGAAAATGTCTTATCTTTTGAATTAAACGAAAGTTGCGAACCTTGCGAAGAACCTTGTTCGGCATCGTCGATTGTCGCCGGACTTCCGCGTAGAATAAACGTTTCATCGGTTGCCGTATATTGGGCAAAATCGCCGCGTGCTTTACGTTTCGGCTGAATTATGACCACGTTATTTTGCAAAATGGTTTGCTTAACCTCATTATTTTCATTCAGATATACGTCCGCAATTTCTGCCGTCAGACGATCAGAATCTTGTCGGATATCCACATTTCCTTCATAACGCAGATATTTTTTGCCGTCGTCGTAACCAATTTTTTGCGATGAGGCAAACACAGGTTTTTTGCCCGATTTTGTGTCGTAAAGCAAACTTTGCACGTTGCCTTCACCGTCCATTCGTTTCGCTTTTTGATTGAACACAAGTTTATCGGCTTTGACGAAATTATTGTCTTGCCACGCTCTCGCGTTGCCCGTGTAAACTCCTATTTCATTAGCGTTATCGAACTGTGCGTTGTCCGCCGTGATATAAACCGGTGCGTTGGTTTTGGTAAAAGGCGTTGAACCATTCGATGTTTTTTGACTGTAATATGTCGTGCCGACCTTGCCGCGAAGCGAAGTTTTTTGATTGCGTGTATCCCAATCAATTTCGCTTGCTTTCGCTCTCGCGGAAGAGTCAAAAAACGTCGGTTCACCGCCGCGAAGTTTAACTATTTCATCATTTGCGTTGAACGACATTTGATTCGCCAAACCTGTCCGATCAAGTTCGGTAAATTTCGCGTTACCGATTGCGTCAAACTGTTCAATGTCTTGTGTTTTTCGATTAAACATCGCGTTAAGTCGTTCTGCAAAAAGAGTTTGCGTGCCGCGTTTATCGGATTTTACGGTCGGAACACGGACAGTTTTCGTCTTTCCGTCGGCGATGCAATTCTTCGCATTATTTTTATCGTAAAAATCGCAATCAAAACGATTTGCGTTTATCTTCGTGTTGTAATTTTCCGACGAATTTCTGAGCGGTTCAACGATAAGTTCTGCGTTCCCGACGGCTTCCGCTTTCGTCAAATCTTTTCCGTTCGCCGCCAAAGTTGTTTTGACCGAATCAGCCGTAAGTTTTTTATTTGCGGCATCAGGCGAATTATTCGGAGCTTTCAAATTTATCGTTGTGCGTCCGTCTGTTTGCATATTTGCGATGTTTCCATTCGCAAAAAAGACGTTGATCGAACGCGGTGCGGAAAGCGTAACTTGTGTGTATTCTTGCGGTTGCGTTGGAATTACGGAAACATTCGACGATCCCGAAGCAGTTCCCTTTTGCAAAATTCCGTTTGCAAAATTCAGCGTAACAGAATCCGATCCGTTCAAGTTTATTGAATTTTCCGCAGAATTTGAATTAGTGCGGACATTTTTGCGGGCAACAGCCAGCGAAACTTTTTGGTTTGCGTCAAAAGTTGCGTCCATTTCGTTCGCAAAAACTTCGGTTGTTTTGTCCGTAATTTGTTTCAAATATGAATTTCCAAGCACATTTGCCGTTCGCAGTTTTTTGTTTCCATCAAGCGTGGCGTTGATTGAATCGCCTTTGACAATATCGTTTCCTTGCGTAATTTGTGAGTTTCCGGTTAAGAAAATTTTGCCGTTCGTTTGCTCGTAAGTCGCATCATTTGAACGAATTACAGTCGGCTGACTATCTTGCGAGGTCGTAATTTCGACACCGTTTTTCAAGTCGAATTTGTCGGTGTTTTTATCGTAAATTGCAATTTGCGAACGAATTTTAGTCGGACTTTGATTACCGCTCTTTGAATCAATTTCAACATTTTCGTTTAGTTCGGCACGTTGCAAAACTTTGTCGAAAAACGCGGTCGCAGTATTTCCGCGAGCCTTTATAAATCTGCCGTTTTCCGTGTTTTCGATGTTCACATTTTCAGCCAAATCAACTTTTTTCAAGCCGTTTTCAAAAAAAGCCGTCGCGTTATTTGAGTTAATTTTGCTGAATTTGCCTTCGTCTCTGCTCGTAACTTCAACGCTTTCTTTCAAATCAACTTTATTCAACTTTTTATCTGTAAAAAAAGCGGTCGCATATCTGGCTTTAACATTTGCAGGTTTTTGTGTAACTTCAACATTATCAACCATTTCCAGCTTATCAATTTGTTTATTTTGAAATCGTGCGACAATTTTTTCGGCATGTGCAAAAACCGTTTCCGCGTCTTTTTGCGAAACTTCGGCGTTGGCATTTTGTTCAAAAATCGCCGTTTCATTATTTTGTTCGATTGTTGCCTTGCCTGATGTTATTTTAGCAAGTCTTATGTTGCCTTCGTCAACCGCGTTCAGTTCGACATCGTGCAATAATTCAAGCCGTTTTTCCTTTGCGTAAACTCTTGCACCAAAAGATTTGCCCGACATATTATCGCGGCTAAACTCAATCAATTCTTCACTTTCCGCAATTTCAAATTCGCGGTCATAGGCAAGTTGCTCGGTTTGTACGTTCAAATTATCGCGGGTTTCAATTTGCACATTTCCGGTAAAATAAGCGTGAAAGTTTTTGTTTTCGGCGGGAACATAAATCGCTTTATTGGCAGTAATTTTGTCAAATTTTTCGCCCGTTTCGTCGTAGGCTTCAAGGTAAACGTTTTCAAGTTCTTGGTGATCGTCGGCAAATGTCGTCGCTTTATCGGCTTTTACCACATATTTCGGGACATTTCCTTCACTTTCGCGGCGTTCGTAACCGTTGACGACAGCCGTAACATCTTTAGAAAGCGAAGTTGGCAAACCTTTCATTCTGAAATCAGGATTCGTTTTTCCGCGATAAAAACCGACACCAATAAAAATCACGGTTGCAATCAACGCAAGCAAAGCCAATCCGCGAAAAATCAGCGGTAATTTTGCACGAAATTGCAAATTTTTGATGCTCGGACTTTTGGTCATTACAACTCAAAACCTTTGACAACTTTTGATGATTCAAGTTGTCCTGTGTGCGTAAAAAATTTTACCTCGTTTTCCAAAGAAATTATCCAAACTTCCAACGCACCTTTTTCAAGATAAAGCCTTGTTTTCTCGGTCATTTCGGCTTTACTGTTGGCAGGCGAAACTATTTCGACACAGATTTCGGGAGCTTTCGGATACGGAGTTTGGTCGCCGAATTCGGCAATAAATTCATCGGAAGCCCACGCAACATCGGCAACTTTTACGCCTTCGCTCGTCAAAATCGAACATTCAATAATTACAACCCCGTTTTGTTTTTCTTTTTCAATATTTCGTGCGGTTTTATTTTGCAAAATTCCGTGTTTATTTGAAGCCGGACTCATCAAAATCTGTCCGAATTTGTTGAGTTCAACCTTAAACGGAACATCGTTAAAAAACGGATTATTCAAAACTTCCTGCCATTTCATTGCTAAATCCATATTTTTATTTTACCGGTTTTAATTATTTTCGCTAACTCGCAAGTCTTCTACGACAAGTTGCAGCCGCGTGTTTCCGTTCCAACTGTTGGCTTCGGGCGAATAAACAAGTTCGATGCGTAAGTTGCGTTCTAAAGTTTGCCCGATATTTGCGGCAGATTTATCAACGCCGTCCCACCAAACAGCTTCAAATTGTTTGCCCTTTGCGTCTTGCAATTTCAATTTCAGATGCTTTTCTTTCATCACAAAAGGTTCGCCGACCAAAAACAGATCTTTTGTCAAAAACTTCGGTTTCAAATTTCCCTGCCCGAAAGGTTCAAGTTTTTTCAACGCATTTACTAAATCTAAATTGAGACTTTGCGAGGAAATTTCGGCATCAATGCGAACTTCGGGAATCAAATCTTCATCTGACAAATGACGCGAGGCGTGTTCGTTTATTTTGATTCTGAGAGCGTCGATATTTTCTTGTTTGATGGTAAAACCGCAAGCCGCCCCGTGTCCGCCGAATTTTTCGAGCAATTCCGCACACGAATCTAAACCATTGAGAAGATGATAGTTAGCGATTGAACGAGCCGAACCGTGACCGATTCCGTCTTCGATTGAAATGACCAAACTCGGACGATAAATTTTGTCGGAAATACGCGACGAAGCCAAACCGATTACGCCGCGATGCCAACCTTCGCCCGCGACGACGGCAACGTGTTTTTGATGTTCATTGCCGCCGTTTTCGATGTATTCAAGCAAAGCAAGTTCCGAAATTTTCTTCTGCATTTGCTGGCGTTCAACGTTGCGGTCATTCAATATTTTGGCAAATTCTCGTGCCTTTTCAAATGAATCAGCTTCTAAAAGCTCGACAACTTGCCGTGCAACGTCCATTCTCCCCGCCGCATTTATTCGCGGTGCGATGCGAAAACCGATGTCCAAACTCGTCATTTCAGCGGTGCAATCAGCGACTTCCATCAACGCCCGAAGTCCGAAATTTTTCGCTTTCGGCAAATCTCGTAAACCAAGCGAAACTATCGCCCGATTTTCGCCCGTCAAGTTCATAATGTCGGCGATTGTCCCGATTGCGACAACTTTCAGAAACGCTTCAACCAAATGCTCTTTGCCTTTTTCGCGTAGCAAAGCGTGGGCGAGTTTGAAGCCGACACCAACGCCCGCAAGATTTTTGTCGGGATAATCACAGCCGATTTGATTCGGATTAACGACCGCAAAAGCATCAGGATTTCCGAGGTTTTCGTCAGACAAATGATGATCGGTGATGATTAAATCAATGCCGTTTTCCTTCGCCCACATTGCGGGTTCAAACGCTCGCGAACCTGTATCGACGCTGATGACAAGCGTGTAACCGTTGTCTTTTGCCTCGCTCAATTTCGGAATATTGAGTCCGTAACCTTCGGTAAAACGATGCGGAACGTGGAAACCCGTCGTTGCTCCGACAATCTCCAACGCCTTTCGCAAAACGACTGTTCCCGTTGTTCCGTCAACATCATAATCGCCCCAAACCAAGATTTTTTCGCCGTTTTCCTTCGCCTGAAAAACACGTTTCATCGCTTTTTCGCAATCTTTGAGTAAAAAAGGTTCGTGCAAATCGGCAATCGTCGGATTTAAGAATTTATGGGCTTTTTCGTAAGTTTCAAACCCGCGTGAGATGAGCAACGCGGCGATTATCGGCAAAATATCGAGTTCTTTTGCGAGTTTGGCAACCTGTTCGCGGTCGTGTTTGAGAATGTTCCAACGTTTCATTTAATTTGCGATTTTAGATTTACAATTTGCGATTGGATTTTATCATTAAAACTAAAATCGCAAATAAATTATTGAATTTGCGGGCTGATTACGCCGTAAAACAGACAGCCCAAAATTGCCGCACCAACGATTATTCGGTAAACGATAAAAATCATCGTCGAATTTTTGCGTAAAAATGCGAGCAAAAACCAAATTGAAAGATAGCCGACCACGCCCGCCACAACTGTTCCGACAATGAGCGGCAGAATATCGTTTACGGTCAATAGATGTACGGCTTCTTTCAGTTCGAGCAACCCGCTTGCCGTTACGGCAGGCATCATCAAAAGAAACGAAAATCGGGCGGCGGCTTCGCGTTTTTCGCCGGCAAGAAGTCCGCCCATAATTGTTGAACCCGAACGACTCGCTCCCGGAATCAACGATAAAACTTGACAAAAACCTTGCACAACGGCATCAATCAGCCCGAATTCGCGTAAATCTTTTCGTTGTTTACCGACAAATTCCGCGACAAGCAAAGCAATCGCAATCACAATCATCATCGTCGCAATTACCCAAAGATTTTTTGTTTCCGGACCTTCAATCAGTTTTTTGAAAATCAAACCAACCGTGCCGATCGGAATCGAACCGAGAATTACGAGCCAACCGAGCCACGCGTCTTCGCTCAGCCAAATCGGGCGCGTGCCGTTTGTGCCGCCGAAAATCATTCCGCGTTTGGTGGTTAAAACCGACCAATTATCACGCATAAAAGCCGTGAAAATATTCCAGATATCTTGGGCAAAATAAACAAAAACGGCAACCAAAGTACCAAGTTGGATAACCGCAATCGTGGCAGTCAGTTGTTCGGGATTGCCTTCGTAAAGATGCGATAAACGGCTGGCAAAAACCAGATGCGCCGTCGAACTGACCGGAATAAATTCGGTTAAACCTTGAACAATTCCGAGAATAATAGCTTGTAATAAATCCATATTTTCTTTTGGGCAGGTAGATTAACTGTTTGATTTTCTACTTTTTAACTTGATTCGTCAAAAGTCCGGCGGTTAATTTTTTTCGCGATAGTTTGCCCGACCGGCAATTTTGTCGTAGATTGACACAGGAAAAATTCTTGCCAAACGAACCAACGTTGCGAGTTGCCACGGAAACGCGGAAAACTTTTTGCGTCGCTCGATGGCGTTGATAAAATAAGGAATCGCATCGTCTAATTCCATTAAAAACGGCATTTTATTTGCCCGTTCATCGGTCAAAGGCGTGCGAATAAATCCGGGTTGAATGATTGTCACGGAAATACCTTGGTTTTGAACGTCGAGCCGAACACTTTCAAAAAAATTGGTCATTGCAGCTTTACTTGCCGAATACGAAGCGGAAAACGGTAAGCCGCGAAAACCTGCAAGACTTGAAACTGCAATGAGTTGACCGCTTTTCTTTGCAAGCATATCAGGCAGAACCGCCGTAATCGCATTGACCGCACCGATCAAGTTTATGTCAATTACGCGTTTTACATCGGCAGTTTTCAGGTTTTTGGCGTGGCTTGAACCGCCGATTCCGGCATTCGCAATCATTATATCAATCTTGCCGAATTCGTTCCGCAAACTTTCCGCCGCCGCGTGAACGCCTTTTTCGTCAACCACATCACACGCAAACACACGAGCTTTTCCGCCGACAGATTCACATTTTACGGCAATTTCGTTGAGCAAATCTTCGCGTCTGGCAAGCAAACCGAGAATTGCACCGCGTTTTGCGAGTTCAATCGCCAACGCTTCGCCGATTCCGCTTGACGCACCTGTTAAGAAGATTACTTTATTTTTCCAAATCATAATTGAAAATGGAGAAATGAGAACGGAGAATTGAGAATTCAAAATCATTCTCAATTCAAATATTTTCAATTCTCACTTAGGCTTTTTCGCAGTTTTTATGGAACTTACCAAAAGTTTTTGCACTTCATCACAATCATTCAAAAGCGATTCTGCTAATTTTTCGGTCAGATAATCAGAATCTCGCAATAATCTTAACCAATAGTGCGTTTCAAATGCTTCTTTATTGGAGATAGATAATTTATGAATGAAATCGGCTTTTGATTCCGCTTGATTCGCTTCTTCAATGTTTGCTCCGACAGATGTTCCCGAACGCAAAATCTGTTTAGACAAAACAAATTCTTTCTTTTCTTGAACGAGATATTGGCTCAGTTTAACAATTCTCAAGGCAAAACTATACGATTTAGTCAGCAGAATATTTTCTTTCATTCTCAATTCTCCGTTCAAACATTCTCAGTTGACAACTAAAACCTTCAACGCTTTCGCCAAATCGCCTTGCTTAATCAGCAAATGATCGCGTGAGAATGCCGATAAAGCCATAATTGGAATTTCCGCATCGGCGAGAATTTTTGAAACTGCCGCCATAAACCCGACAACCGTGAAATCCATCACCAAATCAAACGTCAACAGACGGAAATTTCCTTCGACTTTTGCATCACGAATCGCGTATCGACAAGTTTGATAATCCGTGTCGTCGAGCATCAGCGTAACTTCGTATTTGTCCGACAAAATCATAAACGGTGCTGTCATTCGCGGCGAAAGTTCGGGATTTTCGAGCAGTTTTTTCCAATCATCGTGAGGCAGAGAAACGAGATAATACGTTTCGGGCGATACTTCAACGCGAGTTTTTTTGAGTAATTCGTTAATTTCCATTTGTTTAATTTTTACGGCTTAATCTGTAATCGCAAAGACTTCAAACTCTTTCGGTTTGCCGAAAATTTGAGTTTCTCCGACTCCGACTTCAAATTCCGCTTTTTCACCTTTTTTAAGTTCCGGCGGACGAGTTGAACTGATACCGACAATTTGTTTTTTATCGTCATAGAAAAAGACAAATAATTTCGGACTTATTTTTTCATAATCATTGTTCGTAATAATTCCTTTAACTTCATAAAACACTTCGGGATACGATTTGAAATTATACAACGAAGTATAGGTTTTGGAGGTCATTTTCGTATCGGTATAAATAAAGTTCGGGTACAATTCGGCTTCGTCTTTTTCGGCAACTTTTAAATTATTTTCCTCTACTTTTGCAGATGTATATTTGTTTCCGGAGATATTAATCCACATCGGAATCGTTTGATTCGGTTTCAAGAAATCAAGTTCCGAATCGCCGTAAACTAACCCGACTTTGACATCGTTTTTGTACAAAGTAAGCGAAATTTTCGGATCGTCGATTACTGATTGACCAACATTTGTAACCATACAACGCAAAAATTCAGCCCCGAAACTACCTTTTACTTTATCTTGAATTTCCACCCTAATTTCAGCTTTTGGCGGAGTTTTTGTCTCGGAAACCGATGGTGTGGTTGAAACGGAAACCGGCATATTTACATTTGAATTTCGCGGAATCTTGGAGCCGAAGTAAACTATTCCGCCGATTACGGCAAGAATCGGCAGTAATAATAATACGGTAATAATTGCCCCGAAAAGAAGTTTTCGAGATTTTTTTGCGGTCGGCTTGTCGGCATTCGTGATTTTATTTTGCTCGTTTGTCCAAATTTGTCTTTGTACAATCGTATTTGGATGAGGCAAATTAAGCGTTGCCTCATTTGCTTCGGATTCGGCGTTTACAAGTAATGAGCCGTCATTCAAACAAAACGTTAAATCATCATTATACTTAGACTTACAGAGTTGACAAACTTTCATATAAACCACCTTTACAACTAAACATCATAGGTTTTTAATCAACCTTTTATCAAACTCATTGCCTCTGCGCGAGTTCGCGGATCTTTACGAAAACCGCCGAGAACCGCGGAAGTTATCGTCTTAGAACCTGCCTTTTTTACGCCACGCATCGTCATACAAGTATGTTCGGCTTCCATCACGACCATCACGCCGAGCGGTTGCAGATTATCGAAAAGCGTTTCGGCGATTTGCTGCGTCAAGCGTTCTTGAACTTGCAACCGCTTGGAAAAAATGTCGGTAATTCTCGCCAATTTCGATAACCCGACGATTCTGCCGCCGCTTGGAATATAGGCAATGTGGCATTTACCGAAAAATGGTGCGAGATGATGTTCGCACACGGACGCAAATGTAATGTCTTTGACAATCACCATTTCATCGTGCGAATCGCCCGGAAGTGCTTTAATATGCTCACTTGCATCTTGCCAAAGTCCTTCGGTCAGTTCGGCATAAAAATCTGCCACGCGACGCGGAGTTTCTTTCAAACCATCACGGTCGGGATTTTCGCCCATTCCTTCCAACATCAAACGCACGCCTTGTGCAATTTTTTCTAAATCAATTTTGCTCATTTAGTTTTCGTAAAACTTCTTCCTTAAATACTTTAAGCGGAATATTTTGTTCGTTTGCAATGCGTTTCAGCTGTTCGTATTCAGGCATTGCATTCACTTGTTTGCCGTTCAAAAGTCCGATTTTAACATCTATTTCTCCGAATTGCGTGGCGACCTTTACAAATTTCCGCTCTAAACATTCGCGTTCAACTTGACGAATGCGAACGCCGAGCGTAGTTGTTTCAACATACAAAAGTTCGATTAATTGTCGCCGTTTTTTTTGTTCGCAGAGAATTGAAATCATCGTTGCGGGACGATTTTTTTTCATCTGAATCGGCGTAAACCAGCAATCCAATGCTCCAAGTTCAAACGCTTTATCCATCACAAAACCAAGTATTTGCGGTGAAACATCATCAAGATTTGTTTCAATCAAAACAAGACTTTGAACGTTAGACTTTGGACTTTGGACTTCCCCGAGCATCAGTCGAATCACGTTCGGAAAATTATCGTAATCACGCGTTCCTGCACCGTAGCCGATTTTTTCGGTTTGCAGATTTGGAATTTCGCCGTAACTTGTTGAAAGTGTTGCGATTATTGCCGCACCTGTCGGCGTACAGAGTTCGCCGGTGATTTCAGTTGAATAAATTGGAATGTGCTTTAAAAGTTCGGCAACTGCCGGAGGCGGAACAGGAAATTTTCCGTGTGCCATTTTCGCAAAACCGCTGCCGACTTGGATTTTTGAACACGCAAAATTCTCGATCTCCAACATTTCAAACGCGATGCACGAACCGACAACATCAATAATCGCGTCCATCGCTCCGACTTCGTGAAAATGAACTTTTTGCACGTCAATTCCGTGAACTTTCGCTTCGGCTTCGGCAAGATTTATAAAGATTTTAATCGCTCGCTGTTTGATATTTTCCGCCAACCCCGAATCGTTGATAATTTTGACAATGTTGTGCAAATGCCGATGTTTATCCTCTTGCGGTACGCTTACCTTCGCGTAAATCGCCAAAATTCCGCTTTTGTTTGCGGTCGTAAATTCGATTGAAAAATCGGCAATATCAAGCAATTTTATTTGCTCGACAAGTTCGCGTTCATCAACTCCGAGCGAAACCAGTCCGCCGAGAATCATATTTCCGCTCGCACCTGCAAAACAATCAAAATAAAGTGTTTTCATTGCTTTAAGTCTAAATTTCAAACCGATAAACGTCAAAGCGTGTTTTAGTGATTCGCATTGCGTTTGTTATACTTTCCTATTGATTTATGAACATTTTAGAGCTTCAAAATGAGTTGCGTGCAAAAGTTGCGGAAACGGCGAAAAGCGTTTTCAACATTGAACTTGAGCAAGTTGTCTATGAAATTCCGCCGAAAACCGAACTTGGCGATTTGGCGTTTCCCGTGGCGTTTGAATTGACGAAACGAATTAAACAAGCAACAGGCGAAAAACGGAATCCGCGTGAAATTGCGGAACAACTTAAACTTGCTCTTGAATCAAACGTAAATGTTGCAAACGTTGAAGTTGCAGGTGCAGGTTACTTGAACGTTTTCTATAATCGGGCAAAGTTTTTGTCTGAATTTACCGCAAAAACCGAAAAATCTTCGGGCAAAAAATCCATCGTTGAACACACTTCGGTTAATCCGAACAAAGCCGCACACATCGGACACGTTCGCAATGCAGTTTTGGGCGATACTTTTGTGCGGATATTACGCGAAAACGGCGAAACTGTTGAGGTTCAAAATTATATCGACAACACAGGCGTTCAAGTTGCCGATGTTGTCGTCGGGTTTATTTATCTCGAAAAAATGAACTTGGACGACATCAAAAAACTTGATGAATCGCTCGAAATTTCGTTCGATTATTATTGCTGGGATTTATACGCAAAAGTCGGGCAGATGTATTTGCAAGACGAAACGTTGAAAGCTAAACGTATAGAAACATTGCATTTAATTGAAGAAGGAAACAACGAAACCGCCGAACTTGCCGATTATGTTGCCACGCGAAACGTTGAATGTATCTTGAAAACAATGGAGCGTTTCGACATCAGATACGATTTATTGCCGCGTGAATCCGAGATTTTGCGGCTGAAATTTTGGTCAACCGCGTTTGAAAAAATGAAACAACTCGGCGTTGTGAGGTTTGAAAACGAGGGAAAAAACGCGGGTTGTTGGGTAATGCCGTTCGATTCGCACAGCGGAAACGAAGATCACGATTCCGATAAAATCCTCGTAAAGTCAAATAACATAGTTACATACACGGGCAAAGACATTGCTTATCAAATGTGGAAACTCGGTTTGCTCGATTTAGATTTTTACTACAAACCGTTTTCGTATCAAGGCTACAAAACTTGGGTAACAAGCGATTCGCCTGTCAGTTTAGAAACTCAGCCGCCAAAATTCGGCAAAGCGGACAAAGTTTATAACGTGATTGATACACGTCAATCTTATCCGCAAGATATTGTCCGCAAAGGAGTTGCGGCGATTGCACCGAACTTGGGCGAACACGCAAGTATTCATCTGAGCTATGAAATGGTCGCACTTTCGCCGACTGCCGCCGAAGAATTAGGTTTTCAACTTTCCGACGAAGATAAAACGAAATCTTTTGTGGAAATGAGCGGTCGAAAAGGTTTAGGCGTAAAAGCTGATGATCTGCTTAACCGTTTGGAAGAAAAGGCTTTAGCGGAAGTTGAAAAACGGCACGAGGATTCAACCGACGAAGAAAAACTAAAAATTGCACACACGATTGCGGTCGGTGCGTTGCGTTATTTCCTGCTGAAATTTACGCGAAATACGATGATTGTTTTCGACTTTAACGAAGCGGTTGATTTTATCGGCGAAACAGGTGCGTATTGTCAAAATGCAACCGTTCGTTTGAACTCGATTTTCCGTAAATTGGAAGAAAATGCGTTGGAAACTGCGAATAAAACAATCGCAAATCAAACATCAGAAATCGAAAATATCTACGACGATGATGTGTGGCATCTGACGACTTTATCCGCACGTTTAGAAGAAATAATCGAGCAAGCCGCCGAAAACAACGAACCCGCAATTTTGGCGAAATACACATTTAATTTGGCGAAAACTTCGAACAATTTTTATCAAAAATATCGAATTATCGCCGAAGAAAATCAATTGAAACGTGCTGTTTGGATAAAAACCGCCGACATCGCACGTCAAAATTTAACAAGAGCTTTGGCAACTTTGGGAATTGAAGTTCCCGAAAAAATGTAGCTTACGCATTCAGGATTTATCAAGGAGATTTATTATGTCAACTGTTATGGAAACAACTCGAACAACGGTAAATGTTCCGCTTGGCGTTTCTATCGTTTCGCCTAAAAATGGTCGCCGATTTCGTGATGAAAATGCGGTAAACCGTTTTTTGTCAACAAATAAAGGTTATGAATACATCAACGGAAAAGTGGAGAAAAAGAAAATGCCGAACGCGAAACACAGCGGAGTTGCGACAAGATTAAGTGCTGAAATGTGGATGTTTTTGAAGAAAAATAAAATCGGACGCGTTTATAACGAAGCACATTTTCAGATTCGTACAAACAAACGAATTCCCGATGTCGCGTTTGTTTCAACTTCGCGGATTCCTGCGGACGGCGAACCTTCGCAACTTTGGGAAATTGCTCCCGATTTGGCGGTTGAAGTTATTTCTCCGAGCGATTCGTACATCAAAGTTTTCGATAAAATTGATGATTATTTTGCTGCGAATGTGAAACAAGTTTGGATAATAAATCCGATTAAGAAAACTTTTACAATCTATTTTTCAACCACCGAAACAAAGATTTTGACCGAAAAAGAAACATTAACCTGCGAAGATATTCTACCGAATTTTCGCTTAAAATTGAACGACATTTTTATAGACTAATTTATGCTTATCGTCATGAGATCGAACGCAACTTCCGAAGATATTGAAGGCGTTCTGGCAGTAATCGAACAACTTGGCTATCGCGGACACGCAATTGCGAGCGACAATCGAACGGCAATCGGACTAACGGGAAATCAAGGTGCGGTTGAGCCGTCGCACTTTATGAACCTTGCGGGCGTGGCGGAAACAATTCGCGTTACCAAGCCTTATAAGTTGATTTCAAAGGATTTACGTCCCGAAAAGTCTGTTATAAAAGTGCGGAATGCGGAGATCGGCGGCGATGAATTAGCGTTGATTGCGGGCGTTTGTTCGGTTGAAACACACGAACAAGTTTTCACCGTGGCAGAAGCCGTGAAAAAAAGCGGTGCGAAGTTTTTCCGTGGCGGAGCATTTAAGCCGCGAACTTCTCCGTATAGTTTTCAAGGTTTGGGCGAAGCAGGTTTGAAGATGTTGGCAGAAGTCCGCGAGGCGTTTGATTTGTCAATCGTTACCGAAGCGATGGACGAAGAAGGCGTTGATTTGGTCGAAAAATACGGCGATATGATTCAACTCGGAGCGAGAAATATGCAAAATTATTCGCTGTTGAAACGAGTCGGACGCTCGAAATTGCCTGTTTTATTGAAACGCGGTTTGTCGGGAACGCTCGAAGAATTTTTGCTCGCGGCAGAATATATTATGTCCGAAGGCAATTACAACGTGGTTTTGTGCGAACGCGGAATCCGCACGTTTACCGATCATTCACGCAATACGCTCGATTTATCCATCGTTCCGGCAGTCAGAAAACTGTCGCATTTGCCGATAATTGTTGACCCGTCGCACGGTGCCGGCTACACATATATGGTTCCGCCGCTTGCTCTCGCGGGCGTTGCGGTCGGTGCGGACGGCTTGCTTTTGGAAATGCACCCGAAGCCTGAAACCGCGTGGTCAGACGGTTCGCAAGCACTTTTGCCGCAACAATATCTTGAATTAATAGAACAAGTTAAGGCGATTCACGAAGTTTTACAACCTGTTGCGGCATAATGAAATCGGGAGAGACGAAGGAATATTCGTCTCTCCTGATTCTCGAAAAAGTTTGGAATCGTTTGACGGATATTGTTTGATTACGATTTTAAATTAAGCCAAAAATTTACAACGTTTTCTACTTGTTCCATTTGCACATCTGTCAAACTGCCGAGTTTTCTCACAAACTTTGCGTGTGAAACGCTGACAATGTTTTGTGCGTCAAAAGCACCTTGCTTCAAAAAGCGAACATTCAAAGAAATTTCAAATCGTGTTCCTCTGATACTGGTTGTGTGCGGAATAACGGTTGTCAAAGCTCGGTCGGTGTCTTCGGCTTCGATGCTGAAAACCAGACACGGGCGAACTTTTGCTGCATAACCTAAATCTATCAGCCAAACTTCGCCACGCTTAGCGTATGTGCCTGCACTCATTTAGCTTGTGTCTCCGATTCGGCCTCTTCGCGGTCAAGTGCAAGAAATAAATCTTCCGCCGCTAAATCAATTTCGTCAGCCGAAAAGTCGGGCGAACCGAAAATATCTGTCCGCCGGACAACTTCGACAGCTACTTCACGTTTTTCCGTTTCGCTTAACTTCTCAAAATAAATAAGTAAATTTTCAACCGTTTGTGTCATTTTATTTTACCTCTGCCAATAACATTGAAAACGAAAACATTCCAAATTACAAGTTTTCGGGAAAATACTTTTGAAAATAATCACCAAAACGCGATGAAAGCGTAGTTTTATTCAAGACAGGTTCGGGTTTGAAGTATTTGGATGTGTTTGAGTTCCCAAATTAAAATACTGACAATACAGATAATACTTTTTATTGAATTATAGGCTGTATTGTTGATGAAAAGCGAACTTTTCTGAGTAACTCATACAGAACTTTTAGGGAATCATCGCAACTGTTACAATATATTGAATCTCCAGACTCAGGTGCAGTTGCATTTACGTTATAAATATCAAAACCTCGTTTATTTTCGATTCCATTTGGATTCTTTACCATTACGATTAAAGAAATACGGTATTTTTCTGGTTGATAAGTGACTTCAATGATTTTTTCAGCAGTAGTATTGAAGCCCTTACAATTTTCACCATCAAATGAAATTGCAGTTTTGTTCAGTAAAACCTTACCTTCATTCATAGTATGTTTTGGATACACCGTTGAGTCGCACTTTACGTTGAAGTAAGCATTTTCGCCTTTCTCAATTAGGCTACCAAGCTTTTCTATATCTTGTAATCCTGTGGATACACTCATTTCTTTAGTGATTGTATAACCAATCTTAGTTAATTCAGAAGCAGTTTTCTTCCAATGCCCGCCACGTTTTACAAATTTACTGATGAATTCGTATCTTACTGTAGATCCGTCTTGTAAATGAATCAAATTAGTGCCTGTAAGAGTGGCGGCATCACGATTCGAACTAGGCAGATATTCAACGCCTTCAATATCTACAGTCGTCTCCTTCAAAGGCATCATATTTTCCAAAAACCATTGTTTATTATATGACTTACCATTCTCAACATATAAAAAATCATCTGCCAATAATATCCCGAAAACACCTTTATAGCCTGCTATCTGAGCGTCAGTTAACCGACGCTCAATAAGAACCAATTCTTGCTGAATTGAATTATAAGAGGATATTACATCATCGTCTTTAAGTGTCTTGTCATTGGCAGATGAAGCGGAGGAAGACATTTTAAACGTCTTCATACTCTCATCAAATACTTTCTCGAATGCCGCATCTTTTTGGAGTGCCGTACATTGGGCTATAAACGCCTTTCCGTTCTTCCCATCGAAAAAATAGAAATAACTTCTAAGTCGATCATTAACCTGGTCACTATCAATTATTACTCGAACTCCTCTCTGACCAGAGTTAGTTAGAAACTCTGTTTTGCTCATAACGACATCGTTGCCAGCCGTGTCTCTTTTTATTATTTCTTGTGTTTTTGCAACTACAAAATCATCAAGCGTTCCCGAAATGCTGTCACCAAATATAATTATATTAGTTGCAAAGATTGGGGATATTAAAAAGGCTACTTTATATTTTATTCCAGGTAAATCTTTTAATTCCCAACCATCCGGGACGTTATACGAAAATTCGCCGTCAGGGGCAATATATTGCCCCACTAATACTCTGTATGACTTTACTGATAGTTCTTCAGTCCGCCAACCTTGCTCCGTCTTTCTTAGCGTAGAATTTCCAGTGAGACGAACTTTTGTTCCCTTATCAAAGCGTATTGTGTTTCCCACAACTAAAGAATCAAGAGTTCCAGGTTTTTGCTGCAATACGCTAAAATCTTGCCAATAGCCTACGAACATATCACCTGCTTTATAACCGGCTTGTTCAAATATTATATCGGCTTGCCACTCAACGACATACAATTGTGAGCTACCTTGCTCGAACCCATTAGTCTTACGGAAATTTAAAAGTGAGATATCTCCGCGAGATTGAGCAGCAACCCGTTGGTTGAGAACTGATTTTACGGCTAATTCTTTGTCGTCACTAGGTAACTTATTGCTTTCAACAGAAACAGACAGCTTATTATTTTCAATATTGGGACTAGATTTTGTCTTGGATGTAACTTCTTGCAAAACTTGAATAATGGCATCTGACACGCCTGCTTTCTTGAGTGCAATCAACCCAACTGGTGTAAGGTCAAAAGATTTCGCCGATGCTTGGCGGATTGAAGTCGTGATTATTTGCTCGGAAAGTCCGGCTTTAACCATTTCAATTACATCAGCATTTGTCATACTTTTTGCTTTTTGGGCTAAAACAACAGACAGAACGAGCAAAAAAAGCAATAGAACCAAAATGTAGATTCGTGGTATTTTCATTTGTAACGTATTCATGGGCAGTTACCTCACTAAGTTATTTTGTGCAAAATGATTATATGCCAATTTTCGGAGATTGCAACAAAAAAATCCGGCAAGAGTCAACAAAATTTTGTATCATTAAATATGTTCAAAAACCGCAGTTACAAACTCGAACGGCTTGATACAGGCGAATATACGGCTGATGAATATGATGTTTGTTTGAGCGAGTTGCGGTTTATAAACCGTTACATCGGCGATAGTTACGCGTTGCGAAAGACTTTGTTGCGTGAAATTGAAAGTGCAGATTTACGAGAATTTTCCGTCTTGGATGTTGGTGCAGGTTCGGGCGAATTGTTGCGGGAAGTTGCCAAATTCGGTCGCAAACAAAATCGAAACGCAAAACTTTTCGGGTTGGAATATAACCAACGTTCGGCTGAATCAATCAATTTAGAATCGAAAGATTTTAACGAGATTTCAGCAGTTCGCGGAACGGGATTTTCTCTGCCGTTCGCCGATAACTCGTTTGATTACACAATTTGCTCGCTTTTTACACATCATTTTACCGATGAAAATGTCATCAAACTTTTAGCGGAAATGAAGCGAGTTTCGGCACGCGGAGTTTTTGTAATTGATTTGCATCGGCACGCAATTGCTTACGGATTATACAAAATGTTTTGTGTTGCGTTTCGTATTTCAAATCTTGTCCGTGAAGACGGTTCGCTTTCTGTTTTGCGTGGTTTTAAGCCGAATGAATTAAACGATTTAGCCAAAACAGCAAAGTTAGAGAACATCGAAGTTTCAAAACACTTTCCGTATCGTTTAGTTTTGAAAGGTAAATAAGTTATCAGCCCGAATTTTCTCCAAATGTGCGTTTACCGAACCGATTGCCAAGCGAATCAAATCCGATTCT
This sequence comes from Acidobacteriota bacterium, assembly GCA_031430435.1. Taxonomy (GTDB): domain Bacteria; phylum Acidobacteriota; class Blastocatellia; order Pyrinomonadales; family Pyrinomonadaceae; genus JANNVK01. The sequence continues at coordinate 78,256 of JANPBM010000119.1, forward strand.
AAATTTACATAAAGTTTTTCAACGATTTCTTCCGAAGTTTTTGCACCATTTTCAAGCAGTTCGATAATCTGTTTTTCGCGTCCTAGTCTATGCGAAATATATTCTTCAATTTTGCCGCTTGCATCGTAAATCGCCGAACCGTGCGAGCCGCAAAGAAATCGTAAATTCGGCAAATTCTTCAATCTTTCCAGCGAGTTAAGATAGTTTTGCATTTCGCCTTCGGGTGGATAAATAACGACAGTTCCCGTGCCGACAACATTATCGGTTGAAATTAAAAACCCGAATTCCGCATCATAAAACGCCAACAAACCTCGTGCATGTCCGCGTGTGTGGAGCGTTTGTATTTGAAAAACTTCGCCGTTTTTATCTTTCAAATCATAAACATCATCGTCTTCGATAAATTTGTCGAATTTAATGTGCGTAAGTTTTTCGGCAGTTAATTTATGGGTTGAAAGCGGAACATCAAAACCTTTATTTTTCAGATGATTTTGCAAAGCAACTTCTCCGCCGTGATGATCGTTGTGCAAATGTGAAACGATAATTTCCTTGCAAATTCCGCCTTGTTCAATTAAGTTGTCAACCAATTTATGCAACTTTGATTGTTCCGTAACCTCAGCCGAAGCCGCATCAATCACGATAAATTCTTTGTTTCCGGCAATAAAACAATTTGTATGTGTCGCCGGCGGAAGCGTCGGAGTTTTGAGCGGAAAGACAATAACGCGAGAATTCAGTTCGACATAATCAATATTTCCGTTGCAAGCCAAAGATTTTTCAAGCAAGTTTTCAACTAAGGACAAAGGACTAAGGACTAGGGACTTTGAAAGTTCTTGCAGTGTGATTAAAACCGGCGGAGAAATTAAAATCCCGCTTTGTTTCCAACGATTTAATGATTCTTGCGGAGTTACGAATTCGATGTTTTGCATCTCGGAAGTTGCTTCGTAAGGCATTTGTTTGTCGGGACATTCGGCAATAAAAAATCGAGTTTTGAAACGCATCGGCGAAAAATTAGGCGTTGTCCAAAAACCGGTGTGATTAAAATCTTCGGCATCAATCCAAAGGCTCCAAGAATCTAAAATTTCTTTGAAACTGCTTCTGCCGGAAATTAAATCGTCGTGGAGCGAAGCACGTTGACCTTTCGTCAATTTGTCGCCGTTACGAACAATCAGAACACCGACTTCTTCAAATAATTCACGCGCCGCACAAACGATAAAGCGTTGCAGTTCAATATCTTCACAGTTTTTTACTTCAATTTCCGCGTCGGATTTATCGAGCTTTCCGCCGGAAAATGCGTGCCAACCGCCGAGAAATTTTAAGTTCGGATTGCGTTGAGCAAGCAAAACTTTGTCGTCTTTGAGCAAAATAATTGCCGATGCGTCTTTTGGTGTATTCACAATTTAATTTTAACTCAATTTCTGTCTCTTCAAAAATTTACTCGATTCAAATCCGTATATTAAAAAAAGACGAAAATCAAAACAGGTTGATTTTCGCCTTTTATATTTGTCATTATTCCGACACGCGGAATTTTAAAATCAAGCCTTATCAGCCTTCTATAATAACAAACTTGCTAATTGCATTTTCTTCGGCAGATTTGATGGTTGAAACGTTTTTGAATTCGGTTTCGCTTAAAACTGTCAAGATTTTATCGTCTGTAAATGTTGCGTCGGCTTTGTACCAAGGTTGGGCTTCAAAGTATTTTTGCAGTTTTGCGTCTTTGAAAACTCTGCCGTGTTTGGCAAAAATTTCGTTTCGCAAGATGCGTAAATCTTCGACGTAAAGTCCGCTGACATCATCCTCTGTCCAAACATCGGTGGTTAATCGTTCGCGGATTTTTGCTTCGTAGCCTTGAATTACCTTGACGTTTTGCTCTTCAGTCGCGTTAAGTTTTACATTTGATTGATCTTTGAGCGGTTTATACCAATCTTGCCACTCAAAATCTTGTTTATATGCCGCAACCGTAAAACGTTTTCCGTTGCGGGCAAAAAATTCGTTACGCATCGAGCGTAATTCTTTCAAATTCAAGCCTTTCAGTTGTTCTTCTTTGAGCAAAACATTCTCGAACTTGTCCATATCGCCGAATGAAACTTCAACTTTACGGTCTTCGTTTCGTTTGGAAATAAACAATTCCAAGTTTTTGCGTTCGATTACGGAAAGCGTTGCAGACGAATAATTCGGGTTTCGTTTATACCAATATCTTTCGTCAAAGTATTTTTGCAGCCATTCTTGGTCGGGGAAAGTTTTGCCGTGAATCGCCTCGAATTCGGCAATCAAAATGCTCCAATCAGCCGCCGACCACGAATAGATTTTCTCTTCGGGAATTTCTTTTGTTACCCAATAACGCAAATCGCCGGGTTCAACGCTGCTATGTCGCGCGGCTTCCGCAAGTCGGATTAAATCGAGATTCGCCCGTTCCGTCGCAGTCAATGATGAATTTGTAAATTTGCCGTTCGGCTTATACCACGATTGCTTTTCAAGGTAACTTTGGATTGATTTTTCTTTGAAAATCCTGCCGCGTCTGCCAAAAAGTATTCCGCGAACAATAGCGAGTTCGTTTATCGGCTCAAAATCGTCCGTTTCGTATTTCAGTTTATCAAGCTGTATTTTAGTAACTTTTTTCTTGGTAAAATCGAATTTATCCCAGTTGTATTTGCCGAACTCTTTTTCGTCTGCAATCTGTGACCAAATAACGGGGCAGATTGAAAAAACAATCAAGAGCAGCAAAAGACTTCGTTTTAATCGAATCATTTTTTGCTCCTTATACATTTATATTTCAATTATATTTCAATAACTTCAAAACTCGTTGTAATCGTTGCCGTCGGACGAATCGTGGCGGCAACCGAACAGTATTTTTCGTCCGAAAGTTGAATCGCTCGTTCGACCGCTTGTGCGGAAACGTTACGTCCATACACGATATGGTGAACATTTATTTTTGTAAAAGCTCGCGGATGTTCATCGCGTCTTTCACCTGAAATTTCGATTTTATAATCCGAAACTTCTTGCCGTTTTTTGCGTAAAATATCTGTAACGTCAACGGCGGTACAACTGCCGACCGCAATCAAAAGCAGTTCCATCGGAGTTGGCGCGGAATGTCTATCGCTATTAGTATCAATAGTTACAGACTTGCCGAAACTATTTGTACCGATAAAAATATCATCGCCGCAGTGTTGAATTGTTGTTTTGTAATCTGCCATAATCGCGGAAAGACCGAACATTTTTTAACGATGAAAGTTTAACATAAACTTTGTGATTTGAAGCAATTTTTTTGTATAAATGTTCCGGCACGAAAAATGCTGATAACATCGGCAAAACGGCAAAACGCCGCAGGAGAATTTTTAAGATGAAAAAAATTAAACGCAATTTCGGCTTTATTATCGCTTTCGGCTTAATTTTATTGGGTTTAGCCTCGCATGCAATTGCACAAAATCAAAGCGCCGCGAAAACAATGCGGCAAATCAACATCAAATTTGAAGATTTTCGTTACAACTTAAACGAAAACTTGGTAAACGGCAGTTTTTCCCGTTCCGACCAAGACGAAGTCAAAGATTTGATGAATAGTCTTGAAGATTCAATCGTTGATTTAGACAATAAATTACAGAAAAACAACGAAAATGCTGATGATATTGCTGCCGTCGATTCAGCTTCCGACAATCTTAATAATTTCCTTTCACGTTCAAAATTTGATTCAAAAGTTACGCGAAGTTGGAGTGATTTACGCAGTTTATTTACAAAACTTTCGTCTGATTACGGCAATGTTTCAAATAATAACAACAATTATCCGACCACTAACAACTCCGGTGCAAGTCTGACCGGAACTTACCGTTTGGACACATCGCGGAGCGATAACGCCGAGGAAATTGTCGGCGAGGCAATCCAAAATTCGTCCGATGCCGAGCGTCAGACGGCTGAAAAACATCTTGCGGAAAAGCTCGAATCCCCTGAAATACTGGCGTTTGACGTTCGCGGAAATCAAGTTTCAATCGGTTCCACACTAAGTCCGCAGGTTACGATTGACGCAAACGGAGCAGAAAAAATCCGGCGAAACGCCGACGGCAAAAATATCCGTATTCAATCAACGTTAAGCCGCGAAGAACTGACTGTTTCTGTCGAACAAGAGGCGCAACGCAGTAATCGGCTGCGTGATTACAGCTACGTTGTGACATTTTCACCCTACGAAAACGGTAAATCGTTGCGTGTCGTGCGTCGTTTGACGGATGACGAAATCAATCAGACTTTTATCGTAACCAGTTATTACGAAAAGACTTCGGACGTTGCTCAACTTGATATTTACAACAATTCCAATTCAAATAACGACAGCGGTTGGAGTAGTAATACGGATAAACGCCCAAACACGAACAACAACCGCACCGGAGATTTTATTATCGCCGACGGTGTAGTCGTAACCGCCAAACTGATCGACAATGTCTCAACAAAAGTTTCGCAAGACGGCGACAGATTCCGTCTTCGGATAGAAACACCGAGCGAGTATCGCGGAGCAATTATCGAAGGCACGATTTCAGGCATCAACCGCAGCGGAAAAGTTTCGGGAAATTCAAAATTAACGTTTAACTTTGAGCGAATTCGCCTTGTCAACGGTCAAAATTATGATTTCGCGGGCTTTGTTCAAACCATCACCGATATTTACGGTAAAAACGTGAAAATTGACGAAGAAGGAACGGTTACAGGCAAGAGTCAAACCAAAGAATCAATCAAACGCGGCGGAATCGGAGCAGGCGCAGGGGCAATTCTCGGCGCGATTTTAGGCGGAGCAAAAGGTGCGGTCATCGGTGCGGTTATCGGTGGCGGAGGCGGTGCAGGTTCGGTGATTTTTACGGGAAAAAATGATATTGAACTAACTCAAGGTTCTTTGATGACAATTCAATCATCTTCGCCGATACGGTAAAAAAGTAAAAGAGCAAAAGTAAAGATGTTGGAAGTTTGGTTGACACCGAATTTCCAACATCTTTTTTTATTGATGATACAATGTAAAATCTAAAATATGAGTACTACTTTTATTTTAGGCTCAAACTTATTTTATGCAAAATTTACCAGAAGAAATCGAACTTTACCGCGATAAAAAATGGCGGCGCGACGAATCGCTGATGATTGATAAAGCTGTGCAAGTTGAAGAAATGATTGAAGATTCCGGGTTTCTGCTGACGCTGACAGATTCACGCACGAATTTTCCTTCCGTTTACATCGCCGTTTGCGGCAGACGCGATGTTCACACGCCGAAAAATGTCCAAAAAGATTACGAAACAAGCCTTGCGTGGACGCTCAAGGACGAAGTAATGATGCGGGGAAAAGTCTTTTACGGCAAACTGTGCAAAGGTCGCTCAATGTTCGTCGCACCGCGTTTGATCAAGTATTTTCACGCGATTTACGGCGATGAAACCTTGTCCGCAGACGCACAAAAAGTCTTGAATGTTTTGCGAACCGAATGGGAAATGGCAACCTCGGATTTACGCGAAGAAACCAAAATCGCCGACCGCAAAAGTTTGACCAAAGCGATTGAAGAATTACAGCGAAAAATGTACGTTGTGCCGTCCGAAGTTCTTTATAAACCTAAATTTACCTATATTTGGACACTTGCCGAAGCACGTTTTCCCGAAGAAATGTCCGAAAAAATTGACCGTGAAACCGCTGTGCGTGAAATTGCCCGCCAGTTTTTGAAAATAAACGGGCAAACAAGGCTCGGCGAATTGGCAAAGTTTACGGGTTTGAAACGAAAAGAATGCGGAAAAGCGAATCACGAGTTGGTTGACGAAGGTTTTGCCGAACGTTTGGAAACAGGCGTTTATCGGTTGAAAAATTTTATTTCCTAAATCACTCGAAAAACTTGAAAATTATCGCGTTATTAGGTATTTATAAGCTACATATAAATTAAGGAATAAATTCAAGTGGCAAAATTTCAAGCAGCGACCGTTGACGATAAAGTTGTCGTTAAACCTCTAAAACCAAGAGTTTACAGCATTCGGGTTTCACCGACCGGCTATTTTTCCGCACTTTTTGCGTCGGTATTTTTGTCGGGTTTGGCGATGGATTTAGATTATCACATACTCGGTTTGTTGATTTTCGTGATTGCGTGGGCAACATTTCCGCTATTGGCGTGGACAGATAAAATTTCTTTTGACGGCGAAATTTTGCAACGCACAGGTTTGTTGCCGAATGTTTGGGCGGCGATAAACGATGAATCGCTTTCGCTTAAATTAAATGAAATCGAACAAGTTGAAACCAATGCGTTGCGGGCGTTGAAACGCGGCGGCAACGTTTTTTATCGTTACCGAACATCAATCAGCGGCAACGATTTGAAGTTTAATTTTGCTTCGGGCGGTGAAAATTATCGAAATTTGGTCAAACAACTTTTCAGCAAAGTCGATGAAAATGTGCTTGATAATCGCTCGCTTGAATTGCGTGATTACATCAACGAACCGAAAGAAGTTTTGATGAAAGCCGAGTTTGCCAAAATCCCGTCGGCGGAAGTTTTGGAAGATTCGCTCGAAGATTTCACCAACAAAAAAATTACGCGAATGAACTTTGCGTTTGTGCAAGAAGATCAGGAAAAGGTTGATTATTTGCGTCGGTTGGCGAATGAACTTCGGCTTTCCGGCTTTCTTTTGCAATCGTTGGAAGCATTTCGGCGGGCGTTGCTGATAAATCCGAATGATGCGTGGTTGTTGTTTGAATTTTCACGCTGCTTGTCGTCTTACGCAGGAGCGGAACGCAACGCAAAACTTGAGCATCGGGCAAATGCGGCACTTCGTTTGGCAGAGTTACGCAACAACAAAGACGGCGAACTTTTCTCCCGAATCGGCGAAAGTTATTTTCAATTCGGTGCGTTTGAACGGGCGAAACTGTCTTTTAACAAAGCACTTAGCACAACCGAAGACAGTTTTCGTTCGGCTCGCGGTTTAGCTGAAATCGCCTTGCGAGAAGGAAAAATCGCTCACGTTATTCATCATTTCGGACACGCGATTCGTTCGACCGAAATCAATGCGTTAAAGACTTGGGCAGAAGGCGAAACAGATTATTTTTCGCGTTTAAACACGGACGATACCTATATGGACGCGGAAGTTCAACGGATAAATTGGCTTGAAAGTATGCAAAAACATCGCGGAGCGGCAATCAGAATCGGTATTCTGAGTTTTGCGATAATTATCTTGGGCGTATTTTTGGAAGAACCTTTGATAAAAAATATCGGTTGGGCAATTTCGGCGGTTTGCTTTTCGGTGTGGACAATTTTAACGTTCGGTAAAAGCGTTTTCGCCGACAGAATTCCACTCGATATGTTTGACGAAAACGACGATGATGATTTGTAAGAAATAATTTACAGGGATGAAGAGGATAAAAACGGATAAAACATTTTGTCTTGTCTTATCCTTTTCATCACTTTTATCCCTGTAAATTTTGTCTTATTTCGCCGTTGTCTTTTTCTTTGTTGCAGTTTTCGCTTTCTTTGCTTCAATTTTCGGGCTCAACAACGCATTCCAACGATATTCGGGCGACTCGATTCCCTCTTCCAATTTCTTGAAAATATAATTCGTCATTTTTTCAACGATCCAATTATGATTGTATTCGCCGACCGAGGCGAGTTCCGCGTCAGGTGCCGGATTCATAAAATCAATCGCATACGGAATGCCGTCTTTGATTGCAAATTCAACCGTGTTTAAGTCGTAACCCAACGCACTACACAACGTTTTCACATCGTTTTCAACCCGTTTATGCAATTCAGGCGACAAATAATTTTCGACGCGAACATATTGCATTCCCGATAAATACGGCTTTGACGGATCGTAAGGCATAATCAAAACTTCTTCTTGCCCGACGCAATAACAACGCACAAACTGATCGAATTCAATGCCTTCTTGCAACGTCATACAAAGCGTTCCCGACTTGTTAAATTCTTCAAAAAGTTCTTCTAAATTGTGGACTTTGCTGACGTTTTTCCAACCGCCGCCGTCAAACGGTTTCAAAAACGAAGGAAAACCGACATAATCAACCACGTTTTGCCAATCAATCGGAAATTCAAGGTTTCGCAAACTTTCGTCGTTAATATCTTTGATGTAAGAATGTTGCGGCAGCAAAACTGTTTTCGGAACTGCCACGCCGATTTTTTTCGCCAACGAAAAGTTAAAAAACTTGTCGTCCGCCGACCACCAAAACGGATTATTGATAACCAAAGTTCCTTCCAACGCAAACCGTTTCAGCATTCCGCGATAATACGGAACTTCGTGCGAAATTCGGTCAACGACAATGTCGTAGCGTTTTTCTTCGTCTTCACGGATTCCGCCGACCGTCATCATTTCGGCAATAACTTCGCCGTTTCCTCGTTCGTTAATTGTTTTAATAAGATTTTCGGGAAACGACTGTTCGCGTCCGCATAAAATTCCGACTTTTTTCATTATGATAGATTTCCTGTTTTAATAATTTGTTATAAAAATGTTACATTAAAGCCAATGTTTTCGGGTGTTCCAAAACAAACAGTTTAACTTATTCCGATAAGTGTCGGCAACCTCTTTGCGAAAAAAAGCATCTTATAGATTGTTTTCAAAATGCCGAAATTTTAAGAGTATGCTAAAATTCTCGGATGTCAGATTCGATTTTACGAGGTAATTTTCAAGTGTTTCTACGTTATAAAGTATTGAGTTTAGTAATTTTATCTGTTTTTACAAGTTTTGTTTTTGCTCAAGACGACAAAAATAATAAGTTGAAAAAGCCGGATAAAAATGCTCCCGTCGCGGCTTTCACGGCTGAACAAGTTGCCGAAAGCGTGATTTTAATTTACGGAACACGCGCAAATTTGACGCAAATTCGCAAAACAACCATCGAAAACGGTAAAACAACCGTTTTTAATGCCGACGGAACAACCGATAACGCTATTTATGCTCGACGGATTTTGCGCGGCGATAATATGTTTAAGGAAAAAGTTCGGCTCGATCAAAAGTTTCCGAACTCCGAATTTACTTTAATTCATACTGCCGAAAAGATTTTCGGAATTTTTAACGACGCGGTTTTTACACCGAAAAAAGAAACGACCGAAGCCTTTCAAAATCAAATGTTTCAAAGCCTAGAAGCCTTGCTTCGTTACAAAGAAAACGAATCGAAGCTCGAACTCGGGCAAAAAATAAAATTACTCGGCGTTGAGTATTATGTTTTGGATTTAACGGACAAAGAAAATCGAAAGACAAAGTTCTTTATCAGCACCAAATTTTTGCGGGTAATGTCGCTTGAATACACATACAATTCGGTTAAATACACTCGCAAGTTTCACAATTACAACTACGCCCAGCAAACGCTTGCACCTTTTCGCACAACACTTTACGCCAATGATAAACTTGTCGAAGAATCAACCGTTTCAACTATAACTTTCGGTCAAAAAATAGATGATGCTTTTTTTGAAGGAAACTGAATTTCGGCATTTTCGGAACTTTATTTTAAGTTCTTCGTGTTTGAACTCGTTAGTAAAAACACTGAATTAAAATATGGAGATGAGAATGAGAAAAATTATATTACCGTTTTTGCTGCTGCTTTTTGCAGTTACGACTTCGGCTCAGACACCGAACAACGAAGTTCAAAACGAAAAATGTTGCGAAATTATTGTTCAAACAATTACGGGAACAACAGATACAACAGCGAAAAGTGATTTACCGAAAAATTTAGTGGATATTGGAAATAAACTGAAATCAATCTTTGCATTTTCAAGCTACCGGCTTTCTAAAACACAAATTTTTCGCAGTTCCGAAGGTTTTGAACAAAAAGATTCATTTAACGAATCTTCCACTTCCGAAGAAGTTGCGTTAAGAGGTTTAAAGCAAACGCAAAGCAACTTTCACCTTGACTATTTCAGATTCAGTTTGTTGTTGAGGACATTAAAATCAATAAATGAAACAGCTTTCACGGTGAAACGTTTTTCGATTGCGTCAAATACGCCAACATTGCTCGGAAGTGTTTCTCTGCCAAAAGCCGACAAATCTTTTGACGAAGCGGCTTTTATAGTTTTAACTGTAAAACCCACTGATTAGATGACATTTTTTTCGTTTATCAAAAATTTTGCAACCTTTTCAACCGTTCGGCGTGTTTCAACTGTCAGGCGGTTTTTTTGTCTCAATCTATACAAAAATGAGTTATTCAGCGGCATTGGGAAATTTCGGACAATTTCAGACGGAGGTTTTTTTGCCCGCCGTGAATATTAAAACCGCCTCGGACCACGAATTGATTGAAGCCGTCAAAGGCGGGAACGAAACCGCCTTTGACGAGGTGGTCAATCGCTATCGCCAACCGATTACCAACTATATTTTTCGTATCTTGAACGATTACGAAGAGGCAGTCGATTTATCGCAGGAAACGTTTGTCCGCGTCTATTTCGCGATTGAGCGGTATCATACCGAATATGCTTTTTCGACCTATATTTACCGCATTGCCACTAATCTTGCCATCAGTGAAATTCGCAAACGCAAACGCCGCAAATTATTTTCGCTGACAGGTTTGTTTCAAACCGATGACGACGATAAAGAATTTGACATCCCGGACACAAAAAGGTTGCAAGACGTTGATTTAATCGAATTTGAGCAAAAAGCAATTATTTCGAGAGCAATCGCCGCGTTACCCGAAAAATATCGTATTCCGATTGTTTTGCGAGACATCGAGGAACGAAGTTACGATCAAGTTGCCGAAGTATTGGAATTAAGTTTAGGCACCGCAAAGTCGAGAATCAGTCGCGGGCGAGCAATGTTACGCGAGAAATTGAAGACCCGATTTGAGTTTGAAAATGAATAACGAAAAAGAAAATTTAAGCCGAAACGATGAAAAACTTCGCGGAATTCTCGGCAGTTTAGATAAAGTCGATGCTCCGAAAAATTTTAACTTTCGGTTAAAATCTAAAATTGCGAGTGCCGAAACAAAAGGTGGAAATCGAACATTTTGGCGTTACTTGCTGATTGGCGCGCCTAGTTTAACGGGTATTTTGCTGGTTGCCTTTTTTGCTTTTAACCGCAATGTTCCGACGCAAATCACAAAGGTCAATCAACCGCAACCCGCGACAATCGGCACGCCCGAAATTAAAGTTTTGCCCGAAGTTCCGGGCGTTGAAATCGCCGAGAAACCTCCGACCGAAACACCTGATTTGAAAAAGGATTTTCGGGTTATCGAGCCGAAAGTCGTTGCCGACAAAGTACTTGCAAAGGCTGAAAAACCGCAGAGTATAAAAGTTGAAAGCAAAAGAGTTTTACCGAAAAAACCTGTCGTCAACGATAACTTCGTCAGCGAAAAAACATCTGCCGTCACAGAAAGTTCCAAACCGTTGGTGCCGAAAGGGTTTGGCGTAACCCCTGCAAACACGCAGCTTAACGATATTACAACGGTGTTTGAAATAGAAAGTTTGTTGAATGATTTAGGAATCGAGACAACTGCGGAAAATGGAAAGTTAAAAGTAAAATCAGTCAAGAAAAACAGTTCGGCAGAACGTTCGGGCGTAAAAAACGATGATGTTATCGATGCCGTCGATAATCAAAAAATCACGCCGAAAGAAACTCGCCAAAAAGCCTTTGCCGCAAAATCGCTCAACATTACCCGCGAAGGAAAAACGTTGGAGTTAAAACTGCAAAATTAGAAGCCGAAGCCTTTTCTTGACTTTAAATCACGGTTCCTTCGTGAATAATCGCGTTTTTCGGCACAATTACAATTCCTTCGCGGATATAGTAACTGCCGTTTTCGCCGTCCATATTATCAATTTTTCGGGCATTTATTATCTGCACATTACCGCCGATTCGCACATTTTTATCAATAATTGCCCGCTGAATTTTGGAATTTTTCCCGATGCCGATGTGCGGAACGCCGCGCGCAAGATTTTTCTCCATTTCTTCCAACGATTCATAATAATCGTTTCCCATAACTATCGAATCTTCAATTTTTGTTCCAAAATCAATTCGGCTTCGCAGTCCGATGATTGAACGCTTGGCTCTGATTCCGTTCAAGATACAACCTTCGCTGACCATCGAATCGTCGATTTCGCAATCATGAACTTTTGACGGCGGAAGGTAGCGACTGCGGGTGTAAATCGGAGCTTCCGAGTTAAAAAAATTGAATTTCGGCAACGGTGAAGCTAAATCTAAATTTGCATTATAAAACGCTCGAATTGTTCCGATGTCTTCCCAATAACCCCTGAAAAGATGTGCTTGAACGTTCAATTTACCAATCGCGGACGGCAAAATTTCGCGTCCGAAATCAACCCAACTTGTATCTTCGTCAAGTAATTCGACAAGGCGATTATAGTTGAAAACGTAAATCCCCATCGAAGCCAAATACGGACGTTTCACGGATTCTTCGGCGGTTAAGCCGAAATTTGTCGTGTCAACCCGCATCGATTCCAGTTCTTCACCTTTCGGTTTTTCTTTAAACTCGATTATTTTACCGTCGGCATCGGTTTTCAGCAAACCAAATTCACCCGCCTCTTGCTCGCTGCACGGAATTACGGAAATCGTTACGTCCGCATTTGTTTCAAAATGACGTTCCAAAAATTTCCGATAATCCATTCGGTACAAGTGGTCGCCCGACAAAATCAACAATGTATCGACTTTCCAATCGCGGATATGCGGCAACATTTGGCGAACCGCATCTGCCGTGCCTTGAAACCATTGCGGCGAATCGGCGCGTTGTTCAGCCGCCAAAATATCGACAAATCCGGTCGAAAACGATGAAAATCTGTATGTTCGAGAAATATGTCGATTCAACGATGCCGAATTATATTGCGTCAACACAAAAATTTGGGTTACGCCGGAATTGATACAATTTGAAACAGGCACATCAATCAGGCGATATTTACCGCCGAGCGGAACTGCGGGTTTTGAACGTTCGCCGGTCAACGGAAAAAGCCTTGAACCTGCTCCGCCGCCAAGAATTACGGAAATGACATTATCAAATTGCGACATAAATTTTTAGAATTTGGTTAAGTTATTTAGGTTTTACGAGTTTTCAGTTTATCATTTTTCTCTTTTGATTGTTAAGATTAAAACACAAGTTGGAACTTTTTTGTCGAAATTTTGTCTAAACTTGTGGAGGCAAATATGGAATTTTTGGAAAAACCTGAAAAAAAAAGCGGTGCGTGGAAAATAATGCTTGGGGCGACGGTTGTCGCGGCGTTGATTGTCGCGGGAATTTTTTGGCTGATTTCGCTCAACCCTTCGGCAGTTGAAGTGGAAACACAAGCCTTAGACGGAGCAGTTCGAGAAGGAACGCCCGAATTTCAGCAATACGGAAAAGATGTAACCTTTGAAGATGAGATAACCAAGAAAAAATCAACCCGATTTGTGCAATACGGAAAACTTGTAATTTTGGCAACGGATAACGATCGTTTGATGAAATCACCGACCGCGATGGGCGGCGTGATGATGTCGGTCGGCGGAAAGGTAAAAAATATTACGGGCAAAACAATTACCGCGCTCGAAATTACCGTCACCGTCATCGATATGTCGGGCAAACCGATAAAAGACAAAACGGTTTTGCTCGTTCCGAAACTTTTTGCCAAACTCGAAAACGGCAGCGAAACACCGATCACCGCGACCATCGAAGGACTCAGCAAAGATGCCGATCCTGCAAATTTTCGTTGGAAAGTTACGGCGATAAAAGTTGAATAAACTGAATGTCGGACAACTTTTTGCATCGACTTATTGTATGAAAATCCAACCGATAAATTATTTAAACGGAACAATCAAACTGCCGGGCGATAAATCGATTTCGCACCGTTCGGCAATAATTTCGGCATTGGCAAACGGGCAGACAACGATTGAAAATTTTGCTTCGAGCGCCGATTGCGCGTCAACGTTGGAATGTTTGCAAAAACTCGGCGTAATTGTCGAACGCACGGGTTCGACCGTAATCGTGAAAGGTGTCGGGAAACAAGGTTTTATCGAATCGGCAAGCGAACTTGATTGCGGAAACAGCGGAACGACCGTGCGAATGTTGGCGGGAATCGTTGCCGCGCAACCGTTTTCGTCCACGCTGATCGGCGATGAATCTTTGTCGAAACGCCCGATGAAACGAGTCATCGAACCGCTGACCGAAATGGGAGCCAAGTTTGATTCGACCGAAAATCGCTTGCCGTTGAAAGTTCACGGAACTTTATTAAAATCAATCTTTTATCAGCCGAACATCGCTTCTGCTCAGGTAAAAAGTTGTGTTCTGCTCGCCGGATTGAACGCGGTCGGGACAACCGAATTCACGGAAATCACGCCGACACGCGACCACACCGAACGAATGTTGCGGTGGTTTGGCGTAGAAATTACCGCCACCCGAACGGTGAACGGCAAGTTGTTGTCAATTTCGGGCGACGCGGAATTAACCGCGAAAAATTTGGTTGTGCCGGCAGACGTTTCTTCGGCGGCGTTCTTTTTGGTCGCCGCATCGTGTTTGCAAAACTCCGATGTTACGATTGAAAATGTCGGGCTTAATCCGACGCGACGCGGAATAATCGATGTCCTCAAATCACTCGGAGCAAGCATCGAAATCATCAATGAAACAGAAGTTTGCAACGAACCGATCGGCGATTTACGAGTGCGCGGAAGCAAAAATCTTGTGTCGAAAGACGTGATTCGCGGTGAAATCATCGCTAACATCATTGACGAAATTCCGATTCTCGCGGTGTTTGGAACGCAACTGGAAAACGGTTTGGAAATCCGCGAAGCCGGCGAACTCCGCGTCAAAGAATCCGATCGAATTGCTGCCGCAGTTGAAAATTTACGCCGAATGAACGCCGATGTCGAAGAGTTTCCCGATGGTTTTCGGGTCAAAAAATCTAAGTTGAAAGGTACAAAAGTTGATTCATTCGGCGACCATCGAATTGCGATGGCGTTTGCCGTTGCCGGACTTTTGGCAGAAGGCGAAACGGAAATTACCAACGCCGAATGCGCCGCAGTTTCATTCCCTGAATTTTTTGATGTCCTGAAAAGCGTCTCAAATTAAAACCTTGAAAAAAAATTGCGATGACTGCGGCAAAGGTTGTTTCATATCTTCGGCGTGAATATGAGAAAATAGCGGCGAGGTTTAATAACGTGTCGAATTATTTTATTTTGTGGTATCAAATCAATCGCGAAGACAGTTATCTCATCTGGTTTTCGGGTGATACGGACGGCGTTTATGTCGAAAACGGCAAGGTTCCGACATTTGGTTCAAAGGATTTTTTACGATATTTTGCCGAATCGAAAAACATCGAAATAGTCGTTGAAGAACCGATTTTGCACAATTTTGATTCGGTGAAAGACTGGCTGAAAGACACAACAACAGAAATAAATCCGCATGATTTTTTAGTAGTTTGGAATTCGACGGGCGACATTGCAAATACACTTAATCTTAAATTTCTCGGTAATCAAAAAGATGATTTGACTCAAATGCTTTACGGTAAGTTATTTGCCGGCAATAATTTACCTGCAATGCAAGCCGATTATTACGAACTTAAGTTGAGCAAAAAAGAAACTTTGCGGTTTGAAAAAATAATGCGAGATTGTTTGCGAATCTTTACGGAATCAACTCGCGTTTCGGATTTCATCAAAAATCAACTGTTTGATTTAGAGCTTTTTAAGCCTGATTTCGCCGTCTTTCCAAAACAAATTTTCAAAGAAAAATTTGACGAATATCTGTTTATGAACCTCGAAGATTGGTTCAATAACGAAGACGATTTTAACTGTCTGCACTTTTTTCTCGAAGCGATAAACGAGCCTTTTTTATATTGTGCAATTCCCAATCATCACAACATTCCCGACCTGAAAATTGACCATAAAAAAGGTTATCGGCACTTTATCGACGAATATACTTTTGCCAACCGACCAAACGAAGTCGGCTTGCGAATCAGTCCGACGAGTTTTTGGTATGGCGAAAGTTTGGATTGGGCAATCGTCGGCGATTTGACGAATAATATTTTTATTGTCGGCTTGAAAAACCACGCGGCGTTGAACTTTAAGGCAGATTTCAGCGGACAATATTTCGATATTCACCAAGTAATTGAGAATATGGAAGAGGCGAATTTCATTTTGGGTAAAGCCGAAAATCCGGATTTTGGATGTGTGGAAATGGATAACAAAAAAGACATATTAAGCGTGTATAGTTAAATTCGGGATTATATTTCGATTAAAACAGATAATATGAACAATCAAATTGCGGGTTTTGTGTGTTTGCTGATTGGCGTGGCAGCCGGAGTTTTTTTCGTATGGACGCTGATGCGATTTAAGAAAATCAGTAAATGGATTATTACGCAAGGAACTGTGCTTGAAAGCAAGTTACGCCCGGTTAGTGATAGTTTTGAGCCTTATGTAAAATACGAATATGTTGTGCGTGGTAAAAATTATACGCACGATACGCATAAGAATTTTAACTACATTTATGAATATGAAGAACAAGCTGTGAAAAAACTTAAGCCTTATCAGGTCGGCAAAAAGGTCAAAGTCTATTTCGACAGAGAAAACCCGCAAGATTCCGTTTTAGAAAAACGAGACGCAATTTGGCTTTATTTTTTCTGGGCTTTCATGAGTTTATTTTTTATATTTTGCGGAATTGGATTTTTGCTGAATCCGTAAATAAAGGATTTAATTAAATCAAATGAATAATCAAACTTTCGGGTTTATTGCGATTGCGGTTGGCATTGGTGTCGGAATCTGTTTCGTGCGGGCGTTGAAGCGACAGTTTGCGACCGGCAAATGGATTGCGGCAAGCGGAAAGGTTTTGGAAAGCAAAGTTCTTGACCACGGAAGTTCGCTTGAGCCGTATGTAAAATACTCTTATGTTGTGCGAGGGCAAACTTATATTTCTGACAGAATGGCGCCAAACCAATACGTTTTCAGTCAACCGGCGAGCATATCGTCGGTAGAAAAAATGATTGCTCCGTATCGAGCAGGCAAGCCGATCAAAATCTATTTCAATCCGCAAAATCCGCAAGACGCAGTAATTAAAAAGAGTGATTCGATGTTTGGGAATATTATTATCCTCGCCGTAAGTCTGATTTTTATCATCGCCGGCTTAGGATTGATGAATAAAAAATAACGCGGAAATACGGGTTAAATTATGGACAAACACAAACTGAAATTTTTCACCGAGTATTATCAATTCTACATTTTAGACAAAGATTCCAAAGCTGCGACCGACAGCGATAATTTTTGGAATCCGCAAGCCGGCATCGACAAAATAGCGGTGGAAAATGGTTTGCTCGGAATTACGGTCGGCAAATACGGGGAGATTGATGTCGAAATAAATGTTTTGGAAACGCAAAATAATCTGCGGGATTTCGGTGAATTTGAACACGTTGTCGAGGCTTCGATTGATGTTTCTTCGGGCATTTTGCAGATAAAAAACTGCACCAATTTCGACCTTGAATTAGAACTGAATCTAACGCCGGGAACTTATGCCGTGCGAAGTTATTCGGCAAAATTGAGCAGTATCGGCAATGATTCAGGCGAAGATTATTATGTGATTGAAATTTGGGCATCAGACAAAATCGAACGAAAAGTTTTGAAGCAATTTACAGCAAAATGATTACAAATTGGGAAGAATTAGCGACCAAATTAAACGTCTTGCATCCCGACGGAAGCGAAACTTATACGTTTCACAATTCGCAGGAAGCGTTGGAAGAAATTCTCGGCGAAGAATGGATTCGGCATGCGGTTGATGCTTTTATCAACGGCGATAAAGGTAATGAATTGGCGATTAAAAC
>JANPBM010000120.1:0-8443 GCA_031430435.1 Acidobacteriota bacterium
AATATCCACTTCGCTCGTTTCGGGATTACTTTCAACTTCTTTAACCTTCCAATCAACTCCGAAATTCAACAATAAATCGAAAAATTGTTCTGTAAACATTTGCCCATTTTATCACTTTCCACTAAATTAGCGGT
The DNA here is from genome assembly GCA_031430435.1 of Acidobacteriota bacterium. Taxonomy (GTDB): domain Bacteria; phylum Acidobacteriota; class Blastocatellia; order Pyrinomonadales; family Pyrinomonadaceae; genus JANNVK01. Next base: position 135 of record JANPBM010000120.1, read on the forward strand.
AGAACCATTTTTATAAAACTGTTTTACAAGTTTTCCGGTGATTTGTGAGAGCAGAAAAAAGAGATCTTCAGGCTTTCTGAATTTAATGATTTACAGGAATATGCTAATTATGTTTAAGTTATAAAAAAATAAAGCAAATTAAAAAATACGTTTAGAGAAAAGATTTATTTCAATGGTAAAAACAAATTCTAATCACTTCGGGGTGAGTCTGTTTGCCTGTGATTTAACGAGCAGCTCTTTGTGATGACTTGGTTTGATTGAATCGGATAAAACAACAACCCAAACTTACTTAACTTTCACCACTAAACACACTTAACCTTCTACCACTAAAATAGTGGTAGAACCTAAAAGAAGGCAAAAGTGAAGAATTACCCATCCGGTTTTTACCAATAATTCTTTCGCTCTTGCCTTTTTTTATATTCCGAAAGACCGTTCACTGCCGAAAATTAACCGTTCATTGAAAACTAAATCGCGTTAAATGATTTTGCGAACGTAAACTTGTAAATTAGATGATTCGGAATGTATCAGGACAAAACAGGTTATGAAAAATTTAGCAACTTTAACATTTTTATTCGTACTTTCAGTTTCGGCGTTTGCACAATCAAGCGGCAAAATCAGCGGAAAAGTCAGTTACGGCGGGAATAATTCACCTTTGCACGAAGCACTTGTTCGGATTGTTCAATTAAATCGTTCGGTTGAAACAAACGAGGACGGCGGTTACGAATTTACAGACGTTCCGGCGGGGAGATATACGATAATTGCTCATCAAGACGGTTTCGGCGATTCGACCAAAACCATTGTTTTCGTCAACGGTGCGGTTTCGGTAATTGATTTTACGTTGAACTTGGTCGGTGTTAAAGAACAAGTTACGGTTACGGCTGCGGGGACGGAACAATCTGCTTTTGATTCGCTGCAATCTGTCAGTACGGTTGATTCAAACAAAATTTTAGAACGTGCGGGCGTTGGTTTGGGCGATGTTTTAGACAAAGAATCGGGTGTGGCAAAACGCACTTTCGGTCCCGGAAATTCACGCCCCGTGATTCGCGGATTTGACGGCGACCGCGTTTTAGTTTCGACCGACGGCGTTCGCGCAGGTTCGCTTTCATCGCAATCGGGCGATCACGGCGAACCGATTGACACGCTTTCCGTCGAACGAATCGAAGTTGTTAAAGGTCCCGGAACTTTGCTTTACGGCAGCAACGCAATCGGCGGAGTGGTGAACGCAATTTCCGGACACGACGAAGGTTTTCATAGCGGAACTCGCGGTTATTTTTCGACACTTGGCGGAATCAACAACAAACAAGCGGGCATCAGCGGCGGAATCGAGCAAGGCTACAAAAACTTTATGTTTTGGGCAAACGGAAGCGGTCAACGCAGCGGCGATTACCAAGCCGGAAAAGGCTTCGGCAACGTTCAAAATACTTTTACGCGGAACGCAAATGCAAACGGCGGCGGCGGATATTTTAAAAATAAGTTTTTTGCCACGGGCAATTATCGTTTTTATCAAAGCAGATACGGCATTCCGCTCGATTTTAGGGAAGAAGACCCGGAACTTCGCAGTTTAAAGATTAAAAGCCGCGATTATAAATTTACGGGCGGTTTGCGTGATTTAGATTCGTTTATTACAGGTGCAAAATTTACCGTTAATTATACCGATTATAAACACGAAGAAATTGTCGGCAATGCGGTCGGGACAACGTTTCGCAACAAGGTTTTATCGTATCGCGGATTTTTCGAGCAAAAAAGATACGGCGGCTTAACGGGACGTTTCGGTTTTGAAGGTTATCAACGAAAGTATAATACGGTCGGCGATGAAACATTGGTTGTCGGATTGGTCAAACAAAATTCGTTTGCCGCGTTTGCCTTGCAGGAATACTCGTTTAGACGTGTTACGTTGCAATTTGGCGGACGTGTTGAAAATAATCGCTTTCGACCTGAAAATGTGTCGAATCCGAATCGTGATTTTACGGCTTTTTCGGGTGCCATCGGAGCCAGAATCGCACTTTGGGAAGGCGGCGCGGTTGTCGTAAATTACACAAACTCAACGCGTACGCCGGCACTCGAAGAACTTTACAACAACGGTCCGCACGACGGAACTTTGTTCTTTGAAGTCGGCAATATCAATCTCAAAAAAGAACGAAGCAACGGCGTAGATTTTTCTTTGCGTCATCAACAAGGTCGCGTTCGGGCAGAATTCAATACGTTTTATTACGACATTAAGAACTTTGTTTTTCTTGCTCCGACGGGCGAAATCGACGAAGAAAGCGGTTTTGAAATTGCCGAGTTTTCGCAAGGCGACACACGTTATTACGGCAACGAATTTAACCTTGATGTTACGGCGAATAAGTATTTGAGCTTTACTTCGGGGTTGGATTATGTGAACGCGAAACTTAAATCGGGAACGCCTTTGCCGCGAATTCCGCCGTTTCGAGCGAGACTTGGTTTTGACGCGCATTACAAAGACTTCAGCGTCAGACCCGAATTGGTGTTGGTTAATCGGCAAGGTCGCACGTTTACAAATGAAACGCCGACGGCAGGTTACGGTGTGTTTAATATCGCCGCAAGCTACGTTTTACCGAGCAAACATTTCGCCAATATATTCAGCGTAAACGCTTATAATTTAACGAACAAACTTTACTTTAATCATATTTCGGCAATCAAAGATATTTCACCCGAAATCGGTCGCGGTTTAAGAGTAAGTTACACGATTCGATTCTTTTAATACGAAATTTGACAGGTAACTGATGTTACGCAAATTTGGTTGTCAGCCGTTGGAAACGGCGACAGCGTGTAGCTATGGGTAACTTGAAAACATCTTCAAGCCCGTGATAAGCGGCGACAGATGCTTGAATCTGTCGCTATCTTCGACAGCTTTTAATTCAAACCTGCTATATTCCCACAGCTCACGCTTCGGGCTGCACGCTGACATCCGCTACGCAAACTAAAAAATGTGTTTGCATAACATCGGTCAATGATTAAGAATCATCTGCATAGTTTCATCAAAAACCTCTGACTTCCGGTAACCGTAATTGCTCCTGCCCGCAAATAATTGCTATTTATCGCCGTAACTTCTATACTGAAAATTCATATCAAGTTAATTCGACAGAAAATTGAGGAAAACTAAATGATAGGATTCGGCGAACAAAGGGCAAAACTGTACGAAAGATTCGGTTCGGTGGTAAACGCGGACGGAACTTTAATGACGCTTGCCGGAACGTATTCAAAAAAAGCCCGCGAAGCGTTGGCGGAAGCCGAAACGGTTGAAATCGAGAAAGTTTACATCAGGCTCAAAAAATTGCCGAAAGCGCTTGACGGTTTTCGCATCATACAACTTTCCGACATTCATCACAGCCCGTTTACCGGTCGCGAATTTATTTCCGACGTGATAAAAATTGCCAACGATTTAAAGCCCGACATGTTTGTTTTAACGGGCGATTATGTCTCGCACGAGCTTGAATATATTGCACCTGTCGCTGAAATGTTAGGTAAACTTCGGTCAGAATTCGGGACGTTTGCGTGTCTCGGCAATCACGATCATTGGACTGATGCGGATTTGCTGACGAGTGAGTTTCGGTGCAATAATATCAATGTTTTAATCAATCAAGGCTTTCGGTTTTCGGCTCGCAACGAATCATTTTGGCTGTGCGGAGTTGACGATTTCGGGGTCGGTAAAACAAATATGCGAGCGGCGCTTCGCGGTTCATATTCAGATGAAATGAAACTTTTGTTATGTCATAATCCGGCGGCAATTCGTCGGGCGGCGTATTGGAACGTTGATTTAATGTTGAGCGGACACACGCACGGCGGACAAGTGAAAATTCGTGAACCGCGTGAAAGCGTGTTGTTTCCGAACAGACGAAAACGTTCGGCAAACGGCTTGCATTATCGCCGCGAAACCCAAGTTTATATTACACGCGGAATCGGAACGGTCGTGGTTCCGCTTCGTTACCGATGTCCGCCGGAAATTTCGTTAATCGAATTAAAAGCAACCGACTTATAAAACTTTACATCTTTAAGCTGTGTCATCAAGAATATTTACAATTCCAAATCTGCTCACCTTTTTACGAATGGCGTTGATTCCGCCGTTTGCGGTCGCGCTTTATTACGGAGAATTTTTTCTGGCGTTGGTGGCGTTTTTCTTTGCGGGAATTTCAGATATGCTTGACGGCGTAATTGCCCGCAGGTTTAATCAGCAATCGTCGCTCGGCACAATTCTTGACCCGATTGCCGACAAATTGTTAATGACCGTTTCATATATTGCCTTAGCTTTGCCGATGGCGGTGCCGAACGTCAAACATTTGCCGATTCCTTTTTGGGTTGTCGCCAGCGTCATCGGGCGAGATATTTTGATTGTCGTCGTGGCGTTGGCAATTTTTATCGGAACAAATTTTCGCGGATTTCAGCCGTCATATTTGGGCAAAGTAAGTACAACCGTCCAGATTTCCGCCATCGGTTTAATCTTGATTGCCGCCGTGGTGCCGCAAACGCAAAGTTTTTATCTGCCGACTTTGTATGCGATTATCGTAACAATTACAGTAGTTTCGGGCGTTCAATATATTTTTCACGTTGCAAAACTGATGCGTGAAGCCGAAGCAAGCGGCGAGAAACTAGATTAAACCTTTTCTACCTGTTCCAAAACGCATGGCTCTTTACCTCCAAATTTCTCATCATTTCGTTCACAATCGCCTTTGCCTTCGGGTCAGTTCCGTACAATCTTGTTAGTTTTGTCCGCTCTTTCTACACAAAGATTACTACTCAATGATTTAAAGGTTTTACAAACAACTTTTTGGCTTTTTCTGAACTTAAAACAACTGCCATATAGAAAGTAAAGATAATTCCAATAACGTAAGATAACGAGAGATAATCATAATAAATTGCCGTACAAAAACTGTATACATTCAAAGCTATCATTAAGAAACCAAGTTTTCTTGCCCATTCATTTAATTTCAGCAAACCTAACCCAAAAGATAACAGCAGTAAAATCCAAATTATACTTGTCAATACATCAGTTCCTGTTATATCGTGCATTGCTAAAAACTCTATATATCGATCATAATTATCAGATATTCTGTCAAAGAAAGAGCTTGATGTGTCAAGAACAGAACTGTCAAATCTAAATAAACTTGAGGTGAAAAAAATATAAAAGCCCACAATTTGGCTAACCAACAAGAAAACGGCAAACAACAAATGCAAAACTGCAATAATTTTAAGATGAATTTTCATTTATTACTCCTCAATTCTGCCAATCTTTCTTTTGCCCGCTCAATAAAATACTCATCGTTATCCTCAATCGGCTTTGCTTTTGAGGCTTTCTCAAAGTATTCCATTGCTTTAGTTATGTTTTTGTCGGAAAGTTCAAAATCTGCCATTTGATACAAAGCATAAGCATAATTTGGACTTATTTCTAAGGCTTTCAATACATTTTCTCTTGCTGATTTAGAATCATTTAGTAAGTCGTAATTCATTCCTAAATTAACTCTGAACATTAAATTGTTTGGAGATAATCTCACAGCTTCTTTTCTTTCAATAAGAGCTTCGTTATTTTTGCCAAGTTTCTCAAGAATAAATCCATAGAAATGGTGAGCATCTGCATCATTTTTATCTAATTCTAATGCTCTTAAGATAGAAGTTTCAGCATTTTTCCAATCTTCTAAATCTGAATAAATACTCGCCAGTAAAATCCAAGTTTCATCAAAGCTAGGGTCAATCTCAACAGCTTTTAACTGTTCTTTCAAAGCACTTTGAGAATCGCCTTTCATCCTTAATTTCTTTGCTTTTTCTGTATATTCTTGAATTCTATCCATCTTATTTTTACTAACTTGAGAACAAGCACTACTGAAAAATATCAGTAGTGCTGTAAATAAAACCAGATACTTTTTACCTATTCCAAAACGCATGACTCTTTACCTCCAAATTTTGCATCATCTCGTTCACAATCGCTTTGCCTTTTGGGTCAGTACCATACAACCTTGTCAGTTTAGTTCTTTCTTTCTGTAAATCTTCGGGTTTCGGCGGAACAGGATATTTGGTTTCTAATTTGTTTGCTTTTTCTAAGCCAAATCTATAAGCCAATTGTCTTTCGGTTTTTTGATAATACAAATCTGCTAAAAAAGGAACATTTTTATTGGCAACTCCCAAAAGATCGGTTGTTCTTGAAGCTAAAATACCTCTGTTGATTCCGGCTCGATTCAGTTCGGGGTATTTCACGGCTTTCTACTCTTTAACTTATTTAATTTTTTTCTTGCTTCTTCAACAAAATTTTCGTCGCCAAGATCATACTGACTTTCTGGGATATTAACAATCTTCTCAAATAACCGAATTGCTTCTTTTTTATTGTCTTCTTCTTCTAATTGTCCAAGTCGGTGTAAGGCAAAAATATAATTTGGATTTATCTGCAAGGCTTTCTTGAAACTTTCTTTAGCAGAAACTTTGTTACCGACACTCTCCTGAACAGAACCTAAATTAGACAAAAAGAGCGGGTTCGTAGGCTCAAGTTCAACTGCTTTACTCCTATATTTTAACGCTTTGTCATAATCTCCTTTTTTTTCTAATACTTCTCCATAAAAATAATTAACCCAAGCATTGTTGGGGATAAGGTTTAAAGCCTTTTCAGTAGTTTCCTTTGCTTTCTCAATATTTCCATCATCTAAGTAAAATCCAATTAAGTTTACAGACAACTCAGTTTCATCTTGGTTTAACTCAATTGCTTTCAACTGTTCTTGAATTGCACCTTTAATATCACCTTTATATCTCAAATCTATGGCTTTATCTGAGTATTCTTTTGCTGATTTCATTTTTTCTTCTTTGGTTTGTGAACAAGCACTACTGAAAAATATCAGTAATGCCGTTAGAATAATTAACCCTTTGTTACCTGTTCCAGAAAGCATGACTTTTTACCTCCATATCTCTCATCATCTCATTAACTATTGCCTTACCTTTCGGATCAGTTCCATACAACCTTGTCAGCTTTGTACGTTCTTTCTGTAAATCTTCAGGTTTTGGCGGAACAGGGTATTTTGTTTCTAACTTATTGGCTTTCTCTAAGCCAAATCTATAAGCCAATTGTCTTTCAATCTTTTGATAATAAATATCAGCCGCAAAAGGTACTTGTGTATTTGCAAACCCCAAAATATCACCTGTTCTCGAAGCGAAAATGCCACGATTTATTCCTGCTTGATTCAGTTCGGGACTTTCCATTGTCCGATAATTGTAAATTTCATTTTTGTAAACGTATGGTCTTCCTTGTTTTACTGATTTTCCATTTTTGTCAGTGTAGGCAAATCCTTCGGAAACCTTTGCAACGCCACCAACTCGTAATGAACCGCTGAGTTTTTCACGTTCGAGCGAGTTAATGTTGATAACGGGTTTTTCTTTGGTTCCGCCAACTTCGACCATTGTTTTTTCGCCGTAAACTTTCGGAACTTTTACCTCGAACTTAAACTTGTTTTCACCTAAACTTTTCTTGGATTCCGGTTCTTCGCTATATTGTTCTTGATATTCCCTCAAATCTGTTTCGGTTTGTGAAAGCGGTCGCATCGATGGCGTGTCGGACTTTTTCCAACGGTCTATTTCGCCTGTCGGAAAGCCGATCGAGTTTCGTTCTTTGTCGTCAACTTCGTAATATCGCGCCAAAGTTTCGCGTTCGTTTGCTTCGCCTGTTCGCCCGATGCTTCGCAGATTTTGCGATACCTGTCTGTTCACAAACGCTGCTTCTTCCCGATTCACTTTGGCATCTTTTTTATATTCGCCCGTAAATATATCCTGTCCTTGCACCAATTTAACGGCTTTATTCAACTGAACTTCGGCGGCGAAAATTCTTTGAATATCTTTATTTTTAACAGCAGTATCGAGATTTAATTTTGCCGAAACAAGTTTTGTAATCGGATTATCTTTGTTCTCCGGCTGATTGGCGACCGTTTGAATCGCTTCACGGACTTTGAATAAATCTAATTCGCTTATGTTTTCCGAATACATCAGACGATTTGCGGCGGCTGTTCTTGAACCTTCGCCGGTTGTGATTTGCCTTAAATCATTGCGGACTTGATTGCGGGTATTATCATCGGAAATTTGATTAACCGCTTTGTCGATAACTCTTTCTTGGCGAAAATTTTGCAAATCTTTGACTCTTTCGGGCGATAATGTAACCGCAACTTTGCCGTTTTCGGTTATCCAACCGCCGACTAACTTGCCGTTTTTATTAGGTTTACCGAGAATATCCGTTTCGGTTGCCGCCACACAACCTTTGTTATTACTTTTGGCAATTTCGCATTTGCCGCTGTCGGTAATTGTAAACTTGCCGTTTTGTTTGG
>JANPBM010000121.1:0-192760 GCA_031430435.1 Acidobacteriota bacterium
AATATCCACTTCGCTCGTTTCGGGATTACTTTCAACTTCTTTAACCTTCCAATCAACTCCGAAATTCAACAATAAATCGAAAAATTGTTCTGTAAACATTTGCCCATTTTATCACTTTCCACTAAATTAGCGGTAGAACCAATAAAAATAGAGCCTGCTTTCACTTGAAAACAGGCTCTTTAAGTTTTTTAGTTTAATTGTTAAAAATCAAACAATTAGAATGTAAATCTGGCGCCAACTTGCATTTGGAAAACTTGGCTTCCCGGATTTAATCCGCCGATGTTCAGTTTTCCTGCAAATTGACCTGTCAAGTTATTATACTGCTTAAATGTTGGGTTTGTGATTCCATCAAGTCCGCATCGGCTTGCAACGAATGGTAAACCTGTTGTAGGATTTGTCCCTGTTCCACAATAGTTTGTGGTTGAAACTCCTGCAAACTGCAAATTTGAACGGTTCAACACGTTGAAGAATTCAGCCGATAGAGACAAACGACGACCTTCGCCAAATTTGAAGCCTTTTTGAACCCGCATATCAACATCAAACGTCGGACGATTGAAGAAGTAATTACGTTCAAGTTCGACTCCGGGTGAAGTAAATGGGCGTTCATTACTGACGTTGTCGTTGTTTAAATCCGATCCCACACGACTTTCAAACGGACGACCCGAACGAATTCGAATTGCACTTGCAACTTCAAACCCAAACGGCAAGAAGAAAATAGGATTTGCTACAAATTGATGACGGCGATCAAGATTTGATTTTCCGTATTCATTTCGCAAATCGTATGGATTGTCATAAAGCACGCCGCCTGCATCACGTTCATTATCGTCATTGGAGAGCGATTTTGAAAGCGTGTAAAAAGCACTGATGCGACCCCATTTTCTACCCATATTAATACGAGCCGTTAAAGCTCGATACGACGAACGTGCCGATGAATCGCGTAACTGAATTTGTCCGAGTTGTGGAATAGGACGATTTGCGCGAACTAAAATTGAACGTCCTGTATCAGGGTCAAGTCTGGAAATTGACGGCAGATTAATGTCCCGATTACGTTGCAAGTAGCTTGTGTTTACTTGTGAATAATCTAAACCAATCGTTGTTCCGGTCATAATTTCGTGTTCGATGCCGCCACCGAATTGGAACGAACGCGGATTTTTATAATCCGGAGCAATACCCGTAAAGTTTGCATTTTGATAAATTCCTAAACTGGCAGGTGCCAAGTTAGTTGATGCGGCAATCGAGTTAGCGATGTTTCCTAATTGGGTCGGAGTAAGTGTCGGCAACGAACTCAGCGAAGCACTATTTAAGTTAATCCCTAAAATAGCGAATTGGCGGTAAATTGTATTTGGAACGCAAGCATTAAAATTAGCGGCAACAGCACAGAAAGCAGGTGTTAAACCTGTGATCGAAGCATATTGCGGATTAGCCGTGATAAAGCCGGATGCGTTGAAAACATTTATGTTAGTAGGATTAGCTGTGCTTGGAGCAACTGCCGTAAATGCAGGTGAGCCGATTGTCACAGATAAATCACCCGCCGGATCACGGAAGTTATTGAACGGTGCCGCAAGTCCGAGAAGCGGTGTGCGCGCGTAATACAAGCCTGTAAATCCGCGAAGAACTGTTTTACCGTCGCCTTTCGGATCCCAAGCAAAACCTAAACGCGGTCCCCATTGATTTTTAGCATCTGAAATCACACTCGGATCAACGCCTTTGTTACCGAGAATCGGGAACGCAGTATTCTTGATTAAGTTGATAATAGTTGTGTTGTTTGCTTCAGATGAAGGATTGTATTGGCTTTCCCAACGAAGTCCGTAATTCAATGTAAATCGCGGAGTAACACGCCACGCATCCTGAGCAAAGAACGAAAGTTCTTTAACAGTATAGGCGGCTGCTAAATTACCGATTTGTTGATTATAACGAGCAGTCGTTGTATCAAATCTGCCGTAAAAAGGAGCTGTTGGAATAGCAATATTTCTAGTTGAACCGAGAGCATCCAAAATTCCGGTTGTTGATGTCAAACCTGCAAAGGCGTAAGCTCCGAATTGATTGAAACCGAATGTTTGGTCAGCAAAAATGTTGCTTGCTTCCGCACCGAATTTCATTGTGTGGTTACCTGAAATTAAGGTTAAGCTGTCGGCAAATTGTATTCGTTTATCAAATTGAGTCGTTGGCAAGAAATTTCTTGTGCCGTATGTTCCGATTGTCGTAGCTAGGTTTGAAACTTGGGCATTTGCAAGACGCGGACGCTTTTCATAAGCATATTGAAAACGTAACTCGTTAATTGTATTTGAGTTAAGTGTGCTGATTAGCTGTCCGACAACCCCATGATTTCGGTTTTTCTCGGTTCCGTTAGTCGAAAGTGAATTTGTCGTCGTCGGGTCAAGCGCTGTTTCACCGGTCGAAACTGCGTTTAACGCATTGTTGTTACTGAAGTTGTAACGAACACTCAAACGATGCGCATCCGATAAATTCCAGTCAATTTTACCCAAAAGCGCTTGAGCGTCATTGGTTGATTCGTACGGCACTTCAATTCCACGATAGAAATTGAATGCTTCTGTTTGAGTTAGTGTTGGAGTTACCCCAACTAAATTTCCGTAGAAAATTTGACGCGGAGCCTTAAATTTTTGTTGTTCGTAAGAAGTAAAAAAGAAGAATTTGTCTCTAACGATCGGTCCGCCGATTGAACCGCCGAATTGTTGTTGGGTCGGAGCAAGAGTTGCGTCAACACCGGTTCTACCGTTAATGACAAGTGTGCTTAAACGCTGTTCACTAAGAGCTTTTGCAAAACTGTTTGCACGAGCTAATTGTTCCGGGCGAAGCAAGTAAAATGCCGATCCGCGAACTTTGTTTGTGCCTGATTTGGTAACGGCATTGACGATTCCGCCTGAACTGCGTCCGAATTCTGCCGAATATCCTGCGGCAACTACTTGAAATTCACGAATCGATTCTTGCGGAATGCTGAACGCTTGGTTTGAACGTTCGCCGCCGCGAATTCCGCCGAAAAACGGTTGTGAAAAATCCACTCCGTCAACATTGATGTTAGCGTTGATTCCGCGTTGTCCGGACAACGAAATTTGCCCGCGTGTTCCGCCTGCGTCTTGGCTGACTTGAGCTCCGGGCGTAAGTGTTGCAAAATCTTGGAAACGACGACCGTTAATCGGTGTGTTTGAAATGGCGGCTTCGTTGACAATCGCGTCGGAATTGCTCGTCGTTGTTTGAATCCCGTCGGTTGTAACGGTAACTTCGGCGGCAACATCTTTTGCTCCGAGTTTGAAGTTTCCGTCGATGGTTCGACCGACTTGAACCGTAATTACCAAAGTTTGTTCGCCGAAAGATGTGGCAGATGCTTTAACTTTATAATCGCCGGGCGGCAATAAAACAAACCGATAAAGTCCGTCGTCGCTTGTATTAACCGTTTTAGTTGAATTAGTGTCCTTACTTGTAATAGTAACGGTCGCATTTGGCACAACCGCCCCTGTCGAATCTGTAACAACACCGACAATTGTTCCGGTACTGCCCTGAGATTGGGCGAAAACGCCGATGCTCAAGGTTAATGACATTAAGACTAATGTTAAAAATTTAATAGATTTTGAAATCATTTTAATCCTCGTATTTTAATAATTTTTTTCAGTACAAAATTGCGTTTGATTTATTTCGGCAAAAATTTGGATTTTTTTTCTTACTTTTCGGATTTTAATTTATAGCTCGTTTCCGATAAAAAATCTGCTTTATTTTGCTCAAAGTGTTGTATTTCAACACACTTACAGCTATCACAAACAATCTTGCGAGATTCTTTTGCGTTATAATCGTTTCGCAAATTTGAATACTTTTAACTGTAAAGCAAATTGAGTTCCGAAAACATCGGTTAAATGTTAAGAGTTTGTTAATTTTTCCAACCACAACGGCAGCGGTAACCATTTCGGTTTTTCACCGTAAATTTCTTCGTTCAAATTTTCGACTTTGTGTGTGATGCGGTCCTGCAAAAATTGCGGCGGCAAATCTTCTTTGCGGTCATAACAAGCGTGAGTGATGCACGGAATCGGTTTTGCGTCATCGTGAACTAAACACCCGATATTTTTTTCAAACAACGGACACGCAAAAGTTTGTTTGAATGTATCGCCGTTTTCGTTCAGATTATAGCTCGAAATTGCGTCGGAAATTCGCGGTAAAATATCATCGAGTTTATTTAAAGATTTAAGTTTGCCGATAATCGCAACCGCTTCAAGTTGTGTGATGTGAACATTTACGAAATGTTCGTCGGTACAGCAAATGCCTTTTGTCGCGCACGTTACGCACGATTTAGCCTTGAATTCAAAGTTCTCGCGAATTACGCTTTGATACGAATCTTTGATATTTTTAAGTTGTTCCAATTCGTTTTTCATAAATATTTTACAGGGATGAAGAGGATAAAAACGGACAAGAAAATATCCGCCGGTGATATTTTATCCGCGTTCATCTGCATCAATCAGCGGTTAAATTTCTTCAGTTTTTGTAACTGAATTTTCATAAATCGCTAAAAATTCTTTGTTGCCTTCCGCTCCCAAAATCGGCGAGTCGATTACGCCCGAATTTTGCAGACCGACGCTTTCCGCAAACGTGGTAACTTCTGCGATAACTCGTTCGTGTTTTTTTCCGTCCGAAACAATTCCGCCTGTGCCGACTTCACTTTTTTTAACCTCGAATTGCGGTTTGATTAACACTATAAGCTGTGCGTTCGCTTGCATTAACGGTAACATCGCGGACAAGATTTTGGTCGCCGAAATAAACGAAACATCCATCACGATAAGGTCGAATTTTTCATCGAAATCTTTTGGCTTGAGTGAACGCGCGTTCACATTTTCGCGTGATTCAACACGGATGTCGCTTCGCAGTTTCCAAACAAGTTGATTTGTCCCAACGTCAACCGCGACAACTTTTTTCGCTCCGTTTTGCAACAAACAATCGGTAAATCCGCCCGTTGAAGCACCGACATCAAGGCAGACGAAATCTTTCACGTCAATCTCAAAATGTTGCAACGCTTTTTCGAGTTTTAAACCGCCGCGACCAACAAATTTTAAGTCGTTTCCTTTGATTCTGATGTTGTCGGTCGGCAAAAATTCTTGCGAAGATTTAATAACTTTTTGTTCGTTCACAAGCACCACGCCCGACATCACAAACGCCTGAGCTTTCGCCGGCGAATCGGCTAAACCTTGATTTAATAATAATTTATCAATTCGTTCGCGTTTCATTCAGCCTCTGATTCGTAATTTCTAATTCACTTATTGTTCGATACTTTCCGCCCAAAAATCTTGCAGTTCAAAATCTTCCGCCGTGTAGTTTATCTGAATCGGATTGCAGCAAACTTCGCAATCTTCAACGTAATTTTGCTCAGCGGTCGATAAATCTAAAATCATCGAAATTTTTTGCCAACAATGCGGGCAGGTAAAAAAATGTTCAATTTCCATAAAACTAAGATTCATTATAAACTTAGTTGAAAAATTTGGTAATTGAATTTTGGTAATTGAATCATTTTTTGATGGAGTCATTGAAATAAAGCGACCAAATTTCAATCTGCAAATGAATCGATCGCCAATGACCGAATAAATTACAAATTATGTCAGATTACGGAAAAAATCCGGCGCTTTCTTACAATAAATACTTGAAAGTTCCGCAGTTAATTGAATTACAAGAAACATTATCCGAACCGCAAAGCCACGACGAACTGCTTTTTATCGTCATTCATCAGACTTATGAATTGTGGTTCAAACAAATTTTGCACGAACTCGATGCTTCGATTTCGTGGTTGAACGAAAATCGTCTTTTTCGGGCAAATCATTCGTTAAAAACGGTTTGCGCGATTGAAAAAATTCTCGTTTCACAAATTCACATTCTTGAAACAATGGCGCAAATCGGCTTTCTGGAATTCCGCGACAAACTAAATCCGGCGAGCGGTTTTCAATCGATGCAATTCCGTGAAATTGAATTTTTGTCGGGTGCAAAGGACGAACATATTTTGAACTTTTTCAAGTTCGATGAATTCGCGCACGAACGTTTGCAAAAAAGATTCGATGCTCCGAATTTAGCCGATACATTTTGGAAACTGTTGGAAACACAAGGCTTTGACGCGGAAAATCGAGTTGAATCAATCGTTGAAATTTTGACGAATCCCGAAAAATACGCCGAGCTTTACGTTTTGCAAGATTTATTGATCGACCACGATGAAAATATCTCGCTGTGGCGTTCGCATCACGTTGCGATGGTCGAACGAATGATGGGTTTCAAACGCGGAACAGGCGGTTCGGACGGAGTCGGATATTTGCGATCAACGCTGTCGAAACGTTTCTTTCCCGAAATTTGGGAAGCGCGGACGGCATTAAAAGTCCTTAGTCCTTAGTCGAACAGGTGTTTTATTGTTTCTGAAACCGTAAAAATTGAAGAAAAATCTTTCCCTTTTACGTTTACCATTTTCCCTTGCGAAGCCTCTAGTTCATAAAGATTTTGTAGATTTCCGAAATCGGGCGGTCGCGTTTTAAGCCGAATTTCTGCGGATTTTCGGCAACAATCGCAGCGGCGAAAAACTTGACGACTTCTTCTTTTTGCTTCGGATTTTTGATGGTTTGCCAAAAATTTGCGCGGTCTGCGGGCAAAGTCGATTTCCACACGCTTGCCTCGTTCGGCGACATTCCGAAACACGAAACCGCATAAATAACATCGCCTTCAAAAACGTTTAGAAGCAAGGCTTTCAGATAAACCGCCGCAGTTTTTGCCGCGCAATCTTGCGTCGGATCAGATAAAGTTTCGTTTCCGCAAGTTCCGTTAAAAGCATTAACGCTTGCAAAATCGTTCGTCATCCGCCACAAACCTTCATCATTTTTGTCTTTTACGGAATTAAATTTACTGCGGCTCATTGCCAACAGATAACCGAGGGCGGGATCCAAACCGTTATCTCGAAAGAACGCAAGATTTATTTGGTCTTTGTATTTTTGAGCGTTTGTGTAATAACCTTCGACGCGGTATTCATTCGTTCTCGCTTGTACTTGTTGCAAAAACTGATTGTCGGGTTTATAGCGGAAACTGCCCGACTTAAATTGATCCAAAATTCCTTGATACATCGCCTGTGTGTCGGCAAGCGAAAGTTGTCGAGATTGCGAAGTTTTCGGTGTCGGCTGATTAGGTTTTACTTCAATAATTTCAGGTGTCGGCGTGTTTTTCGGCTTTTCCTCAATCGTATCAAACGCAACCGAGACGATGCTTATTTGAATCGTCTTTCCGCCTTTATCTTCCAAAATTACTTGTAAATCGTAACTTCCGCCGTCGGCAAGTTCGGGAAATTGACTCGGTTCAAGCGTCGTTGTGTATGGAATTTCGTTGGCGGTAGCGATTTCTTCGCCGTTTAATTCAAATCTCGCCCGCCCGACGCATTCGGTATTTTTTGCATCGACTTCAATTTCCAACGCTTTTGAAATTGTTTCGCCATTTTCGGGTGAAATAATTCGCGCGGTTGCCTCGCACTTTGTTTCCGTAAAATAAATCAATCCGACCGCGACGACCGCAACAATCGCAAGCCCGACCGTTACCGCCGCAATTCCGATCATCAGCGGCATTTTCGATGACGTTTGCGGTACTTCTTCGGTTGGCTTAACTTTTTCGGGTTCAACGTCTTGCGGCGTTTCTTCAACTTGCGGAGTTTCGACTTGAGTTTCTTCTTTCGGATTAAAGATAACTTCGTTCGTTCCGCCAAACAACATCACGTCGCCGTTGGAAAGCGTAACTTCGCCGGTTAAAGGCTTTCCGTTGACGGTTGTGCCGTTTGAACTGCCGAGTTCAATCAATGTGTAACCGCCGGTTTTTGATTCGATTTCGGCGTGATAACGTGAAATACTCGCATCGTTCAGCGACAAAAAATTGTCCGAAGTTCTGCCGATTGAAAAAACACCTTCGCCAATCGTGATTTCGGTTTCGCCATTGATTTTTAATTTCGCATCCATTATTTGAACAAAAACAAAAGGTAAATTACGCCCAGGAAAAATACCATAAAGACAAACATCGAAAAAGCTCCGATGAGGAAATAAATCCATTTCGTCGCGTCATTGGTTGACGCTGTTTGCTCAAATTTTTGCGGTATAACTTCCGACGTGTAAGTTTGGCTTTGTTCTTTCGGCGAAACGTTAAAGTTTGTTTCCGTGTTTCCGAACTCGGCTTTTTGCGGCGAAAACCCATACATTGTCGCGTCCAAATTTACGGGCGAATTTTGCTGCGGAATTTGGATATTCGGTTGCGTCATTCCCCAATCATCGTTGTTTGATTTCGGAATAATATTTGGCGGAATGACAATGTTTGCTTGCGTTTTATCCCAATCATTCGGCGAAGTATTGGTGTTTGTCTGCGTTTTTTCCCAATCGTTCCGAGGTTTTGGCGAAACATTCCAATCGTTGTTTTGCGGACGCGAAAAATTCGGCGAAGTTTGGTCAAACGCATCGTATTTCGGGTCATCATTTTTGGCGGAATTTACACGCGTCATCGCCCAATCATCTTTTTTCGGCGGAGCATTTCGGGCAAAAACATCTTCTTCGGGCAAAAACTCATTTTCTTTCACAGGTGAACGGGTTAACCGCGTCATTGCCCACTCATCATTGTTTAAATCACTCATAATTTTTTGACTTGAAGCGACAAAGAGAATCTCATCTTTCGTTCTGTCGCTTCGTCTCACACTCAATTTGAAAGTACTTTATATTCGATTCGTCTGTTCAAAAATCGCCCGTCTTCGGTATCGTTTGAAGTTTTCGGCACCGAATCTGCATAGCCTTTTGTTTCGAGCATTTCAGTTTTTACGCCTAGTTTTACCAGAGCTTCTTTGACGGCTTTCGCGCGATTTTCCGAAAGCGGCTGGTTTTTTGCCTTTGTTCCGCGATTATCCGTATGTCCGCCAACCTCAATCAGCGTATTTGGCGGCAATTTCAAAATATAAGAAGCGGCGCGAGTCAAAAACTTCATATTTTTCTCCGGAATATCATATTTATTGACGGCGAAATTAATAATGTAAATGTTCAAAGCTGCGGCTAAAGCCTTTGCCTCGAAAGGATCGGGCAGATCGTCAAGCGCTTTATTTGCACAGCGTTCGGCTTTATCGAATTCACCGTTTTTAATGTTTAAGCAATCATCGGTCGGTTTTTTGGCAACTTCTTTGCATCTGGCAATTAAGTCTTCGGGCTTTTTGCCGTCCGTGCCGACGATTTTCATTTCTTCGCAACTAAAATTCGGATGCTCGATTTTAATGATTCGTTCGCCCGCAACCAACCCAAGCAATTTATACGAACCATCGGCAGAGGTTACGCCCCATTTGGTTTTGTCAACAAAAAAATTACTGTTCACAGGAGCGCCTTTGACTGTTACATCAAAGCCTTTTTTGTTCAAAAAGATGAAATAAACGCCGACTAAAACAACCACCGCAAAAGTAAACATCAGCAAAAGCGCCGACGAAATCCAAATCCAATTTGGAATTCCGCCGCCTTTTCCCTTTGTTTGTTCTTCTGCAACTCTTTGTTCCCGAACAATTTGAGCTTGTTGATATTTCACCCGATCATTTTCGGGCAGTTGAAAATACGGCGTGGTGGCACCGTAATTCTGCTCATTTTCGCTCGGCTGATTTGACGGTAACGGCGGAACGGCATTCGATAAATTTATATTCGGTTGCGTTACACCCCAATCGGGTTGCTCGGAAGCCTGCTCCGCGTCTTTGCCGTAAAGTGTTTTTCCCCAATCGGTTACGTCTTTTTTGGGCGACGAACTGCGAATAATTGTCTTTGAAAAATCATCGGGCGGTTGCGGTTTTACATCATTTTCATCGTTCATATTTCGGATTCCTTTTTTTTTGCTAAAGTTTTGACGCAGGAAATCTCTCGTTTTTGCGTTGTTTCAAACGTAAATCACTCGGCAAACTTTGTCAATTTTACGCAAAAATGTTACGTTTTATTCTTGCTTTGCTCCTTATAAATTACCGATGAAAAACATTTTAATCACAGGCGGAGCAGGTTTTATCGGCTCACATTTGGTTGATAAATTGCTGAGTGAAAACGCTTGGCGCGTTACCGTTGTTGACGATTTTAACGATTTTTACTCGCCCGACATCAAACGCCGCAACATTGAAAACCATTCAGCCGATTCAAATTATACACTTTACGATGCCGATATTCGTGATGCGGAGAAATTACGCGAAATTTTTACGGCGACAAACTTTGACGTAATTGTGCATTTGGCGGCTCGCGCGGGCGTTCGACCGTCGCTTTCCGACCCGAAACTTTGCGTTGAAACAAACATCAACGGAACGGTAAATTTGCTTGAATTAACCAAAGAATTCGGCGTGAAACAATTCGTCTTTGCGTCGTCTTCAAGCGTTTACGGCATCAATGCGAAAATTCCTTTTTCCGAAGACGACAAAATTTTTCAGCCGATTTCGCCATACGCCGCAACCAAAGCCGCCGGCGAACTTTTGTGCCACACCTATTCGCATCTATACGATTTTCGCACCGTTTGTCTGCGTTTTTTTACCGTTTACGGAGCAAGGCAGCGACCCGATTTGGCGATTCATAAATTTAGTAAGTTGATTTCCGAAGAAACGCCGATTCCGGTCTTTGGCGACGGTAAAACTCGCCGTGATTACACTTACATCGACGACATAATTCAAGGCGTGCGTGCTGCGATTGATTATTCGGCGACAAAGTACGAAGTTTTTAACCTCGGCGAATCGCAAACCGTTGAACTTTGCGCACTGATTGAATTGATTGAAAAACACCTTGGCAAAAAAGCGATTATTGACCGAAAACCGCTCCAAGCCGGCGATGTTCCGCAAACTTTTTCCGATATTTCCAAAGCAAAAAGTTTGCTGAATTATAATCCGACCACGAAAATTGACGACGGAATTCGCAAATTTATCGAATGGTTTTTGCAAAGACAACCGTGAAAAACTCCTGTGCCTTTGCGTCTCTGCGGTGAATTTTTTATAAACTTATCAAATGAAAATCTTGCAAATCAGTTCGGCAAAAACTTTCGGCGGCGGCGAAAAACATCTGGTTGATTTGGCGAAAGGTTTGGCGAAAAATAATGAAATTTTTGTCGCCGTTCGACCGACTTGCGACTGGAAAACTCGGCTCGATTTTACGCAAACTGTCGAACTTCCGCTCAGAAATTCAATTGATATTTTCAGTGCGGTCAAACTTTCGCAATTTATCCGCAAACATAAAATCGAAGTTGTTCACGCACATCTCGCCCGCGATTACGCGATGGCAAGTCTGGCTGTGCGAATGTCGAAAAACGCGAAATTATTTCTCACACGCCACGTTTTATTTCCGATTAAATCAACGTTTTTGCTCAAAAATATAACTAAAATTATCGCCGTTTCGTCTGCGGTTGAAACAGAATTACGCAACAGTTTTCCAAGCAACAAAATTGCCGCAATTCCAAATGGAATCGAAGTCAACCATTTCGCAAATGCCGATAAACAAAGGCTTCGCAAAGAATTCAGGTTTGAACACAACATTCCGTTCGATGCAAATTTGGTCGCCACGGTCGGTGAATTAAAGCCGCTCAAAGGACAAGAAGATTTTGTAATTGCCGCACAACTTGTCGCCGAAAAGTTTCCCGAAACGCATTTTGTCATCGTTGGAAAAGATAATTCGTTCGATCAAAAATTTCGTCTGAAATTAAAGCGTTTGATAAAAACTTTTGGTTTGGAAAATCGTTTTCTTCGGCTGAATTGGGTTGAAGACACGGCGACTTTGCTGCACGCGTGCGATGTTTTTGTGTCGGCTTCGCACTCCGAATCGTTCGGCTTGGCGATTCTGGAAGCGATGGCAAGCAAAGTTTGCGTTGTCGCAACTGCGACCGAAGGTGCAAAGGAACTTTTGGGCGAAGAAAAACTTGTGCCGATTGAAAATCCGACCAAACTTGCCGAAGCGATTTGCGAAGTTTTAGGCGATAAAACGAATCGAATCAATCGTGCGAAAACGGTACAAACTATTGCGAAACAACGTTTTAATGTGGAAACAATGATTGCAGAAACCGAAAAACTTTATCGTCTTTAACCGTTTTCAGTTTGCCGAAGTTTGCTCGTTGAATTCCGATTACCGCAGATGTCAAAAAAATCTCGTCCGCGTTTTCTAAACTTTCCAAGCCGTTTTCAACCTCAAAACATTCGTAATTTTCGAGAATAAATTCCCGCGTTGTTCCCTGCAAACAACCTGTTTTCAAACTTGGCGTAAACAATTTTTCGTCTTTCAGCCAAAAAATATTTGCCATTGTTGCGGACGTGATTTCACCGCGTTCATTCAAACGAACTGCCTCGTTGAATCCGCGATTTTGCGCGTCTTCAAGTGCGAGCGTTTGCTCTAAAT
The DNA here is from genome assembly GCA_031430435.1 of Acidobacteriota bacterium. Lineage (GTDB taxonomy): Bacteria > Acidobacteriota > Blastocatellia > Pyrinomonadales > Pyrinomonadaceae > JANNVK01. Next base: position 12,366 of record JANPBM010000121.1, read on the forward strand.
AGTTGCAAGATTTGAGGTTGACGAGCGGCGAAGTTGAATTTATACGAAACGGCGAAACAGTCAAATTTATGTTTGAAACTTCGCGTAAATCTGCGGTTACGATTAAAATACTCGTTTTATTTTCAGTTTGAAACTGCCAAATTTTGCTTGCAGATTCGTCAAAAAAAGTTATCCGCATTTTGCCGTTTATAACCTTGTTTGCTTCGATCAATTTATAGATTTCAGCTTTGCACATTTCTTCGTCAATCAATTTTATGTTGAGTTTTTTTGCATTTTCGCATAATCTTCGCCAATGTTTTTCCCACAGAAAAGGCTTTCCGCCGTTAACCGCAAGTGTCGTAAAAACTCCTTTGCCGTAAAGACTTGCGGACGAAATTGCCGAAAGTTTCGCGTCGTTTGCGGAAATAATTTGCCGATTGAAAGAAATAAATTTGTGCATCGGCAAGTTTTTATTTATTGTCTTTCTTGAGAATTTTCCAAACCTCAAAAAATAAAAATGTCGCTGAACTGCCGGCTAAGAAACTAATGGCAACTAACAGACTTTTTACCGTGTCAGAAGGAGTTGGGCTAGTTACAACATAATAAACAAAATAAAAGAAAACTGCCTGCACCAATATCGAGCAAGTTACAGTAATACCTAAAAGTTTTCTTTTCAGATGGTTATCTTTTGTCTGTTCGTCTCTTCCCAGTTGATTGTCAAGTTTTTCCTGATCCAGTTTGTGTTGTAACTCTATTTGCTGTTGCTGAAGTAATGCTTTTTGTTGCCAAAATACAATGTCAGCAACATTCCTTTCTTTAGTTACTAAATGGTCAAAACTGGAAATGCTATCAGACTCAATCATCATATTTTCAGATTGAGTCTGGATTTTATCAATACTATTATTTTCAAGTTCCATACTAAAAAAAGAATTCTACCTCTTTCACGCCGTCTTCCTTTGAAACAAGAATTTTATGATTATTGTTTAATTGCTCAATAAACCATTCATAAAGTCTCAAAGAATTTCGCACCAGTTCGCTATTTGAACGAATATCAGCTTTGTTTCTTAATGCCTCAATTTTTTCAAAAGCTTCCGGTGAAAAGTCTAATTGAAGACGATGACGAGAAATCTCTTTTTTCACATCAGGTCCTTTCTCTTTTTCTTTTGCTATTTTCTTTTGGCTTTTTGTTTCAACCATGATTTTCCTCTTTTTTTCCCACATTCTTGAATCTACTAAGATTTTTCAAGAAAATTTATTGTTTATTAAAATAGTTGTATTACGAAATTTAGACATTAATAGAAAAACTATATTTCTTCGTCATTCAATGTTTCTGTTAAAAATACTGTTTCAATACTTTTAACATCTTCGTTTACAACCTCAGATTCAGTCTCGACAGTCTGAATCGCTTCTAATTTTTCAATCAGTCTGAATCGCTTCTAATTTTTCAATTAAGTCTTCATATATAAATGTTTGCATCGTGTAATCTCCCAAAGTTTTTCATCGTTTTGTTTTATGTTTTGTTAAAGAAATTTACTGTTCACTTAGCTAGGAACTTCCAGCTCTCCATTTACCCGAATTAATACAATAATTTTCCAAAGACAAATTGCCTTTCAAAAATGAGAGCAAAAAATTCAGGTATTATCTTACAGTTACAAAGTTTTGCATTTAACAATTCAATTTTTCCTAACATTAGTTTTAGAATTAGAATTGTTTTTGCAAGACAATGGTACGTTTTCAATAGTGTCCAAATTTTGGTGAATAATGAATGGATGATTATTGTGACTGATGAATTGATCTTTTCCCAAAATGCTTCATATATATCTATAGACAACATAGTTTTTTCCTCCTTAACTTTTATTTATCTCTTTAACTTTAAGTAACAAAACAACTAACCGGGATGCTTCACATTCAGACATCCTTAAATAATTAGATTGCAATTCTGATGCAACATAATACATATACCGTAAAGGAATGTAAATGTCAACTTATTTACTCCATTTAAACTCCATATGGAGATTATTATCTCCAATGATATGCCTTAAGAAGTCAAAATCAATCTCATTTTTTGTTTTCTATACGCACTAAAGATGCGTGGCAATTCATATCAAAATTCTTTACCAAAAATCTTGTTTCAATAAATCGGCAAAAGTATTGTAAAGTATAAATTCAAATGATTTACCGAGAACTTTTAGCCAAACAATTAGACGAAAAAACGTCTGATTTCAAAACCTTCAACCGCGATCAACGCGATTCGCTGGAAGTGTATCTGTCGAAAATTAAACGACTTGAGCAAACCTCGCTCGAAAGAATCAGACAAATTTTGCTCTTGCAAGAAGCAACCGGAGCAATGCCGTCAAATGAATTGGAACTGCACAAATCGTTGGCGATTCCGTTTGATAAAACGTGGAAAAATCACGAAGAATCTCGCGGTTGGGCGTTTGAAATTTTGAAAAACCGGACGACTTTTGCGGTTGACGGAAGCCAAATTCCGCCGAGCCGCGATGTTTCGTTAATGGTCGCGGCGGTGCAAGTCGGTTGGTTTGAAAATCCGCATTCGGAAACCGAACGTTATGAAAAAAACGCGGAATTTTTTATCCTTTCACCGTCCGATTTAATGCCGAATCCGGCGGAATCTCGCGTAAACGAACGCCGAATCGAAGAAGAAGTTCGCAAAACCGGCGATTTTTTGAAACGAAAACAGGGTTGGAAATCGCGCGGCGAGCGAATGCCGTTGGCTTTTTACGACAATACATTGCTCGTGCCGTTTCCTCTGGCGACTGAAAGCAAAAATAAATATGCTGATGAAATGGTTGCGTTAATTAAACTCAGCGAAGAAACGCAAGTTCCGTTGGTCGGTTATGTGGCACGCAGTTTGTCGAAAGATTTGCTGACGATGCTCGATGCTTTTGACGCGGAAAAAACGAACAGCAATTTACATTTCGACGCAGATTTGTTGTTTCCGCGAGTTTTGAAATTTTGGGGTGAACGGACGGTGTTTTTATATTCCAAACGTCAAGGTTTGACCGAGATTTTCGGCGATTCCGTCGGATTTATTTATCTGCAAACAACACGAGATGCCTCGCCCGCAAGGTTGGATATGCCGTCGTGGATTTATAAAAACGGTTTGTTGGACGAAGTTTTGGATGTCGTGCGGGCTGAATGCGTCGTCGGATTAGGTTATCCGTACGCAATCGAAACGGCAGACGCAACCGCACTTATTTCAATCGGCGACCGCGAAATTTTCTATCGAATTTTACAGGATTTCACCAAAGAAAACGACATAAATTTTACCGTTTCGCGCAAAACCGCCAGCAAAGGGCGACGGCGATAAAGGCAAAGTTAAGCGTATTTTTCGGAATTTAACATCATTCCACTGAAAACAAAACCTCTGAAATTTTGAGCCGAACGGAATTTGAGTCGGCTTAAATTGTTTGATACGATTTTGATTGCTCAAGTTTTTCTAATATGCCGAAAACAAAACCTTTAACTTGCACATCCGAAACATCGTTGACCAAAAATCAACTGGTTGAAATGTATCGTTTAATCAAAATGACGCGAATGTTCGACGAAAAAACGGTCAATCTTAAACGTCAATCCAAAATTACGAGCGGAGTTTTCAGTTCGCTCGGACAAGAAGCAACGGCGGTCGGAACGGCGTATGCGCTTCAAACACAAGACTTTATCGCTCCGCTTATCCGCGACATCGGAGCAGTTTTAACAAAAGGTATTTTGCCGCGACATATTTTTGCGCAATATATGGGCAAGGCAACAGGTCCGAGCGGATCAAAGGACGTGCAGTTTCATTTTGCCGATTTCGAGAAAGGTTTTATCGGTCCGATTTCGCATCTTGGCGATATGATTCCGGTGATGACGGGCATTTTGCTTGCTTCGCGGATGAAAAAAGAGAATCGAATTGCGGTTGCATATATGGGTGACGGAGCGACTTCGACCGGAGTTTTTCACGAAGGCGTGAACTTTGCCGCCGTTCAAAAACTTCCGCTGATTGTCATTATGGAAAGCAATCATTATTCTTATTCAACGCCGACACGATTACAATTTGCGTGTGAAAATTTGGCAGATAAGGCAATCGGGTACGGTGCAAAAGGAATGATTGTGGACGGAAACGACATTATTGCGTGTTATGAAACGATGAAAGAAGCGGTTGATTATGCTCGCGGCGGAAACGGTACCGTCTTGATTGACGCAAAAACTTATCGCCGCAAAGGACACGCCGAACATGACAATCAGTCGTATGTTCCTGCCGGAGAAATCGATTGGTGGGCGAAAAATAACGACCCGATTGACCGCTTTGAACGATACTTGACCGAAAATAAAATTCTGACAAAAGCGAAAACGGCTGAAATTGTCGCCGAAGTTCAAACCTATTTGGACACCGAAGCCGATTGGGCTGATAACTCCGAATATCCGACTCCGATTGATGCCGCGTTCAATGTTTACGACAATTCGATTGTTCCGCCGGCTTTCAAACGCCAAGTTTTGGAACGTTGAGACAAAGCAAATTGTATTTTGTCAATTACTTTTCGGAATCATCACCGTAAATTTTGTGCCGTTGCTCGATTCAACCTCGATCGTACCGTGATGTTCGTCGATAATCCGTTTGACGATTGCCAAACCCAAACCCGTGCCGGTTTCTTTGGTCGAAAAATACGGCTCAAAGATTTTGGCGATGTTTTCACGCGAAATCCCTTCGCCTGTATCAATAATTTCAATTTTTACATATTTTTCGAGCGGTGTAATTTCGATGTTCAAATTTCCGCCGTTCGGCATCGCTTGGATTGCGTTGATAAAAAGATTATTGAAAACCGAGCGTAAAACCTCGCCGTCGGCTTGAATGTGCGGCAAATTATCGGCTTCGTCAACGGTTAAAACAATTTGTTGTTCGGCGGCTTGTCCTTCGATAATCCGTACTGAATCGTCAATCAGCGGACGCAAAATCGTCGATTGTAAATCAAGCCGCAATGGACGCGAATATCTCAGAAAATCTGAAATTTGCGTGTTGATGCGGGCGACTTCGGTTTTTAATTGCGATGTCAATTTTTCAAACTGCTCACGTTTCAGATTGTCTTCGGGAACAAATTTTGCCCGCAAATGGTCAAGTGTTAAGTTGATATAATTCAGCGGATTACGAATTTCGTGAGCGATTGCCGAAGCAAGTCTGCCGACCACCGCAGATTTTTCGGTTTCCTGCAATTTTGTTTCAAGTTCGCGGGTTGTTTCAAGTTTTGCCGTCATTTCGTTAAACCGCGTCGCAAGTTTGCCCATCTCGTCCGTGTTTCGGTCAACCGCCACGCGAACGCTCAAATCACCTTTCGCCACTTCGCGGGCAGCTTCGGAAAGTTTCGCAATCGGGCGCGTAAAACGCCAAACGAGCAAAATTGTGATAAAAGACGATGCCGATAAAATCAATAATGTGTAAATCAAAGGTTGGGCGGCACGGCTGAAAACGGCGTTTTTTTCGGTTTTCAAAATTACGATTAAATACCAACGACCTTGACTGGTTTGAATCGGAACGGCGTGAGCTTCACCGTTAGTTTTTGCTTCCAGTTGCTCGCGTTCTTCTTCGGACAAAATTTTTGCATTCGGGAAAAATTTACGGTCTTCGCCTAATCTTTCGGCATCCATCAGCGGTGGTAAATCTTTAAGTTCCGACAGTTTGCGGTTTTTTATGCGGTCTGATTCCTGCGTCGGCAAATTTTCGGGACTGTTTAAGCTGTCGTTTATTTCCAAATTATCGTCGATTACAATAATGTCTTTTATCCGTTGACTGACTGATTCGTCAAAGAAATTTTGTTGATTGTTTTTGATAAAATCGGTCATTCTTTCTTGCGAAACCAACGTGCTTACGGCAAGCGTAATTCCCGCTACCAACGCTTGTTCCTGCGATTCGCGCAAACGTTTATTTTCCTGTTCGGTCTGATAATTTAAGTAATACTGAACGCCGAGAGTCGTGATGAGCAAAATTGCGAGAATAACGATAAGTCTGCCGCGAAATGTGTTAAAGAAATTCATAATCTTATATCCGGTTTGCTGTTTGTCTGTTTGAATGTTATATTTTGCTATGATTTACATCAAGTTTATTTAAGTGTTGTGTTAAGTTTTATTCTCTTTTTTCCACCTGTTTTATTTAGAAAACAATACATTTTTTTCGATAACGTGAGCTATTTTAGTTTTTACAATTTTATTTTTCGTTGCAAACCGATTGGTTTGATTGCAGGTTGCCGGTTAAAAGTTTGCCTGATTATTTTCGTTTGCCTAAATTTTTCAAACGCCCAAACGCCGACGCGAAGCCGTGATTTAAGCAAACCTTCGCCGACTCCGAAAAAAGTCGAGCCGAAAAAAACCGATAAAAAAGGCAGTCCGATTGCAAAGAATTCTAAACCGAAGTCGGCTGAAACACCAAAAATAAATTCAACGCCAAAGCCTTTCGCGAAACCGAATCCGCAAGACGAGCAATTTCGGCTTGAAACCGCTCAGAATATCTCGCAAGACGTTTATGAAAACGAAGATTTGGAAGTTCGCCGAATAGCGATAAACGCACTTGGGAAACACGCCGGAACAATCGTGGTGATCGAGCCGAATACGGGGAAAATTCTGTCGATTGTCAATCAAACGTGGGCGATTCGCCGCAGTTTCAAACCGTGTTCAACCATCAAACTCGTTACTGCCATCGCAGGCTTAAGAGAAAATGTGATCGATTCGGCGGGCAACATTCGGTTCAGTTCGTTTCCCGTCGATTTAACCGATGCCACGGCGTATTCAAACAACAGTTATTTTCAATCGGTCGGCGCCAATCTCGGTTATCGTAAAATGATTTCATACGCCCGCACGCTGGGTTTAGGCGAATCGACGGGAATAAATTCCGAAGGCGAAGTCGGCGGAAACTTGCCCGATTATAAATTCGGAACGGATATTTATCGAATTTATTCGCACGGCGACGGTTTTGAAGTTACGGCATTGCAACTCGGCGTAGTTGTTTCATCGATTACGAACGGCGGAAAATTGATAATTCCGCGAATCCAAAATCCGCAAATTCAAAACGCTTCGGACATCAAATTTTATCGCCGACAATTAGATATTTCGCCCGAAGTTTTTCAACATTTGATTCCGGGAATGATCGGCGCGGTAAATTTCGGAACGGCTCAAAATGCGTTCGACGGAACAATGAACGTCATCGGCAAAACAGGGTCGTGCATCGAAGACGGCAGTTGGAACGGGCTTTTCGCTTCGGCTTCATCGGCAATAAATCCGAAACTTGCGGTTATTGTCATCACTCGCGGATCGAACGAACGCGGAAAAGTCGCGGCGGAAATCGCGGGAAACATTTATCGCGGTTTGCGAAATCGTTTAGTCAACGAATTTGTCGCCGTACAACCGCGTCCGCGAATTAAACTCGAAACCTCCGTCAGTTTAGACACGGCGCAAAGCAAGGATTCCGATGATTTGGGATATTTTTCGGGCGTGAGTTCTTCACGCAAACGGCGCACGCCGAAAGGAATCGTCGATGAAGCCGAAATACCGCGATACATCGAGCCGAAACCGCGTGAAATAATTGTCGATAATTCCGATAGTCCGCAAGTTTTAATGCCGACCCAAGCCGATCCGAATTCGATTCGTCCGCGCATTGTCAAAAAACAAAAGCCCGAAAACTAACCGGATAACTTGACACCTGCCTTAATTTTACGCAATTATTTTCTTTATGCAATTTTTGAAAAACTTGTAGATTTACAGATCTCGGAAATATTTCACGCCAAAAATGGCAACCATATTCAAAAGAAAAACATCTGAGATTTCGCTGATGCGGAAATTACGAAAAATCCGATTCGGCTGAGAAAAACTTTGCTTTGGAGAATATTAAACCTAATGAAAACTACATTAAAATTTTTTGTACCGACACTTTTAACGTTTGCGTTTTTAATCGCATTCATGACATCAACCGCCACCGGTGTTCAAGCTCAAACAACCGAAGATTCGGCAGAAGTTATCGCCGATAAAAACCGTTTATACGAAGGTTGTTTTTTGAAAGATAAAGCCTATAACAGCGCCGATGCGGCAATCAAAAAAGCCGCGATGGAATGCGGACGCGATTATTTGAAAAAATACGAGGAAAAAGATAAAAACGATCCTGATAAAGCCGCGATTACAACTTATCTTCGCAAAAAAGTAGATTTTTACGACAAGCAAATAGCGGCAGACAAAGAAGCAGCCAGAACCAAAGCAATTTACGACCGCTATGATAACGCCTATAAAGCCGCCAAAGTCAGCAAAAATTGGACCGAAGTAATTGCTGCCGGAAAAGCTGTTTTAGCCGAAGATGCCGATGACATCGACACGATTATCGATTTAGCCTCGATCGGTTTTGAACGAACGCTGGAAACTCCGCCGAATTATACTTATAACGCCGATACGGTGAGTTATGCAAAATCGGCAATTTCAAAAATCGAAGCGGGTAAAGAATCGGGAACAAAATTTTACGGCGTATATTTTGTGTACAAAACAAAATTGAATGCCGACGGAAAAAATAATACTCTCGGTTGGATGAATTACATTATCGGTTTTATCAATAACGTCGGTAAAACCTCGGTTGATAAAGCAACAGTCGATTCTTATTACAAAGCGCAACAATATAAAACATCGGACATAGCCAAATTTCCTAATGTTTATCAAGCCGTCGGTTCGTGGTATTTAGCCGAATTTACCAAAAAAGACAACGAACGAGTGGCGAAGATTAAAGCCGCCGGCGAGAAAGAAACAGACGAAACGAAAGCTATTTTCGCTTTGCAAAAAGGAATTGCAGATCGGGCGTTAGAAGCCTACGGGCGTTCGTATAAAGTTGCCAAAGATGTTTCAACCGATACGACGGCGACGGCGGCTCAACGCGATGCGAAAGGTAAATTTGCCGCTTCGTTGATGAAAACGACCATTACCCAAATTTATCAATTCCGGTTCGATAAAAAAACAGTTGCGGCAAACGAAGTCGAAACATACATTACCAAAGTATTGGCAAGCCCGTTCACCGACCCGAATGCGGCATTTGTGCCGGTTGCTCCGGTCGTTCCCGTGACACCGACAATGCCGGTTAAACCCGAAATGACAATGCCGACCAAACCTGTAACCACGCCGACCAAACCTGCGACACCTGCAAAACCGGTTACAAAACCTGCTAAGAAACCGGGCAAGAAGTAACTAAAATCAGTTTTCATCAGAAGTAAAATCGGGCGTAAATAATGCGTCCGATTTTCTTTTGCGATATAATCGAAAGCGATGTCCGAAAGTTTTGCAAAACTGGAAAAAATAATCGATTACAGCTTTCAAAATAAAGCGTTAATCGGGCGTGCCTTGACGCATCGGTCGTTTGCGTATGAAAATTCGGCGGCGGGTCAAGACGTTGAAATTCGTAATTTGCACAATGAAACGTTTGAATTTGTCGGCGATTCGGTACTCGGATTAGCGGTTGCCGAACATCTTTTTTTGAAACATCCGGAACTTTCCGAAGGTGATTTGACGTTAATGAAACATCGGATTGTAAGTGCCGAAACATTGGCTAAAATCGGACAAAAGTTAAATATCGGCGAGTTTATTCGGTTTGGCAAAGGCGAAGAAAGCACGGGCGGCAGACGCAAAGACGCACTTCTCGCCGATACGCTCGAGGCAATTATTGCGGCGGTTTTTTTTGACAGCGATTACATGACGGCGGGCGAATTTGTTCGCCGAATTTTGCGCGAGGAACTGCAAACCGTAACACCGACTTCGGCTCTCGATTACAAAACTTTGTTGCAGGAAAAACTCCAAGCCGACAAACGAAGCATTCCGAAATACAGTGTAACCAAACACGAAGGTCCGTCGCACAAACGGACGTTTTACGTCGAAGTCGGGTGGGAAACCGGCACTGCCCAAGGCATCGGCAAAAGCATCAAAGCGGCTGAAATGAAAGCCGCCGAAAAGGCGTTGGAAAAACTAGCCGAAAATAACGCCTGACATTTACCAATCGGCAATTTTTAACTATTATTTATCGTTATGAGCAGTTCAGAGAAAACAACCGCCGAAGAGAAATCTTCAAAACAAGAGCCGAAAAGTATTTTCCGCGAATACTTTGAATCGTTGGTAACAACCTTGGTCATGGCGCTTTTCGGGATGACATTTATCATCCAAGCCGTAACCGTGCCGACGGGTTCGATGCAAAATACGATTATGATTAACGATTATTTTCTCGTTAATAAATTTATTTTTTCACCGAAAAGCAGTTTTCTGCCGTTTCTGCCGCAACGCGATATTGAACGCGGCGACATTGTTGTTTTCAAATATCCGGGTTTCCGCGACGGAAAAACAAATCACGGCGATCCGCCGGCTTATCAAACCAATTACATCAAACGCGTTATCGGATTACCGGGCGAAAAAGTCGAATTCAAAGACAATCAAGTTTTTATCGACGGTAAATTACTGCCCGAACATCGTTTGGTTTCACCCGATCCGCGAAGCGCCACAACTTCAATTACGGCAAACGAAATTGAACCGAAAAAGCCCGATGAAAAATGGAGTGTTACTTATTCTCAAAATTCGATGGACGAAATTGCCGACAAACAATCTGTTACGGAACAGATGAAATACGGCGTGGCGGGCGGAAAAATGGAAGTTCCCGAAAATAATTATTTGGTGATGGGCGACAACCGCGACAACAGCACCGACGGACGTTTTTGGGGTTTTCTGCCGCGCGAATTGATTGTCGGGCAAGCGCTTTTTGTTTATTGGTCGTGCGAAGGAAGCGATAAAACAGGAAGTTGTCTGACGAGTCCGCGTTTGAGCCGAATCGGTCATATTATTCAGTAAAAACATGATTTTTAACGAAGAAACAGAGAACGCGCTCATCAACCAAAAACCGCTGGTCGCATTAGAATCAACCGTTATTGCTCACGGTTTGCCTTATCCGCAAAATCTTGAAACGGCACAACGATTAGAAGAAATCGTCCGTGAAAACGGCGCGGTACCGGCGACAATCGCGGTTTTTAACGGCGAATTTCACGTCGGATTAACGGTTCAAGAACTTCAACAACTTGCCGAACGCAAAGATATTCGCAAAATCAGCCGCCGCGATTTGCCGATTGCCGTTGCCAAAAAACTGAATTGCGCGACCACCGTTTCAACCACAATGTTTATTGCTCATCGCGTCGGCATCAAAGTTTTTGCAACGGGCGGAATCGGCGGCGCGCATCGCGGATTTTCGGCAGATATTTCCGCAGATTTGCCCGAACTTGCTCAAACGCCGATGATTGTTGTTTGTTCGGGCGCGAAAATCGTTTTGGATTTGCCGCGCACACGCGAATGGTTGGAAACACACGGCGTTTCGATTCTCGGTTTCAAGTGCGATGAACTTCCCGCTTTTTATTCGCGCACAAGCGGTTTATCGATCGATGAACGAGTTGAAACTGCCGCAGAAGTCGCCGCCATTGCTCACGCCCGCGACATTTTAGAACTGAAAAGCGCGATTTTATTGACCGTTCCCGTTCCCGAAAAAGACGAAATTCCGGCTGATTTGCTCGATAAAATTTTGCGCGAATCTTTGCAACTTGCCGAGGAACAAGGAATCAAAGGAAAAGACGTAACACCGTTTTTGCTTTCGCAAATGTCCGAAAAAAGTGAAGGGCAAACGATTCGGGCAAACATTGCATTGCTCGAAAATAACGCGAAAATTGCCGCTCAAGTTGCGGTGAGTTTGAAAAACCGGACGTAATTTATTCGACGTTATTTTTTATAAAACTCTATGCCGTCCGCAATTTCAACGCCGATTTTGCGTTCGGATTGAGCATAATCGAGATGTGCGATGGCTTCGGAAATTGCCAAAAAGCGATGAGCGGCGTGGTTCATCGAATCGGGGAAAAGACGCTTGGCAACCTCGTAAGCCGTTATTCCGTCTGTATTTACTAACTTCAAAACCTTTCGCTGGCGGTCGTCGATTGCCCGCACATAACGATTAAAAATTTCCTCGAAATCTGTTACGGGTTCGCCGTGTCCGCCGTAAACCAAAGTCGGCGAATACGAACGAATTCTCGCCAAACTGACCAAGTATTCCGCTAACGAAGCAAAACGCTTGTGCGGGTTCAGCGGGTCGGGCGAAACAATCGGATTCGGCGTGATTCGCTTTAACACGCAATCGCCGCAAATCAGCGTCCGATTCGCCTCGCGGACAAAACTGCAACTTCCGGGCGTGTGTCCGGGCGTGTGCAAAACCTGCAAACTTCCGGTCGCAAATTCGATATTCATTCCGTCGCTCATCAGTTTAAATTCGCCTTCGACCAAAGAATCCGTCAGCAAACTGACTTCGGCATACAGATTTTGCATTTCACGAAAAACTTTGTCGGGAACGCCCGAACGCATCATCAATTTGCGATGTTCGTCTTGGGCAAGTCGCCCGAAAAGATGTCCGGTTTCCCATTCGTGAACATAAATTTCGGCGTTCTTGGCTTCATCGCGGACAGTTTTTGCCAGTCCGCAATGATCTTCGTGAGCGTGCGTCAAAAAAATCCGTTCAATGTCCGTAAACTTTATGCCGTTAGATTTTAATTTTTCACGCAAAACATCAGTCGCTTCTTTGGTTTTCGGACCAACGTCGATCAGTGAAACCGGTGATTCTTTAATCAGATAAACATTTACATCGCTGACATAAAACGGCGTTGGAATCGAAAGCGGAATTATTTTCATTAACTTATGATAAACGAAGAAAATAAATTATGTAACCGGGCAAGTCTTCAATAAAAAAAGGTCAAGTTTTGCAACCTGACCTTTTTTAATCGCCCTGACTGTTTCACCGAATAGTTTTACGGAGCAGGCATCATCGAAGTTGTATTGTCGCCGAAAATCGCTATTCCGTCGCCGAATAAAATCCCGTCGCCCGCTAAAACACCGTCGCCCGCCAACACGCCGTCGCCCGCCAAAACACCGTCGCTGACTAAAACTCCTTGTGAATTTACAACCGGAGTCGGGCTGTCTGCCATTGCAAAAGAAGAAACGAAAGATGTTCCGTCAGAGGCTAGAACGCCGTTATTGACCAAAGTTCCTTGATATAAATTAGCTCCGCTGGTGAGTGTGTTTGATTTTGTCAAAACACCGTTCACAAAAGGAGTTGCGTCTCCGGCTAAGACACCGCTGGCATAAAATCCTTGATAGTTTTTCATCAAATTATCGCCGTAAAGAATGCCGTGATTGGTGATAATTCCTTTGCCCCAAGTACAAGTTTCGCCCCAAATAACAGACGTTTGCGACGACGGTAGTTTTGCCATGGCGTTGCCGTTTGTCAGAGTTGTCGGGTTTGCTTTTATCAAACGCGCGAGCCGCACGGCACCGTCAATATTAAGTTCTCCCGCACCTTGTTCAAATGTATTGAACCCGCGAATCGGTTGAGCCGTGTACATCAAAATTGCTTTAATCAAATTTGGCGAAAGATTAGGGTTCGTATCGACCAAAAGCGCCGCCGCGCCTGCAATAACCGGAGCCGACATCGATGTTCCGCTCATATACATCACTTGGTCGTCGTCGTTTGTATAGTTTCCGGTTTTCAGTTGCGGAAAAAACGTAACAAGCCGATTGTTCGGACTTCTGGCACCGATGATTTTGTTTCCCGGAGCAACTAAATCAGGTTTGATAAGATTGTCGTATTTTCTGGCTCCGTTGCTCAAGGTAACGTAACCTCGCGTTGGTCCGCGCGAACTGAAAGTTGTTACCGTGTCGTCCGACCGATAATTTGTGCCGAAAGTATTGGACGCGCCGACCGTAATCACCGAAGGCTCGATGCCCGGTGAATTGATCGAACCGTAAACCTTACTGCCCGCAAGATTTTTGCCCCAATTCCCTGCCGAAGCAACCACGACAATTCCCGCATTCACGGCTCGCCGCGCCGCCAAACACAACGGATCGTTTTTATAACTGTCTTTGGCTTTAGTTCCCAAACTCATGTTGATAACACGAATGTTTTTCGCCGTTTTGTTGGCGATTGCCCAATCGATTGCCGCAATCACCGAACCGGCAGTGCCTATTCCGTAATCGTTCAAAACCCGTAAACTGATAACGCTCGCGCTTTCGGCAATTCCTTCGTACGCCGTGCCGCCAAGCATCCAATCGCCCGAAGCCACCGAAGCAACGTGCGTTCCGTGTCCGAACGGATCGGTCAAAATGTTTTGTCCCGTAAAATCGTAATTTGAAACACGGCTCACACCGCTTGTTTTCATCAAACTGTGGTTGGCGTAAACACCGCTGTCAATGACGGCAATCGAAATACCGTAACCTGCCAACCAAGTACTCGGATTGCTGTCGCCGCGGTCGCTGATGCCGAGCAGTTTATAGCCGAGTGTTTCGGCGACATGCCCAAGCGATTCGACTTCGCTGTCGGTTGAAATATATTCGATTTCATTGTTTTGTGAAAGTTCTTGAATTTTTGAAAGCGGCAGTTCGGCTGTTACCAAACCCAAATTATTCAACGATTTTTTGAATGTTCCGCCTGCTTCTCGCAATTTTACTTTGACCGCCGAAGTCCGAGCTTTGTTGCCGCTGACTTCTTTGGCAAACATTCGCCCGCGAGCAACTTCATCCAAATTATTGCCAAACATTTCATTCAAATCGGTGGCGGATTTCAAGCGAATAATAACTTTTCGCGTTTCATCGTTGCGGCGACTGAAATTCAATTCGCTGATATTTTCTTCTAATTCCGGGGCAAGTTTTTTCTTTGCTTCCAAGCTATTTGGAGTTATAGCTTCCGGTTTTTGAGACAACTTTTGAGCTGTCGCGGAAAAACCGAACATCTGCAAAAAAAGTGCCGATAAAACACCGAAGGCGAATAATTTGTGGAATGACTTGGTTGAAATAAACATTTTTCTTCCCTTTTGTTATAAAACAGTAAACCTTTGTACTCTCAATTTGTGCAAAATACACATTAATTGCCAACTCGGTATGGCAAGGTTTATGCCAAAGTTTTCGAGGAATGCAAATTGTTATAAATCAATAGTTTACAAATCGGATCGAAGTTCAGAGTTGAAAGCGTTCGGTCAGATTGAATGGTTTTGAGTGAACGTTTCATTCATTTTGAACGATTTAAAGATTTTGGCGTTATCGGTTTCAACAAACAAAACTCGGAATTTTTTTCAAATTTTTATTTTGCCTGAACTTGCGAACTTTTGCCGTTTTTGCGATATAATCAAAACTTAATTTTATGAGCATTATTGAATTTAACGACATTATCGAACCCAACGACCAAACCGAAGCTCGCAAAACTAACCTTGCGAAGATGGCGGAATTGGTCGGAAATGTGTATCCGAATAAATTTGCCCGAACCGCAGTTTCAGGCAAAGAAGATACGATTACGAGCCTTAAAACTTGTGAATCGATTATCAATCTTTTGCCGAAATTAGCTCAAGGCGAAAAACCTGCACCTGAACTCAAAACTGCTGTAAATGAGCAATTAAAAGAACTTGGCACGATTCGAATGGCAGGACGTTTGACGACTCCGCCGCGCGGGAATTTCGTGCATCTGACAGACGGGAAAAATAAACTGCAAATTTACTGCAAAAAAAATACGTTTGCTTTAATCAAAAACGACGCGGAAAACTCGCTTGACGAAGAAAACGGTTGGAATGCGTTCGGCTTGCTCGACCACGGTGATTTTGTCGGCGTTGAAGGTTATTTGTTTTTGACGAACACGGGCGAACTTTCGATTCACGTTGAAAAATTGCAGTTTTTGGCAAAAGCAATGTTGCCGATGCCCGACAAAATGCACGGAATCGCCGATGCGGAAATTCGTCAGCGACAACGTTACGCAGATTTAATCGGCTCAAGTTTAGCGGTTGAACACGATGGTTTGACGACGCGAGAAGTGTTTGAAATCCGCTCGAAAACTATCAGTTCGATTCGTAACTTTTTGGAAGCCGACGGTTATCTGGAAGTTGAAACGCCGATGCTCACGCCGAAAGCGACAGGTGCGGCGGCACGTCCGTTTGCGACGCATCACAACGCGCTCGACATTCCGCTGTATGCCCGAATCGCTCCGGAACTTTATCTGAAACGTCTGGTTGTCGGCGGATTTGAAAAGGTTTACGAACTTAACCGAAACTTCCGCAACGAAGGAATTTCCACCCGACACAATCCCGAATTTACGATGCTCGAATTTTATTGTGCGTATATGGACGTGAACGGAATGATGGATTTTTGCGAAGAATTATTGCGAAATTCGGTGGTAAAAGCGACTGGAAGTTTGAAAGTTACGTTTGGCGAAAACGAGATTGATTTCGGGAAATTTGAACGTTGGTCTATGAAAGATTCAATTGTTAAATGCTTTGAAAATAATCAACATGATTTTCCAGATGGATTCAAAAAAGAATGGCTCGATGATAATAAAAAAATCAAAGCACTGTCGATGTTTACAACTTCAAAAAAGAAAGAAAAAAACGAAAGGGTATTAGTAGATCGCGAGTTTAAACCCAGATCTTTTGATGTTGCAGATGAGCGATCACGAGTAGATATGGAAAACCGATTGCAATCCGGTGAGGTAATGGCTGCTCTTAAACTATCAAGTCATGAAGAGCGTCAGT
Organism: Acidobacteriota bacterium; assembly: GCA_031430435.1. Lineage (GTDB taxonomy): Bacteria > Acidobacteriota > Blastocatellia > Pyrinomonadales > Pyrinomonadaceae > JANNVK01. Next base: position 28,934 of record JANPBM010000121.1, read on the forward strand.
TTGCTTTGGAAAGGAATCTTGAAGTTTTAGAAAATGAACATATTTCTGATGAAGATGCAGCGAAAAACTTAGTAACAATATTCGAGAATATTGTTGAAGAAAAACTTATTCAACCAACTTTCATCGTTGATTACCCGAAATCAATTTCGCCTTTATCAAAAGCATCGCCGGGCAATCCGAACATCGCCGAACGCTTTGAATTATTTATCAACGGAATGGAAGTTGCCAACGGATTTTCGGAATTAAACGATCCGCTTGAGCAGTATCAACGCTTTGCCGACCAAATGAACGAACGCGAAAAAGGCGACGATGAAGCAATGATTTTGGACGAAGATTATATTCGGGCGTTAAGCTACGGAATGCCGCCCGCCGCCGGAATCGGAATCGGAATAGACAGGTTAGTGATGCTTTTAACCAATCGTCAATCAATCCGCGATGTTATTTTGTTCCCGCATTTGCGTCCTGAAACACGGAAAACGGAACAAACAGAAGAAAATTAATGAACCCATGATTCAACGGAAAAATGAATCAATTAAAAAAATTATGATGGAATTTACAGAATCGGAATCACAACTCGCGGGAATCGAGCAAATTTTTGCCGAAGCCCGCACGGAAGACAATTGGAATCTCGAAGAAGAAATGCTTTACAGCTATTACTTTGTGGATAAAGATGTCGATAAACTGGAAAAACTCGGAAACTTTTTGAACGAAAAAGAATACGATTTCGTCGATATTTTCGAACTCGGCGACGATGAAACGGGCGAACCGACGGGCGAATATCTGCTGCACATCGATAAAGAAGAAATTCACACGCCGCAATCTTTAGCCGAACGAAACGTGGAGTTTTCAAAACTCGCCCGCGAGTACGAAATCGAACATTACGACGGTTGGGAATTCGGCGAAGTCGGCGTTTACGACGACGATGACGAAGAAGAAGGCGAAGAATAGAAATCGAAAGACAATGAGATAAGAGGAAAAACTGCTTGGTAATTTAACACCGAAAACTTTTTCCTCTTTTTACTTATATTTTTCCGGTAATCGGACGTTGTTAATTTTTTTTATGACATAGCGAACTGTGCTAAAATCATAGCGGAGGCAAAATTATATGTTTGCAACAGAAGAAACAGCGGAAATAAATGTGCCGGAGAACGAAGAAACACGGGAAGAAAACGTGCAAGGATTCGACCAAATTGTGCCGGCAATAATCTCCGGCGAATTGCTTGAACCGCGTTGGTCGGTCATCACCTTTGAAAGTTGCGCGGTTCGCGGACTTAATTACGATGAAGCGACAGCTTGGTTAAACAAACTCAAAACTCAAGGTTTAAGCGGACTTTGTATTGTTACAGACGAAGCCGCAGACCGCATTTCAGATTAAAAAGTTTTGAAAAAGAAAATGTAACGCACCAAATAATTCAGGTAAATTTTCGTTTGAAAGAGTGTTTAGATTTTCAGTAAAAACGTCATTTTCAAGTTTCCCGAATTCCCAACGTTCGCCGTCCGTAACAATTCCGTAAACACTTTTTTGCGCGTTTTTGTTAATTAACTGCACTGCAACCATTTCCGCCAAACATTGTCCCCAACCTGTATCAAAATCATTTTTCTTTGCTTCGACAACTGCCAGAAGCGGCGTGGTTAAAACCTTTCTGCCAAGCGGAGATTTAACCGAAATCAAATAATCGGGCGTTCCGTTCAGATTTTTCCCCGCACTGATGCTTTTTTGAATCCAAAGTGAAAATTCGCCGTAATAATCCTTGTAAACTTCGCGTAAAATCGGGAAAATTAAAGTCTCGGCACGTGCGGCTTCCGAAGCCTCAACGTCAATTGCTTCAAGCGTAAAAGCGTATTCATTTAGAAAATTTTCGGACGGCGAAACATCTTTTGCGTCAATAAACATTTGCCGAATTGCTTTGATATTAAATTCTGCTTGAACTTTTCCGATTTCTTTGAAACGTTTGAAAGACATAAAATTCTGCTAAAATTCCAACACAACTTTCCCGAAACTTTCATTCGATTCAAGATATTCGTGAGCTTTTTGTACGTCCGTGACGGCAAAAACTTTGTCCAAATTCGGGACAATTTTTCCGCTTGCGATTAACGGCAAAACGTCTTTTGCAAAATTCGCGGTTGCTTCGCCTTTTTCGTCGTCGCTTCTCGCCCGCAAAGTTGTTCCGATAATCGTCAAACGTTTTGCAAGCGCCGTGCCGAGATTAAATTCCGCTTTCACTCCCGAAGTCAGACCGACTAAAATCAAACGCCCGTTCGTCGCCAAACTTTGCAAATTTGCCTCGAAATAACCTGCTCCAACCAAGTCCAAAATCACGTCAACGCCTTTTCCTTCCGTAAAATGTTCAATCAATTCGGCAAAATACTTGGCGTTTCCGGTTAAATCTCCGTCCATAAAAATACCGTTATCCAAACCGAATTTATCGCATTGTGTCAGTTTACGAGCCGCCCGCGAAGTTCCTAAAGTCTTGATATTATGTGCTTTACACAGTTGCAACGCGGCAAGCCCGACACCCGAACCAACGGCGTGAATCAGACAACTTTCACCCGATTTTATATTTCCTTGCGTAAAAATCGCATCGTGGGCGGTGATGAAGGCTTCGGGAATACAGGCGGCTTCGACAAAGCTCAGATTATCGGGAATTTTGACCAAACTCGACTCTTTTATGTTCACATATTCGGCTTGTCCGCCGCCGCCGGTAATGCCGAAAACTCTGTCGCCGAGGTGAAACTTACGCGCATTTTCGCCGGTATCAACGACTTCGCCGGCAAATTCCAAACCCAAAATTCGCTCGTCAAAACCTTTCGGCGGCGGATAAAAACCTTTTCGCTGAATCAAATCTGCCCGATTCACACCTGCGGCACGCACTCGTACGAGAACTTCAAAATCTTTCGGCGACGGCAAATCCTCAACTTCGCGGATTTCCAGATTATCGATTCCGCCGAATTCTTTTATATAAACAACTTTCATAACATTTTAGACAACTAACGGTTTGACAGTTTTTTCAAAGTCAACAAGAATTGAAAGGGAACCGATTGAGCGCAAAATTTTGATGACCGCAAAAGTTAAACTTCATTTTATCAAAAAAATACTGATTTTGTCGGTATTTTTGTCAGCAATTTTTGTCTTGCCGACCGATATTTCAGCTCAAGAGATTGTCGATAAAACGGTTGCGACCGTCAGCGACGGAATTCACACGGAGTTGATTACATACTCGGATTTGGTTTGGCAACTTGCGCTTGAACCCGATGTTTCGCTTTCTCCGCCGAGTTCGGACGATTTAAATCGAACGTTGCAAAGCCTGATAAACCAACGGCTTTTGGTGCTGGAAGTTCGCCGTTTGCCGTCGATTTCGGTAAAAGAAGACGAACTGAAAATCCAACGCGAACGGATTTTAGAAAATTTTGCCACGCCGGCTGATTTTGAAAAAAGGCTTCGCGCAGTCGGTTTTGATTCGATCGGCGATGAAAATTTTCAACGAATAATCGAACAGCGGGCGAAGATCGAGAAATATCTCGATTTTCGCTTTCGTTCGTTTGTAGTCGTCAAACCCGAAGAAGAAGCCAAGTATTTTCGCGATGTTTTCGCCCCGAATTATCGCAAACAAAACCCCGGACTTTTGATGCCGACGCTCAATGAAATTCGTCCGCAAATCAACAAAATACTGACTGAAAACAAAATCGCCGAAGACATCGAAAAGTTTTTGGACAACGCCAAAGACCGAGCGGAAATTATTGTCTTAAGCGAAGTCTGAAACCGGTAAACAGTCGCAGAAAGCAGTTTTCGACGCAACACTATTTACTTCGCTTCAAATCTAATTCGTAAAACCAAAAATCATTGTTCGGCTGATCGATTTTCAGTTCGTCGGATTTACCGCTTTCGGGCGTAAAAATTGCAAACCCTTTGGGAAAATCATAATTTACGGAACTTCGCCATTTGATTAAAAATTTATCGTTTTCCCAATGTTCCAAATCGGCGACAAAATTAGGCGCGGGAACAAGTCGCAAAACTAACTTGCCGTTTTCATCGGAAATTTTTACGTCGCCGTACATTCGGCTTGTGTAAACTCCTGCGTAATCGGCGTTTGCAAGTGTCGGCTTAGTGTTTTTCAACCGCGAATCTTCTAATTTTTTTGCTTCTTCTCGTTCCGCTTTCTTGCCCGTTTCGGTTCGTGTCAAATAATCGGCTGACCAATCGCGTTTTGTAACGCCGAGCATTGTGTCGAAAATTTTGTTCTGCATAATCGTATTGACGGGCGATTCACTGTTTGTCAGAACGACTAAGCCGAGATTTTCTTCGGGCATCATCGCCGTTTGCGAAATCATTCCGTCCAATCCGCCGCCGTGCGAAACAACTTTTCGACCTTGGTAATCGTTCAAAAACCAGCCCAAACCATAACCGTTAAAATGGCGCGTCGGATTAAATTTCATTCCGCCGTCGCTGATTTGAATCGGCAAAGTTTGTTGCCACATTTCCCACGATTGTTTGGTTGAAAAGATTTGTTTACCGTTAAAAGTTCCGCGTCCGAGTTGTAACCGCAACCATTGGGCAAGTTCCGCAACAGACGAATTTAACCCCGCCGCCGCTCGCGCCGAATCAACATTTCCGGGCGGAAGCGAGCGAAGTTTTCCGCCCGATTCATTGTGCGGAGACGAAACATTAGACTTCAAATCTTTGACACTTGTGGTCGTTCGCGTCATTCCGAGCGGCAACAAAATTCGTTCTTTGACAAAGTCTTGCCAAGTTTTACCCGAAACTTTTTCCAAAACTTTGCCCGCCGCCATAAACATCAGATTTTGATAGCCGTAAGTTGCCCGAAAGCCGTTCACCGGTTTCAGATATTTGATGCGGGACAAAACTTCGTCATCCGTGTAAGTCGTTTCATACCAAAGCAAATCACCGCTGAAAGTTCCCAAACCGCTGCGGTGCGAAACCAGATCGCGGACAGTAATTTCGCTCGTTACAAAAGCGTCGGGCATTTGAAAATCGGGCAGATATTTTGTAACTTTGTCGTCCCACTTCAGCTTGCCTTCATCAACCAAAATCGCCAAACCTGCGGTGGTAAAAGCCTTTGAATTCGAAGCAATCGCAAATATCGTATTGTCATCGACTTTCTCCGGTTTGCCGAGTGCGCGAACCCCGTAACCTTTGGCAAATATAACTTTATCGTCTTTGACAATCGCCACGGCAAAGCCCGGAACGTTCCAATCTCGGCGAACTTTTTCCGCATATAAATTTATTTCCGCCATTTTGGCATCGTAATTTTGAGCAAAAATAAACGTCGGGAAAACGAATAAAACGAACAGTAAAAAGATTTTTAGTTTCATATATTTTCGGTAACTATCTGTTGAAATTCTGAATTTTAGTTTGCGACGAAATTATTCGCCGATTTCTGTGTCAATATCTTTGCGTTTCGACCGCAATTCGTCCGCAATTTGTTTAATTTCTCGACGTTTTGCCGGTTCGATTTTATCAAACCACGCGTTTATTTGCGCGGTTCGTTTCGCCGAATCCGCCAAATAATCCGGTTTTTCAAGATTCCAAGGTGCGGCGAGCAAACTGTTTGCAGTGAAATATCGGACAATCGGATAATTTTCGCCCGCAAATGCTTCGACTAAAAACGGCGCGAAAAAGTTAATATCGCCGTGTTTTTCAATCGAATATGCCGCCGCTGCCCGTGTCAAAGAATCGCCGGCGAACAAACTTCTCACGCCTTCCGGCTGATTAAACTGTGCGTCCGCAACAGTTTGCATATCTTTGCAGCCAAACCAATTTTGCTTGGTTTTTTCAATTGCCCAATTTACAGATTTATCGACGTGGCATTGATTGCAAGCATTCGGAACAGCTTTTTTCGCCGTCAATTCGGGTTGCGGATTGGAAATTTGGTGCGATTTGTGAAAATCCATCACGCCGTAAACAACTTCGGGCATATGACAGGCGTAACAACTGCTTCCTTTTGAATCCGCGGAATGTTTCGTATGCTCGACAACGGCAGTCGGTGTTTCAAATTGCGTATGACATTGTGTGCAAGCCCGGTTCGTTTTTTTTTCTTCGGTAATCATTCCTTTGACATCGCCTTCGTGCATTGTGTGGCACGACGCGCAACTTATTTTATTACCCGAAATTTGGTTGTGTCCGCTTGCTTTAGTCTTTATAAAACAAGGACTTGCGAGTAAGCCTTGATATTCGTAAGCAGTCAGTCGCGGCGAACCGTCAGCCCAAAACCGCGTCTCAAAAGATAAATTTCCGAGTTTTGTGTCAGCGTGAATCGGCTTGTAAATCGCCGATAAATCTTCGCCCGCATCAAACGGATCGCCTTTGGTCATAATTTCGCGGATTTGATTTTCTTCTGCGGGAACTCTCTGACCATGGCAATGTCCGCAAATCATCGTGCTTTTGTCTGCATCAAGTTTATTTGGATTAACAATTTTTTCATCGCCGTTCGGAAACGCACGAGCAAGCGGCGAGCCGTATTTATCGGCATGTTCCGCACCTTGAGCATGGCAACTGCCGCACGCGACACCAAGTTCGGCAACTTCGGTTTTCGCTTGTTTTGTCTGAAAATTAAGATTCGGTTGAGCCTTGACGTTGTGGCAAAAAACACAGTTCGTGTCCCATTGCGTGCGGCTTGCGTCAAACGGTCGTTCATCGGGATAAAAAAATGAACCGGATAAACTAATCCAACGATTTTGGACGATGTGCCAAGCAACCGGCAAACGAATTATTTGACCGTCTTTTTCGGTCGTATATTGTTGGATGCGGCGTGAACCAATCGTATATTTTATTTTGTTTCGCTCGATTTTTCCGTTCGGATAGGTAAAATTCAAGTAAAAATCTTCGCCGCTTTGTTCAGGTTTGGAAACAATTCCTTGATACTCGAAAGTTTGCGTAAAATCGCCGAGAACGCTTTTTGCTGAAGGAATTTGCGTCATTTTTGAATGATGCGTTTTGTCCCAAGATTCGAAATGCTTTTGATGACAAGCCAAACAATCGGTTGATTTGATGTAGTTTTCGTCTGCTTTTCCCGCTCGTATTCCGCCGTATTTCGACCCCAAAGATGTAACCGCCGCAAAAACCGAGATGGCAATAAAAAGCGTGACGACAACTGACTTCAGTAAATTATTTGACGCAATGTTGTTCATAATCACGGTTAGAAAATACTTATTTTTCGATGCCGATGCGACGTAAGATTTTGCGGAAACGATCGTCGTCGTGCAAGACAAAAAAGTCTAATTCCGCTTTGATGTGAACTAATCGCCAATCGCGTTTTTCGACCAAGATATTTAAGTGTTCAAAGGCTTTATCAAATTCGCCGAGATTCGCGTAAACCGCAGCGAATTCATAATTTACATCATTTTCGCCGGACAAGTTTTTTAATCTTTCCAAACATTTTTGAGCTTCTTCGATGTTTTCGGAACGTGCAAAAAAAGCTCCGAAAGTGCCGACTAATTCTTTTGCTCCGTCAAACGAACGAAGCGACAGCCGTTCAGCTTTTTGCAACGCTTCAAAGGCTTCGACATTCATTTTGCGAATCGAATAACTCGTGCCGAGCAGCAAATAAACGTGATAAATTTTGGGTTCATCGGGAAACTCGGCAATAATTCTTTCGGTAATTTGCCACGCCAGTTCAAAATTTGCTTGCCGATAACAAACTTGTGCTTTCAAAAACAAATTTTGAAACGAGGACGAATCTAATTCTAAAGTCCTTTGAACCTGTTCATTTGCCTCGGTAAATCGTCCGACGCGACTCAGAAAGTTTGCGTAAAGTTGCAGTGTATCAACATTATTCGGACTGATTTCCAACGCCCGAATAAATTCTTTGTCGGCTTTTTCCCAGTTCCATTCGTAGAAATAAGCGAAATATCCGAGCGTTGCGTGAACTTCGGCAATGTTCGGATCAAGCTCAAGCGCTTTGGTCAGAGCATTTCGGGCTTTGACGATTTGGTTGCTGGTCGATTCCAGAGACATTCGCAAATGCAGGTTCGCGTAAACATCCGCAAGCCCGCAATAAGCGAGAGCAAAGTTTGAATCGAGATGTGTCGCGGTGATGAAATGTTCAAAGGCTTCCCACAGATTTTGCGGTGTTTTGCGGTTAAAATAGTATCTGCCTTTGAGATATTCTTGATAAGCCTGAGCGTTGGGTAAATGTTTCGGTGTCAACATTTTGCGTTCTTCGGGCGTTAAATTCATCAGAATTTGCTGGGCAATTTGTTCGGAAATCATCTCTTGAAGTTTCGGAAAATCGGCGATTGTAACTTCAAATTTTTCACCGAAAGTCGAACCTTGTTCAAGCATATTTATGCCCTGAACCGTAACCCGAATCGTCTCGCCGAGTTTCATAATTACGCCGTCCAAAACATATTGGACTTCGAGTTCCGCACCAATATCGAGCGGGTTTCGCTCTTGATTATGATATTTCAAAATGCTTCCGGTCGGACGCACAACGAGGCGTTTAATACTGCTCAACCGAGTTATCAGCGAATCGGCGAAACCCAATCCGAGATATTTATCCTGTTCGTCTAACCCGATTACTTGAAACGGTAAAATCACAAGTGAAACATTTTTAGGATTGGCAAGACCATTGTTTCCGGTTACTTTTTCGACTTTGGCGATAAAGCGATAGCCGTAGCCCGAAATTGTTTCGATATATTTCGGATTCTTGCGGTCGTTATCGTCCAAAATTTTTCGCAAAACCGAGATATTTCGCGTCAAACCAATTTCTTCGACAATCACATCACCCCACACAATTTCCATCAAATCGTCTTTTGTGACTAATTGATTTTCACGTTCGACCAAGGCGAGAAGCGTTTCAAAAGCCTTTGGAGTCAGTGGAATCGATTTATCTCCACGCGAAAGTTGGCGTTCTTTGGGCAACAGTGAAAACTCCGCGAATTTGTATATTTGTGATTCTTCGTTATTTGGCATTAGGTAAAAACTGAACCGAGAATTTGTCTGCTGTCAGAACCTGAAATTTATAAATCAATACTATTTGAATATCACAAACACAAATAATAAGGCAAAAGTCAGGTTAGATTTGCGCGTTGTTTATATTTTAACCGACTGTCAGAAAAGTTGCAGAAAACTGTCAGAAATATGTAAGGACTTATCGGCAAGCATTTTGTAAATTGGATTTACGGAGAAAAACTTTGAAAATTACGGAGTGTAATTAAAAGTAATCTCAAAAAAAATTAACGTAGAAACATTTGGTTTGAAAAAAGTTAAATTGTAAGAATTTTGTAAGGACTTTTATTTGATAAGTTTGTAAATTCGTACTTTAGAACATTATTCGGACTGCGGAATCGGCATAATTATTTTAGAATATAAAAAATTGATTGCCGGAAAACAAGGGATTTAAAGAACAAAAGGGATTTAAGAATATGAAAAGCAAGAAATTTATAGAAACAGTTTTACCGAAAGTAAGTTCGGTTTTAGTTTTGACGGCAATGGTCTTGTCATCGTTTGTCAGTGCTAGAGCAGGGTTATTCGGTATTGGGGCTGATGGGAAGCTAGTTAAAAGAATTGAAGTAGAAGCCGAGTTGACAGGACCTGCAATCAACGGATTAACTCCTACGGGATTGATTAACTCCAGTTTTTTTCCAACGGTAACTCGTATTCCGGTTACTGATGAAGTAAGCATAAGAAATTTGGACTTACCTTCGGCGGTGAATCAGTTACCGTATTTTTTAGACAATTCGGCTACTGACAGAGCAATTCTTTTCGGGCGGAACGGGTCAAGTTGGGGTGGGCTCATTCTCTTTGCAGGTGGTAATAACCCTAGTACAAGAGTTGCTGTCGGTTCAACCGTTCAATTCAAAAATGGCGAGAACACGGTAGTATCAGGAACCTTCGCCCGTCCGATTCGCAGTTATGAACCTTTTAATACTGCACTTGTCGGAAGATTTACAATTCCTGCAACACCTGATGATGATTTAGGAAGCGGTTTTGGGCTGGGCTTTGTAAAGTTTTTTCCAACAGAAAGACGATTAAATATCGAAGTTGCTGCCAGTAATTTACCGCAAGAGTGTACGCAAGTTACCATCAACGAAGGCGTTGCAGGTCAAAACGGAGCTGTCATCGCAAGTTTTCCGGTAGTAAGCAGCCAAAATCCGTCAGGTTTTGCTTGTACAGCCGGAGGAGATGTAACTCTAACAAATCAACAAGTAACAAGCCTGCGAAGCGGAAGTCTTTATCTTTCAGTTGTTTCGGCTCAAAGCCCGAACGGTATCAGACGCGGACAAATTGAAGCATCGAACATTGAATCGGACTTTACCGGAGACGGGAAAGCCGACATCAGCGTTTATCGCCCTTCAACCCAAACTTGGTACATTCAAGATTCAAGTTCCAATCAATTTACGGCTTTCAATTTAGGCACCGCCACAAGTAAATCAGTTGCCGCCGATTACGACGGCGATTCAAAAGCGGACGCAACTGTTTATGAGCCGGCGACCGGAACTTGGAGCGTGAAAAGTTCAAACGGCGGTTTTGTCAAACAAATTCAATGGGGAACGGCGGGCGACATTGCCTTGAGCGGAAAACATTTCGGATCGGCTAACGATTTAGTGATATTTCGTCCGTCAACCGGAACTTGGTACATCAGACGTTTCGGCGACATTATCAAACCGATTGCTCCGGATGCTCCGAGTAACAACGGTTTGAATTTTCAAATTTTCCAATGGGGACAATCAGGCGATAAACCTGTGATGGCAGACTTTAACGGTGACGGACGCGATGAATTGGCTGTTTTCAGACCGTCGAACGGCGTTTGGTATATTTATAATCAAATAACTGGAACCTATAAAATACAACAATTCGGAATTGCCGAAGACATTCCTGTTGCCGCCGATTACGACAACGACGGAAAAGCAGATATTGCCGTCTTTCGTCCGTCAACCGGAACTTGGTACATTTTTGAAAGTGCCGAACGAAAGGTAAATATCCGCCAATTCGGCTTAAACGGAGACGTTCCGGCGGTTGCCGATTTTGATAAAGACGGCGTTGCGGATATTTCCGTGTTCCGCCCGACAGACGGAAATTGGTATCGTTTGAACAGTTCGAGCAATAGTTTCAGCGTCTTTAAGTTTGGATTGAACGGAGACATTCCGGCGGTCAGATAGTTTATTCTCAGTCCGATAAATTTTCTCTTCTCGGACACTTGAGGCTGGTGCAAAAAGACATCTTTGCACTAGCCTTTTTCTAATTTGACTCGCAGTATTCGCCGTTTATCGACCTTTTCAACCGTAAATGTATGTCCGCTGAATTTCACTTCGTCTTTTGCCTTCAAAATCTGTCCCGATTCGCTCATCAAAAAACCTGCAAGTGTTGTGTATGCCTCGGATACAGGCAAATTCATTTCAAGCCGTTTATTCAAATCACGAACCGCCAAACTTCCTTCCAAAGTGTAGCTTCCGTCTTTGTTCGACTTGATTTGTTCGTTGACTTCTTCATCGTGTTCATCTGAAATATCGCCGACAATTTCTTCCAGCAAATCTTCGAGCGTAATAATTCCTTCAACGCCGCCGTGTTCGTCAACCACAAAACCAAAGTGCGATTTTGCCTTTTGCATCTGCCGCAAAACGTCTTCAAGCCGTGCGGTATCAACCACATAGATTGGTTTTTGCAACACTTTTTCAATCTTAAAAGTCGTCGGATTAAGTAAAAACGGCAGTAAATCTTTGCTGTGGATAATTCCGGCGATGTTGTCCAAACTGTCGCGGAAAACAGGCAGCCGCGAATAGCCGTGTTCGCTGAATAACTCCGCCAGTTCTTCTATGGTTGAAGTTACGGAAACAGCGGCGATTTGAGTTCGCGGAATCATCGCTTCTTTGACGGTTGTTTCCGAAAATTCAAAAACTTTGTCGATTAAACGTTGTTCTTCGACGTTCAAATGTCCGCTTTCCTGTGAAATTTTGATTAGTTGGCGAATTTCGTCTTCCGTATAAATCGAGGCGTGATCGCTGTCGGCGTGAAGACCGAAAATGCGAACGGTTTTAGCGCTTGCCCAATCCAGCGCGTGGATAAAAGGTTTGAAAGTTTTGTAGAAAATCTGTGTGGGCAAAGCGGTTGTCATTGCAACTTTTTCGGCTAATTGCAAACCGAAAAGTTTCGGAGCTTGTTCGCCAAGAATAATATGTAAGCTGGTAATTATTGCAAACGCAAGTACAAACGAAATAAAATGAAGCCAATTTGCGGGAATTGTATCGCCCAACGCGTATTCCATTATTGCCGCAACCGTCGGTTCACCAAGCCAGCCGAGTCCGAGCGATGTCAGCGTAATCCCCAGTTGGCAAGCCGATAAATACGCCGACATATTTGTCAAAATTTCCAACAAACGTTTCGCACTCGATTTACCTTCGGCGGCAAGCGTTTCAATCCGCGATTTTCTGACGGCAACATACGCAAATTCTGCCGCAACAAAAAATCCGTTGATAAAAACAAGCAAAATTATCGAAAAAATTTTGACAAGAACCGAAACAGCATTAAACTCGATGGCTTCAACCGCGAGTAAAAGAAAAAAACTACTAAAATAATCGTCCATTTTTAATAAAAATAAGTCGGATTCGCAAAACACAAACCTCAATTTTTTTGTGATTATAACATATTTTCCGAAGCGTCGATAATTTCTTGAATCAACAGCCGGCACGAACCGCAACCGCTTCCCGCGTTGCAAATATCCGCAACTTCTTCGACCGTTTCACAATTATTTTCGCTGATAATTTTCTCGACAGTTTCTTCGCTCACGCCGAAACAAGTGCAGATTAACGCTTTCTCACCCGAAAATTCTTCAAGCCTTCGGAAGCGAAAATCGTTGAATACCGACTGTAAAGTTTCAACCGCAAGTTCTGCGCAATGTTTTCTTTCAGCCGGAAAATTACCAAGCTCTTTTTCAATAATTTGCTTGAACTTTTCCAAGCCGTGAAGTTCGCCAAGTTGTTTATCGACAATAGTTTCCGCCAGTAAATCAGCCGCCGCAAGCAAATATCCGCAACCTGAAACTTTAAACTTTGCATCCGCGATTTTTTGGTCGGAAATCTGCAAAGTAAAGCGTAAAACCGAGCCGCAAACAAAGCTCGCATTTGTTCCGACCGCGTTTGCCGATTCGCATTTTCCGACATTTTTCGGCTCATGAAAACGTTCGCTTATTTTTTCTTCGTAAAAATTTTCCACGCTTAAGACGAATATCACGAATGAAAGAAAAAATGAATTCGTGTAAAATAAATTTATGCGAGTTTTTTACTTTTGCCTTTTTACTTTTTACCTTTTGCTTTGCGCCGCGTGTGTGCCGTCCGCCGCGCCTGTTTCGGTCGGGAATCGTCCGGTTTCGGGGTTTCCGCCAAACAAAAATATTGAAGAATCAGGTTGGACAAAATTTGATTCGACAACTGAAAAACTCAAAGATTATCGCGGAAAAGTCGTGGTTTTAGACTTTTGGGCAACTTATTGTCCGCCGTGTATCGAGGAAATTCCGCATCTTGCTTCGTTGCAATCACAACACAAAGATTTGCAGGTCATCGGCTTGCACGTCGGCGATGACAACGACAAATTGAAAGTTCCCGAATTTGCCGATAAACTCAAGATTAACTATACTTTAGCGTATCCGGACAACGAGCTGATGTTTGCTTTATTAGGCACCGACACCGCCATTCCGCAGACAATCGTGTTTGATAAAAACGGCAAAATGTTGACGAAAATAGTCGGGTTCAGCGCGGACGGAAAGAGAAATTTAGACGAAGCAATCGAAAAAGGTTTGAAATAATAACCGGTTAAGAATACAAAAAACAAAAGATGAAACGAACTTCCCCATTCATCGCCGGCTTGTCCGTTTGGTTGCAAAAATTCGCGGTAAAAATTAAACTGGAATTTTTGCAATTACGGCAAATACTTAAGCTAAAGGACATTTACAATAATTTTATGGCAACATCAGCAAACGACATTCGCAAAGGAATGACAATGATTTTTGAAGGAACCCCGTGCAAAGTGATGGATTTTCATCATCACACGCCGGGAAATTTGCGGGCAATGGTGCAAACACGGCTTCGCAATCTGAAAACCGGCAATTCGTTCGAGCATCGTTTTCGGTCAAACGACACGATTGAAAAAGCGATTTTGGAAACTCATCGAATGGAATATCTTTATTCCGACGGCGATATGCACACATTTATGAATTCGGAGTCTTACGAACAAGTTGCCTTGAGCGAAGATGATTTGGGCGATGCCACACCGTGGTTGATGGAAGGTTTGAAAATTGACATCGAGTTTTACGAAGATTCGCCGATCGGCATTCAACTTCCTGCATCGATGGAACTTACGGTGATTGAAACCGAGCCGAATATGAAAGGCGCGACTGTTTCAAACTCGAATAAACCGGCGAAATTGGAAAACGGCGTGACAATTCAAGTTCCGCCTTTTGTGCTTGAAGGCGAAAAAATTCGCGTAAATCCGACCGAATCGAAGTATGTGGAAAGAGTAAAATAAGAGTCGAGAGTTTTTGGTCGAGAGTTAAAGAGACAAAAAATAATCTCTCGACTCTCGATTCTCGATTCTCGATTCTCGACTAAAAATGTTTTCACTTTACAGCCTTTTATACACGATTGCATTTATTTTTTTGTTGCCGATTTTTCTGCTGCAAAGCGATAAATACATTTCGGGTTTCAAACAAAGGCTTGGTTTTCTGCCCGATTTAGCCGAATCCGACAAAGAAACCGTGTGGATTCATTGCGTTTCGGTCGGTGAAACAAACGCGGCAAAACCTTTGGTCGAAGAAATCTTGGCAAACTTTCCGCGTTGCCGCATCGTTGTTTCAAACACCACAAAAACCGGACACGAACTCGCCAAAAAACTTTTTTCCGAACAAGCCGAACTGGTTTTCTACTTTCCGTTTGATTGGAAAAATACCGTGCGGCGTTCGTTGCGGCGCATCAAACCACACATCGTTTTGCTGATGGAAACTGAAATTTGGTTCAATTTTGTCCGCGAAGCAAATAAAAGCGGCGCAAAAATCGCTCTTGTGAACGGCAGAATTTCCGAAAAATCTTTCAAACGCTACACCTTTATCAAAAATTTTATGGCGTGGGTTTTGCATTACGTTGACCTCGCGCTGGTGCAACATCAGATTGACGCACGGCGTTTGAGCGATTTGGGAATGCGGCGAACAAAGATAAAAATTATCGGCAGTTTGAAGTTCGATCAAACCGTTGACCAACGCGAAAGTATTGTTACGGAACAACTTAGAGAACGTTTTGCGGTTTCCGACGATGCTCCGTTAATCGTTGCGGCAAGCACTCATTCACCCGAAGAACGTTGGCTTTTGTCTGCCTTTAAACAAATTTACAAAAATTCCGAAGGCAAATTGCCGCGTCTTTTAATCGCGCCGCGACATCCCGAAAGATTTGAAGAAGTTAAAAAACAAATTCGTGAAACGGGTTTTGATTGGGCAACTCGTTCCGAAACGCCGTCTGCCCGCGACAAAGTTGCCGAAATCATTTTGATGGACAGCATCGGTGAACTGCGGGCAGTTTTTCCGCTTGCTGAAATCGTTTTCGTCGGCGGAAGTTTGATAAAACACGGCGGACAAAATATTTTGGAACCCGCGCTTGCCGGAAAGCCGATTGTAACGGGTTTTTACACGATGAATTTTGAAGCAATCGTCAAAGAATTCATCGAACGCGACGCAGTTATTCAACTGCCTAAATTGGATGAAACGCACACAGTCGAAAAGTTAGCCGATGTTTTTTCCGAATTGCTGAAGGATGAGAAACGCCGCGAAAAACTAGCCGAAAATGCCGCAACCGTGATGCGCGTCAGTCGCGGAGCAACCGCCCGCACAATCGAACAACTGAAGGAAGTTTTCACGGCAGAAAACGGGAAGCAGTAAAGGCGCGAGTCGGCAGTTTAGAATTATCAGAGTTGAAAATGCAAGTTTTTGTGTCTTTGAAATTTAAAATCTATTCGGATGAAAAACCTTTTACTTTTACCCTTAAGTTCGCTCTTCGGCACAGTCGCAAAAACTCGCCGGAC
This sequence comes from Acidobacteriota bacterium, assembly GCA_031430435.1. Lineage (GTDB taxonomy): Bacteria > Acidobacteriota > Blastocatellia > Pyrinomonadales > Pyrinomonadaceae > JANNVK01. The sequence continues at coordinate 44,952 of JANPBM010000121.1, forward strand.
GCTTTACGCAAAAGGTTTTTTGGAATCGAATAAACTTGCCGCAAAAGTCGTAAGTGTGGGCAACATTACGGTTGGCGGAACGGGTAAAACTCCGCTGGTTATTTATATCGCCAAGATTTTGGCTGAACAGAGCGAAAAAGTCTGTATTCTCACACGCGGTTACGGACGCAAAAACGCGAATGAAAGATTGTTAGTTTCAGACGGCGAAAAAATTCTTGCAAACGTCGAAATGTCGGGTGACGAACCTTTTGAATCAGCGGAAAAACTGCTCGGAATATCAGCGGTTTTGGCAGATAAATATCGAACTTCGGCAGGAAATTGGGCAATTAAAAACCTTGGAACCACCGTGTTTATTTTGGACGACGGCTTTCAGCATATTCAGCTCCGGCGCGATTTAAACATCGTCTGCATTGACGCGACAAACCCGTTCGGCAACGGTAAGTTATTGCCCGCAGGGATTTTACGCGAACCTTTGGAAAGTCTGAAACGCGCCGATGCAATCGTTGTTACGCGAGCAAATTTACTTGAAAATGAAGAATCGGGAATGAAGAATTTGCTTTCTAAAATTAAGCAATTTACAGACTCGCCAATTTTTATTTCACGAAACAAAACTATGCTCGATTCTCAATTCTCAATGCTCAATTCGATGGCTTTTTGCGGTTTAGGCAATCCGGAAAACTTTTTTTCACAGCTTCGGCAAGATAATTTCAATTTAGCGGCGACCAAAACTTTCCGCGATCATCACGCTTATTCGCAACCGGATGTAAACGAAATCGAGCGAATTGCCAAAGAAAATAATGCCGAAATTTTGTTGACAACGGCGAAAGATGCCGTGAAATTGCGAGATTTTAAGTTTGAATTGCCGTTGGAAATTGTTGAAAGTGAACTTGTTTTTGACGATAAAGAAGGTTTCAAAAAACTGATTTACAAATTATAAAAGATAAGGTTTTTACTTTTTGAGCAGTCAATAAACATTTTAGAGATTTGTCGATAATCTCATAAACATAAGTTATTCAACAGTTTACGGTATCTTTGTACTTTTTACTTTTTGCTTGATGCTGACCTTTCAACTTTCATCTTTGCTTTACAACCTTTTTCCAATTAACCTTTAAGTAATGTTTTTAGATAGAGTAAAAATCAAGTTGAAAGCGGGAAACGGCGGAAACGGCATCACGGCATTTCGGCGGGAAAAATTTGTTCCGCGCGGCGGTCCGAGCGGCGGCGATGGCGGAAAAGGCGGCGATGTTTGGTTGGAAGCAACGGAAGGTTTGAATACTTTGCTGCATTTACGGTTCAATCCCGAACACAAAGCCGAACGCGGACGACACGGCGAAGGTTCGAGTAAATACGGCAGCGGCGGCGATGATATTACGGTCAGAGTGCCGGTCGGAACACAGGTTTTCGATCTTGAAACAAACGAATTTTTGTTTGATTTTACCGCAGAAGGACAACGCTTTTTGGCGGCAAAAGGCGGTCGCGGCGGATTCGGAAATATCCATTTTGCAACTTCGACAAATCGCGCTCCGCGTTATCATCAAGACGGCAGTGAAGGCGATGAACGTGAACTCCAATTAGAGCTGAAACTCATTGCGGATGTCGGGCTGGTCGGTTATCCGAACGCGGGAAAATCAACGCTGATTTCGGTTATTTCGGCGGCAAAACCAAAGATCGCCGATTATCCGTTTACCACGCTTGAGCCTAATTTGGGTGTTGTTTCGCTTGGCGATTTTCGTACTTTCGTTGTCGCCGATATTCCCGGTTTGATTGAAGGCGCGAGCGGTGGCGCGGGTTTAGGCGACAGGTTTTTACGCCACGTTGAACGAACAAAATTAATACTTCATCTGGTTGATATTTCGTCGCTTTCGGGACGCGATTGTGTTCAAGATTACGAAATTATCAACCGCGAATTGGCGAATTACGACAGCAATTTGGCAACTCGTCCGCAGATTGTGGTGGCAACAAAAATGGATGCTTTGGAAGAACCCGAACGCCTTGAAAGCCTGCGAAAACGCGTTGCCGAAGACGGCAAAGAATTGTGGGAAATTTCGTCGGTCATAAATCAAGGAACACAAGAATTAGTTTATGAAATTGCACAGAAATTGGACGAAATGAAAGCTGATGAGATGGAATTGATTAAGCAGCAAAATTATTATGTTCCCGAAAAAACTGTGGAAGCGGAAGAAGATAAAGTAGAAATTGATTGATGAATTTGCCCGAAATACAAAAGCCTCGCGTCGCGTTCTACGGCGGAAGTTTTGATCCGATTCATAACGGACATTTGACGATTGCCCGAAAATTGAGCGAAGTTTTTCGGCTTGACGAGTTTGTCTTTATTCCGGCTTTTCACGCTCCGCACAAGAAAAACAAACAGGTTTCAAGCGGTTATCATCGTTACGCAATGCTCGCGGCGGCAACCGCAAACTATTCCGAAATAAAGGTTTCAACGGTTGAATTGAACGCACCCGAAAGACCTTATTCGATTGAAACTTTGTCGAAATTGAAAAGTGAACTCGGTGAAACGTACGAGATTTTTTTCGTTATCGGTGCCGATTCGTGGCAAGAAATTACAACGTGGCGTGAGTGGGAAAATCTTTTGAAACTCGTTAATTTTGTCGTGGTTACGCGACCGAATTACGACATTACTTTTTCGCACGTTACGCCGGAAGTTCAAGCAAAAGTTGTCGATTTACGAAATAGCGGCGAACAAATATCGGCAGAAAACGAAAGCCGAATTTACATAACAGACTGTGTGCAAATTGATATTTCCGCAACGAAAATTCGTTCGTCAGTCGCCGAAAAATCAAACGATTGGCAGAAATTTGTGCCGAACGAAGTTGCAAAATATATCGAAAAATACGAACTATATTAATGAAAATGGAAGAATTACAAGAAAAAACTTTACAACACGAAACGCTTTTAATCGTTGAAGAAAAAACGCCGTTCGCCGAACTTGACGAGCCTGTAAAATTTGCTCTGCATTGTGCGAGCGAGAAAAAAGCGTTGAATTTGGTGGCGATCGATTTGCGTAAAATTACCGAATTTACCGAATTTTTTATCATCGCCAGCGGAACAAATACGCGGCAAGTTCAGGCAATTTGCGACGAAATCGAGGAAAAACTGAAAAAAGATCACGGAATTCGCCCGACCAGAATGGAAGGCTATCACACCGCCGAATGGATTTTGATGGATTACGGCGATTTTGTCGTCCACGTTTTTGAACAAAAAGCCCGTGAATTCTACGACTTAGACAGACTTTGGCGTGATGCTCAAAAAGTTGAATTGCCGGAAGAATTGTAAGTTTAATTATAATCCGCTTCAAAAATTGTAACGCAAAGAACGCAAGGATTTCTTTTAATAACTTTGCGAAACCTTAGCGAGGTTTGCGTTATGAAAAACTGTAAATGTCCGCATCAATCGAGCAAAAATCAAACAATTATCCGATGTCGGCGATTATTTTCGTTGTTTCGCTGATGATCGTTTTTCTGCGTTTGCAAGGTCGCGGCTGGCATTGTCCGTCCGGTGATTTTTCGCCGTGGTCAGGCAATATTTGGAGTCAACATAATTCGCAGCATTTGTTTGATCCGTATTCGTTTACGCATATTTTGCACGGCGTTTTGTATTGCGGACTGACGGCGATTATTTTCCGCAAACTTGCGTTGGCGTGGCGTTTTTTTATTGCCGTGGCGATTGGTTCGGCGTGGGAATTGCTTGAAAATTCAACGTTTGTGATCGAACGTTATCGAGCCGCGACAATTTCTTTGGATTACTTCGGCGATTCGATTTTAAATGCCGCGTCAGATGTTTTTTGTTGCGGTCTCGGCTTTTGGATTGCGTATAAATTAGGTTGGTGGAAAGGAATTATTTTCTTTTTATTGACCGAAATTGTTTTGGCAATTTGGATACGCGACAGTTTGCTGATAAACATCTTGATGCTCATTTATCCGGTTGATGCAATTAAAATGTGGCAAACGGGTTAAAAATTTCGCGGTTGAAAATCTCCGATCGAGTTTTTCAAGTGAATCTTCTTTTTACAGCGTTCGATTGCTTCTTGGTATTTGTCGAATTTCGCGTTATCGAAACTTCCCATCGCGGCTTTAAAATAATAATCCATCGCCAATTCGGGGTTTCCTTGTACTTCGTACATCAAACCATATTCGTTATTCAACGTTTCTTTTGAAACACTCGGAACTTTCATGGCGTTGTCCAAATGATTTTTCAGTTCGTCGAAACGCTGTAACGACGACAAAAAATACGCATAATTCAAATACGGTGCGGCGTATTCGGGCGTGTGATGCAACGCGAGTTTGTAATTTTCTTCGGCTTTCGCGTAATTTTTATACTTCGTTTCGTAAATCCAACCAAGATGATTGTACGCCTTTCCGAACTTCGGATTTCGTTGGATAATTTTGGTTAAATACTCGATTGCTTCGGGAATTTCGCCGGCGTTGATAGATTTATCGGCTTCGGCAAACATCTGTTCGCATTCGACATAACCGCGATCAAGCCCGACTTCAAAAGGCGTTGACCAACTATTCGGACTTCCGTTTCCGTTTTCCATAAAATTTCACCTCAACGTATATTGTAGCAAAAACTAAATAATTTTCTAACACCAAATTTCAAAACGGTTTTGCGGACAATTATAATTCTCTACAGTAATAACGGCGGAAAATTCAGATAAAGTTAATTTCATTAACCGGCGAATTGTAAAACGAGCCGATATATTTTAACGAATCAAGGTTAAACTTTCGACGCATTCCGCATTTTTTACAATATCTGAAAGTAACGCTTGCTCGTGTACGCGGGTCGCTCATTTGCAAGTGCCAACAGCCTGTTAATCTTTCGACCAATGTTTGTTCGATACCAAACACTTCTTTGCCATAGTATTGTAAATAGGTTGTTTTTGTGGTTATTTGAGTTAAATTGTTTGCCATATAAATTAAGTTATGGAATAGTCAGTGCAATTTTCAAGCCGGAGAACTTGACTTAATTTAACTGACAAAAACCGGACTTTTTACGATGCCGACTTTTTAGTACTGACAAAATGTCTTTTCCTCTATGACAAAAATTCATACGTTGTTTTCAACGCTTGACGCTAAAGATTCGCCAATTTCCCTGCACGTCGTCAAAAGTTTTCAAATTTGATTCAACAAAATTCAAGCCTGAACCCGCGACCAAATCCTTAACCGTCCGCGAAGCTAAAATCTCGCCGAACTCCGCGTCATCGGCAATTTTTCCTGCCATATTAACGGCAACACCGCTGATTTTATCGCCCAAAACATCGCATTCGCCCGTGTGCAAACCGGTTTTTACGCGTAAACCGAGACGAACTGCCGCGTCCGTAATTGAAGACGCACAACGGATTGCGCGAGCCGGACCGTCAAATGTGGCGAGAATTCCGTGTTCGTCGAATGACACTTCTCGACCTTTGAAAAGTTGAATTTGCCGGCTCACAAAATCGCGTGAACGTTCGATTAAATCGTTCCAATTCGACGTGTCAAAATTTTGATTGACAAATTTAATCGCCAAAACCGTTGCTAAAACTCGGTCATATTCGTCTGCGTGGCGAACGCCGGTTAAAAACTCTTCGATTTCGTCTAAAATTTCGGCTTGTTCGCCGACAAACGGCAGATGGTCGATGCCGGCAAGTTCAACGTATTTGCAACCCGAAATTTGCGATGCCAGAAATCTGCCTTCTTCAACTTTCAGACATAAATCGCCGCTGCGGTGAATGACCAAACTCGGCACGCGGATTGTCGGCAAAACTTGGCGAATATCAATTTCCGCGTTCATTTGCGTCAACGCAACCGCAGCTCCCGGACTTGCTCCCATTCGCAAATACGTCGCCCACCAATCGCGGAATTTTTCATCGTTCGCCATTGTCGGAGCGCGTTCTTCGATGCCGACGGGCTTTCCCCAATCGCGTTTCATCGTTTCAAAAAACTCTTCGCGGTCAACCAAATCAACGCCCCACGGATAATCTTCGTCCTTGATTCTTTTGGCGTAACTGCCGATCATAATCAACGCCGAAGTTCGTTCGGGATAAGTTGCGGCAAACAAACTGCACATCGGTCCGCCCTCGGAAACGCCGAGCAAAACCGCTTGTTTCGAGCCGACTGCGTCCATCACCGCCCGCACGTCGTCCATTCTTTCTTCAAGTGTCGGCAGTTCGTGAATCGGTACGCGGTCGGATAAACCTGTGCCGCGTTTATCGAATAAAATGAGCCGTGAAAACGACGCGAGACGGCTTAAAAATTGTGCAAAATGCGGTTCTTCCCAAAAATATTCAAGATGCGAAACCCAACCCATCACGAACACAATATCAATATCGCCGTGTCCGACGGTTTGATACGCGATGTTTACTTCGCCGTTTTGAACATAATGCGTTTCGGGCTTATGCGCGGGCAAATGTGCGTGCGTCAGACCTTGAATCACGTTCATTATATTGGCTTTAAGGTCATCTTTTTCATCGTCAAAGATTATTTTTGCACTGATTTTTTCGTGAATTATGATTGGTTGCGGCGGTTCTTCGCCAAGTAATTTAACCTGAGCGATAAACCGATAACCGCGACGCGGAACGGTTTCAATCGCTTCATCGCCGATAATTCGCCGCAGAATCGAAATGTTTTGGGCAAGATTATTTTCTTCGACAAACGAATCTTGCCAAACTTTCGCCAACATCTCTTCTTTGGTTAAAGCGTGTCCGCAATTTTCAACCAATAACAGCAAAATTTCAAAGGCTTTCGGCGTTAAAGGAATGATTTTCGTGCCGTCAAAAAGTAAATGTTCAACTGCATCAAGCCTAAATTTTCCGAATTCATAAACAACACTTGGGGTATTTTTCATAACTTTTCAGGAATTAATTCACATAATTATCAAAGTTTTCTAACGATTTTGAATGCTTAAAAATCGTTAAACGGCTTCATCGGCAGGAAAAGCCAACACAACGATAAAGAAATTATTTAAACATTACAACTAAAAAAGCAGAAGCAAATGGTTATAATTCATAACTTTTTCAGAAAAACTTCATAACTTTCTAAAGATTATTTGTTTTGCCGTGCGGTAAAACTGTATGTGTCAGGCGGAAAACCCGCAATTTAAGGAGACAAAATGTTTTGTAATGAATGTGAAAAAAATAAATCGGGCAACGGCTATTGTTTAGAAACCCGACCATACAGAATCTGTTTGGAATGTTACTTAGCTATCACCGGTGAACAACCTTTATCCCCGAAACCCGACCGTTTTTTGAGCCGCAACAGTTCGCCGGACATTCTGCGTTATCAAATTGTGAGCAGCAAAAGCGTCGAAATTAAGCTGAAATATCTCCGACAAAATTATGAAATATGAAATAAGTATTGAAATTGAACGAACAACAATCAGCGGTCATTACTCGCCAAAAACTTCAAGCGTTGAAGAAAATAGCGACGTAATTGAGGTTGAAGCGAGAGAACTGCCGAATGAAACGGATATAAAACTATTAACAAACCCGAAATTAAGGAAAAAAATGCAGAATCGGAAATGACATCAGCAAGCAATATCGGTTTTGAAAACCGTGTCGGCAAAATTCAGGAAGGCGACAGTTAAAAGTATGTCACCGTTTGCGCCGAAAGACAGTAGTATTTTCTTTTTCGCCCGATATGTTTAAGTTCGGTTGACAGCCAATAAAACAGCCGGCGGAAAATAAAATTTAATATATTTTGCTTTTCGGCGGCGGCAATAACTTTGCTTCGGCAAAAGTAAAAGTAAAAGTAAAATCGATAAAGCGCAGATTTGCCGATAATCAGGTAAGACGACGGATGCAGTAATGTGTCCGTCTTTTTTCCGGCAAAATTACCGTTGTTCCGCTTATTTTATCAGGATACAAATCCGGTTTACGCAATGCCGAACAGCAGAAATTTGAATGTCGAAATTACAACGCTCGAAAAATATGTAAAAATTGAAGTCATTGACACAGGCGAAGGAATTCCGCCCGAAAATATCGCCAAAATCTTCGAGCCGTATTTTTCGACCAAAGAAACCGCTTGGCAATCGTCAAACGAATTATTGACGAACATCACGGCACGATCGAGGTTGAATCAGGCGAAGGCACGAAGTTTGCGGCGAAAATACCTAAGAGTTAGGGACGAGTGAAAAGGGACAAGGGGCGAGAAAAATATGAGCGATGACGGGAATTATAAAAATTTAATTGTTTGGCAGAAAAGTATCATTTTGGTTAAACTGATTTATCAATTGACGGCAAAATTTCCGAGTGAAGAAAAGTTTGGCTTAGTTTCGCAAATGCGTCGGGCAGTTGTTTCAGTTCCGTCGAACATTGCAGAAGGTCAAGCACGGCGAACAACGGGCGATTATATTCGTTTTGTTTCAATCGCAGAAGGCTCGTTGGCTGAACTCGAAACACAAACGATAGTTTCAATCGAACTTGAATTCTGTAATAAAAATGAGACGGAAGCAATATTTTCACTGATGTTAGAAATCCGCAAAATGCTAAACGCGTTGCGTAGAAGTTTATCGGCAAAGCTGATGTAGAAATCAAACTCTCGTCCCTTGTCCCTAAACCCTTGTCCCTAAAAAACTTATGAGCAGAAAAACAATCTTAGTAGTTGACGATGAACGCAGTCAGCGTGAAATTTTGGAAATGATTTTGTCGGGCGAAGGTTACGACGTAACGACCGCGAGTTCAGGCGAAGCGGCGTTGAAATTTGTCGCGGACAGACGTTTCGATCTTGTTTTAACCGATTTGCAGATGACGGGAATGAGCGGAATCGATTTGCTCAAGCAACTTGTCGCGTTCGATAAATCGATTATGGTCATTTTGCTGACGGCACACGGCACGGTCGATACGGCGTTTGAAGCCAAAGAACTCGGTGCGTTTGCGTATTTGCAAAAGCCTTACGAACGCGAAAAATTGCTTGAAACAGTCTCGCGGGCGTTAGGAAAACTCGAAACTTTGGATACGGAAATTGTCTCGACTTCGCCCGAAATGGACAAGGTGAAAAAGCTGATTTTGAAGGTTGCAAAATCAAGTTCAACCGTTCTGATTCGCGGTGAAAGCGGCACGGGAAAAGAACTTATCGCCCGTGCAATTCACAAAAATTCACCGCGTTCAAACGAAATTTTTCAAGCCGTAAATTGTGCCGCGATCAACGAAAATCTGCTTGAATCCGAGCTTTTCGGACACGAAAAAGGAAGTTTCACGGGTGCGGTTGCCGAGAAAAAAGGTTTGTTTGAAGTTGCCGACGGCGGAACTCTTTTTCTCGACGAAATCGGTGAACTCGATATTAGTTTGCAAGCCAAAATCTTGCGTGCATTGCAAGAAAAACAAATCCGACGCGTCGGCGGAACTCGCGAGCTTTCCACGGATGTCCGCGTAGTTGCCGCCACAAACCGCGATTTACGCAAAATGGCGGAAGAAGGCAGATTCCGCGAAGATTTATATTATCGGCTGAATGTTCTCTCGATTGAACTTCCGCCGTTGCGTGAACGCAAAACCGACGTTCAATTACTGCTTGATTATTTCATCAAAAAACACACGAAAGGCACCAACCGCAACGTAACTTTGAACGCCGACGCAAAACGTTTAATCGCCGAATATAGTTTTCCCGGCAATGTTCGGCAACTTGAATCGGCAATCGAACGAGCAGTTTTGCTCTGCGAAAATGATGTAATAACGGCAGACGATTTACCGCCCGAAGTTTCGCAACAAGCCGGAAGTTCATCGCAAAATCTTTTCAAACTGCCGCCGAACGGAATCAATTTTGAAGATTTGGAAAGAAGTTTGATAATGCAGGCGATGGAACGCACCGACAATAACATCACAAAATCGGCGAAATTATTGGGTTTAACATTTCGGACTTTGCAATATCGGCTGGAAAAATTCGGGGCGAAAAAAGATGAGGAAGAATAATTTACAGGGATGAAAAGGATTAAGCAGGATAAAGAAAATAGATTTGGAGCAGGAAACTATTTTCCAAAAGTAATTAATTTTTCAACCTTGTTTTATCCGTTTTCATCTCCCTTATCCCTGTAAAAAGTGTATTTAAAATCTATGAAAAATAATACTTCAAACGAAGAACGCCAAACCAGAATTAACCTTGCGGCGGCGTACAGATTGGTCGCACATTTTGGCTGGGACGATTTGATTTTTACGCATATTTCCGCTCGTGTGCCGAACGAAGGTCATCATTTTTTGATAAATCCATACGGGCTTTTGTTTGATGAAGTTACCGCGTCAAATCTTGTAAAGGTTGATATAGAAGGAAATATCGTTTCGGAAACCGAGCATTTTATCAATCCCGCAGGTTTTACGATTCACAGTGCAATTCACGCCGCACGCGAAGATGCGGGATGCGTTCTGCACACGCATTCGTTATACGGAACGGCAATTTCGACGCAAAAAGAAGGCTTGTTGCCGCTCTCGCAAACGTCGCTTTTTCCGCTTTCAAATCTGGCGTATCACAATTACGAAGGCGTGGCGTTGAACGAAGCAGAAAAACCGCGTCTTGTCGCAGATTTGGGTGCGAATAATTTTATGATTTTGCGTAATCACGGACTTTTGACCGTCGGAAAATCGGTCGCGGACGCTTTTTTGTTTATGTATGTTTTGGAAACGGCGTGTCGTGTGCAGACGCTCGCACAATCGGGCGGAAAGGAATTGATTCATATTTCACCGCAAATTTTGCAAGGAATTTTGGCTCAAGTTGACACGGTAACAAAAGGAATGGGTGCGAATTTGGTTTTTCCCGCGTTGTTGCGGAAATTGGATAAAATTGACACTAGTTTTCGCGACTAGTGCGACGAAGAAAAGGCGAGAAAATGAGAAAAAGGCAAAAGTGGAATATTAATTTCAACACTTTTGCTTTTTACTTTTTTACTTTTGCTTTCAAAAACTACATTCCGCGAACTCCCGCAAACGTATTGCATTGTCGTAAATCGCCCGCTTGGAAGCCTTTCATAAACCAACTCATTCTGTCTTTTGCCGAACCGTGAGTAAAAGTTTCGGGACGAACATAGCCTTGCATTCTTGATTGAATTTTGTCATCGCCAACGCCCGAAGCCGCTCGCAAGGCTTCTTCAATATCGTTGACCTCAAGCAATCCGCGTTTCTTCACTTCGTTTGCCCACACGCCCGAATAACAATCGGCTTGCAACTCCAAACGCACGGAAAGCTGGTTCGATTGAACCTCGCTTGCACGATTTTGCAACGCCGTAACTTTATCCATTGTGCCGACCAAATTTTGCAAATGATGCCCGACTTCGTGTGCAATCACATACGCTTGAGCAAAATCGCCGGGAGCTTTGAACTCACTTTTAAGTTCGCGGAAAAAATCCATATCCAGATAAAGTTTTTCGTCGGCAGGACAATAAAATGGTCCGGTTTGCGAACTTGCCATACCGCAATCCGTCCGCGTTTGTCCGCTGAATACAACTAAACCGGGCTCGCGATATTTTCCGCCGGCACGTTTAAAAATATCTTTCCAAACGTCTTCGGTTGTTCCTAAAAACGATTTTACAGCCTTGAATTGTTCATCGTTGGCGGCTTTATTTCCTTGCTGCTGAACTGCCGGAACATCGTTGCCGCTTGGCGATTGCTGTAAATAAGCAGTCGGATCGCCGCCCATCAACAAAACCGCCAACGCGATAATTATCGTGAAACAACCGCCGCCGCCAAGTGCGATTTTCCCGCCTGACATTCCGCGTCGGTCTTCAACATTTTCGCTTTCTCTGCCTTTTAACATAAACAAAACCTCGATTTGTGAATTACTCAATTTGTGTAATGAATGCCAAGATATTAACATTTTTTACAATGAAACTAAACGATTGGAAACAACGCGGCGATTATTTCGACGGGATTTTTTATCAACTCAGCCGGAAATCTGATGAAATTTTGCTTTGTCTGCACGGTTTCCCGACTTCTTCGTTCGATTATCACAAAGTTTGGTCTGAATTAACCGCTGAATACGCTTGCTTGTCGTTTGATATGATTGGTTACGGATTTTCAAAAAAACCGCTAAACTACGATTACACAACATTTAATCAAGTTGACGAACTGCAAAAACTACTCGCTTATTTGCAGATTAAACGAATCCACATTCTTTCGCACGATTACGGCAACACGATTACGCAGGAACTGCTTGCAAGGCGCGAAGAAAACCGTCCGGACTTTGAAATTGCCTCGATTTGTATGCTCAACGGTGCGTTGTTTCCCGAAACTCATCGTCCGATTTTGGTGCAGAAACTTTTGATAAGTCCGTTCGGGTTTTTGTTTGCCAAACTAATGACGGACAATCGTTTCAAACAAGGTTTATCAAAAGTTTTCGGCGAAAACACACAGCCGACCGATGAAGAATTTGCCGATTTTATCACGGTTTTTAATCATCATAACGGCAAAAAAATCGCTCATAAATTGATTAGATATATGACTGAGCGGACGACTTTCCGCGAGCGTTGGGTTTCCGCGTTGCAAAAAATCGACGTGCCGTTTCGGATGATAAACGGTTCGGCTGACCGCGTTTCGGGCAAACATTTGGTTAATCGTTTCCGCGAAATTTGTCCGCAACTCAATGATATTATTGAACTTACCGACGTTGGACATTTTCCGCATTTTGAAGTTTCGCAGAAAGTTTTAGAGTTGTATTTTGAATTTCGTGAAAAAAATTAACGAGAAAATTAAAGAAGCCGCAAAAATTTTGCAAGCGTCCGAAATTGCCGAAGCGAGACGTGAAGCGAAGTTGTTGCTGGCGTTTGCGTTGGGCAAAAATCAGACATTTTTGATTGCTCACGATGATTATACTTTGTCTGAAATCGAGGAAAACCGGTTCGATGAATTTATTCGCCGCCGATTCCGACGCGAACCTTTGCAACATATTACAAACAATCAAGAATTTTACGGTTTAGATTTTTACGTCGATAAAAACGTGCTGATTCCGCGACCCGAAACCGAAATGACGGTCGAAAGCGCGTTGGAAATTTTAGTTGATAATTCGAGGTTTTGCGAGGTCGGCGTTGGTTCGGGTTGTCTTTCGGTTGCGATTTTGCGCGAGCTGGAAACTGTTTCCGCGATTGGTTTGGACATCAGCGAAAAAGCGTTGGAGATTGCGAAACGAAATGCGGAAACGCATCAGGTTTCAGAACGATTCACGCTCAAACAATCCGATGTTTTCAGCAATTTATTCGATGAAAAGTTTGATTTAATTTGCTCGAATCCGCCGTATATCGGCATTGACGAAATTCCGCGTTTGCAACCCGAAGTCGGGCAATTTGAACCGCTGAATGCTTTAACCGACGGCAAAAACGGCTTTACGATTATTGAAAATCTGATCGAAAATTCACCGCAATTTCTAAAACCTGACGGCTTTTTGTTAATCGAAATAGGTTTTGGTCAAAGCGCTAAAGTCGGCGAATTTGTTTCACGCGACATTTGGCAAAAGTTTGAAATTTTGCCCGATTTACAAGGAATTCCGCGAATGGTTAGGCTGCAGATTTATTGAAGAATCCGATGCGGAAAAATACGGATTCGGCAAATAACTTTTAAAAATCTTCGTAAATCTGCCAAATCACTATTTGCCTGCGCCTAATTTTTTCTTTTCAACCACGTATTTATGTTAATCTAATCCTCGCAATGGAAGTTACCGCAATTATCCCGACATTTAACGAAGAATCGACGATTACCAAAACGTTGGAAGCGCTTTCGCGGCTCGTGAACGTGTCCGAAGTGATTGTCGTCGATGGCGGAAGTACGGATAAAACGTGCGAAATTGTCGAGAATTTTCAACGTTTAAAAACGCTCAAACTTGTGCAAATTAACGAAGCGAATCGCGGCAAACAACTTCACGAAGGCACAAAGCACGCAAGCGGAGACATTTTTTGGTTTCTGTTGCCCGACACGCGACCGACGCAAGGCTCGGCTCGGCAAATAAAAGGCGTAATGAAGTATTCGACGGTTGTCGGCGGTAATTTTGAGGTAATTTTCGGCGGAGAAAGCCGTGCGGCGAAGTTTATGACGCGCATTTATCCGTATTTTATCTCGCTCGGACTTTGCTATGGCGACTCGGCGTTTTTTATCGGGAGAATTGCCTATAATAAAGTCGGCGGATTCAAAGAAATCGGAGCATTTGAAGACATTGATATGTATCATCGACTGCGAAAAATCGGACGGTTTTACCATCTTTCGCAAAGTGTGACGACCTCATCTCGGCGTTTTGAAAATAAATCGTTTGTTTTGACATTTGCGCGTTGGTCAGCTTATCAAATTCTCTATTGGCTGAAAGTTTCGCCGGCAAAATTAGCGAAGTATTATCTGAAAAAATGACCCGATCTGATCTTTGCGCTTTAATAACCCGAATTTGGCGACGCAATTCGACAGTTTCCGCCTGTTCGAATGTTTGACTTATCCGTTGTTATTTTCATCATTCGATGGTTTAATTTAACTTCACGTTCCAAAATAAGCAGAAAACCATTTCGTTTCATTTGTGAAACAGCCTTGCTTGTGTTAGACTTCACCTTAGTTTTGTTTGAAACTAACATCTGAGAGGACAAAGAAATGGCTGGAGAAGCAACAAAAATGGCATCAATAGATAAAAGTAAAGCGATTGAATCGGCACTCGCAAACATCGAAAAGAAGTTCGGAAAAGGTTCGATTATGCGTTTGGGCGAACGTCCGCACGAAGAAGTCAGCTCGATTTCAACCAATTGTTTAAGTTTAGACGCGGCAATCGGTGTCGGCGGTTTTCCGCGCGGCAGAATTATCGAAGTTTACGGACCTGAAAGTTCGGGTAAAACAACTTTGGCGTTGCAAGTCGTCGCGTCAGCCCAAAAACTCGGCGGAGTCGCGGCGTATATCGACGCGGAACACGCTCTCGATCCGGATTACGCGGAAAAACTCGGCGTAAACATCGATGAAATGTTGATTTCGCAACCTGATTCGGGCGAACAAGCCTTGGAAATTGCCGAAACTCTTGTGAGATCGGCAAGCGTTGACGTGATTGTCATCGACTCCGTGGCGGCACTTGTTCCGCGAGCGGAAATCGACGGCGAAATGGGCGATTCACACATGGGTTTGCAAGCTCGTCTGATGTCGCAAGCGCTCAGAAAATTGACCGCAATCGTTTCAAGTTCAAACACTTGCTTTATTTTTATCAACCAATTGCGCGATAAAATCGGGGTTATGTTCGGTTCGCCGGAAACGACGACAGGCGGAAAAGCTTTGAAATTTTATGCGTCTGTGCGGATTGATATTCGTCGCATCGGGGCGATAAAAGAAGGCGACCGCGTTGTCGGCAACCGCACGAAAATCAAAATGGTCAAAAACAAAGTTGCTCCGCCGTTCCGCGAATGCGAATTCGACATTATGTACGGCGAAGGAATTTCAAAAGAAGGCGATTTGATCGATTTGGCAACCAAGTTTGAAATTGTCGAAAAAAGCGGTTCATGGTTTTCGTATTCGACCGAAAGACTGGGACAAGGACGCGAAAACGTCAAAAACCTGCTCAAAGAAAACACGGATTTACGCGACCGAATCGAACATGATGTGAAAGTAAAACTCGGTTTAATTACCGAAACCGTCGAAGCCGCATAAGTTTTCCGCAAAAAATGATTTTCAACGCTTGAAAAGTCGGCAAGGATGGGTTAATTTTTAGATTGCGTTTTTTTCGGACGCAAACGCCATCCTAGCTCAGCTGATAGAGCATTCGATTCGTAATCGAAAGGTCGTGGGTTTGAATCCCATGGATGGCTTCTTTAGAATCAATAAGTTAGGCGAGTTTAACGACTCGCCTTTTTCTTTTACTCACATCTTTACTCACACCTTCGCCGAAAATTCTTGTTTAATTTGCTCAAAAGTTCCGTTTTTCAATGAGTAGCATTTTGGCTCAGTTTCGCTTTCACATTTCAAAAATAAACATTCCTGTTCTCCGATCTTTGCAAAAAAGATTTTTCCGCACGGTTGATTTTAGTTTCTGTTTTGTCTCAATTTATTTGTTTCGCTCTTTTAGATTCGTATAGATTCGTAGTTTTGGAAAGCCTTTTGCGTTTATTTGGCTTGTTTCAGACCTTGCCGATAAATGTTTGCCGTTGCTTCGGCGATAAGTGATGACAGACCAAACCTTTTTCAGATGCCTTACCTCGCATACGCCGAGTTTTTCGCCGTTTTGAACATCAAAACGTAATGCTAAAAAGTTTTATTCAAAAAAGAAAGCAAATTCAGCCGCAGATGCACGCGGAAAAACGCGGATTTTTATTGATTGTTTTTGCTTTATCGGCGAGATCTGCTTTTATTTGCGGCTAAAAATTGTTTTTCCGGCTTTTTATTGAGGCGTTACATCAAAACGAACGTGATAAACGTTTGAGTTATTTGACGAACAAACGACAAAAAGACGATCTTTAATAAATTTCACTTCAGGCTTTAATTTTTTGCATTTTTCGATTGCCCGTTGTGTGTTTTCCGCAGTTAATTTAATGGTTTTACCGTTTTTTTCTCAGTAACGCAAATAATCCGAGTATTGGTCCAATCGCCAAAAACATATAAATATATCGAGCGTCGATTTTATCCGACAAAAAGCTGATGAACTGAAGGCTGATAATTGTGATTGAAAAACCGATGCAGTTGACGATTGTGAGCGAAGTTCCGCGTGATTCATCGGGAGCATTTTGAGCGACTAAGGTTGAAAACAAAGGCGAATCAGCGATAACGGCAAACGCCCAAATAAACAGGAAAGTAATAAACAAACTTGTTGAACCTGCGAACAGAAAAAGCGGAGAAATGATGCAGCACAAACACGATGCAGATAATGCGATTGCCGCAATCTTTTTTGTCCCAAATTTCTGCGAAATTATTCCGCTCAAAACACACGCTAATCCGCCCGAAGCAATGATGAGGAACGATAAAAGCGAAATATTCAAATTTTCGCCGTAATAATTGTTGTATGCCGCGAGCATCACCGGCACGAACGCCCAAAATGTGTAAAGTTCCCACATATGCCCGAAATATCCGAACGAAACCGAGCGGAATTGCGGGTTTTTGAATCCCGATAAAAATGCCGTCAGTTTTATCTTGTTTCCCGATTTACGAAACGGTCCGTCAGGCACCAAAAATAAAACACATAATCCGCCGATAACCGACAGCGTTGTGGTTGAATACAAAACATATTTCCAAGGAAATCCGGCAACAAAATTCTTCAACAAATGCGGAAACGCCGTCCCGATCACCAACGCACCGACCAGAAATCCCAACGATTTTCCGAGTCCCGATTGATAATAATCCGCCGCTATCTTCATCCCGACAGGATAAATTCCCGCCAGAAAAAATCCGGTCAAAAATCTGAACAAAAGTATTTCGGTCGAATCAATTTGGTCAATCGTAATGCCAAGATTAAAAAGTCCCGCCAAAATTGAGCTTACGAAAAACACGATTGACGGCGAAAACCTGTCAGACACGGTAAAGATTGCAAACACTAAGGTTCCGGCGATAAATCCGAATTGAATGGCACTTGTGATATGAGCTAAAAAATGTTGGTCAAGATTATGGTCGCGGGCAATGTCGGATATTATCGAGTTTCCCGCAAACCAAAGCGATGTGCAGAAAAATTGCGAAATTACGATGATTGGTAAGGTTCGTTTCATTTAACAAATTTGATGTCCGTCGTAATTTTAGTTTATTTAATTTGCTCTTGAAAGACGATAAAAGCGGTTTTTGTGTGATTGTCGAATGTTTAATACTAAATTTCCTCTGTTTATATTAGGTTATCTTCTAAAAAGAGAGGTTATCGTCTGTTTTTATTAGGTTGCCTCATCTTTTAAGCGGTCAACGGCTGTTTTAGAGAGATTATCGTTTGTTTTAGATAGGTTATCGTCTGTTTTTAATCGATTGACGTTAGATTTTTAGAGAAAATGCGGAAATATGGAAATATGAAAGAAGTAAGTGTTCGCAGACTTCTGCATTGTTTGGTTTGTGTCGAGACAATTACGGATACTTCGCAGTCGTAGCGTTTGATCGTATTTGTAAATTTGTAAATCCAACGTATTTTATTAAAATGAATTTAGTCTTGCTTTTTGCTGGGCAACAGATATTTTGTTAACAGGTCTTTTACTCAAGACGCTTTTAATTTGGTTAAAGCATGAATCAATATCTTTTAAGTCTGTATCTGTAAATGTATTTGTGGTTATTCCAAAAGTGCCAAAATACTTATTTCTTTTTGCCATTTCTTTTTCCCACTTACCTTTTAATTCTTGATTGACTTTTAATTGTCCTTCTTTCAAATTTGCAACTTGCATATGAGTTGAGACCGGACTAATTTCATAACCAATAAATTCGACACTGTGTTGGTTTAATACAGTAAAGTCAAGTCTATGTTCGTGATACGTCTCCAAACCTTTATATCTGAATTCCGGTATTAAAAATGGTTCATTCATAGGGTCACTCGAAGCCTTAAGATAGTCAACATACTTGAGATAAATTCTCCGTTCATAAGTTGACTTTGTAGAGCTACCAAATGTTATTAGATAGAAGTTGTAAAATTCGTCAAGGTCGTTGAATTTTATTAGAATGTTTTTTGACGGCTCAATAAGCCCGGTTTCCATAATATGTCCCACAGTCCAGTAACAATAATTCGCTTTCCTTATTTCACTCTTATCGATTCTCCATCCGGTTGAAGTTTTTTGTGGAGCAATAAGCAAACCGTATATTTGTTTATTATCTCCGAACCAAATCTCCCAAAGCGTTTCGTCAGGTTTTAACCTTATCATTTCGTAAATGTTATTATAGAAGTTTCTTTCTAAAAGCTTCTGAGTATACTGAAATATTTTTTCGTCTTTCAAAAGGCTTACGATTCTGTGTGACGCTCTTTGAGGATATTCCTTATCTGAGTCAACTGCGTCATTTAATCCTTTAAGCCATTTAGAAAAAAAGTCTTCAAAGTCTAGAAATTGCGTCCTGACACTGTCAACGTAGGTATTATTTTTGCTTCCTAAAATTGCATTGAGCGAAAGTAGGCTTACGTCGTTGTTAAGTATGTTACTTGCTCTCTTGACGGCTTCATCTCTAAGGTTATTAATTTCTTGCGTCAGATCACTTTGAATGTCGTTAAGAGTTTCTTCTCTAGGTGATAACTGTTTTGTCATAAGGCTGATTTAAGATATAAAAATATGCACCTTTTTTAAGGCATTGTTATTGTGTTTATTTTAGCTTAAGAACCAAATCTTGCATATTTCGCCGTAACAATTTCCTTTTCCCCAATTTTATCGCATAATTCAAAAATGCTAAAAACATTCTGCCTATTGCTGCTTTCCGTTTCAATCTACGCCCAGCCGAAACTGGTTCCGCAAAAGATCACGTTGAAATCGGGCAAGAGTTTTTCATTAAATTTGCCTGCCAATTACGAGATTATTCCGGCGGCGGAAGGCTTAAAGCGTGTCCGTTTTTTTGCCAAATCGCCCGACGGCAGAATTTTCGTAACCGATACGCGCGATCTGACCGATAACGACATCGGCAAGGTTTATATGCTTGAAGATTGGGACGCGAAAGCAGGGTGGCAAAACTACACTCTATAAAATAAATCAGTCTGTCAATAACTGACAGGCTTTTTTTGTTTCCCGAAAAGTTTACTAATAGACTGCGATAAAACATTTTATTGCCCGAACTCGCGTTAAAATAACTCGACTGTTTTTCAATTCCCGCCGAATTATGTTAATTTTTCAATTATAACGATATGAAAAAATCATTTGAAGCCTCGTTGTCAGACTTGGAAAAAATTGTGCGCGAATTGGAAAACGGCGATTCGACGTTGGAAGAAAGTCTGAAATTATTTGAAGACGGCGTAAAACTTTCGCGTGAATGCCAAGAAAGATTGTCGCAAGCCGAACGCCGAATCGAGGTTTTATTGACTGATTCTAACGGCGAACTGCAACTGCAAAGTCTTGAACCGGAAGAACTTAAAGAACAACGAAAACCTAAGATCACCAAGCGAATCGTCTTTGACGACGATGAAGATGAAACGCCTTTTTAACAGACGATGAGAGAGTGCGACGAAGCGAGTGCGAGAAAAACATCAATCTAAATGAGCCAACTGAAAAACTTTTTTGCGGATGTCAGTAAAAAAGTCGAAAAACAACTTGATATATCAGTACCTTCTGCCGAAATCGAGCCGAAACGCCTTCACGCGGCAATGCGTTGGAGTTTGTTCGGCGGCGGCAAACGATTTCGTCCCGCACTTGTAATTGCCGTCGGTAAAGCATTTAGCGTTCCGGAAGAAAAACTTTTGCGGTGTGCGGCAGCGATTGAAATGATTCACACATATTCGTTGATTCACGACGATTTACCGGCGATGGACGATGACAATTTGCGTCGCGGACGTGAAACCTGCCACATAAAATTCGACGAAGCAACGGCGATTTTGGCGGGCGATTGCCTGCAAAATCTTGCTTTTCAAACAATTGCGGAAGACGAAACGTTGTCTGAAAAACTAAGAATCAAATTAATTTCCGAAGTTGCCAACGCTTCCGGAACGCCTTACGGAATGGTCGCGGGACAACAACTCGATTTAGAAGCGGAAGGCAAAACCATTGAAATTAAAGAACTTGAACGAATTCATCACAGCAAAACAGGTGCGATGATTTCGTGTTCCGTGCGAATCGGGGCGATTATCGGCGAAGCAAACGAAATTGAACTCGAAGCCGTTACGCAATACGCAACTCAACTTGGTTTACTGTTTCAAATTACCGACGATTTGCTGGACGTAACCCAAACAACCGAAGTTTTAGGCAAAACCGCCGGCAAAGACGTTACAGCCGAAAAAGCAACGTATCCAAGTATTTACGGACTTGCAGAAGCCGAAAACCTAGCCCGAAAAGTTCACGCCGAAGCAATCGCCGATTTGCACAAAATCAATAAACAAACCGAAATTTTAGTCGAACTCGCCGATTTTATTCTTCATCGAAAAATGTAAAATCCGGTACAATCAGTTTGCGGAATATCTTTGCCATTAAAAGTTTCCTAACGTTTCAAGTTCGATGAATTTATCGCTAAAAAATCTGTGGAAGCCTGCTATTATCGCCGGAGCGTTGATCTTTTTGTATGGAAACGTGTTGGCGAAACTCGGTTTAGATTGGTGGACAGACGAAAATTATTCGCACGGTTTGCTCGTGCCTTTCGTCATCGGCTACATAGTTTGGCTTGAATTCGCCGAATTAAAAAAGACTTTACAAAATCCGTCAATTTGGTTAGGTTTCGGCGGAATTTTATCGGCAATTTTATTGCTTTTAGCCGGAACGCTCGGAGCCGAATTATTTACTCAACGCATTTCTTTGGTCGTGATGCTCGCCGCAATTATCGTCTATTTTTTCGGGTTTCAACTGCTCAAATTATTGGTTGTGCCGTTTGGATTACTGCTTCTCGCCATTCCAATTCCGCAAATAATCTTTAACAAAATTGCGTTTCCGCTCCAAATTTTCGCGTCGCAGATGGCAGTTTGGGGAATTCGCGTGTTTGAAGTTCCATCGGTCAGAAACGGAAATGTGATCGAAATTTTGCCGCGCGGAGCAATTCAATCAATCAGTTTGGAAGTTGTCGAAGCGTGCAGCGGAATCCGTTCGCTGATGACGTTGGTTACGCTGGCATTAGTTTTGGCGTATTTTACCCGCGAAAGATCTGCCGAAGGAACGCCGTTTTATCGGAATTTCAACTTTTATCAAGCCGTAATTTTGATGGTTTCCGCCGTTCCGATTGCGATTTTAACCAACGCCGCTCGTGTAACTTCGACCGGAATTTTGACATATTATTACGGAAAATCAATGATTGACGGTTTTGTTCACGAACTTTCCGGCTGGCTGGTTTATCTTGTCGCATTAGTTTTGTTGGCGATGGTTAATTTTGTTGTCAAGAAGTTTCATCGAATTCCAAACTCCAAATTTCAAATTCAAAAATCCGAAGACCAAAAACCAAAAACAAAAGACAAAAGCCCGATGTTCGCGCCGATTTTGGGAACTTTATTGCTCGCATCTTTGTTTATAAATTGGTTTGAAACTCGCGGAGAAGCGGAAATTACTCGTCAAAATTTAAGTTTAGTATCAAATAATTTGGGCGATTGGAAACAACGCGGCGGTGATATTAAGTTTAGTCCGCAAACCGAAAGTGTGTTGCGGGCAAGCGATTATGTGATGCGTGAGTACGAGAAAAACGGTTCGGTCGCAAATCTTTACATCGGTTATTATGCCTCGCAACGCGGCGGTGCAACCTATCACTCTCCGCAAAATTGTTTGCCCGGAGCAGGTTGGGAAATGAAGCAACCGCAGTTGGTTGAAATAAGTACAAAAAACGGTAAGTCGTTTACCGCAAATAAATTTTTCATAGAAAATGGTACAAAACGCGAAATTATGATATATTGGTATCTGGGTCGCGGTCGGGCAAACTCAAGCGAATACACCGACAAATTCTTCACGATAGTTGACAGCGTAGTAAAACAACGGTCCGACGGCGCGATGATTCGCATTTTGATTCCTGCGGGAAACGATGAGAATTTCGCCGGTCAATCTGCTTTAGATTTATCTTCCGAAATTGCCGACAATCTTTCCGACTTTGTCCCCGAATAAAAATCGCATATAATAATTGTTTGCACAAAAAAAGAATGTTTAAAGTTTCAGTAAAAGTTTTTCTGAAACATTGAACCAATTAAAAGTCTTTTACATCAACCGACAAAGGTTGGCAACGATTTCGTCGAATAATGTTTCTAATAACGTTTGCCGAAGAAACAAAAATCGTTTGATAAAAAAGAGTTGAAAATTCCTTGACCAAATATCTTTAGTCGCAAGTTGCCCTTGTAATCTAATAATTTGGAAAAACTTATCGATTATAAATTTTGTTGCCCAAGATTTACAGTTATAAATTTTTGCAGGAAAAGTGTGTCAAAAAATGAAACTGAAAGAGTGCCGAAAAATTTATCCCGTCGTTCTGCTTGCCGTTATTCTCGGCTCGATGTTCGCCTTTACTTCGTGCGGAGCCGGCAAGGTTAAACTGTTGGCAAAAGGCGAAGAATTACTTAAACAACGAAAATTCCAAGAAGCCAAAATGCAATTTCGGGCAGTTTCCGATATTGATAAAACTTCGGGCGAAGCATTTTGGGGAATGGCTCGCGCCGACGAGCAGATGGGAAATTTCTTTGAAACAATCGAGGATTTACGCCAAGTTGTTGCTCTTGACGCAAACAATTTGGAAGCCAAAAGTAAACTCGGAAATTATTTTTTATTGCTTGATCCGCCGCAGATTTGGGAAGTTGACAAACTGCTTGCCGAAATTTTCGCGGCAAATCCGAATTTTGTCGAAGGACATATTTTGAAAGCAAGTTTGATGTCCGCGCAAGGCAAAGCAAACGCCGAAGTTGTCAAAGTTTTAGAACAGGCAATCGCGCTTGAGCCGACCAAAGTCGATTCGTATCTGAGTTTGGCGCGTTTTTATCAAAAAACCGAAAATCCTGCCGAAGCCGAAAAAACAATCCAAAAAGGAATCTCCATTGCCCCGAATTCAGCCGCAGGCTTGCTTGAATACGGCAGATTTTTGGCTTATTCAAACCGCAACAAAGAAGCCGAAACACAATTTAAGAAAGCAACCGAAGTTGAAGCCGAAAGTTTTGACGCGCACGAAGCCTTAGCGCTTTTTTACGTCTCGCAACGCGATTACGAAAAAGCCGAAGTTTCGTATAAAAAACTGATCGACGCACAAAAAAACAGCTCTGAAAGTCGCGTTATGTTGGCTGATTTTTATGCGGTTGTCAGACGCGAAGACGAGGCAATCAATACGTTTCAGGCAATTTTGAAAGACACGCCGGAATTCGTGCAAGCGCGATACAGACTCGGCGAAATTTATTTGCAACGCAAAGAATCCGACAAGGCGAACGAACAAGTCGAAAAACTTTTGGCGATCAACGATACCGATATTGAAGCATTAATTCTGCGTTCACGTTTGAAATTACAGCAAAATGACACGGAAGCCGCGATTAAAGATTTGGAAGAAGTTTTGAAAAAGAAACCGAGTATGAAATCGGCGTTATTTTTTATGGCTCAAGCCAAACTTTCGCTCGGACAAACTGACCAAGCTCGCGCGTTTATCAACGATTTAGAAAAATATCACCCGAATTATTTATTCAGTAAATTGCTTCATATTCAAGCAAGTTTTCTCGGAAACGAACCGACCAAAGCGTTGACGCAATCAAACGAATTGCTCGAAAATGTCAAAAGCGCTTTCCCGAATGCGGAAACGACTCAGCAAGATTTAGAAGAACTTCGCGTGCGGGCGTTGAGTTCGCGCGGGTTGGCAAATGTTCAACTCGGTAAATTAGCCGAAGCCCGAACCGATTTGCAAGAGGTTCAAAAATTGTCGCCGAATTCCGCAAGCGCGATGCTTAATCTGGCGAGAGTTTCGGTTGCCGGCAAAAATTTTACCGAAGCGCAAAGTCTTTATGAAAAAGCGTTGAGGTTGGACGCGAAAAACTTTGACGCATTAAACGGCTTGGTCGGCGTTTTGGCAAAGCAAAAACAATTTGTCCAAGCACACGCCGAAATCGACAAACAAATTACTGCCAACGCCGCCGATAAAAAGATTTTGCCCGCGTTGCATTATTTGAATGCGGACGTTTTTACGAGCGAGAAAAATCTTGCGTCAGCCGAAACCGAACTCAAAAAATCAATCGAAATCGACGATTCGTATCTGCCCGCATATTCGGCGTTCGCGGGAATTCTGATCGGTCAAAATAAAACCGACGAGGCAATCGAGCAGTATCAAAAAGTTGTTGCCAAAAAGCCTGATTCGGCGGTTTATACGCTGATTGCAATGCTTTACGATGCGAAACAATCTTTTGACGAAGCAGAGAAAAATTATCGTAAAGCGCTTGACTTAAATCCCGATAACGCGATTGCCGTCAACAATTTAGCGTGGAATATAGCCGCGAACGAAAAAGGAAATTTGGACGAAGCATTGACCTTGATGCAAAATTTGGCGAGTAAAAACCCGAACACGGCAGGTTTTCACGACACGCTCGGTTGGGTTTATTTCAAAAAAGGTTTATACGCTCCGGCAGTTGAAAGTTTGAAAAAAGCGACGACAGTCGATGCGGCGGATGCAACCCAAAACGGACGTAATCCGAATCCCGCATATCGCTTGCGGTTGGGAACGGCGTTGGCTTCGGCGGGCGACAAACCTTCGGCAAAAAAAGAAGTTGAAATTGCCCTGAGAAGCGAAAAGGATTTGAGCAAAGCAGATGCTCTGTCGGCAAAAAATTTGTTAAGCAGTTTGTAAGGTGGGAAAGTTTTATGATTTTAGCTGAAATAACAAACGGAAATTTATTGTTGGGCGTGGTTCCCGAATCACTCGCATTGTTGATGTTCGGCGTGAGTTTAATCGTTTTTACGGTTGGAGTTCGCAGAATTCTTGACCGCAAAGAAGACGTAAAAACAACGGAAAACAACCTTGAGAAGTTGGCAAAGAAATAGGAGAAAAAAGTAATGGCAGTAGATTTCAGATCGCCTTCGCCGGGTGAAATTTTCAAAATAGTAAAACGCAGATTTTGGCACATTTTGTTGCCGACGGTCGCGGCGTTGGTCGCCGTCGGCTATGTTGTTTCAAAACTTCCGAGCATTTACGAATCAAGATCGTTGTTGACCGTCAAACCTCCGACTATCAGCAAAGAAGTTGTGGCATCGCTTTCCGACGACGATTTGGCGCAACGCATCAGCACGATGAACAACGAAGTTCTGAGCCGCAGTCAACTTGAACCGATGATTGCCAAATACGAGCTTTATAAATTTGAAAAATCGCAAGGCGTACCGATGGAACTTATCATCGAAAAAATGCGGTCAACCATCAAGGTTGAAACCGATAAAACCAGCGAAAAAGTTTCGGCTTTCAGTATCAAATTCCAAGACCGCGATGCCCGCAAAGCACAGCAAGTTACTGCTGAACTTGCCAGCCGATATGTTTCTACTCAGATTGATTTAGGTGTCGGAACAGCCGAACAAACGCGTGATTTTCTCGATAAACAAGTTGCCGATTCAAAAGCAAAACTCGATGCGTTGGAAATCAGACGATTAGAAATTATGACTGCAAACAAAGAAAGTTTGCCCGACACTTCGCAAGGTTTAATTGCTCAATTAACAGGTTTGCATCAGCGCGAAGAAACAATTTCAAAGGATAAAGAAAGTTTGATGACCGAAAAAGGTCGTTTGAATCAAAGTATCAGCGCCTTAAACAGTCAAAAGGCTTTGATTGAACGGTACGGTACAAAATCAACTCAAATGGATGCGGAAAATATGGGCAGAATTGAAGACACGCCCGTATATGCTTCGTTAAGCCAAAAACGCGCCGATTTAAAGGGTCAATTAGACAATCTTTTGAAGCAATATAAGGAAAAACATCCCGACGTAATTGCCAAGAAAAATGAAATTGCCAGAGTCGAAGAAGAGTTGGTTAAATTGGACGAAACCACCAAAAAGCGTGTAAAAGATGCGATTGGACGCGGAGCCGAAAAAACTAATCTCGACAGCCAAAGTATTGCAATCGAAAAAGAACGACTCGAATCACAGATTAAATCAACCGAACAACAAATGGTTTCTAGAGACAACGATTTGAGTCAAAATAAACAACAAATCGCCGTTCTTGAATCAAAGATCAATACGATTCCGGATGTCAAAGTCGCGCTTGAAGGAGTTACCAATGCGTATCAATCGGCAAAAGTCGAGTACGATGATTTGTTGAAAAAGCAAAGTGATTCAAAAATGCAACTTGAAGTCGCAATCAACGCCCAAGGCGAAACAATCAAAGTGCAAGACGCGGCAAATTTACCGACAGGTCCGATTAATGCCTCCAAACGCTATATGTTGGTTGCGGTCGGCACCGCAATCGGCTTGGTACTCGGTTTATTTTTAATCGCATTGATTGAAATTCCGCGTTTGTTCAAGATTAAAAGTGTAGAAGATGCCAAACATTACACAGGTTTACCGATTTTGGCGACAGTTCCGCCGTTACTTACTTATCAGGAAATGGCGTGGAACAAACGGCTTCATTGGATGAAAGTTTTTGCGGCAATCGCGGCAACGGTCGGAAGCATTCCGTTGATTGCGATGGCTTTGCAGATGACCAAGATTTTGGAAAAAATAGTTTCATAGTCATTTATATCAGTTGTCAGAAAACGGTTTGTAACTTGTTTCTGCCGGTTGGTTTTATAATCGGCAGTTGCGAGTTCAGCGAACGACAAAGAATTAAATGAAAAGCAGAGAATTGAAATCTGCATGATAAAGAGGCGAAAGATATGTATAAAGAATTTTACGGCTTAGAAGATTTACCTTTCACATTAACACCCGATCCGCGTTTCCTTGTGTTCACACCGAGTTACAACGAAGTTTTGGCAAGTTTGTATTACGGACTGGAAAACGCCAAAGGCTTGATTGTCTTGACGGGCGAAGTCGGCACAGGAAAAACAACTGCTCTGCGGTGGATTTTGCGACGGCTTGACTCAAGCGTTTTGGCGGCTTATATTTTTAATCCGCGTCTTTCGCTGGACGAATTTTATTTGCAAGTAACGCAAATGCTCGGCATCAAAGATTGGAACAATAAATCCGAATTACTTTCGCTGATGGGACAAGTTTTAGCCGAACGTCATCGTCGCGGTCTGCGAACGGTTTTAATCATTGACGAAGCGCACGAACTGTCGGATTATGTGTTGGAAGAAATCAGATTGCTGATGAACTTTGAATCAGACAACGCCAAACACTTGCAAATTATCTTGACAGGTCAGCCGGAACTTCGTGAAAAACTCAACCAAGCTAATTTACGCCAATTAAAACAGCGTGTCGCGTTGCGTTGCAATATGCACCAACTGCCGAATGTCGATGAAACCGAACGTTACATCACCGAACGTCTGTTAATCGCGGGTTCCGATCAACCAAATGTGTTTACGCCCGGAGCGGTTGATTTTATTTATCAATGTTCCGAAGGCATTCCGCGTCAAATCAACAACATTTGCGACAATGCGATGCTGGCGGGTTACGCGGCGGGCGAACAAATTATCGGTCGCCAAATTATCGAAGACGTTGCCGAAAATTTAGATTTATTGCCTGAGAAAAAGACTTTGTTCAGCAACGATAAAGCGTCCGGAATGGTTTCGTCAGCCAGAATTTTGACCGCCGAAGGACGCGAAGAATTGAGCAGCGGCGGACGCAGAACCGAACAACCGAAATCCGCCTTTGTCAGCGAATCTTTTCCGACCAAAGATGCAGGTTATGCAAGCGGAAATTTCAATAACGCCAACCGTCGAAATCTGCTCGACGATTTAGACGATGACGTAAGTTTGGAAATAGAAGAAGTCGGCGGGTTTTATTAAATTAAAAATTAAAAATTAAGAATCGTTTTTTGTTTGAGTACACAATAAAAATCAAATATATTTTTAGTTCGCAATTCGTAATTTTTAATTGATATACGGAGTAATAAGATGAGTATTCTTAAAGCATTACAGAAAAAACAGATTGAAGTCGGTTACGAAACACCTGTTACCGGCGGGAAAGTCGTGGCGTTTGACCGTGCCGGCAGAGGCAATAACACGCCGCCCGAATTATTTCAAAACCAAGATTTCAAAATCGGTAAATCCGATGTACCCGATTCAGCGTTCAATGAGCAGACCGCGACTTCAATTGGGACGGCACTCCCTAATTTGACAACGGAAATCTCTGCCAGGGCAACTTTGAACGCTGCCGGCTTGGCACGTCCTGCCGAAAAACGTCTTCCCGAGTTTGTAACTTGGGACGTTGAAGCAGAGCGTGTCGAGCCTCGACTTGTGGCGATTACGCAACCGCATTCCAATTATTGCGAAGAATACAGAAGTCTTCGAACTCATATTCTACATAAAAGTCAGCGGCAAAAACTGCAATCGATTGTCGTTGCCAGCGTCGGACCGAGCGAAGGCAAAAGCGTAACATCGCTGAATTTGTCGTGGTTATTGGCTCAAACCGACGGCGTTAAAGCTCTGATCATCGACAGCGATTTGCGGATGCCGAGTCTTTCGGACTACTTGGGAATCGAAACCGATAAAGGTTTATCCGAAATTTTAGCGGGAAGAGCAAGTTTGACCGATTCGATTATCCGACTTCAACCTTCGGGACTTCATCTTTTGCCCGGCGGAGAAGCCCGCAGCGATGTTGCCGAATTGATTTCGGGTCCGAAGTTCAAAGAAATTTTGCGCGAAGCCCGCGAGATGTTTGATTTTGTGATTATCGATGCTCCGCCGCTCGGAATTTTTACGGACGCAACGGTTTTGATAAATCACGCCGACGGCGCTTTAATGGTCATTCGCTCCGGCAGAACAAGTTACGCCACCGTTGACCGGATTTTGGACAAACTTCCACGCGAAAGAATGTTGGGCGTGGTGCTGAATGAAAGTGAAGAAACTTTGGACGAATCCAATTACAATTACGGTTACTATAATAAAAAACTGAAAGATTAATGTTATTCGGGAAAGACATTAACGCTCAAAAAAATCCGGAGAATATCTATTTAACACCAAATGGCTGTAACTAAATTCAGTCCGCGAACAATCGGTTTAATTCTTGCTGATGCTGCAATAATCTACGGCGGGATTGTGCTGGCTTTGTTTTTTCGCCTCAGTTTAATCGGCGCCGAATATCAACTCAACGAAAATAACGGTTATCTGAAAGTCAGTTTGGCAACACTTGTTTGCCTGCTGACTCTTTATCTTTATGACCTTTACGATTTTACCGTGATGGGAAATCGGCGAGAGTTATTGCTTCGGTTAGTCCAAGCGTTAGGCATCGCGTGGGCTTTGTTGGCTTTTGTTTACTATATGATTCCGCAGTTGCTGATCGGGCGCGGAACTTCGATTTACTCGGTCGGATTGGTGCTTATCGCCCTTCTTTTTTGGAAATTGCTGATTCATTATCTCACCGGACATCCCGACATCGGCGAGAAAATTTTGATTGTCGGTTCGGGACAAGTCGCCATCGATACTGCCGAAGGCGTTTTGAAACGACGCGACGCAGGTTACCGAATAGTCGGTTTTGCCACCGCAAATCCTGATGAAGTACTCGAAAAACTTCCCGATGTAAAAATTTTAGGGACAACCGAAGACCTTGAAAACATCGTCAAAACAAATGATATTGACAGAATCGTAATCGCCATCAGAGACCGCCGCGGAAAGTTTCCGGTTGAAACATTATTGGAAATGAGTTTGGCGGGAAACGTCGGCATCGAAGAATGCACGTCGTTTTACGAGCGTGTGACGGGACAAGTTCATCTGGATATGCTCAGACCTTCGTGGCTGATTTTTGCCGGACGCGGACGCGACAATCGCGTAAAATCCGTCTTTCGTGAAACTATTCATCGTCTTTTAGGTTTAATCGGTTTGGTGCTTTCGTTGCCGATCGGAATAATTACGGCGATTTTGATTAAATCGGAATCACGCGGACCGATATTTTATAAACAAGAACGAGTCGGGAAAAACGGTAAACCTTTTGACGTAATCAAATTTCGCTCGATGCGAACCGATGCCGAAAAAGACGGTCCGGTTTGGGCAACGACCGATGACAACCGCACGACGCGAGTCGGAAAAATTATCCGCAAGATTCGGGTGGACGAAGTTCCACAATTTTGGAACATCATCAAAGGCGAAATGATGTTTGTCGGACCGCGACCCGAACGCCCGAATTTTGTCGCGCTTTTGGCGGATGAAATCGATTTTTACGAACACCGTCATTTAACTGCTCCGGGTTTAACGGGTTGGGCGCAAATAAAATATCCGTACGGAGCATCGGTTGAAGACGCGCGGCAAAAATTGCAGTATGATTTGTATTACATCAAAAATCAGACATTGGCGTTGGATTTTGTCATTGTGTTGGAAACCGTGAAAACCGTTTTGTTCGGAAAAGGCGCTCGGTGAGATTTTTTTGGATAAAGTTGTTTAATAAGCATTTTTAGTGGTTGGCAGTATTTGAAACTGTCGGGTTATTTTGGAGAAACGAGATGAAAACAGTTAATTTAGTTCGAAACGCAGGTATAATTTCGGTTGTTTGTTTGGCGTTGACGCTCGGCGTTTTTGCCCAACCAAAAATTGATGAAGGCAAGGTTATGATTATCAAAAAATCCGATAAACAGCCTGAACCGACTCCGCCGGAAGAAGTAAAAGAGACTCCGATTGAACCGAAAACGGCTGAAACTCAAGTTGTTTCCGCGCCGAACGACGAACCGCCGAAATTAAAAGACGAAGTTGCCCAAACCGAAGAAGAAAAAGAAATTCTGCCGGTTTATCAAAATTACTTGACAGATTATCGGCTTGGACCGAAAGACGTTATTTCAATCGAAGTTTTCGGTCAATGTCCGGCTTACTGCATCGAAGGAAAAGCTGTTCCGCCAAACGCGAAAATTTCGTATCCGTTAATCGGCAGCGTTTTTGTCGCCGGAAAAACGACCGAACAAATTGAAGCCGAAATAGCGAAACGATTAGACGAGTATATTATTTCGCCGAGTGTTTCCGTAACGCTTGAGCAAGCAAACTCGGCGCGTTACAGCGTTCTCGGCAAAGTTGCCGCTCCGGGCGTGCGGGTGATGGACAGAAAAGTGAGCGTTTACGAAGCAATTATTGAATCCGGCGGCGTATTAAAAGAAGGCGACGAAAAGCGGGTAACAATTTTCAGCTACACCGCGCAAGGAATGTTGGAACAAAAAACCTTTAATTTAGCCGATTTCAAACTAGGAAAAACGGCGCCTGTTTTTCTGCAACCCGGCGACCAAGTTTTTGTGCCTGATGCAAAATTCAAATTTAATTTAGCGTCAATCGGCAAAATTTTAGAGAAAGCAAGTATTTTCAGATTACTTTTAGGCAGCCCGTTTTAAGCCGCAAAGGCAAAAGATAAAGGTCAATATTTAACCGACATTGAGCAGTAGGCGGATTTCTCTGCTTGCTGCTTTCTGTTTCCGCAAACTGATATTATGAATAGATTCAAACAATTTTTCGTTGTTATTTTCTTGCTGTTGTGCTTTCAAAATGTCTGTGCCGATTGGACGAAAAAGAAGCTCACAATTCTCTCGTGGCTTCACTCCGTCCAATTTATCAGCGAGCAAAAAGGTTGGATTGTCGGCAGTAACGGCACGTTTTTATACACGACCGATGCGGGAAAAACTTGGTTACAGAAAAAAAGTTTTACCAAAGATACAATTTTAGACGTTCATTTTGCCGATGCGAAAAACGGGTGGTTGCTGTGCGAACGCGATGTTTATAATCTTGGCGGAAAATCGCCTTCGTATTTGCTGAAAACGTTGAACGGCGGCGAAACATGGGACAAAATCGAATTTAGCGAAGGCACCGGAAAAGAGCGTTTGTCGCGGTTTTTCTTTGATAAATACGATAAAGGTTGGGCAATCGGCGAAGCAGGTTCGATTTTCAAAATGCAAGCCGACAACGAAACTTGGAAAAAAATTGCTACGCCAAGTCGATTTGTAATGCTCGACGGATTTTTTCATGATGCGGAAAACGGCTTTGTCGTCGGTGCCGGCGGAACAATTTTGTTCACGGACGACGGCGGCGAAAGTTGGAATCAAACAAATTTGCCGAATGGCGCCAAAAATCGGTTGAACGCGATATTTTTCTTCGATCAAAAACAAGGCTGGGCAACAGGTTCCGACGGCAAAATTTTTACCACCGCAAACGGCGGAAAATTGTGGCGCGAGCAAAAATCGAATGTTGTCGGTAATTTAACCGATATTTGGTTTCTTACTGCGTCCGAGGGTTTTGCCGTCGGCGAAGGCGGCACGGTTTTGCAAACTCAATCGGGTGGAAAAACTTGGCGACCTGTCAAAATCAACACGCCGCACAAACTTGAAAGATTAACATTTATCGGCAAAACAGGTTGGGCAGTCGGTTTCGGCGGAACCGTTTTTCGCTACGAATCAATCGCCGTAAATCCAAATCCGGCTAAACAACCGCAAAAACGACCTTAAAAGTTTGTTACACGCTTGTTCTCAAGTTACATTTTTACAAAATTCCGGTAAAATTCTCTTTCCAACAATAAAAAATCTTGTAAAGTCATTTTGCGAGGTAAAAAATACACATTCGGTTCGCTTTTATCGCCCTCTGAAGCGATTTTGTCTGAAAGAGGAGAAAGAAATTTTATGAAAAACATTTTTAGGTTCGTATTTACAACTATTCTGACTGTCTGCATCGGTCAATTTTTAGTCGGCACGGTTTCAGCGGCTTCAACTACGCTGGTTATCAGCCAAGTCAACGGCGGCGGCGGCGGTGCGGCGGGAACATATCTTTTTGATTATACGGAAATCAAAAACATTTCAAGCACACCGCAATCACTAAACGGTCTTTCGCTTTACTACGGTTCAGCGGTCGGGCAATTCGCAAGTGCCGCAGGCAATGCGTTTGCTCTGCCGAATGTAACCTTAAATCCGGGTCAATATTTTATGGTTCAGACAGGTCCGACAGGCAGTGTCGGGGCGGCGTTTCCCGTAACGCCGGACGCAGTTACAGGCAATTTAACGATGTCGGCAGCAAGCGGAAAAGTTGCTTTGGCAACTGCGGCGTTACCGATTAATACTTGCGGAGCAACCGCCACACCGTGCAGCCCTGCACAACTTGCTCTGCTGGTTGATTGGGTTGCTTACGGCGCCGCCGGAAACGGAACTGCCGGAAACGGCGAAGGAGGAACATCGATCAATAACGGCGCGGCGATGACGGCAACCCAAGGCGGTGTTCGCAAAACTGCGGGTTGTACCGATACGGATGTCAACAGCGTCGATTTTGATGTCATAACCGCGCCTGTTCCGCGTAATATGGCGACAACTGCCGCACCTTGTTCGCCGGTCGCCCCGACCAATAAAGCGCCGATCGATTTTAACGGCGACGGCAAAACAGATTACGCGGTTACCAGAGATACTGCGGGACAACGCCGTTGGTTTTATAATCTGAACGGAATTGGCGGAACACTTGCTTTTGATTGGGGTTTACCGACGGATGTTAATACGCCGGCTGATTTCGACGGCGACGGCAAAACCGACATTGCGATTTGGCGCGGAAGTATGACCGCGACCCAATCGGCGTTTTATATTTTGCAAAGTATGACGAATACTGTCCGCATCGATCGTTTCGGCGAACAAAGTCGTTTCGATGTTCCGACTGTAGTCGGCGATTACGACGGCGACGGTAAAGCGGATGTCGCAGTTTTTGCGACCGGAACTTTAGCGACCAGCCAAAGTTTCTTCTACTTTCGCGGCAGTTTGAATAATCCGGCGAGAAACATTACCTACGTTCCGTGGGGTCCGGGTCAAACGATTGCGTATCCGGGAGATTTCGACGGCGACGGTAAATTCGATTTCTGTGTCCGTAATTTACCTGTTATGGTAACGACGCCGGCAACATTTTCGTTGTTGAAATCAGCCGGCGGAACAGAGGTTTTCCCGTGGGGATTATCGGGCGATTCACTAATCCCAGGAGATTACGACGGCGATGCCAAAACAGATTTTGCGGTTACGCGAAATGTCGGCGGACAAAAAACTTGGTTCATTTTGCCGCGCACGGGAAGCCCGACAACATTTTTAGGTTGGGGGCTTAACACGGACAGCGAAGCAGTCGGCGATTACGACGGCGACGGCAAAGTTGACATTGCTGTTTGGCGTGCCGGAACATTCTTCATCAGACAATCAACCAACGGCGCGTTCTCGGCTTTCGGTTTGGGGGCAGCCGGCGACACGGCGGTGGCGGACTTTAACGAACAATAATTGTCGGTTTAATCAAAATAAAAAAGGCACGGTTAATTTCCGTGCCTTTTTTATTTTTGATTGTCGTTATTTTTGACTGTCATCACCGCCGGTCAAATAATTCAGAATACCTTTGTCAGCCGCGTCGAGAATTTTTGCCAAATCCTTCGCTTTCTTGGTGCCTTTTTTGTTCAGCAAAATAACTGCCGTGGAAAGTCCTGCGTGCGCCGAGGACAGAATTATTGTCAGTTTCATAGTTTATTCTCCTTTTGTTGTTTAATTGTTTCGGTATCGGATACCTCTGTCGTCTTACCGAATTTATTGTTTTGTAAAAGACGACTAATTGGATGACAGCGTTTTGCAAATTTTTTTGCGATTAAACTTTGACAAAGTTTCCGCCGTTTTTAATCGAAATTTGAGCGTTTTCTAACATTCTGACGACTCTTAAACCTGCTTCGCCATCGGTAAACGGTTGACGCTTTTCGATAATCGAGAGCAAAAATTCGTGGCACGCGCTTTTCAACGCTTCTGTTCCGTCGATTTTCGGAATCCACACGTCGCCCGTTCGATAGCTGACCAAAGTTTCATACGCAGATTCTTTGTCGCCCGTCGTGTCAACGCCTTTATCGTAAATTTTCAACTTTTCCGAAGGTTCGTTGTCGTCGAAAATAATCATTTTCTTGCTTCCCGCAATCAGCATTTGGCGAATTTTTACCGGAGCCAGCCAATTAAAGTGGAAATGGGCGATAAATTCGTCGTCGAATTTACAGATGACATACGCCACATTTTCAATATCGGGGGCAATATGCGAACTTCCGACGGCAGAAAGTTGCTGCGGTTCGCGTCCGATTAAATAATCCATAATCGAAAAATCGTGCGGAGCCAAATCCCAAACAACGTTGATGTCGCGTTGAAACAAACCGAGATTAACGCGAGTCGAATCGAAATAAAGCAACTCGCCAAGTTCGCCCGAATCAATCAAAGTCTTAATTTTTCGCACCGCTCCCGTGTATAAAAAAACGTGATCGACAAAAATATTCAAGCCTTTTTTGGCGGCAAGTTCGACCAATTCTGCGGCTTCTTTGACACTCGCGGTAAAAGGTTTTTCGACAAAAACATGCTTTCCGGCTTCGAGCGCGGCTTTTGCCAGCGGAAAATGCGTGGTTACAGGCGTGGCGATAACCACGGCTTCAAGCGTTGAATCGTCGATTAAATCTTGAAAATTTGAAGTTGTTTTAATTGTCGGATAACGACGTTTGAAAGTCAGCGGACGGTTTTCGTCCAAATCACACAGCCAAATAAGTTCCGCATTTTCATTTTCGGCAAAATTCCGAATCAAATTCGGACCCCAATAACCGCAACCGATAACACCGATTTTTATACTCATAACTATTTCAGATTCTTTTAATTGGAATTTCCGCTAACTTGTCGGCAGATAAATCTCGAATTCGGTTCCGCGACCGCAAATGCTTTGAACGCGAATTTCACCGTGTGCTTGCCGAATTGCATTTTTTACGGCATCAAGCCCGAT
Source organism: Acidobacteriota bacterium (assembly GCA_031430435.1). Lineage (GTDB taxonomy): Bacteria > Acidobacteriota > Blastocatellia > Pyrinomonadales > Pyrinomonadaceae > JANNVK01. The sequence continues at coordinate 81,221 of JANPBM010000121.1, forward strand.
TCCGCGACCTGAAATTTCCGAAACCGCCGCCGAAGTTGAAAAATCCGGTTTATAAATAAATTCCCAAATTTCTTCGTTGCTCAGAGTTGCGGTCGGTTCAATGATTTTTTTCTGTACCGCAAGTTCAAACACTTTTTTCGTATCGATTCCGCGTCCGTCGTCTTTTACTATCGCCCGAAAGATGTTTTTTCCCGCCGAAGCCTCGATTGAAATATGTCCGTGCGGTAATTTTTGAGCCTCAAGCCGCTCTTCTTTGCTTTCAATTCCGTGATCGGCAGCGTTCCGAATCAAGTGCAAAAAAGCAATCGAAACAACTTCAAGTTGTTTTTCCGAAAGCTCGATTTCCGGCAGAGAAATCTCAAAATCAATTTCCTTGCCGAGTTTGCGCGCCGTTTGTTTTCCGTTCGCAATCGCTTGGGCAACGATGTTTTTCAAACTGTTTTCATCACTGCCGACTTCGGCTTTTTCGTTCAGATATTTGTAAATAATTTTTCCTTCGACGGAATTCGTGATTAAACCGAGTTCGTCCGACGGAATTTGGGTTGCCAACAAAATCCGAAAAGTTGTCCTTTCGGCATCAAAAGTCGTAACCATAAAAGTTCCGATAACCTCGCAACTTTCATCCAGTCGTTGGCGGATTCTTTTAAACTTATCGGGGAAAGTATTTGCCAAAAAACTGACTTCGAGCAAAAATATGTCGTTGCCGTTCAGCAATGTCGTGTTGATATTGCGGAGTTCCGAAGCCGAAAGTTGCGAACGCAAATCCGCCGGAAAATCGATCGGCAAAGTTATTTCGAGACTTTCTTTGGCAGGTTCGATTAAATAGCTGATTTTAGTTGAAAGTTCTTGCGGAAAAACTAATTCTTTTCCTTCTAAGGCTTGATTAAAAAGTTCCGACAACACCGTAAAACTCTCGTCCAAAACGTCTTTAACCCATTCCGGATGAGTGATTTTGCGTTCTTTTTGAGCTTGCAAAAGACTTTCTATTTCGTGAATAACCCGACCCGGAATATACAAATCAAAAGTTAGAGCCGAACCTTTGAGCGTGTGAATTTGACGAGCAAGTTCGCTCGAATAGACATCAAAATCTGATGAGTATTTAAGTTTTTCGTGTAAAGTTTTTAAGGTTGAAGCAGTTTCTGTCAGAAATTCTTCTCGGAAATTTTCCATTAGTTAAGCAAGACGAAAGCCTTTCTGAAAATTAAGGCGGAGTAATTTGCGCATTATTAAGTTCGATAATCGGGGAAACGGCAGATTTTTTCTCCAAATCATTTTTGATAGCGTCGAGAATTCCGTTGATAAACTGGGTTGCTTCAAAAGTTGAATAGCGTCTGGCAATCTCTAAGGCTTCGTTGATAACCACCGTATTCGGAGTATTTTCAAACAAAAATTCATAAACGGCGAGTCGTAAAACATTTCGGTCAACGATTGCCATCCGCGAAATTCGCCAATGTTCCGCTCTGACGCGAATATTCTCGTCAATCTTATCAATATTTTTCAACACGCCGACAACTAAATTATTGGCAAATTCGCGAGTCGCTTCGTCTGTTTCCGGCTCGCCTAATTCGTTCCAAAATAATTTTGTCAAAACATTGCTCGGAGTTTTTGCAACATCAGCCGCAAACAACATTTGCAATGAACACTCTCTTGCTTTCCGCCTTGTTCCCATAACCTTGCTCACGTTTCTAAAAGAATTATGTCTTACTTTTTGGGATTTATTCCTTTGAACAAATTCACCAGCTCGACCGCCGACATTGCCGCTTCAAACCCTTTGTTTCCCGCTTTTACGCCACACCTGTCAATTGCTTGCTCAAGCGTGTCAGCCGTTACCACACCAAACATCACCGGTAAATCGGCATTCATCGAAACTTGTCCGATTCCTTTTGCCGCTTCGCCCGCCACATAATCAAAGTGCGGAGTTTGTCCGCGAATAACCACGCCGAGACAAATTATCGCATCGAATTTCCCGATTTCGGCAACTCTTTTCGCCACCAACGGCAGCTCGAAACTTCCCGGAACTTTGTAAATTTCAATCGCTTTTTCGTCCGCTCCTAATCTTTCCAGAGCATCGATTGCTCCTTCGACTAATTTCGAGGTCAAAAAATCGTTCCAACGCGATGTGATTATGGCAAAACGAAAACCTTCGGCTTTCAAATTTCCTTGATGAATTACTGGTAACATTTTATAAAATAAAGCTGAACTTAGTTTAAAGTATAGGTTACAAACATTTTACCGGCAAACATAAATTGAAACAAATTTTCGCTTCGTTACGTTTAATCGGGGTTTGGTTTTTTGTCTCATTACCGCTTATCGTGAAAAAAATTACTTCGTTTCTACTTTTTATAGTTATTGTTATTCCGCTCTTTGCGCAAAATAACGCAACCAAAATTATTGTGCCGCCGGAAAAATCCGTGCCGATTATTGTGCCGAAATTCGCCGGTTCGCCGATAATCGACGGAAATCTCGATGATGAAATGTGGAAAAAAGCGGCGGTTTTCAAAGATTTTATCCAAATCCGTCCGGGCGACAACATTCCGCCGTCGAAAGAAACAATCGGCTACACGGGTTACGATGAAAAAAATCTATATTTCGCGTTTCATTGCTTTGACGATTCCGATAAAGTCCGTGCCACTTTAGCCAAACGCGACGACGTTTTCGGCGATGATAATGTTCGGATAACGCTTGATACTTTTAACGATCAACGGCGCGCTTACATTCTGTTTTTCAATCCTTTCGGCGTGCAAGCCGATGGTATTACGACGGCTGAAACGCAAGGAATGCCTGATTTGAGCGTTGATATTGTGATGGAATCGAAAGGCGTTATTACGACTGACGGTTGGACGGTCGAGGTAAAAATTCCGTTCAAATCGTTGCGATTCGATTACGGCAAAGGTAAAAAGTGGGGCTTTAACATCGTCCGTAAAATCAGCCGTTTTAATGATGAAAACGATTCGTGGATGCCGATCGAGCGTGGAATTACGCCGCTTATACAAATCGGAAAAATTACGGGCTTAGACGATATAAAAATCGAACGAAACTTGGAAATTGTTCCAAGTATTACACTCAGCGAATCAGCCGACCGCGTTAAAGATTTGCGCGAACCGCTTAAATCACGACTTTTAAATCGCCCGATCGAGCAAGACATCGGCGTTTCAATCAAATATCAAATTACGCCGAATGTTACTTTGGACGCGGCAGTAAATCCCGATTTCGCCGAGGTTGAAGCCGATGCTCCGGTCGTGAGCGCAAATGAACGTTTCCCGATTTTTTTTCCCGAAAAGCGTCCGTTTTTTCTCGAAGGCAACGATTATTTTCGCACGCCGTTGCAAGTTGTCAACACGCGAAACATTGCCGATCCTGATGTCGCGTTTAAATTAACGGGCAAAAGCGGAAGAAATACATTCGGAGTTTTTACGGCAGTCGATCGTTTTCCGAACACAAAAACCAAAGCGTACATCGGCGTTCTGCGGCTCAGACGCGACATCGGAACTCAATCGAATATCGGACTTATCGCCACAACCTATCATTTCGGAGCAAGAAGGCACAATAATTTATTCGGCATCGACGGCAAATTCCAAGTCAACAGACAAGCAAATTTCAATTTCCAAATCGTCGGCACCAATTCCAATCGAAATTTTTTCAGTCCAAATAAAAACATCAATGAATATCGTCGCGGAAACGGCATTGCGTATCAGGTAACCTACGATTACACGGGCAGAAATCGCGGATATTTAATCGGAATCAGCGGACGCAGCCGAGATTATCAAGCCGATGTTGGTTTTACGCGACGCGTAAACACGCACGGAATTTCAACGGGTTTTCGCATCGGCACCCAGCCAAACGCAAAAAAAACGCTGATCGGGTTAACCACTCGGACATTTTTCAGCTACAATTTCGACGAAAAAGGCAGAACGCAGGAAGCAAAATCAACTTTTCAAACCGAATGGAGTTTTCAAAAACAGTTCCGAATCGGTTCGGAATCCGGCATCGGCGTTGAAAAAATCTATGAAGACGAATTCCGAAACGTGAATCAGCTTTTGCCTTTTGCCGGCAAAGATTTTCGCGGGGCATTACAGTTTTGGTCGTTTGCAAACGCCAATAAAACCTTTAATAAACGCCTTAGTCTGCAATCGAGAGCCGGTTTTGTAAAAAACAAATTAGACTTTGATTTCGGAGCCGGCAACCGATTTCGGAGAGTCAGCCCGGCGGCGCTTTCGGGCATCAGCCGAAAAGATCCGGGCAAAGGTTTGAGCGTTCAATACAGTGTCGGGCTTGGTTTGCAGCCGACCGATCCGTTGAGCATCGATTTAAGTTACAACCGTTCGAAATTGACGCGAAACGACACAAAATTGACCGCCTTCGACTCGAACATTTTTTCGTTGCGTTCAACTTATCAATTTACTCGTTTTATTTTTGTGCGGGCAAGAGCAGATTACGAAACGCTCGACGGTTCTTTCACCGGTCAACTGCTTTTCGGTTGGAGTCCGAACCCGGGAACAGCGTTTTACGTCGGCTATAACGACAATTTAAACTACAAATCCTATAACGATTTTCTCGATAAATTCGACAACGGTTTTCGCCGCGACGGACGAAGATTCTTTATCCGGGCATCGTATCTTTTCCGGCGAAGCTTTTAGATTTAAAAAAATCGCCGACTGAGTTTGGGCAACGCAATCGGCGATGGTAATTTATGTAAATCTCGGATTAGAAATCTAACCTGAAACCAAGACGAATTTGCCGTTGACGATAAGTTCTTTGTGGAACAAGAAAATTTGCACGGTTTGTTAATTGAGTTGCAGTTGGCAGAGTTCCATCGTCTCTTAAAGCCGTAAAGTCAATAAATTCAGAGCCATAACTAAAAACTGCGGCGTTCAAAACATTATCAAACTGAGCCGTTGGGCGGAATTTGAAATGCTCTCCACGTTTAAATTCTCTTGTAACACTTAAATCAAACGTATAAAAACTTGGTCCTGTTCCGGAGTTTCGTACCAAGTTTCCACTTTTTGATCCAATTGGTTGAAGTGAAAATTGTGCCGCAAGTGCTGTCGGAAAATCCGATCCGGGCTTTCTTGTAACAATGTCTTTCAAACTGCCGCTAAAGTTCAAACGGTCAGTTGATAAATCATCTAAATTTCGATCGGTTCCACCTGAACCAAGATTAAAAGGTGCGGAACTTCCATATCTAAACAACGGAGAAAACTTCACTCTGCCCAACCATTTTGGCGTATCAAAAGTTCCGGATAAAGCAAAACGATGTCGGCGGTCTGATAGGTTTCGGGTAAATTCACGGCTAAAATCGCCATCAACTTCGGCGTTTGAAGTATTGTTCAAGCCATCATCTTTTGTGCTTGAAAGCGTATATGCTGCTCGTGCCGAAGCACCAAAACCGCCACCAATTTTTCGGAAACGACTGCGAAGTTCTAAAATTAAACCTTGATATTTTGCATTTCCGATTGAACGAATTTTTGATATTTCACTAGCTGTTTGGTCAGGTCTGAATCTTGCAATAGCAGCTAAAGCAATCGGAATTGGTGAACCGACCGAGTTTGTTGCACTTCCGTTGACAGCAATACTTGGAGCAGTTGTGCCTGAATTTAATGTATTCAAATTAACAAAACAAGTTATAACTCCGGTGGTTGCACATGCGGTTGCTCCACCTTGAGCAGTTGCAGTTCCGCTGCCATCTGTAGCTGAACCAAGATAAAAACGATAAGTTCTAGTTGTTGGCGTGGTTGCATTTACGTCTGTAAATACAAACGGATTTGCAATTAAATATGATGTCCAATCAGCAAAACCTGTCGGTAATTTTGGAGCATTCGGGTTTGTATCACGCCATAAATGTGCAGTTTTATTCCAAGTATAATTTGCTTCAAAAATTAAACCTTTGGCAATTTCACGCTCAAAACCAACATTAAATTGATAGCTTTCCGGAATTTTCAAGTTTGCGTCAACTGAACGCAAGGCACTTCCGCCGGCTGAAACACTTCCGCCAAATCCGGACGTTGAATTACAAGATAATGTTGTAACTATTGAAGCACAAGCCGCAGCAACTGCCGATCTGAAATCAGTTAAACTTAAATATCTGTTTGGAAATTGTTGAGCGATTTTTGCTAAAACTGCAATTCTTCGGTTATCGGTTGCGGCTGTTCCGATTGTGTTTGAATCAAAAGAAACTTGGTTCAAATTTGCATTTTGAATTGATTCTCCGACCGTTCGCAAAAGCACCCGATTATAAAATATTCCTGTCCCGAAGCGAATTACACCTTTCCCTGTTTTGAACGGATCCCAAGCAATACCAACTCTAGGTCCGAAATTATTGTTGTCTGAAACTGCTGTTTCTCTTTCATATCGCAAGCCGTAGCTTAACGTAACCGATGAAAAAGGTTTGAATTGATCGTTGAAATAGACACCGTAATATCTGTTTTTAACATCAGACGCAGTTCCGAAATTTTGCCGGTAACGCGACATTTTGTTGTTCTGATAATCTAAAACACTCGCAAAATTAAACGTTCCGGTCGCATCACCTAATCCGGTTGTTTTAGAATTAACATTTTGCATATCGGCACCAAATTTTAATGAATGTGAACCTGCAATATACGTTACTGAATCTTGAAATTGCCATCTGGTTTCTTTTCGTGTATCAGCAAAATTTTGATTTGTGCTGGCTGTTGAATTTCCGGCAATTAAAGTTTGTGTGCTTGCCAAAAGCGGATTTCGATAGCCGATTAAAATAACCGGAGCAAATGGATCTTCGGTTTGAAAACTAGGCAAAAACCGCGACCACTGCACTTTGAATTGATTAGAGAATTTTGCACCATATTGCGTATCGGTGAAATTTAAGGCATCAGAATTACTGTTTTGGGCTTGAAGTGCGTCTTCAATTCTGGTGGTTGAGGCACCGCTTGTGCGTCGGTTATTTTTTCTGCCAAATTGCCACCCAAAAGTCATGGTATTATTTTCCATTAACTTATGGTCAATTTTTGCTGTAATAATATGGTTTTTATTCGGCGTATCAAACGTCTTTATATATGGAGCAATAAATGCCGCAGTTGGAACCGCTAAGAGACAATTTGATACAGCAACAGGTGGAGTTCCTACGCTTGTAGTAGCATTTGTTTCACATTCACGATTTCCTCCTGTTGATGTCGGCAGAATAAAATTAGGATTTGTGCCTAGGGGAACATAAGTATCGATTAATGTTGTGTCAAGCAACTTATTAAACTCATACGCGACAAAGAAAAATGTTTTGTTATGACCGTCATAAATACGTTTCCCTTCACCAAACGGAATACTGAGCGGACCGCCAACAGTAAAACCGGGATTATATTCGGTTAAAGGTAATCTATTAATTCCGCGACTATTGTTATACCAAGTATTTGCATTAAATCTGGCATCTCGGAAAAACATAAAAGCACGACCCCGATATTTATTTGTTCCGGATCTTGTGGAGATATTTACTCGACCACCTGAGGCACGACCATATTCGGCTGAAAACTGATTTGTAATCACTTGAACTTCACCGATTGCCTCAAGCGAAGGTTGAAATCTATCGCGTGAAGAACGGTCGTCGTTATTGTCAAAACTATCAATTGTAATATTATTTGAATATGCCGTTCCGCCCGAAAGTGAAAAATTACCTTGTTCAAGCGGTGTAGAGCGTGAATTGGAATTTCTGTCTTCAGAAAGTCCGTTAGTTGAAAGTTGTTCTTCGCCGGTTCCACCAAGCGTTAAAACTAAATCTAAAGCATTTCTGGTATAAAGCGGAATTTCTTCAATCTCACGTTCGGTAATTGTTCCGCCGACCACAGTTCGGGTCGTGTCAACCGTTGCCGCTTCGTCTTGACCGGTAACTTCAACCACGCCCGAAACATCGCCGGGAGCAAGTTGAAAATTAAGTTGAACATTCTGACCTGAAACAGTGGTTAAATCCTTGCGTTCTTTTGCCCCGAAACCTTTAGCCGTAATTTTTACCGCATAAATTCCGGGCGGTAAGTCAATCAGCCTGAATCTCCCTTCATCATCGCTTTGCACCGTCCGTTCGGCTCCGGTTGTAACAAGTTTCGCATTGACGCCGGCGCCCGGAATCGGTTGGTTGTTGGAATCGGTAACTTTTCCGCTAATCGTTACATCATCGAGGTCTTGGGCAACGCCGAAGGTTGAAATTAAAAGTATTAACACACAGGTTAAAAGCAACGGGTTAAAAAAACGATTTCTCATTTGAACTTCTCCTTTAAAATGTAGTTTTGTGGCAAGTTATTTTGGCTTAAAATCAGGTTGAAAGTAAAGAGCAAAGTGTTAAACTTATGCGGCGTGATTAAATTTATATGCTTTACTGCTGAAATTAGTTGTTAAAGCAACAAACTTATACAACGAAACTCACTTTTTATATGCGTTGATGACTAATTTAGGTGGTGAGACACTTGTTTTATCTGCTTTACTGCCGAAATTGTGGGCTAAAGTGTTTATTTTATATGATGAAACACTAAATTTGTCAGCTTTACCGTTAAAATTTAATGCTTCATTTTACTTATTTACTTGATAATTACTCTTCGTCCAATTCGATTTCAACCGCGTATTTTTGCAAAATCGTCATTCGTGAAATCGGAATCAGAGCTTCGGGTTCGGCAGAATTTTGATTATTCGACGAAATATCGTTGGCGTGATTGCGGATGTAATCAAAAAAGCGTTCAAATTCACGCTGCATCGCATCCATTTTTTCACGCATATTCAGGATAATTTCAACGCCGGCAAGGTTTACGCCCAAATCGCGGGTGAGTGAAAGAATAATTTCGAGCCGTTCCAGATCGCTGTCTTCATACAACCGCGTGTTGCCGATTGAACGCGACGGCTTCAGCAAACCTTCGCGTTCATACAAACGAAGCGTTTGCGGATGAATCTCGTAAAGTTCGGAAACCGCACTGATTGTGTATGTTTTAACCTTTTTTTTCATTTTCAATTTGCGAATTAACTTGCGTTTTCCGGTTCGGTTTTCAATCAGAAATCGCAAATCTAAAATTACTCAAGTCCCATAATCCGACGCGGATTTTCAGGGTTTGCTTTTTCAAACTGCCGCAAAATATCTTTTGTTTCTTCGCTGATAATTCTCGGCAAAGTAATTTGCACTTCGATAAACTGATCGCCGCGAAGATTCGGGTTTCGCAAACTTGGCACGCCGCGTTGACTTAATCGAAATTTTTGTGCCGATTGCGTTCCCGCCGGAATTTTTAGTTGTGCCTTTCCTTCAATTGTCGGAACTTCTATTTTTGCTCCAAGTGCGGCTTCGGCAACAGTTATCGGCACGGTAACATATATATTATCGCCTTTCCGAGTAAAATATTTGTGTTTGCCGACGTTGGTAATAATAAATAAATCGCCGCTCGGAGCACCAAGTCTGCCGCCGTAACCTTTGCCTGCTACGCGGACACGCGAACCCGTATCTACGCCCGCCGGAATTTTAATTTTAACTTGTTCGTTTTTCGGTGTAGTCCCTTTGCCGTTGCATTGCGAACACGGCGGACGGCGGCGACCTGTACCTTCGCAATCTTGACAAGGTTTTGAAAATTGCAAACTTCCGCCGATTTTTTGGAGTTGTCCCGTTCCCTTGCAAGTCCCGCACATCGAAACGGTTCCGCCCGTGTCGCCGGCACCTTGGCAACGCGAACATTGCTCGGTACGATTGACCGTAAGATTTGTCGAATAACCTGTAACCGATTCTTCAAACGACAGGGCGAGCGGAATTTCGATGTCTGCACCTTTTTTCGGTAAAGCTCGCGGAGGTTCGGGCTGAGTTTGTTGTTTTGAACTTTTTCCGCCGAATAAATCGCTGAAAATATCGCTGAAACTTCCGCCGCCCGAACCGCCCGAAGTTTGCGTGTTTTCCCAGTTAAAGCCCGAAAAATCGAAACCTTGACCTGTTCCCGCACTTGCCCCGAACGGCGAATTAACGTCTAAATTATCAGCGTAATAGCCGAATTTATCGAAAACTTTGCGTTTCTTTTCGTCCGACAAAATATCGTAAGCCTCTTGAACTTCCTTAAACTTATCTTCCGAAGTTTTATCGTTCGGATTTACGTCAGGGTGATACTTCCTCGCCAAACGGCGATAGGCTTTTTTTATTTCGTCGGCGTTTGCGTCTTTTTTAACGCCTAAAATTTGGTAATAATCTTTTTTTGCCACTTATTTAAAGTTAAATGCGTATTTCACGGCTTCAAAAACATCTTGCATTCTCTCGTCTGAAAGATGCGTGATGTACCCGCCGATTTTCTCTTTTGGTATTGTGTGAATGTTGGTCAAATTTACGGCACAGTCATCGAACATTCCGTCAAAAATATCAAGCAACACTTCCGATTCGATTCCGCGAATTGTGGTTGTAATTTCTGCAACGGTTATTTTTGAAAGTTCCGGAATCAACTCATTCCTTGTTAAAATTAAAACAGGACGGCGTTTGTTTGGTTCTTTGAAAGAATGCCAACGGATATCGCCTTGGATCATTTTTCTTTCTGCTCCCATTTTTCATATTGTTTTGCCCAATACGCCCATTCTTCATCGCTATCATCTAATTCAGCAGGAAATTTTTCATAGCTCTCTTTATGTTTGCGGTCTCTTTCAGGCTTAAGACGTATATTTTCCGTTCTCTTCAAGGCATTTCGCAATGCAAAATCAACATAATCTTCCAAACTTTTTTGTTCAAATTCGGCAGCTTCTTCTATTTCTGTCAAAAGCGTTTTATCAATTTCAATTTTTTGTTCAATAACTTGCATATTTCTTCACCTTTGGATTATGAAATTCATCAGCCTTTGAAGTATCGCAAAAACAGCCGTTGACTGCAAGAAATTACAAACAACGGCTGAGTTTTTTAATTTAGCAAACTGCTATTTTTTTTCTTCATCAACGTCAACATATTCAGCGTCAATCACATTATCGTCCGCGTTGCTTGCGGTTGAATCTGCACCTGCGCTTGCCGAACTTGCCTGTTCTTCGGTCGGATTTTCAGGCGTTTGCGAATAAAGAACTTCCGCCAGTTTGTGCGATGCGGTTTGCAAACGATTGAACGCATTGTTCATTGCGTCTGAATCTTCGCCCGCGAGTGCGGTTTTCGATTCGGTAATTGCCGCTTCAAGTTCCGCTCTGTCATCGTCGCCGAGTTTGCCTTTATTTTCCTCGAACGTTTTCTCGACACTGTAAACTAAACTGTCGAGTTTGTTTCTCGATTCGATAGTTTCCTTGCGTTTCGTGTCTTCGCCCGCGTGCGATTCGGCATCTTTCATCATTTTGTCGATTTCTTCTTTCGACAATCCCGACGAAGCCGTAATCGTGATTTTTTGTTCGCGTCCCGTGCCGACATCTTTTGCCGAAACATTAACGATGCCGTTTGCGTCAATATCGAATGTAACTTCGACTTGCGGAACGCCTCTCGGTGCCGGCGGAATTCCCATCAAATGGAATTTTCCGAGCGATTTGTTGTCGGAAGCCATCGGACGTTCGCCTTGCAAAACGTGAACTTCAACCGAAGTTTGATTGTCCGAAGCGGTCGAAAAAATTTCTGATTTTCGCGTCGGAATAGTTGTATTTCGGGTAATCATCGGAGTCGCCACGCCGCCGAGTGTTTCAATTCCAAGCGACAAAGGCGTTACGTCAAGCAACAAAATGTCGGTCTTTTCGCCGCCCAAAACGCCCGCTTGAACTGCCGCACCAAGAGCCACAACTTCGTCCGGATTAACCGTTTTATTCGGGTCTTTGCCAAAAAATGCTTTAACCATTTCCTGCACTTTCGGAATCCGCGTCGAACCGCCGACCAACACAACTTCATCTATGTCTTTCGCCGCCAAACCTGCGTCTTTAATCGCTTGCTCAACCGGCGGCATCAATTTGTTCAGCACTTTTTCAATCAACTGTTCAAATTTCGACCGCGTTAATTTCATCACCAAATGTTTCGGACCCGAAGCATCGGCGGTAATAAACGGCAAGTTGATTTCGGTTTCCATCGCTGATGAAAGCTCGATTTTTGCTTTTTCAGCCGATTCTTTCAGACGTTGCAACGCCATTTTATCGCCAGCTAAATCAATTCCTTGGTCTTTTTTGAACTCGTCGATAATCCATTTGATTAAAGTTTCGTCAACGTCGTCGCCGCCCAAATGCGTGTCGCCGTTGGTTGATTTTACTTCAACCACGCCTTCGCCGACCTCAAGCACGGAAATATCGAAAGTTCCGCCGCCAAAGTCAAAAACCGCGATGGTTTCTTCTTTCTTTTTATCCAACCCATATGCCAAAGCAGCGGCTGTCGGTTCATTAACGATTCGCAAAACTTCAAGTCCGGCAATTTTTCCCGCGTCCTTTGTCGCTTGACGTTGAGCGTCGTTAAAGTAAGCAGGAACAGTAATTACGGCTTGCGTAACGGTTTGACCAAGATAATCTTCGGCAGCTTTTTTCAATTTTTGCAGCGTCATCGCCGAAACTTCCGGCGGCGAATAATGCTTGCCGTCAGCGTTAATACGAACATCGCCGTTGCTTGCTTTTTCAACTTTATACGGAACCTGTTTGATTTCAGCCGCGACTTCGCTGAAATTTCGCCCCATAAAACGCTTTACCGAATAAATCGTATTTTCAGGATTCGTTACCGACTGACGTTTCGCAACTTGTCCGACCAAACGATTGCCGTCTTTCGTAAAAGCGACCACCGAAGGAGTTGTCCGACCGCCTTCTTCGTTGGTAATCACGACAGGTTCGCCGCCTTCCATCACCGCGACCACCGAGTTTGTGGTTCCTAAATCTATTCCAATAATTTTACCCATAATAATTTTATAATCTCCGCAAAACAGAATAACGGCTTTTTATGCCTTGTTTAGAATATAAAATATGAGTGTGATGTTGTCAAGTATATTTGAGTAAGAAAATGTAAGTGTAGGTTTTAGGCGGAAATATATTTACTTTAGAAATCCGGAATAATGTTATTGCGAAATCAGGATGTTTGTTGTTGAATGTTTGTTGTTGAATATTTGTTAAGACTTGAAAAAAAGTTTAGCCCAAAAATCTGCTAATTTCCGAACGAGTAAATAAAAAGAAAAATGTTTTGGTAAGTAATCTCAAGCTATTACTGAACAACGCTTCAACTCTGAGAAAATGAGTACCGAAACTGAGATATTTAACTAGCCAACTTAATCACAGCGTGAATATGGGCGTTTCATTATAAAAACTGTCATCATTTTTATTAACTAGCGGAGTTTGAATTTGCGTGTAAGTTTCATTACATTCGTTTGTCCAACTTGTTTTTTTAAAATATTTTTTAAGTGCCTCTTCAAAATTGGCATAACTTCCCATAAACCTTTGCCCATTCTCGCATTTCCATATTTTTAGAATAGCTTTTGTATATTCGCTATTTGTATTCTCATTACACCCGGCAACGGTTGATTCTTCATCTTGACAAGCTGATAGAAAAATTACCTTTGCTTTTATTAACCTTTTTCCGATCGCTAATTTAGTTTTTTTACCTTCAATACTAGTTCTTGCTACTGATCTTAATTGGTTAAAAGTCGATAAATTGTCAGTATAGATTTGTTCGGCTAATGCTGTTGGGATTAACTTGACATTTTTAACTAAAGGTATCTGGTCTAATTTATTAATGTCTACTTTTAAATCTTTTTGCAAGATAATGTCCAAATGTGTCTTAAATTCTTCAAAAGTTTCATCATTTAACTTTATCTTTGATAGTTTTTTTAGAAAATTGTTCTTATTTTTAATAGAACTATCTAATAATTTATTTGAACTTGAAAAATTCAAATTTTTATTTATTTGTTGTATGTCAAGATTTTCTAAAATAGTATCAATTTGATTTTTTGGAAGTCCTTCTTTCATCAGAATTTCTTCAAATGGTTTACTAATTCTTTCAATAAACATTTTTTCTTGAAATTCTTCAATATTTTCTTTTCTTTTTTTTATATTTTCTGGTTTGTTTAAATTGATTATGGTGTTATTCAATTCAGATATGTCAGAATTGTTTAAATCCTTAAATTTAAAACCCTTTGCTTTTAACACAGCCTTTTCTAAAACTTGTAAATTAACTCCACTTATATTAATTCCTAATAAACCCAAGTATGATTTATCTATAACAAACCCACTATGGCAACTATCGGAAATTATTACAATTTTCACACCCTCGTTAAAATCGGAAAGAACATCAACAAGTTCATCATCAAGCAAAGGTCTATCATAAAAGCACCAAGATGCTTCCGCCGGAATTACCTTATCAACATCATTTATATCAGTTGGCGTTAATTGAGGAATTTTCATCCCATGTCCAGAAAAAGAAATCAATAAAAATTCTGTTTCTTTTAAAGTACTGTCACCTTTAGTTGAAAATTTCTTGATTGCTTCCAATACATCAGAAACTTTAACTTCTTTATGATACTCATTTTCTGCCAATAGAGGTCTATATGGTCCAACAGGACGAAAAGGATAGATTTTAAAACCAACCTCATTTGCTATTGCAGCAAGATCTAATGCATCATTAGCTGATGATTTCAAATAGTCAAAATTAGGGTTTCCTAGTGCTTTGTAAAAACTATCTTCATCAAAACTTAGTGAATTTACTCCAATGTTAATTGTTACGCCTTTGGACATTTTAGCCTCCATTTCTTTTATAAAGTTTGTGGGAGTTTATTTTTAAATCTAGTTTTTAACCACCTGTTGGGCTACAAATCAAATTTGGACGCTTCTCTGGTTTTTTTTCTACACTAAGTTCTATACGATTCTTTGTGTCAAGAATGTTGTAATAGTGATGAAAATCGGAAACTTCCATACAGCCGTTTGCAACTATTCTTTTACCACCGTCAACTTTAATATCTTCACAATTGTTACTAAATGATAAAGAGTAGCTATTTCCATCGCTATAATCTAACTCAATATTGAAACTTATAGTGCTGTTTTTAATAGCAATTATTGTCTTTCCATTGGCAACTTCATAGCTTGCAATCAACTTATTTCCTAAATCAACAGTTGTTTCCTTAGTTTTTATGATTGTTAATTTTTTGTCTACAATGTCTTCTTTTACTTTCCAAACGTCTATCTTTTTTTGCTCGTAAGGAAGGTTTTGCAAAGTCGTTCCATTTAAACTTAATATTCCAGCAAATTTCGTTGAATCGTTCAATAATATTGGAATGTTATCTTCAGTAAAAGATTCTCTATGAAATTGAGCGAGACTTACTTTTTCAAGATCTGCTAATTTATCTCCTTTGCTTCCGAAATCGTTTTTAGTGTTATCAGGAATAAAATTAATATCACTTGACGTTTTTGGTAGCCTATAAGTTGTTTTTTGTTTGCTTTTCTCATTAGTAATAGTCAATGTAAACGGATGGTCTTCCGCTTGTGGAAAGTATATTTTCCACTGTTTGTCGTTCCCCATCCGAAATAATGCAAGTCCTTCGATAGTTACAAATAAGTTTTCTGCCATAAATTTTCTCCTCTTGTATTTTTATTTTTTTTGGTACTTCTAAAATTGTGTATAACCGCCAATACTATTAAATGCCGCCCAATAATACGGTTCTTTAAATTTTTCATTTTTCAACATTTCAAGTTGCGAAATTCTTAACGCTTCCGCAGTTGAAAGATTTTCTGTTTTGCGAAGTTGATGAAAGCGAATCATCAAATCTTTGGTGGCTTCTGAATCAACCGACCATTGGCTTGCCACAACCAACGGGACATTGATCGCCAAAAATGTCCGCGATGCACCAATCATTCCTTCGCCGTTGTAATAAGTTTCGATTTCGGTGTCGCACGCCGAAAGCACAATCAAGCGTGTATGTGAAAGTTTTTCGCTGATAATTTCGTAGTTTGCTAAATTCGATATTTTCTCGCCTGCTAAAACAAAACTAGAAAGCAAAGGCGTTTTTTCTTCAGCCAAATAATGTCCGGCAAAATGAAAAACATCCGCATTTTTTATGTTTTCTTTGACGCTTTCTTTGGTAGCTTCGCTTTCAACTAAAACTTTTGGATTTACATATAATTTAGCAATTTCTGTTGCTTCGTCTTTTGCCGAAGGAAGCGTTTGCAAAGAATTTTCGTATTCATTTTGATTAAACTGCGGATTGCCGATGCTTAATAAGGTTTCCGCTTTTTTCTCGTCTAAATCTTTGGCTTTTTTCGTGCAATTCAGAAAAATATTTGCACTGGGCGAATATGAAATTTTGTAATCTTCTAAAAAATATTTATCGGAATAAAGCGTGGCAAAAGGCAAACGAAATAGAATTTTATCGGGAACAATAATGATTTGTTTTTGTGTGTCAAGTTTTTCTTTTATTGGTGAAATTAAAATTTGAAATAGTTCTTTTGATAACTTTACCTGCTCATCAAGTTCTTGATTTTTTGAAACTGATTGAAGATAATTTGTTACTTTTTCTTGCAAATTTTCTATGGAAATTTCATATTTTGTCGCATTCAAACTATCTTTGGTAATTGTCCAAATTAAAACTTTTTCCGGCAGAACCGAATATACTAAAAGCTCTGTGTTTTCAGGCATTTCAGCTTGTATTTGTGTTAGTTTTAAAGGCTCGGAAAGATTAGCGGAAAACTTAATTTCAGGTTGTTTTTCATTTGTTGAAACTTGACTGACTGAGTTTTGCAAATCTAAAAGCGAGCGTGAGCGTGATTCTTCAGCATAGTCAAAAGCCGTGGCGAAATCAGATTTTCCAAATTCATATTCTGTTGCAATATCATAAACGTCCTGTTCATTATCAAAAAAGCTGTTGCGGTTTTGCTCTTCAACAATTTCCTTGCGGTATTTTGTAAATATATCAAAAATAACAGGCAATTCCTTTTGTATTTCAGCATCATTACCGCTTTGTAAGTTTGATAAAAGTTTGCCTTTATTTGATTCGTAATTATGCAACTTAAATTCAGAACTTGAATAGAAATTTGTTGAGGATTCAAATAATTTTGCCGATTCATCAGAATAACCCAAGATTCTTTGTAAATTTGCATACCTCAAATTTGTGTACGCTAATGCTTTACTTTTAACTTCTTCACTTTCAAAAGAATTTGCTTTTTCAATACTTTCTTTAAAATAAGTTTTTGCTTCATCATATTTTTTCAGATTTGTAAAAAGTGTGCCTAAGTACATTAATGATAACTGTTCGTCAATTATATTATTGGCATCTTTTGCCACATTTATTGCCTCTTTTTGATAAAGTATCGCAGTTCGATAAAGCCTCAATTCATTTAAAAGCGAAGTTATTGTTTCTAATGTGCCGATTCGTTCAACCGAACTTTGATTTGAATCTATAAAACTCAGCTCTTTTTCTTCAACATTAAAGGCTTTTTTATATTGCCCTAAACTTCTGTAATTATCAGCTAAGTTGTATAAAGAGCGTTTAATATTAAAAATATCATTTGTTTCATACGCTATTTTCAATGCCTTATAACTATTTTCAATTGAAGCTGAATGTTTATTTTGAGAGTTAAAACCAATTTGTAATCGAGCGTACGATTGTGTTGCAAGCCATTTAAATTTATTATTCTCGCTATACTCAACAAAATCGGTAAAAAACTTATTGCTTTCTTCTAGTTTGTCTAAATGAAAACTGGCTGATGCAATCCAATTTTCACATAGTTTTTCTTCAACTAGATTTCCGTTACTCTTAAAAATATTTTTTGCTTTGATAAAACCGTCTAATGATTTATTTGTATGTCCTTGTAATCTTAAATTAGCTGACTCAATCATCAATTTTTGTGCTTCTTGAGTTGAAGAAATATGCTCATTTTTGATTTGATAATAATAGTTAGCCAATTGATTCCAAAATAAATCTCCGCCTTTTTTTTCTTCTAGTTTGCCTGCATATACAAGTGCGTCTATGGCTTTTTTGGCTTCTGTTTCATTACCGGTTACTTTGCTGTCAACAAACAAAAAAGCAAGTTGCTGCGGAATCAACTTGCTGGAACCTAAATCTCTGTTTCTACTTATAATTTCCCAGGCTTTATCATCATCACCCGCATCTTTCGCCGCTAAAAAATCACGCAAAATTTCGTCTTTATTTTTGCTGACCGGCTTTTGTGTCTCAATTGTTTCCAAGTTTTTGCGGGCTTCATCTGCCCATTTTGAGGTTGAATCGAGTTTAAGATAATTCTCCCACGCTTCTTTTGCTTGATTTGGCAAAACCTCATGTGCTTGAATGCACAAGGCTTGATTAAAATTGGCTTCAAGCAACGTTTTATCTAATTCAATTGCTTTTGCAAACTCTTCGTTTGCTTGGGCAAGCGATAAAAGATACGGTTCTTTTTCGTCGTCGCATTCTTGCTTTTGCTTTGTTTTCTCAACGCATTTTGTCTTTGCCAATTTGCCTTTTTCCAACAACGCTACGCCTAAATCGTTATGAAGTTTAGAGATATTCGGGTTCAGTTTGATTGCTTTTTCAAATTGTTCGATTGCCTTGTCAAAATCTTTTTCAGTTAAATAAACTTGTCCCAGCGCGTGAAAACTTTCTGCCGTCGGATTTTTCAAAACCTCTCCGCTGGCGACTGATTTTGTCAGTATAAATTCTTCGTTTTCTTTATCCTTTGCTCCGCGTGTGCCTTCAACTTTTGGAGCATAATCAAAATCTGAAATCCGCGAATCTAACGGACGCTCGTTTTTATAAACTTTATTGAGCGAAATCAAGACTTCCGATTTATTCGTCGAATTTTTCCAAACAAAAAAACTTGTGATGCCGACCGCGCAAATTAACGCGATTGTACCAAAGGCGAGCAACGGCGGTCGCAGACTGAATTTAAGTTTCAAGGTTTCAAAAAAACTCGGCTTTGGCGCGTTAATTATTTTGCTTTGGTGTTTGGCAAAAGTTTTGATTGCTTTCAGAAACTCGACTTTTTTTCGGCGCGAGACCGAAATTAAATAGTTTTGTTCAAATGCTTTTTGGTCGTTTATTGAAAGCCCGCCGTCCAGATATTCTTCAATCAAATCATTTTCGGCAAGTTCTAACATTTCCGCAAACTCTTTTTCTTCAAGTATTTGCAGTTCTACGCCATCAACTTCTTCGGCATCAAGTGTGCCGAGAAAATAGCTCTTAAATTGTGAATTTTGTTGTTCCATTAAAACTAAAAAAACTTTGTTCCAAACTATAATGATTTTCAATCACGAAATATTACAGATTTTTTTATTTTTTTACAAATTTATTTTTTCTTCAATACATTTTTGTAAAGCAAGCCGAATTCGGTGGATTCGCGTGTGCATTGTTCCCTTCTCGATGCACAGTGTTTCCGCCAGTTTTCGGCGTTGCTCAATTTTTTCGCCTTTGTCTTTTTCGTAGTATTCGAGAATAAATTCGCGTTCTGCCGGCGGATAATTTTTCAAACATTCTTGCAAATAATCCAAATATTCATTCGACGGAAGTACTTTGAAACTGCTTTTATCGACAAATTTTTGTAAATCCGCGTCAAGTTGATTTTCTTTTTGTCGCAAACTTTCTAAATAAACGTTTTTTGCAAAGCCGAAAAATATCGATGCAGGTTTGGTTCCGGTATTTAATTCGAGGGTGTGAATTTTTAAGGTGAGTCGGTTAATCGTTTCATCGGCAAGAGTTTGTGAATCATTACAACCTTTCAGCTCAAATAGCCGAACCAAAGATTCTCTGATTTCTTCATACTTTTCGCCTGCTTTTTCTCGATCTTCTGAGAGCCAACCAAGTAAGGTGTCAAATTGTGTTTGAGTCAATTCTCGATTTTTTTTCATTCGGGGTATTCATTTGTTATAATTTACAAACAAATATCGCACAGAACTCATGCTTTTGCCAACGGTTCGTTGTAAATCGTTAAATTTTTACTTATTTTTTTAACCTTTAGTTTCAACTCATTCAAAATACCTTAAAACTCTAAACCGGTTTTTACAATGAAAACCCGACGGAGCAACTACGCCGATTCTTTCCTTCAATTTTCAGCTTTCTTTGGTCAATCAGCAGTCAATAAATAATCGGAAGTTGCAAAACATTGCTGTTTGAGCGGCTGAGACAGAATAGAAATAAGGCACAGGCAATTCAATAAAAACATTTACACGATTTGAAGTTTTTCAATTTTTCCTGACTTTCAAAGTCTCGATTATATCCTGTAAATCAATATCTTTTGCCGCCAAAAGCACCAGCAAATGGAATACTAAATCAGCCGCTTCGTTTTTGAATAAATCATCGTTATCGTCTTTGGCTTCAATGATTAACTCAACTGCTTCTTCGCCGACCTTTTGGGCAATTTTATTGATTCCTTTGGCAAATAAATCTGATGTGTATGAAGTTTCCGTCGGTTCAAGTTTGCGTTGAATAATCGTCTTTTCTAATTCAAATAAAAAGTTGTCGGACTCATTTTTCTCGTTAAAACAAGTGTCGTTTCCGGTATGACAAACAACGCCCGTCGGAATCGCTTTGATTAAAATCGTATCGTTGTCGCAATCAAGCAAAATTTCCTTAACCCGCAGAAAATTACCGCTCGTTTCACCTTTCGTCCAAAGTTTTTGCCGTGACCGCGAAAAAAACGTAACTCGTTGCGTGGTTTGAGTTTGCAAAAATGATTCCGCGTTCATAAAACCCAACATCAAGACTTTTTTGGTCGCAAAATCTTGGATAATCGCAGGTGCTAAACCATCGGTATATTTTTCAAAATCAATTTTCATAATCTTACTTCAATGTTGTTTTCCTTCAGATATTTTTTCAGTGTCGGAATTTCGATCTCGCGGAAGTGAAAAATGCTTGCGGCTAAACCCGCGTCTGCCTTTCCGCGTGTGAAAACATCGACAAAATGGTGCGGATTTCCCGCGCCGCCGCTCGCAATTATCGGTACATTGACGCTTTCCGAAACTTGTCGCGTCAACTCGATTTCAAAGCCGTTTTTCGTGCCGTCGGCGTTCATCGAAGTCAGCAAAATTTCACCTGCACCAAGGTCAACACCGCGTTTCGCCCATTCAATCGCGTCCAAATCCGTGGCGATGCGTCCGCCGTTCAGGAACACAAGCCGTTTGTTTTCAACGAGTTTCGCGTCAATCGCCAAGACAATACATTGCGAACCGAAATTTTTTGCGGCATCAGCTAAGATGTTCGGATTTTTAACCGCCGAAGTGTTGATCGAAACTTTGTCCGCACCCGAACTCAGCAAAATTTCGATGTCGGCAACCGAATTTATGCCGCCGCCGACCGTGAACGGAATGTTGATTTCAGCCGCGATTTTTTTGACCAGGGCGGACAAAGTTTTTCGCTTTTCGTTGGTCGCCGTAATATCGAGAAAAACGAGTTCGTCCGCACCTTGTTCGCAGTAAATTTTGGCGAGTTCAACTGCATCGCCCGCATCGCGTAAATTGTTGAAATTAGTGCCTTTAACGGTTCTGCCGTCTTTCACGTCAAGACACGGAATTATTCGTTTTGCCAACATTTTTCAGTTCTTCCAAAGTAATTTTACCTTCGTAAATTGCCTTCCCGATAATTACGCCCGAACAACCGAGTTTTTCGAGTTCGTAAACGTCTTCGATTTTGCCGACACCGCCGCTGGCAATAAGTTTCAGTCGCGGTAATTCTGACAAAATGTCGCTGTAAAGTTCGTTTCCCGCACCTTGTAAAACGCCGTCTTTACTGATGTCTGTGCAGAAAATTTGTGAAACTCCTTTGGCAAAATAAACCTTTAAAAACGGAATAATTTCAAACTCCGTAATAGTTTGCCAACCGTTGACAGCAAGTTTTTTATCTTTTACATCGGCGCCGAAAAGAATTCTTTCGCTGCCGAATTTATCTAGCCAACCAAAGAATTTTTCGGACTCTTTGACCGCCGTGCTTCCGATATTCACAAGGCTTGCGCCTGCGTCGAAAACGGCTTTAATATCTTCGTCGGATTTAATTCCGCCGCCGAAATCTATCGTCAAATTTGTGTTCGCGGCAATCGTTTCCAACACTTTTAAGTTTGTAACTTTACCGAGTTTTGCGCCGTCTAAATCTACGATGTGCAACCGCGTAAGTCCAATGGATTCAAACTCTTTCGCCACTTCCAAAGGTTTTTCGCGATAAACTGTTTTTTGTGCAAAATCGCCTTGTGTGAGCCGCACACACTTGCCGTCGATAATATCAATCGCAGGGATAATTTCAATCATATTTTCAGAAAATTCTCCAGAATATGCGCACCGATTTTACCCGATTTTTCCGGATGAAATTGGGTTGCGTAAAAATTTTTGCGGTTGATTGCGACCGTGAAATTAATTCCGTAATCGCAATTTGCCGTTGTCTCGACTCCGTTTTCCGCATAAAAACTATGTACAAAATAGACGTAACTTTTTTCCTCGATTCCGGTAAAAAGTTTACCTTTCAAATTCGTAATCGTGTTCCAACCGATATGCGGAATTTTCAGCGTTTCCGATTCGAATTTGCGAACTGTGTGCGGAAAAATACCCAAACAATCTGTGCTGTTTTCTTCAGAAAATTTGCAAAATAACTGCATTCCGAGACAAATGCCCAAAACAGGTTGGGTCAGCGATTTTATAACTTTATCCAAACGCCTTTGACGCAAATAATTCATCGCGGTCGAAGCCTCTCCAACGCCCGGAAAGATAATCTTATCAACAGTTTGCAAGATTTCACAATCATCGGTAACAACCGCTTCAACGCCTAATCGATTAAGCGCATTTTGAACGGATTCGATGTTTCCCGCATTATATTTTACGATTCCGACTTTCATAAACTTCCTTTGGTTGACGGCAAATTGTTGTCGTTAAAATCACGCTTGACCGCCATTTTTATCGCTTTCGCAAACGCCTTGAAAATTCCTTCGATTTTATGATGTTCGTTCGTTCCTTCTGCCTTTATGTTCAAATTACACAACGCTTTATCGGAAAACGATTTGAAGAAATGAAAGAACATTTCGGTCGGCATTTCGCCTATTTTTTCGCGCTTAAAATCGGCTTCCCAAACAATCCAATTTCGTCCGCCGAAATCAATCGCAACTTGTGCCAGACAATCGTCCATCGGCAAGCAAAAACCATAGCGTTCCATTCCGCGTTTGTCTTTCAAAGCGATTGAAAATGCTTCGCCCAAAGTTATCGCCACATCTTCTATTGTATGATGTTCGTCAATCTGCAAATCGCCTTTGCAATCAATTTGCAAATCAATCTTGCCGTGTCGGGCAAGTTGCTCAAGCATGTGGTCGAAAAAAGCTAAACCTGTGTGGATGTTAGATTTACCGTTACCGTCAAGGTTTATTTCAACTAAAATATCTGTTTCGTTAGTGGTGCGTCGGTGTAAAATTCGACGCGGCGGAAGTTTCAGAAACTCATAAATTTCACGCCAATCATTTGCAATCAATTTGATAGTTTCAGCAACTTGCGGCGCTTCAAAATTAGGGTTTTTGATAAAGATCGCTTTAGAATTCAAATTTGAAGCTAACTTGCAATCCGTCAAACGGTCGCCGATCACATACGAATTCGCAAGATCGTAATTGCCGTTAAAATACTTTGTCAACATTCCGATATCAGGCTTTCGGTTTGGTGAATTTTCACTTTCAAATGAGCGGTCAATATGACTTTCGACAAAGTTAATCCCTTCATTTGCAAGAGTTTGAAGCATAAAGTTTTGAACGGGATGAAAAGTTTCTTCGGGAAAACTTTCGGTGCCGAGTCCGTCTTGATTGCTGACCAAGACGAGTTCAAAATCAAGTTCACGAGCGATCTTGCCCAAATATGTAATGACATTCGGCAAAAATTTTAGCTTTGCAAATGAATCGATTTGAAAATCTTTCGGCTCTGCAATTAATGTCCCGTCGCGATCAATAAACAATAGTTTTTTCATAGTTTTTTCAACGCCTCCATCAATTTATCGTTCTCTTCGGGCGTTCCGATTGTAATTCGTAAACAACCTTCGCACATTTCAACATTGTTCCGATTTCGGACAACAATTCCTTCATTTATCAGATGTTGATAGGCGATATTTGCGTCCACAGTCCGTATCAAAACAAAATTTGCATCAGTCGGGTAAATGTTTGTAATTATTTGTAATTTACGCAGGTTTTCAATCAGCTTTTTTCGTTCGAAAATAAGGTCCGAGATGTTTTTATCAACCTCAGATTTATTTTCAAATGCTTGCAAAATTGCTTCTTGGGCGATTTGCGAAACATTATACGGCGGCTTTACTTTATTGAAAAGCTCGATTATTGTCGCATTTGCGAACGCCAAACCGACACGCAAACCTGCCAAACCCCACGCTTTTGAAAAAGTTTGCAACACAACCAGATTGGGGAAATTGTTTATTTCCGAAACCAAAGATTCTTCGTTTGAGAAATGAATGTACGCTTCATCAACCACAATAATTCCGTTGAATTTTTTTGCCGAACTTAAAATATCGTCGCGTTTTAACGAATTTCCGGTCGGGTTATTCGGCGAACAAATAAAAAGAAGTTTTGTATTCTCGTCAATCGTTGCGTTTATTTTCTCAACATCAAGTTGAAAATCTTTGGTCAAATTCGCCCGTTTTACAGCTGTATCGTTAATTTCTGCCGAAACTTGATACATTCCGTAAGTCGGCGGACAGATTAAAATATTATCGACTCCGGGCTCACAAAAAACTCTGAACAATAAATCAATCGCTTCATCGCTGCCGTTACCGACAAAGATTTCAGCTTGCTTTATGCCTTGTAAAGCGGCTGATTTGCTCTTTATTTCGTGTTGTAACGGATCGGGGTAGCGATTATAATTACCAACAGGCGAACCGAAACTATTCTCGTTGGCATCGAGAAAAACCGTTGCCGTTCCGCTGAATTCTTTGCGTGCGGACGAATACGGCGTTAAGCGTTTGATATTTTTACGAACCAAATTGTCTAAATTAAAAGTCATATAATTATCAATACTTATTTGTAATTACCTATTTGTTCCAGTCGAAGTGAAACTGCGTTTTTATGCGCGTCCAAATTCTCTGCTTCTGCCATTATTTCGATTGTTTTACCTAAATTTGAAAGTCCTGCGGCTGATATTTTCTGAAACGTTATTTTTTTCACAAAACTGTCCAGCGAAACGCCGCTGTAGGCTTTGGCGTAACCGTTCGTCGGCAATGTGTGATTTGTGCCGGAAGCATAATCGCCTGCGCTTTCGCACGAATAATTTCCGACAAAAACAGAACCTGCATTGACGATTTTCTCCGAAATCTCATCGGCATTTTCGACCGCCAAAACCAAATGTTCAGCGGCGTATTCGTTCAAAAGTTCTACGGCTTGGTCTAAATTTTCGACTAAAATTGCTTTGGAATTTTCCAACGCTTTTGCGGCAATTCCTCTTCTTGGTAAACTCGCAAGCTGTTTACTTACCTCACTTAGAGTTTCTCTGATAACTTTTTCATTGTTTGAAACAAGTAAAACTTGGCTGTCAGTGCCGTGTTCGGCTTGCGACAATAAATCGGCGGCAACAAAACTCGGCACACAACCTTCATCGGCTAAAACTGCGACTTCCGAAGGTCCCGCAGGCATATCGATCGCCACGCCCGATTGCGAAACAATTTGCTTGGCACAGGTTACATATTGATTTCCGGGACCGAAAATTTTATATACCTGCGGAACAGTTTCCGTACCGAATGCCATCGCTCCGATTGCTTGCGCACCGCCGATTTTATAAACCTTTTTAACCCCGCAAAGTCTTGCCGTGAAAAGAGTTGCGTCATTTATTTTACCGTTTTTATCGGTCGGCGAACACATTATTACTTCGTTGCAACCGGCGATTTCAGCGGGAATTGCCAACATCAAAACGGTCGAAAAAAGCGGTGCGGTTCCGGCGGGAACATACAGCCCGACTTTTTCAATCGCAACCGATTTTCGCCAACAAATAACTCCCGGTGTTGTTTCAACTCGTCTGATTTCTTCGGTTTGCGAACTGTGAAATTTTTCGATATTTGATTTGGCGACTCGAATCGCCTGTTTTAATTCAGCGGAAACATTGCGTTCGGCTTCGATGAATTCGGCTTCGGAAACCTGCAAATGTTCTATTTCAACGCCGTCGAATTGTTTTGTGTATCGCCGTAAAGCGCGATCGCCGTTGAGTTTTACCTCGTCTAAAATCGCAGTTACGGTTTCGCTCAAATTTAGCGCATCAAACGCCGGACGTTGTAAAAGTTCCGCCCTGTCTTCTTTTTTCGGATAACGAATTATATTCATATTTTTAATTTCAGATTTAATCAGCCGATCATTTGGTCAATCGAAAGCACCAAAATCCCTTCTGCACCCGCAAGTTTAAGTTTTTCGACAATTTCCCAAAAATCATTTTCCTTGATAACCGAATGAATCGAACTCCAATCGCCGTCGGCAAGCGGTAAAACTGTCGGGCTTTTAATGCCCGGAATCAGATTTGAAATTTCATCAATTTTATTATTCGGGGCATTGAGCAAAATATATTTATTTTGTTTTGCGGCATTTACGGCGTTGATGCGAAACATAAGTTTGTCGAGAATTTTTTGCAATTCCGCGTCAAGATTTTCGCTGGAAATTAAAATTGCCTCCGAAATCAGTACTGTTTCGACTTCGCGTAAACCGTTAGAAAATAAAGTACTTCCTGAACTGACAAGATCGCAAATTGCGTCTGCTAAACCGATGCTCGGAGCAATTTCAACCGAACCGCTGATGGTGTGAATCTCTGCATCAACTTTATTTTCGGCAAAGAATCTGCCCAAAATTTGCGGATAAGTTGTGGCGATTCGTTTTTTGCCTAAATCTTGCAAATCGTTGTATGTAAATGATTTCGGCACGGCAAGCGACAAACGGCATTTACCGAATCCGAGTTTTTCAATCAAATCAACTTTTTTGCCCGATTCAAAGACAACGTTTTCGCCGACAATTCCAATATCCGCCACGCCGTCGGCAACGTATTCGGGAATATCGTCGTCGCGCAAAAAATAAATTTCGAGCGGGAAATTCTCGGCTTCGGCACGCAGTTTCCCTAATCCGTTATTAAATTTTATGCCGCATTTCTTGAGCAAATTTATCGAATCTTCGTTCAAACGCCCCGATTTTTGAATCGCAATTTTTAACTTTTTTTCGTTCATATAAAAACACAAAGAGAACCTGAAAACTTTCAAGTTCACACTTCAAAACTAAATTTTTACGGATTTTACAAAGTAAGATTAGTCGGCGTGAATGTTCAGCCGATGATGATGGAAATGCCGGATTGTTACTGAATTTCTTAACATTATCTTATAAATACAACATATTGAAATGAAATTTGCAAGTTTGATTCTTGCAGTTTCGCGCGGTTTCGTGAAAAAATCATTATATGAACAGTGAGGAAATTTTGCAAAAATTCGGCAAAAGAGCGCAACGTTGCTACGGTTGTTTTATCGCTTACCATTTGAAAGATATGTATTTAGGCGAAGACGCAACGTTTTTTTGCGACTACTGCAAAGACGATACGATGTTTCATTTTGAACAATTTTCAAAAATTATCGATCTTGAAAAAATCAAAGAAGTTGCCGATGCCGACCACCATCATTAAATGCCAAAAGTTACGCTGCAAATTCAAAGCCCTGCCGGAAACCGTGAAATTAAACTCGAAAATGATTTGTCGATCGGGCGAACCGATATGGCTCGGTTGGTTTTAGACGATGCGGGACTTTCGCGGTTAAATTCAACTTTTGAGTTAAACAATGATGAAGTTTGGGTTTACGATGAAAATTCGACCAACGGCACTTTTGTCAACGGCGAACGAGTTCGGGAGAAGCGTTTGCAGGACGGCGACGAGGTTCGAGTCGGCAACGAAACTCGGATTTACGTCGAGATTGTTTCAAGCTCCAAACCTCAAGTTTCAGATTCTGCAAAGCCGGAAAAACCACCGACTATTTCGCCGAGAATAACAGACAAAAAGCCGACAACCAACCTGCCGCCGGTTTTAATCGTCGCCGTTGTCTCGTCGTTTTTGATAATTTTTGCGGCGATAATTGCTATTTTGGCAGTGAATAAAAAAGATTCAAATTCGACTCTCGCCACGACGCAATCTACGCCGCGCATAATTTCGGCAGAAATTCCGTTACGGGTAATTGATCCGCTTGGCGGCGAAGACCCCGATGATTTCGATGACGCGATTGCCTCGTGGGAAGTTGAAGAAAATGAGTTGAATGTTGCCGACATCGGCGAAATCACATCTGTAAGCTCAACCGTTTCAACGACTTCAGGCGGTGGAGATTCTTCGATAAATCTGAATGTTACACCTGCGTTTTGGCAAAAACAAAAGGATTTGGCAATGAATCCCGCTCGCGGTGTCAGAGAATCGCCGCTGATGCAAATCCCGAACGAACTGTGTTGCGGAGTGCCGAAACAAAAGCGAAAACTCGCCGAAATGGTTACCGAACTCGGTTACAAACAGCCGATGGATTTCGCCGAACTCGCTCAAAAACGGTTGAATAATGAACTTATTGAAATGCCGATGGCAACCGAGTGGTACGTTTTAGAAGTTGGCGGAAGCGCGAGCGAAGGTGAATTTAAAGGTTTTGATTTGGATAGATACGACAATCGAACTTTTGATTCGTGCGTTTTCGACCTTTCGCAAAAGCCTGAAAAATATGCGGCGTTGCAAAAACTTGCCAATAATTTCGACGGACAAAAGTACGACTTAAATAACCCGAAAGACCGTAAACAAATGCGAATTCGTCTGCTCAGAATGTTTAATAAACTTGCCAAACCGATTCTCGAAGAAATCGGCAAAGCATATTTTAATCAGTTCAAACGTCCGTTGCGGGTTACAAGTTTGACTCGTTCGATGGATTATCAAATCAGTTTGAACGGCACCAACGCAAATTCGTTTAAAGTTACGGGCAAAGGCAGTTTGCCGCCGCACACGAGCGGTTGCGCCTTCGATTTGGCGCGCAAACACATGAGCGTCGAAGAGCAAAACTTTTTGATGAACAAGCTCAAAGAGATGGAAAATCGCGGAGTTTTAGACGCTTTGCGCGAAGGCGGCGAAAATTCTTGTTTCCACACATTTATTTATGCGGACGGTAAACAGCCGAAATAATTGCGATCGGTGAAATATAAATGATTATTGATAAAAAAATTTATTTGCCGGTGATTATGATGCTGACGTTCGGTTTGGCTTCGTGCCGAAAGGCTGAAAATTCGTCGCAACCGAGCGTTTTTGATTTCGGGAATCAAACAAGCGAGGCGGTCGCACTCGTCAACGAAGCAAACGTTAAACTTAAAACCGTCAAAACAATGTACAAAGCCAGCCAAGAGCAACAACTCGATTTGAAAACCGCGATGGCTGAAAAAGATGTGGAAAAGGTTAAAAAACTTTCCGATGATTTTGTCACGCAACTGAACGAAGGAATGGGTTTGGGCGAAGAAGCCGTCAAAAAAATCGAAGAGGCGGCAGAGAAACAAACGAATCCGAAGTATCAAGAATATCTCGATTTAAAGAAACAAAGTTTACTTAAGTATTTGGAAGCATTCGAGTTTCGCCGAAAACTGGCGATTCGTCTGCGTAATGTTTTTACTGTTTCAAAAGATAAAAGCCTCATCGAAAAAGCCAAAGACGAACTCAAGGTGATGGAAGATAATTTTCAAACCAACATTGATTCGGCGCAAGAGTTAAGCCGAAGCGCCAATAATTTGGCAAAAGGCAAAAGTTTGTAAAAGCAAAACGGATTTACTGAAAATAATCCGCGAAAATCCGTATTGGTTTTAACTCAAGATTCAGGTTACTTTTCTCTTTGCCCGCTATTCTGCGGCTGAAATGCTGTCATCGATTATGACATCGGGAAACTCTTCGGCGATGCGTTCGCGGGTTTTGGTATCAACTTCGTTTCGCAAAGGTTTGGTGCCGACGTTCGGCTTAAATTGTCCGTTGTCATCGTATAATCGTCGATATTGGGCGGAATTTCTGATTACGCCTTGCACATAACTCTTCGTTTCTTTGAAAGGAATCGTTTCAACAAATTCATCTATTTCGCTTGAAAGAGTCGAAGTCCATTGCGGAACACGGTTCGGACCCGCGTTATAAGCGCACGCAACGTATTCGATCCGCCCGAATCGGTCGAATTGCTGACGGATATATTTTGTGCCGAGCTGAATATTTACGGCAGGTTGAAATAGACTTTCGCCGTTAATATCAACGCCCAAACCGTCTTGTTTTGCCAAAATTCTCGCCGTCGGAATCAACAGTTGCATCAAGCCATAGGCATTAGCGCCCGATTTTGCGCGGGGACTAAAAACACTTTCTTGGCGAATTAGACCTGCAATTTGATATTTGTCCAACTGTCGCGCGTTTGCCCATTGTTTGATTAAATCCCAATTTGTCAGTTGATAAAAAATATCCCATTCTTCGCGGGATAATTCTTCGGGTTTCATTTGCGAATAATCCGGATAACTTTTCGCCAAAGCCAACAAAGCATTGACGTTATCAAATTTGAAACGATAAAGTCGCGCCAAACCGAGATTGACTTTCGGGCTGTTCGGGGCAGTTCGTTGAGCTTCGCTAAGTTCGTCGATCGCCCAATCAAACAAACCAATCGTTCCTAAATCGTTTGATTTTACGATTCTTTCCTGCTCTTTCGCGGTCGAAGTTTCAGCCGCCACCGTAACTTTTTTCAGGTTTACAACTGCTTGCGCAACAGTCGGATTCGGAGCGGTTATCGTGTTGCATTTTCCTTGCGAACGCAATGCCGTGATTCGTTGCGCCGCCAAATATCCGTACCAATTCGCATCGTATCGGGCGAGTAAACCGTCATACAAAGCACACGCTTCGGCAATTTTCCCGGCACGTTCGGAATCGCGGGCAGACCAATATCCGGCACGTCCGCGAAAGGTTGTATCTTTGTCCGCGTAACGCGCAAGATGTTCCGTAAGTTGTTGTGATGAAATGACATAATTCCTTGCTTCGTGATTCATCCAAGCAAGTTCAAACTGTGTTTGAGCCACATCAACGGCATTCGGATAAGCTGCCAACACGGTTTGCAAAAAGTAATTTTCGTCAACTTTGTTCTTCGCCTCGCGGGCAATTATTCCGACTTGGGCAAACGTTTTCGGAGTCAACGGATTGGTCGCAAAATTCCGCCGCATTTCATCGCAAACTTGCCGCGCGTTCGCCCATAATTTCGCGTTTGCGTAACCTTTGGCAAGTTGATTATAGGCTTCCGGCTTTTCGGTTGCATTCATCGCAATCAACGCAAAAGCGTTTTGGGCATCAGACATTTTTCGCAACGCCGAATACACAACGATTCGTTTGACATTTTGCGGCGGCGTAAAATTTATCGGAAAACTTGCGAGAGTTTTTTCGGCTTCAACGTAATTTTTTGTCGCAACCAATTTCTCAAACCGCATAATTGCCTCGTCTTGATTATTCGGCGTGAGAATTTGCGACCACGAAATTAGTTTTGTTTCGGCTTCTTTGGCTTCGTTTGAACCTGCGCCGATGAAATAAATTTTGCGGTAAATTGTGATTGCATTGGTTTGATTTCCGCTTGTTTCAAAAGATTTTGCCGACAAAAGCAACGCCGCCACATCGTTTTTCGCCGCCAAATCTTGCAAAATATTCGGGACATTGGTTGCTTGTCCGCCGTTCAACGAGCTTTCTGCCCAAAGCAATTTCGCCTCACGCAGACGCACCGAAGTCGGAAATTCCGTTGTCAGTTGTTGAAACACGGAAACTGCTTCGCCGGAGCGGTTTGCTTGCATTAAACTTTTTCCGCGAAGCCACAAACCGTAATCGCCAAGCGTTGTTTTCTGCTTGATAACATTGGAGTTAAGGATTTCCGCCGCACCGTTTCCATCCGAATTTTGCAGACGAATTCTCGCTCGCAACAACTTTGCCAAAGCACCTGTCTTTGAGTTTGCAAAGCGGTTTTCAATCTGCAAAACAACATTTTCGGGCGGCAGATTTCCGTCTTTTGTCAACATTCTGAGTTGTTCGAGCGCTTGCGTTTCGGTTTGCGCTTCGCAACTTGCGCAAGATGTCATAAAAATTGTTGAAAATAAAATGATGATGAATAAATTTTTCAAGTTCTAAACTCCTTTCGAGAAAATATTTTGATGAAACGCTTCATCGAAAAGTTTTATTTTAACTGTAAACCAAACAAAACACACTAAATGTTTTCGTTTATTTGAACCCGCAAGTCGAGAAGTAAAAATTACCGACAGCTTTCGGCGAACCGGTCGATTTTTCCCGATTAAGCAAAGATTTGTTATAATCTTTTCGGTTGCGGATAAAAAAAGCCGTCGCTGTTAAACTCAAAATTATGTTAAAAATCTTAAACATCGTCGGCGCCAGACCGAATTTCATGAAAATCGCTCCTATTTACGCAGAGATGAAGCGACGTTCAACGGAGTTTTTACCGATGATTATTCACACCGGACAGCATTACGACGCGGCAATGTCCGATTCATTTTTTATCGATTTGGGAATGCCGAAACCGGACGTGCATTTGAATATCGGTTCGGCTTCGCACGCGGTTCAAACGGCGAAAATTATGATGGAATTCGAGCCGATTGTGTTGACGCATAAACCTGATTGGGTGTTGGTTGTCGGCGATGTAAACTCAACTGTTGCTTGTGCTTTAGTCTGTGCCAAGCTCGGCGTAAAGGTTGCTCACGTTGAAGCGGGTTTGCGTTCGTATGACCGCACAATGCCCGAAGAAATCAACCGGATTTTAACCGATTCCATCTCGGATTTATTGCTTACACCTTCGCCCGACGGCAATGAAAATCTCAAAAAAGAAGGCGTTTCCGCCGATAAAATTAAGTTTGTCGGCAACGTGATGATCGATTCGCTGTTGCGTAATTTGAAGGTTGCCGAAAGCTCGATTATCCGCGAAGAATTAAATTTAATCGAAAAACAATATGCCGTAATGACGCTGCACCGTCCGTCGAACGTTGACGATAAAGCAACTTTCAGCGGACTGATTGAAGCAATGTTGGAAATTTCAAATAAAATTCCGATAGTTTTCCCCGCACACCCGCGATCGCGCGGAAAAATCAACGAATTCGGCTTCGCGGAAAAAGTTGAAGCATCGAATATTAAACTTATCGATCCGCTCGGATACTTAGATTTTATGCGGCTTTATTCGGGCGCGAAATTGGTTTTGACCGATTCCGGCGGACTCCAAGAAGAAACAACGGCACTCGGAATTCCGTGTTTGACGTTGCGCGAAAATACCGAACGCCCGATTACAATCGAAATGGGGACAAACATTTTAGTCGGCACAAATCCCGAAAAAATAAAACAAACGGCTTTTGAAGTATTGGCGAATAATACAAAAACCGACGCGAAAATTCCGCCGCTGTGGGACGGCAAAACAGCCGAGCGAATTTGCAATGCTTTGATTGCTTACTGAATTTTTTGCCGCAAAGTTCACGGAGAAAAGAACCGATAAAACTATTTTTTCTCGGCGTTTCCCGTGAACTTTGCGGCAAATATTTTACCGTAATTCCAACTTAAAATCTGCCTCGATTTGTCCGACAATATCACCGCGTCGGTTTGTTATTGCCATCGGCGAATACTCGGCAAGTTGTTTATTGTCAAGTAGTTCAAGTTGTCGTAAAAGTTCGATGACAACCACGGCTCTTGCCCGTTTATCATCGCCGTCCTCGATTTTGAACGCGATTCCCAAGCCCGTTTTATATTTTTCGGACGGCAAAATTCCTGCTAACCAAACGCCTTCCGCACCGATTTTGCAAATTATTTGCCCGTTTAATTCTTGCATTACAAGCGTGTCTAATCTTTCTGTTCCACCGACATTTTGCGGAAAATTCATCATCGCGGAAACGATTCTTTGACACGCGCTTTTCAGCTTTTCATCAAATGTTTGCGACGGAAAAACGAGTTTTGCAAAACTTTTTGCCATCGCGGAAATCGGCACCGCAAAATTTGGCGCGGCACAACCGTCAACCGCAAGTTTCACGTCTTCATATTCGCAAAACTGCTCGACGATTTTCAAAATTTGCTGCTGAATCGGATGATTAAATTCTTCGTAAGTCGTTAAATCGGCACCGATATATTTGGCAAAAGCAAGCATCGCCGAATGTTTACCCGAACAATTATTATGCAGTTGAGTCGGTAAATTATCTGCCCTAATCATCGAATTTGCGACCTGTTCGTTGAACGGCAAATGACTTCCGCAACGTAAATCTTGTTCGCTTAAACCACACTTTTCCAACATTTCAGCAGCAGTTTCAAGATGAAACTTCTCGCCCGAATGCGAACCGCAGGCAAGAGCAATTTCATCATCGGAAAAGCCGAAATGTTCCGCGCCGCCGGATAATAAAAAAGGTAAAACTTGAAAAGGCTTTGCCGAACTGCGGAGAAAAGTTATGGTACTCGGATCGCCGATTTGAGCAAGCGTTTCGCCGTTACCGTCAACAATAATCAAATGTCCGCGATGAAGCGATTCGAGCGTTTCACCGCGAATAATTTTCGCTAAAATTTCAGAATTCATTGATTAAAAGTATGCCGCAATTTATCGCCACAATCAATAAAATGCCAAGCGAACCAGGCGGTGCAGGTAAATTGAAATAACGACAGTTTGCACCGATTAAAATTCCAATCAAAACTTAATGTCCACCGCTTAATCATAACGTTTGCATCGCTGTTTAAGCAAACGCGGCATTTATCGCGGAAACAACAGCTTAAATCTTTCGCAGCAGACCAACATTGTTTCGTTAAATTCAAAACCTGCTTCTTTGCATTCTTTTGTAAAATAATCGCGGTGTCCTTTTCGCCAATCTTCAATGTTCTCATCGCCTTCGCCTTCCGCCTCAGCAAATTCAAAATCAACTTCTAAAAAAGGTACTTCACGAACTTCGGTTGTTTGAATAATGCCCAGCGGTTTTCCCGCAAAATCGGTTACAACACTATAAACGTTCATTATCGGAGCATTTTCAGGCTGTAATTTATTGATTAAACTAAGACCTGCGGTTGCCCGTTTTGTGCCGAAAATTACAAAATCTGCCAATTTAACAGACATTTCTTGCGAATCGCCGAAAAACCAAACTTGATACTCTTCGTTCGGATTTATGTTTGGATTTTGACGGCAACATTCTTGCCAAAATTCTTTTACAACTTCACTTTTCATAGTTTTTTAACCTTTTATCAACTGCTTCCGCAAAAAATTGCGGTGCGTTTTTGTCCATTCGCAAATATAACGCAGGTTCGATCAGTTCAAGTTCCATCAAGCAAAAATTATTGTCGTCGTCGCGGACAAAATCAATTCTGGCGTATAAAAGTTTTTCTTCAATTTGATTAAAAACCTTTTGCGCGGTTGCCGAAAGTTGTTTGGAAGGCTGAACTTGCGTGATAATTCCGCCGTGTTCTTCTTGGACGCGAAAATCTTGCGGCTTTGGCGTTTTTAAGATTGTATGACTGTATTTTCCACCGAAATAAAACAACGAAAACTCGCCTTCTTCGACAATCTTCGGCATAAACGGTTGAACCATAAACTCTCTGTTTGCAAACATTTCAGTTAATTCGGGCAAAAATTCGGTTAATCGATAAGTATGTTCGGCGGTTGCGCTGACGATTGGTTTAAGAATAATTTCGTTTGTCTCGAAAAAAGTTTTCCACCTGTGAAAATCATCGTTTGTTACCGCTTTTTCGTCCCAAACGGTCGGAACAATTTTGATTCCTTTGCTCTCAAGTTCTCGCAAATATGTTTTTGCCAAATTCCATTCAACCGTCTTGAGCGAGTTTTCCAAATGCGCGGTCGAAGCCTCGATTTCACGCAAAACGCCGAGAAATTCAGCGGGAAATTGCTGATAATCCCAAGTTGTGCGGATGATTACGGCAATAAAATTGTTCCAATCAACCGTTTTATCTCGCCACGAAATTGTTTCCACGTTCCAGCCGAGATTTTCCAGCGGTTCAATGGCAAGTTCGTCGTCGCTGACGTAACCTTTCAAATCATTCATTGAAAGAAAGCAGATTTTGTTTTTGTCGGTCATTAGTCCTTAACTCTTTATATTCGCTTCACTTTTCACTTACTTCGGCTTCCGGGTTTGACGGCAATTTCGCCTTTTTTACAATTCGGGCAAAAATCCGGCGGATAAATTTCAACTTCCATCACGGCAAGCGCGATTCTTTTCACACCGACATCGGCTTTGCCG
Source organism: Acidobacteriota bacterium (assembly GCA_031430435.1). Taxonomy (GTDB): domain Bacteria; phylum Acidobacteriota; class Blastocatellia; order Pyrinomonadales; family Pyrinomonadaceae; genus JANNVK01. The sequence goes on from JANPBM010000121.1 coordinate 117,275, forward strand.
TTTGAACGGTCGATTATTGATGCCGCGAACGTAACTTTTCCACCGAGTTTTTCGATTACTTCGATACATTCAACCGTTGAACCGCCGGTTGTGATGACATCTTCGACAACCAAATATGTCGCGTCTTTCGGCACCGTAAAACCTCGCCTAAGCGTCATTTCGCCCTGTTGTCGTTCCGTCCAAATAAACGGTAAACCCAATGCTCGCGCGGTTTCGTAACCGATTATAATTCCGCCGACGGCAGGTGAAACTACCGCGTCGAACTTTTGTAAATACACTTTTTCGGCAATCGCCCGCCCGAATTTTTCCGCGTCTTGCGGATTCTGCAAAGCCAACGCGCATTGCAGATAATTCGGAGAGTGCAAACCGCCGGAAAGAATAAAATGTCCGTCGAGAAATGCGTTTGTTTTTGTAAAATGTTCGATTATGTCGTCTTTTTCCATCTTGTTTTTGAATTTTGCGCGTTTCCTGTCTAAAATCTAATCAATGCCAACACCTTCTAATCTAATTTCCGACTCGCTTTTAGTCAATGAAACTATCAAACTTCTGCAACTTTGCGGCGGAACAACGACCGTGATTGAAATCGTCGAAATTGTTATGAAAATCCGGAATCCGATTCCTGATTTAGCTAAACTTTTGGTTTCGGATGTGGTTAAAAATGATCCGAGATTATCGTTAAACGATGATATAGTTGAACTTATTCCGCTTGACCACGATTCGCGCAATTTATTTGAAACCGATTATGTGGTTTTTGATTTTGAAACGACGGGTGCGAAAGTTCCGCCGTGTCGCGTGACGGAAGTCGGCGCATATCGCGTCAAAGACGGCAAAATTGTCGGTGAATTTCAAACTTTAATAAATCCCGAATGCGAAATTCCGCTCTTTATTACGCAACTGACGCGAATTTCGGACTCAATGGTCAGAAACGCTCCGAAGTTTGCGGAAATCGCGGCGGATTTGCTTGATTTTATGGGCGATTCTGTTTTGGTTGCGCACAACGCCCAATTCGATATGATGTTTTTGAATCACGAAATCGGACTGATTCATCAAGGTTATAAAATGAAAAACCCGCAACTTTGCACCGTCAAACTTTCCCGACGGTTGTTGCCGCACATCGAAAATCACAAATTAAACACGGTTGCCCGACATTTTTGCGTTGATTTAACCAATCATCATCGCGCCGCCGCCGATGCGCACGCCACCGCCAAAATTTTTATCAACCTGCTTGAAGATTTACAGAGCAAAGGCGTAAACGATTTGGCAGGAGCGAGAAAATTCAAACTTTAATCGAATATGAAGTAAAAATAACCGCGCATTTTTCGCGTTTCGTTGTGATAGTTGAAAGGTCGCACAGTCAGTTTCAGCGTCTCGGTTTCCACTTTTTGTTTGTCCGATTTATCGTTTGTTTTAGCGGTTGCTTCGATTATTTTGCCGGTTTCGTCAACTAAAATATCGACAATGATTATTTTACCTTTTTTGAGTTCTTTTCCATTCAAGTGCTGATTTAAAAGGTCTTTACTTCTCAAAGTTAAGTCAAAATTTGGCGTGATTTCTTCGGTTCGTCCCGCCAATTTGTTTATTCTTTGTTTGATTTCGGCAACTTCGGTTCGGCGTTCGCTCATTGTCAAAATTCTCGCCGTCGGACGTAAACATTTCAACAATAACTTGCTGTCTTTCCCGAATTTTGTTTCAATTTCTGTTTGATACGACTCATACCAAGGCAGAGCTTTTTCAAAATTTACATATTTTAAATAAAAATCAGCAAACTCGATATAAGTCCTGAGCGTCAATTCGCTGTCTTTGCCTAAAGTTTTTTCGTGCAAAGCAATCGACTGCATATAAAGCGATTCGACTTCATCGATACGCAGACGAATTTCTTCGACAGACGTAAGTTGTTTACCTCTGAAATTATTTATAATCCACGCCAGTTGACCTTTGATTGTTGCCGTTTGGGTAGTTTCAACAACGGATTTTTTGTTGTAAATTTTGAGCGCTTCGCGGAATAAATCTTCCGTGTTGCCGGCTGATCCATTATTTTCGTCTCGCGCCAGAATTGCTCGCTGTCTTTCGACTGATTGTTGATTGCTTATTCGGGTCAGCGTTTCCGACTGTCGCGTTCTGAGTTTTTCTGTTTGTAGAATTGCTAAATTGGTAATTGCATCGGCGTAGGATTCCGAAGTGTCGGACGTTTTCTTTTCGATCTTGACAATTTTTTCGGCAATCTCGATTGCTTTGTCGATTTTTCCTTGTCGAAAAAGCACGCCGGCTTCTTTGTACAGCTTATCAAGTTCGGTTTGCGAATCATTTTGCGAAAATACGGAAAATACTGAAACTGCGCAGATAATTATTGTCAACGTTAGTTTTTTCATCGGTAAACTTCTCTACTTTCTTTTTTCTTCTGCACCATAATCAATAAATGAGTTTTTGACAATGACTAAATAAGTTTTCCGGCAACAATGTTTAAGAATTAAAACTGCGTGAATGTTTTTTGAAGAATTTAATCGGTAAATATATCCGAAGCTAAACGAGATCGACGACTTTTTTGCCTTTCACGGTCAGCATCAAAAATGCCGCGATAATCGAAAGTATTGCACTAAACAGAAACGCGGTTGTCGCTCCGAACCAACTCCAAATACCACCAAGCAAAAGACTTGCGGGAAAAACCGTAACGCCGAACGCAAACGCATAAAGTCCGTAAGCCGTTCCGCGTTTGTCGTCTTCGACCAAATCCGCGACCAACGCTTTTTCCGCTCCTTCCGTCAAGCCGAAATATACGCCGTAAATTGTAAATAAAACCCAAGTTTGCCACGCGTCGTTCACAAACGCGAAACCTGCGTACACGCCGGCATACACAAGCCAGCCCGAAAATATCATTGATTTTCTGCCGAATTTATCGGATAAACCACCGCCGATGATTGAAAAAATAACCTTGCTGATGTGCAGAACCATCCACAAAATCGGCAGCATTGCCGTTGAAATTCCCGAATCTTTTGCCCGCAAAAGCAAAAACGCATCAGACGAATTAGACAGTGTAAAAATTGCGATAACGACCAAGAATCGCTTAAAATTCCCGTCGAATTCGCTCAACGAAAGTTTAACTTTCGGTTTTGATTCGGTAATTTGTTTCGGTTCGCGGACAAAAAAAGTTATTACCAATACACCCAAAATCACGGGAATCGAGGCGAACAAAAAAACATTTTGATATTCGGAAACGGTTGGAGAAGCGGAATTTACGGCGATGAAATAGATTAAAACCGTGGCAATAAGCGGACCGAAAACTGCTCCGAGATGATCTGCCGCCCGATTGAAACCAAACGCCATTCCGCGTTGCGCGGGCGAAACTTCCGCCGCCAAAAGAGCATCTCGCGGCGTTCCGCGAATCCCTTTTCCGATGCGGTCAGTCAATCGCACGAACAAAACTTGTTGCCACGAAGCAACAAACGCAAGCAACGGTCGCGTAATTGCTGCAAGTCCGTAACCTGCTATAATCAAAGGCTTTCGGCGTTGAAATTTGTCGCTGATATAACCCGAAAACAGTTTCAGCAAACTCGCGGTTGATTCGGCAATTCCCTCGATTGCGCCGATTGCAAACGGCGACGCACCGAGCGAAAGCGCCAAAAATGTCGGCAAGAGCGGATAGATTATTTCGCTTGAAGTATCGTTCAGCAAACTGACGAAGCTCAACGCCCAAACGTTGCGAGGCAGATTTTTATATTTTTCCCAAAACATCAACGCTTTTGTTGGATCGGCGGTTTGCTTCCGTCGCCGCTTGAACTGCCGAAGTAAAGAAGGGAAACTCCGCCGATAATCGCAACCAGTAAAATAATTGCCACAATCGTCATCCGAACAGCCATTTTCACGGTGCGTTTGACCATTTTGAAAACAATAAACGCGATTGTCGCAAGCACAAGGAAAAATCCGACGGCAACGGCTATTCCAATCGGATTTGAAGCTGAAATCGGTGAAATATCAAACAATATCATAAGTTTTTCTCCGCGTTTGCCTTTTCGATTTGATATAAATCTTCTTCGGTCAAACCTGTGTTTTCCGCCGGCAACGCAAATTCTTCGTCTGCCCACGCGCCAAAATCAATCAGTTTGCAACGCTCCGAACAAAACGGTCGAAATTCGTTTCCGCTGTATTCACTTGTATTTCCACAATTCGGACATTTTACTAAAGGCATAAATTAAATTAAAAATGTAAAATTCAAAACGCAAAATTGATACTAACTTTCTTATCGTTCAGATTCAAGAAAAACCGGATAAAAGGCAAAATAAAGTGTAAAATGAACTTTAGTTTTTGAAACTGCGTATTTAGCAAAGGACGAATAACAGACGACAAAGGACAAAAATATGGCTGATTATAAAGAACGTTTTGAATCGTGGCAGAAACAGGCGAAAGACAAATTCGATGAAATCGACAAACAATTCGGCATCACGGGCAAATTGGAAGAAGGCGCGAAAGCCGTCAAACAAACTGCCGAAAAAGGCGTTGAAGCGATGAAAGAAGGCGTTGACAAATTAAAGGTCGAAGCCGAAAAAACCGAAGTCGGCAAACAAGCCGTAAAGGTTGCGGAAAGTACCTTCAAAACTGCCGAAAAGACCGCCAAATCTGTTTACGACGCAAGCGAACCATTCCGCGACGCAGCCGAAGACGCAGGAAAAAACGCCGGTGAAGTGGTCAAAGACGTTGGCGGAATGGCGGGCGAAGTCGTCAAAGAAGCGAGTAAAAAAGCCGGTGAAGTTCTGCACGTTGCGAGCGAAAAGGCATCAGAGGTTTTTGAAGATGCCAGCCAAACTTTCAAACAAACATCGAAAACCGCGGCAGATATTTTCGGCTTCGGTTCAAGCCTCGGAAAAACCATCGATTCAGCGTATAAAACTTTGGCAAAAACCGCAGATTGGATTGCGGAAAATCCGTTGCAAGCCGCCGGCACAAGCGTTTCGATGTTGGTCGGAGCAGGTTTGGGAGTCGGGTTTTCGCTCGTTTCGTCAAATTGGCTGTTTCATTCGGCGTTGCCCGCGTGGAGCGTCAAACGAATCGGCGATGAATTTACGGGCTATTTGAAAGCGCAGGAAAACTTGCTCAACCTCGGCGAACTGAACGAAGCCGAAGTTGAGCGTGTAAAATTTGAACGCGATATTGTCAAATTTGTCGGTTCGCCGTTGCTCGGAGCATTCAGTTTTGGCGCAGGCGCGATGATGTTTGCTCAAATTTTTAATCCGAAAACGATCACAGGCGCGCCGATCAGTTGGCTGTTGGGCGGAAATCCTTTGCTTGAAGGAGTTTGGCTGTTCGGCAACGGCTTGGTTTGTTTCAAAATCGGTGTCGAATTTTTTATGATTTCGCTTGAAGACAACGGCGACGTACAGAAAATTGTGAAGGAAATAAAAGGAATGTTGCCGCAAGCAAGTTAAATTGTTTTCGATAAACGCAAAAAAGTCCGACGAAAACTCGCCGGACTTTTTTATTTTTACCAACTCCGCAGGTAAGAGCAGTCTTTACCTTATAATTGTTACAAATAATAGCTTTACAGTTTTTGTTTATATTTTGCATACGGTTTTTTTACATTTTCACCGTTTTTCAATCGTTTTTTACTCTAATTTTAAGTTTAAAATACTCATCGTTTTATTCAATATTTTCTCGCCGAATAATCAAAATAATTGCCAAAAAATCCTTGACTTCCGTGCCAAACGAAGCGAACGTGTATGTATCAGCTAAAACGCTGTAAATACTTGGAAATAGACCACTTATGACGATTACAAAACAATACAAATTAAACTATTTTGACGCGACTGAAAATTCCAATAAGGTTTGGATCGGCGAAGCATACAGCAATGGAGATTTTATTACTCGATATGGCAGAGTCCGCGACGGGGCAACTTTAGCGGTTTCGCAAAAGAATCTTGGTGAGACTTGGATTGCCGAATCTGCACTTGAAAGTAAAAAACGTGAGAAATTGAAAAAAGGCTACCGCGAAACATCGGTCGTCGGAAATACAGAAACGCAGGTTTTCAGCTCAAGCACAAAACCGCAGGAATTATCGAAAATCGCGGTTGAACAAATCGCCGGAACAACCGACAAAACCACCGCCGAATTAATCAAGTACTTAGCAGAAGTAAATATTCATAACATTACCCACGCGACAAATATCAAATACGATGCCGCCAATGCGACATTTAAAACACCGCTCGGAGTTTTGACACCGGATGCGGTTGCTGAAGCTCGCGGATTATTGAATCAAATTTCAAAGCTGAATAAATCTCATTTGAAGGACGCTTCGAGAGTTGAAAAAATCCGTGATTATTTTCAACTGGTGCCGAAAGATTTTGGTGTCAAAATTCCGCCGGCAAGCGAACTTTTAGCCGACAAAAAAGCTATCGGCGAACAATCTGCAATTCTTGATGCACTCAACTCGGCAATAACTTTGCAATCGCCGCAAACAGAAGCCGACAAAATGTTTCGCTGTAAATTAACTAAAGTGCCGCATTGGACCGAAGAAGGCAAACAAGCCTTCCGCGAAGTAAAGAGTTTGTTTGAAAAGTCTCGAAATTCGTCGCATCAAACATCGGGTTTGAAATTAGTCAGACTCTACGAGATTGAGATTGAAAATATGAAAGCTGATTTCGAGAAGGTTTCCGCAAAAATCGGAAATGTGGAAACTAATTTATGGCACGGAACGAAGGCTTCAAACCTTTTAAGTATTTTGAAAAGCGGTTTGCAAATTCCTAAATCAAGCGATTCTCATTGCACGGGAAGAATGTTTGGCGACGGTATTTACACTTCGAACCAAAGCACAAAAGCATTAAATTACGCGACCGACTATTGGAATAAAAGCGGAAACCGAAACCAGCGAACATTTATGTTTTTGACGGAAGTCGCACTTGGGAAAACCAACAAACCGAAAACACGAAACGGCAGTTTTCCGAAAGCCGGAACAAACTCAACGTGGTTGAGCCGGGAACGTGCGGAGTGATGAATCACGAGTGCATCGTGTATCAGACATCGCAAATCAATCTGAAGTATTTGTGCGAATTTGCGGCAATTTAAAATCTTACATTCCGCCGACATCTTGTCCGCAAGGCGAAAAACCTGCGTTTCGCGTAAATCCGTATCCGTAATAAGAATATGGATTACACGGATGCGGCGTGTAGGTTGAACCCGATGTTCCGCCAACCGTTCCCGATGGCGGCGGCGGATTGTTAGTTCCGGCGTTTGGGTCGCTTGTCAGCGTATTTTGAACGGTTGGTTCGCTTTGCCGAACTTCATCGTTATATTGTGCAGTTAAATAGAGTTGTCCATTCAGTTTGATTGTTTGCGTTGCTGTATGTGCAAGTTTTTGAATTCGCAGAGGCATATAATTCACCGCAAAACCTGCGGTTGAATCGCCCGAAGTATGCCGAACGGCAACAACATCGCCGACTTGCAGAAGCGTTGCCTCGCCGTAACTTTCCCAAGATGCCCAAAAGTCGCAATCTCGAAATTCAATCAATTTTGATTTCGTCAGTCGCAAAATTTGATTTGTGTTATCAACTCCCGTGCCGTCAAAATCGTACGTATTTTGCGTTCCGAGCAGTTTTTCGGCATGTCTGGCTTTTCTCAAAATTTCAGTTGTCGCAAAGTCATCAACGGCATTTATATAAGTTGCTTTGATTCGTGTTGTTTCATTATACTCATCTTCGTTCCATCGAAAACTACCTTGTTTGATATTATCAAGCTTCAAATCTCCGCAATCTTCAAACACATATTCAACTCTGATATTTTCTTCGCCTTGAACGTGGTCGTGAAGCAAATTTGAATCAAGTTCTAAAAAGCCTTGCGTGCAAAGAAAAGTAATCGAATTTCCGACAGCTTCAGCGATAATGTATCTGCCGAGAGTCGGTTGAGCATTTATCTGCCCTGCCAACATCGCCGCCGCAGATTCTAATGTATCGCCTGCTTCACAAGTGTAATAAGCCGAAATTCCGTCAATAATTACACCGACTTGCGAATTTACCGAAACTGTTCCCGAAAGAGTTAAATTTGCAGTTGACGGTGTTGAAATGTTTCCCCCCGAAAATGTTGCCGAACCTGACAAAGTAACTGTGCCGGTTTCAATTTGCGTAATTACTGTGCCGTTACAAGCTGTTGAATAACGATAATTTATGACTTTATGGGGTTCTGCATTCGGTGTTCCGTTGCCGACAATAATAAATCCGCGTTTGTCTTGAATCCAATTCCGCAAATCGTCAACAGGCAAAAGATTTGTGCCAAATGCTGTATTTTGCCGAGTGTAAGCGTGATCAACCGCAGTTTCTACATTAACTTCAGTTTCGCCTTTTTCGTTGACGGCAAGGTAGCCTTGAAAAGACGGCAAAACAGTTTTGTGAATAAAGTCTTTTAAGCCGACTTGTTCACGAAGATAAATATTGGTCGTGTAACGCCGTCGCAGATAAATAATCGGATTGACGGCACTTGGCGGAAATAACGGGTCGTGCCAATCAATATACGCATCAAGCATATCCGGCGGATCGGAAAACGGCGGTAATTGTCCGAATTCATTTCGGTAGTGATAACCCGAAATAATACCTGTGCTGCGAAATCGGCGAAATTGCGAATTGTAAAGAGGTTGTTCTGATTGAGGTAAAACCGCACGTTCGCTGTTTGTGCGGTCTTCGATAATTTGATTGCAGATATTCGCTGCTTTAATTGTTGCAGAATCTGCCCAATAATCTGCTTTTTTATCGCCAAATTCAGGATCAAGATAAAGTCCGCGAGTAATGAACGGTCCAACATCCGTCCATTTTTTTTGATTAAAAATACCGTTTGCGTTCGGTAAATCAAATAACCAACCGCGAATAATTGCCGAATAATTCGGAGCCTCATCAACCTGATCAATCGTTGAACCTGCCGAATCATCACCAAAATATGCAAGGCGTGAAAAAAAACCGGAATTTGGGAAACGTGCGTCCGGAACCTGTGAGCCGATTCCGCCGCATTCGCCTTTGTGAATTGTCGGATAACCCGAAGCTGAAAACCCGACTGACCGATTTTTCAGTTCAAAAATAGAATCAATCGGACCTTCAGTCAAATACTGCGTGTGTTTGATAATTGTTCCTGTATCGACCCATTGCATCGGCTTGGCTAAAACCTGTGAGCGTCCGAAAACCATTCCGATTGTTTTATCTTCGCTGTCAATGTTATTTGATGAATAGGCGACCGTTTTGTAAGTTGTTTTCTTGCGTTTGAAAAAAAACAGAAATCTCTTTACTTCCGTTACGGCAACTTGGAAGTTTCCCGAAACTGCTTGAAAACGAATGCCTTGAAACGCCTCAGGATTTTGCAAATTTACGCACGTTTCAAAGCGTTTATCGCAACCGTCTTCGCCGTAATTATTCCACGCCGATTGAAACGCCAAACTTTTTTGAGATAACGGTTTGCAGTTCAAGCACATCATTCCGCCGAAATCGAGCGGACAAAGTTTTCCTAAATTTCGTCGCGGAATTTGCCGATTCAATCCGCCGTCGTCTTCCGCCAACGCGACTGAAAATTCTTTATAATTAAAACCACGCGGTCGCCTTGCCCGAAGATTCGCGGCAATTATCTGATAATTATTGTTGTCGGAAGGATAAACCCGTCGGACAACAACACGCATTCCTTGAACGGTATTATTTAATGCCCACGCGGTCATTTGTCGGTCAATATTGGAAAATTGCAAACTACCCGAATTACTTTCGCGTGTTTTCGTGTAAGAAATTTCACCTATTCCGCCAAGTAAATACGGTTCGTATTTGAAACCGTTCCACGAAACACAGTATTGTGAAAATAAACCTTTTGCTCTCGCGGGTGCATTTTTGTCCGTAATGTTGATTTCTTTTTCATCGTAAAATTCAACTACGTCAATAAATCGCCGCGACTTTCGGCGAAGTTGATAAAGGAAATTTTTTCCAACTTTTTGCATTAGTTTTCCTCGAAATTCGGCGTAGCAGGCGGCGGACAATCATTCGGAGCGTCATCACAGCAACTTTCCCAAATTAAACTTGCAAAAACATTTTGTAAGTTTTCGTCTTCATTGTAATTTTCGTTTGAAAAATCTTCAAAATACACATTATTCCAAAGTGTTCCTTCGTTATCACGAAACCAAAACGGCAAACTTTCGCCGCGGACTTGCTTATAAAAACACAGCAAAGTTTCGTAACTGCGGTCATCACAAAACGCTAATTTTTCCGCTTCGGTCATCTCGCAATGCTCAAAATCGTCTTTGAATGTAAATAAACTTTTGTACCCCAATTTCCAACGATAAACCGCCGCCGCTCCAATACTTCGCCGATCCGGGCAACCACGTTCGCCGACATCTTTAATAATCGAAAATTTCGGTGCAAAAGTTTTCGTATCGTTCGGCATCGGACAACGCGGATATTCGGGCAAAACGTGAATCCAACAGTATTTAATTTGACCGTCTTTTACGGCTTTTATCTGATACCACTTTTCGCCGAAAGTTCCGTTTTCGGCATTTTCCGCGTGGAATAATCCCGTCGGCGAAATTGCTAAAATCTCGTTTACGCAACTCCAAACAACGCCCGTTAGATTTGACGTTAATTGCAAACTTTGTCCGGGCGGAATGCCTTCGATAACCGAATTTTGACACTCTAAAATATACAACGGTTCGACAACGGTAATCGTGCATTTTACGCCTGTGGCGATATTATTCAGATAAATTTCAGCGAAATAAATACCCGGAACCGTCGGTAATTGCCATCGCACCGGATTTGTATTAGGAATCAACAAACCGCCCGAAACTTGAATAGTTGCGGTCGAACCCGCATTGTGAGTCAACGTAACTATTGAACCTGCGACTTTTTGCGAACCGCATCCGGCGTTAGTGAATTGTATTCCGCCGCCACCGCCTGCACCGACAATTAAAAGCATTGTCTCGGAAATTATTCCGTCTGCGTAAGATGCGGTAAATAAATATGTGCCGTTTCCGCTCGGCACGGTCAGTAATCGAGTGTTCCCCGTGCCTGTCATAGCTACGCCAACCGACATCGTAAAACTCCAACACGATTCGGAAAGACTTGTTGATTGAAACGCCGAGCGGATAATTGTCGCAGGAAAAGCACCTGCCGAACCAATCAATTTCAGCGGATACCAGCCGCAAACATTTGGCGTTGCGGTTTGATAAATCGGGTCCCAAAATTCATACGGTAAAGGGTAATACGGCGGGTCGGGCGGTTCAATAATTATTGTATATTTTTCGAGCCAAATCTGACCGTTAAATAATCGCCAACGAAACTGGTCGCCACAAACAATTCCCGGAAAGGTTGAAACTAAAGTGCCGTTTTGATAGATATTTGCATCATAACTGCCGCCGTTTTGCTCAAATCTGCAAGTAAATGTTTGAGATAAGGCGGAGTTCGATGTAACTCCGACACCTGCGAATTTGCCCGAACCTGCTACGCACGGAATATCAAAATAAATTTCGGCATTGGCATTATAAGAAATGAAATCGCTCGAGCGTAAAAGCGTCCACCCGACAAACGTCCCTGTTCCGGACGGAATCGAAATAGTTGCATTAATGAGTTGATTCAATCCAAACAAATCTAACTCGCCTTGGAACTGCACAGCCGTAGTCGCTCCACCCGCAAGATGGATTGGTGAAATCGGTGTAAATGTAACTTGATTCGGCATATTTTAATAACTTGCTGAAGGATCACCCGAACCGATGAACAGATTGCGAATTGTTCCGTTTCGATTAACGTCTTCAACCAACATTTTCTTGACAACTCCGGCATCGGTTTTGACGATGTTTTCAACTCGCAAATTTAACGATGCTTCAAATTTATGAACAACAGGTTGCCGAGCATCAAAATTTTCGGTTACACCTGCGTTTTGATTTGCATTTGATTGTGCCTGACCTTGAGCCGCTCCGTCTGATGCGTTTGAACTTGTTCCGGCACCGAGAGCAATTCCGGCGACTCCGGCAATTCCGGCTTGAGCCAATAACCCGCCGCCGAACGCAAATTCACGCGGGGCAAGTGCAGCTGTAAATGGATTTGAAGCATAATAAAATCCTTTAATTAAATGCACCGCACCTTCAACCAACCATTGCCGAGCGTAGGCTTTCAAACTGTCTGCGATTTGCTTTCTGAGAGCAGTTAAAGAAAATTTACCTGTTTGGATAAACGCTTGAAGTTGTCGGTTCAATGCTCCGACGGCAACATTTGCCATTGTTACCGCACCCGCTCCAATGGATAAAAAAACACCTCGCCAAGTTTGCCCCGCTTTGGCAGCATCTTTAGCTTTTTGTTGTAATTTTTGTGCAAAAGCGTCCAGTTGCCGTGAAGCGTAATCAAATAAACCCGAAAAATCGCCGCGTTCAAAAAAGTCGGATAATTTAACTTTTCCGCCGAGTGTTTCACGTTTTTTCAACAAATTCTGAATTTCATCTTGAGTTTGTTTGATTCGTGCTTTAATGTTCGGTAAATCATCCGGCGAAGCAAATTCCAACTCTTTTTGCAGTTTCAGTACGTCAAGTTTTTTATACTCAATAATTAAATCGATTTCTTTTAAGTCGATTTCTTTTTGTTTTTGTGTTAATTCAACTTCATTAAGTTCTTTATTTGTTTTTTGCAAATTGATTTTTTCTTGTTCGATTTGCAAAGCTGATTTTTGTAAATCAAGCCGTTCTTTGTCATTTTTCAAGTCTAAATCACTAAGTTTTGCATCTCTTTCTTTTTTAGCCAAACCTTGATTGATTCGTGTTTTATTGATTTTTGCATTCAACGCGGATATTTCCGCATTTAATTTTTCCTTCTCTAAAACGGTTAAATCTTGAGTTAATTGCTTTTGAATTTTTTCTAACTCAATTTCATATTGGCGTTGTTGAATTTGCAGTTCGTGAACTTCTAAAACTGCCTTTTGTGCAATATAATCTTTCTCGGTTAATTGTCCGAGTTGATTTTGCAAATCTAAATTGTCTTTTAGAATCTGCAAACGCGATTGTGAAACCTCTAAATCTGCTTTACTTTTACCGAACTCTTCTTTGGCAAATGCTTCTTGAAATTTTATATTTGCCTCTGTGTCGGCTTTTTTCATCTCATTATTCAAATCTGATAATGACTGTTTATTCCGCAAATCTAACTTTTTAATCTCGTCGTCGGTTTTTTGTTTAACTTCGCTGATTTTAGTTTCCGCGTTTTTTTGGATAACCGAAACGGCTTCATTGTAATCCGCTTGTGCTTTCGCACGATTGATTTTCAAGTTTTCTTGCAGACGTTTATTTGCCTCTGAAATTTCTTTATCTTTATCCTTATTGATTTTAGCTGTGTCTAAATCGGCATCCGCTTGAACTCTCAGTTTGTTGATTTCACCTTGTTTATTAAGTTCATCAAGTTTGATGCCTAATCTGTCTTTTTCAAGATTCAATAAAGCTAAAGCTAACTCGCTTTCATCAATAAAACCTTGTTTTTGCTTTTCTTTTAATTCCGCTTCTTTGCCGGTTAAATCTTGCAAAAGATTATCAATGTAGCCTTTTATTGTTAGCGAAATAGTTTCAAAACTGAGTTTTGCGGCGGATTGCGTAAATGTTTGGGTAACGCTTTGCTGAGTTGCGTTAGAATTTGTAACACTTGAATTTTCACCTGCCAACGTTACATTTCCAAAAGAAATTTCGCTTTGACCGGACAAGTGACCCATCCCGACATTTTTAATTTCTTCTTCAATCAATTTAAGTTTTCGACGAAGTTGTTTTGCGTTTTTCCCGTGAGTTGTCGCTAATTTTGAAAACAGCGAATCATATTCCGATTGTAAATCTGCAATCAAAAGTTTATCGCTGTCTGTAAAATTCGTTACAATTTCTTTATTATCAATCGTAACTTGCGAAACCGTATCTTGAAATTCTTGTGAAACCGTTAATATCTTTTGAAGTTCAGCAGACAGTTTATCCGAATTAATAAATTTACTTTCATCGCCTTCGTAAACTTCGATTTTTGACTCTTTGATTTCTTTTTTTTGTTTTGATTTTGACTGTCCGCTTTTACCGCCACCGGAACCTTGTTTTGGCGGTGGCGGTGGTTTTCTTGGAACGAAAGCATTTTCATTGGTTAAATCATCGGCTGAAGTGATGTTATCCGTCTTTGATTCATTAGTAAATTGTTGATTTTTTGCATTTTCAACCAAACTGAAACCTTTTGCAATCGCCGAGCGAACAATTGCACCAATCGGATCTAAAGCGACAATAATTCCATTTAAGAATGCTTTGCCGATTTCTGTTCCGGTCAATTCAGCATCCGCTTTGATGCCTAAGGCTTCACGAAGCATTGCTTTGAGAGCGTCAAAAAGTAACTGTCCTAAGCCGGCAAGACTTCGTTTGAAATCGGTATAAAAAGCATCATAAATGTTTTTGAAACCGTCCCAAACTCGTCGCCAATCGCCTTGCACGATTCCGCCAAAGATTTTTATAATTCCTGTGATGAAATCTAAACCCGCTTTTATGGAATCTTTGATAAAATTCCACGCAACCGACACAACAGCTTTTATTTCCTCGTTATTATCTTTCCAAAACTGATAAACGAGTTTTAATCCCAACTTTAAATTTTCCCAAGCAGTTTCCGCAAAATCGACAATTGCATAAAATAAATCGTTTAATTCAACCTTAATTTCGTTCCAAAAACCTAAAATTTCGCCAACGATAGCATCACCGTTATCTTTCCACCATTTTTGGATATTTTCAAAGAAAATAATAATGTCCGAAATTACTTTTTCGGTAAAACCGCGAATATTTCCCCAGTTGTTTTGCCACGCTTCATACAGCAAAGCAACACCTGCCGCAACTACACCGACCGCAACAGCTAAAACCGCCAACACCTCGCCGACCGTTGCGGCTATTGCTGTTACCGATGCAAATGTAATTACTAACAGAGACGCACCGCCGATAACGGTTACAATGCCTGCAATAATCGGAGCAAGTGCGGTTATAACACCGCCAAGCATAACGATAAATGCTTTTACCGGATTTGGCAGATTGTCGAAAAAATTGCCTATTTTTTCAACGACTTGCGTCAATACTTCGCTGATTCGACCGTAAACATTCGCAATGGTATCGCCTAAACCTTTCGTTGCCAAAGAGCGTCTTTCGGCACGTTTCAATTCTCTCGTTTCAATCGTATCGGTTAATTTTGATAAATTAGCATCTTGGTTAATTGCATCGGCGACCGCTTTAAACCAAATATCGTTCGTTAATTTTCCTTGCTTTTGCAATTCCAACAAACCTGTTTTTAACGAATCTCGATCAGAATTTGCAAGGTGAAATTGTTGAGCTATCAATTCCCCGAAACGCGGGAAATTAGTTACAGCTTCTTTTAAGTCTCTGGAATTGAAACCGTTTTGAACCAACTGTTGCAAATTTAACGTAAATTTTTTGGCATCAAAACTTTCAGTTGTCAGTTTTAGTTTACCGATTGCCTGAATTAACGGGTTGATAGTTGATTCTTCGATTCCTTGAATCGGTTTCAAAAAGGAAAATAAATCGATTGCATCGCTCGTTAATACGCCGGGCGAGTTTTGAGCCAAATCGAACAATTCTTTTGTTTTTGCTTTTGCCGCTTCCAACGAACCTGTTGAGGCTTGTAATTTGTTATTCAGCGTGTCCCATTGCTTGGCGGATTCATACGCTGAAATGCCAACCGATTGAATGTTGCTGCTAACCTGTTGCAAGATTGCACTAATTTTTTCCAAAACAACAAACTTGGAAAAACCTGTCGCTACATTATTGATTGATGCGGCATTTTCATTTAGAGCGGATGATGTGGTTCTTAAAGTCTGTTCTTGTTTGGTAAATTGAGCGTTAGCAACTCTGATTTTGTCGGCAAGTCCGGAAATGGCTTTACCGTGTGCATTGGCATCTCTGACACCTTTTTCATCAGCTTGCGAAAGTTTATCCAAAGCTCTGGAAAGCCCGTTTATTTGTGCTTGTCGGCGAATATACGCCGCGTTGACTTTTTCGGTTGATCCGACTTGTTTTTCAGTTTCTTGACGAGTTTTTTGTAAAGCAAGAGCTTCGGAGTCTAATCCCTTTTTTAATTTTGAAATTGAGTCGGCGAATAGTCCGACATTTTTTGCGTGTTTCGGAATTTGATTAAAGCCGGCATTAAAAGCAGTTAAGACATTTGTCTGAAAAGCGGATGAAAAACCTAACGCAAACTGTCTCAGCGTAGTTGACAAAAGACGCAGTTTATTAACTGCATCTTCTTGTTGTAATTCAACTTGTATCAGTATATCTTCCATTTTACGCTAGTCTTTCGCTTAAAAACTGTTCCCAATTTTCCAACGTAACGATGCCGTCTTCAAAGGCAAATCTGTCGTTTTTCCACGCTAATAATTCAATTTGCAAAAGAATAGGAAACTCTGAGAAAACGAAAAAACCGAAATCGTTTTCATTTTCACGATAAAACGGTTTCCAAATATTCAACGGACAATATTCGCCCAAAACTTTTGTTTTAGCCGAAAGCTCACACGAACAAATTTTGCAAATAGCGGCAATCGTCCAATCGCTACGGTTCGGACATTCGGCACACACCGAAAGCCGCTCGTCTGCAATCTGTTTGACTGTTGAATCAATCCGCCCGCAAGCAAAGAGCAGATTTTGTTTCCAACCTTCAACAATGTTTGCCGTCATATTTGCTAATTTACTCATCTTTTCGGCTAAAACTTTGAACGGTAAAATGTAGGTAAAACCCGTTCAAAACCTATTTCAATCTTTCGGCAAATTTCCTTTCTTTTTCTTGCCACGCACGTTCTTTATCGGCGTTTTTTGTCGCTCGGCGTTCCATTCGGTATTCAACCAATGATGCCAACAAATCCACATCGTTTGCAAAAAGCCAATCATCTATCAAAAACTGTTCCGATAACGGCTTGCGGCTGTGTTTTGCCCGCATAATCGCCGTTTCAACCTCTGCCCAATCATTCGCTTTGAGGAAATGAACCCAAACTGCTTACGCTTGTTTGCCCACCTCCTTTTAGCTTAATAACCGCTTGGAATGCACCTTCAAATTGATACATCACAAATTCTTGCAGTTCGTCAAATCCTAAATCGCCGGTAGAAATTTCGCCGTTTTCATAGTTTGCTTCGCCGCGAACAAAAGCATAATCATTTTCAACACCTTCAACCGAATCCAAAAAAATATCGGTAAACAAATCTGTTACTTTTTGCAATTCTTTGATTACATCCAGTTTTTCTAAAGTATCTTGAATATTTTCAATGTCTGTTGTAGTTGACTTTTTGTCTGCAAACGCTTTTGGGTCTTCTTCTTTAAATTCAGCCCCAAACATATTGCTTAACAAAGTTGGAACCTGTTTTTCTTCGATAAAATATTGCGGAGACATTCGGCGATGGCGAATTTCTAAAATTATCGGGTCATCGTTTTCATCAAATCCGATTGTTAGCGGATATTCCCCGACTTTACGTTTTTTCAAAAACGCCAATACTTTGTCGTTCTTTTGTTTTGCCGATTCTTTGGTAATCGTTTCCGTTTGAACTTTCGGTTTTCGTGTTTTTGCCGTGTGAACTTGTGCTTGCTCTGTCATATACATTTACTCCGTTTTTTATTCTAACTTTTTATTTTTCTTAACTTTCGCCGACGCTTGCTTCAACATAAAGAACGCCTTTTGCTTTTGCCAAGACTGCGTTCGCGGAATCTCGCAATCTGAAATCCCACATCAATTCGTGCAGACGATTTTCAAAAGAACAGGTATCCGCGGCATTGATTTTTATAAATCCTTTTCCCGTGAACCAATTAAAAAAAACATCGGTCGGATAATTTGAATGCTTAAAAATTTTCGCGTCCCGGCAGTTTGTTTCTTTCGCCGTAAACCACGCGGAAATTCCGTTGATTGAAGTTAAAACTTCTTTCGGCACGCACCTGTCTGTTGTAGTCAAGTCGCACCATTGCCAAACTTTCGGCAGTTTTTCTTGAATAATTTGCCGTAAATCAATTTCAATTAAATTATCGGAGCAACGGTCAATCGAAAGCTCTTGCCAAAAATGCGAAGCTGCGGCGACACGAGTATTTGTCGCCGCATAGTAATCTTGAGCCGTGATGTCTTGTTGATTGCGGTCAGTAACGGTTAGTTGACCAACGGTTGCATCAACATCACAAAGAAGCGAAATTTGCCGAGACGTTATTTCGCTTCTTTTCACACATTCTTTTTCGCGGTAATTTCCGAACATTTTCAGTTAAAAATAAAAGGAAAAGACGTAAATCTTTTCCTTTCGTCTGATTTTCAATCAAATATCAACAATTTTTAATCGCACGGATCATTTCCGCCGCAATCCAAAGCGTAATAAATTGACCAAATCCGTTCTTTACTCGGACGACGTGAATCAATTAAGCCTGTAAGTTTTACTTTATGCTCGATTAGTTCTTCAGGTTTCATAGACATTTCAAAATCGGACATTGAAACGTAGCGGTGAATAACCAAAGCATCGTATTTTCCGGCACAAGTTTTTGACGGTTTGATAACCACGAAACTGCCCGGACATTCGCAGTAATTCGACCCTGCCGAAACTTGAGTTGCACCGCTCACTTGTTGAACGTTCAAATGCGGAAAAGCGTGTTTCAGGCGATTCGGATTGCGATGTCCGAGCATCGTAAATTCCAACATTGCCGTTGGTTTGCTTCGACTGATAGCAACCGTGCCGCGTGAACCGTCGAGTTTTTTCCAGTTATTATCTTCTTTGAACTCGAAACCGTCTTTAGTTTCACCGACTGCCATCGCTCTCGGATTTGCCAATCTGTCCAGAAAACCGTTTCTGCCGATTCGCGGACTTTGACCGACAGGAATTGGATCAGCCGAAAAATACGCTTCAATAATTTCGCCTGTAACAAATTCGCTCGGATCTTGATAGGAAGAAATCTCTTCAATCAACTCAATATGTTTGTAATAAAACACGCCGTTGACGCTTGCTTGAAGCAAAACTTCCAACAAGTTTGAATTTTGCGGAGCGGTATAAGTTCCGTTGACGTTGACCGTTCCGACTTCAGCGGCTGTTCCGGCGGTTAAAATTGACCAAACGGCTTGGGCAACGCCCGCGAAAACAACATTCGCTTTGTTTGTTTGAACGTTGACGTATAAATCGCCGCAAGTATTATCAATCGTTGTATGCAGAAGTGTTGAATCGTAATAATAACGAATCTCGTTTCCGACCCGTGCAATCGTCAATGTATGACCTGCAACAGCAGGAGTTGCAAAGCCCGGCAAAACAACGATTACGCCGCTTTGATAGATAACAACTTTTCCGGTCGCGTCAACGCCTAAACCGTAAGCTATATTTGCCAAAACTCCGCCCGCGTTTCCGGTTGCAAAACCTGCCAAAATATGAATACCCGAAACTGATAAAGCTGTCGGATGGATTGTTTGCGTGTAACTTCCGTCAACGCCCTGCGGCAATTTTTGACCGACCGCTCCGGCATTAACCGCATTTGAAGTGATTTGCCCGTAACTTCCGGTCGCAGACATCAGCGTATTGACCGACCAATCTGGCGGCTGATTGTTTTGACCAATCGCCAATGCGTTGAATGAAGCACTCGGCACTTCGTATGTTTTGGTTTCACCGCAACTGAGTTGATCGTTACAACAGTTGTCTAAATTTTCGATAATGATTTCGTTTTTTTCTGTTACACAAATTGCCATTGGAATCTCCACACAAATTAAAATTGTAATTGTTTGACCTGTTGCCAAGTCGGTTACCGTAACGGTATCTGAATCGCTGCGATTCGGCGATAAATATAAACCCGTATTACTGATTATTCCGTGAGATGCTGACCATTGAAACGGTCCGACTCCGAAATTTAATGCGAACTGAGTTGTTAGATTTCGCTGAGTTTTGAAGCAATTTGCTAAATTCAAAACATTGCCGTTTGCTTTAACTTCAACGATTGAAATTTGAATTGTATCGGTTTGCCCTGTATTACAATTACAATCTGCCGTCAGCGTGTAAATACCGGGAACAAGTCCGGTTGTATTGTAAGCAACGGACGATTGATTTGTCGGGCTTGGGGTAAAAACTCCGCCAACCGCACTTGATATCCAATTCGCGGGCGTTGAAGCCGTCAAATTTACAATATTGTTCGGTAAAATACCAAGCGGAGACGTTGGCGAAAGAATCTCGAATTTTTCAATAATCGTGTTCAGCGTTGCGGCGGTTCCGTCATTACACAACAGTCCGATATTGCCTGTATTGATTCCCGATGAAATTGATTTTGTTGCAAAAGCTCGGTTTGTTCCCGTTGGAATATACGGCGTTCCGGATGCTAATGTGCCGAGTCCGGCAGGTACGGTAAATTGAACCATCAACGGCACTTGGTAGACTTTACTGTCGTTGATGTAAAATGAAATCTGATTGGCGGTTTGGACGATTTTCAAAATATCGCCGTCGCTGAGTGCAGTTGCATCTCCATAGCCCAGAAACGAAGCCGGTTGAGCATTGATGGTCTTATCGTCAGGCTTTGAAATATACCAAAGAGCTCTTTGCGTCCCAAAACCCAAACTCATCGTATCGCCGGGCGGAAGATTTTCGTCCCAATCGGCAAATGCGACCGTGTAAAGCTGAGTTGTTACTGATCCGTATTCAAGCGGCGAAAACCGAACGGGAGCGGCTCCGGGCAAAGTTGAACTCAACGCAACAATTCCGACACCCGGAATTGATTGGTAATTTGTGTCAGTCGCAAAGATTGCAGTTGCTTTGATTCCGTTGATTTCCCACGAATCATTCAGTTTGCAATCAACCGTATCCATTTCGAACCGAACAGGCTGGTAAAGTTCTGCCGATAAATTGACTGATTGACAGCCTTCCAAAATTCCGCTCAGACTGGCACCCGTTCCACTGTTATAAGGTAAAAGAATATTGTTTAATTTTATTTCGCTGTGAATCGACATTATTTTTCACCTCCTGTTTTACGGGTTTCATCTAATATGATGTTGAAATTTGACTGCACTTCATCTAACGTTTCACCGTCAACACCCGGATAAATAAACCGAGATTTTTTCGGTATATCCGAAAATTTAGCAGTTTTTGCTTTACTGAAAAGAGTATCAAAAAATTGATTTTGCGATTCAGTTTGCAGTTTTGAGTCGTAAGCGTAAAAAGTTGTTCCGGATTCATCCACCCAAAGAGTTTGCGGGAAGTTTTGAATTTCTTCATTGAAAGTATTTGCATCTTCCAAAGTTTGGAAAGTTGCAGCAACAGTTTGCCGAGTCATCAAAGCCTCAACAACTTTTCCCGCTTCAATTTTTGATAATTTAATAATTGTTGTTGCCATAATTAAACCTTACTTAAAACAATATCACCGCTTAAAAATTGCGGTTGCGAACCTGCGATATAAGTTTGAGCGACTCCGTCGCAATAAAATTTCAACATATTTCCGCCGACAACCGCGTCAAATAATGCCCATCCGGCAATGCTTTGAGTTGTCGTCAAAAGCGGAAAAACAACATTTACAAGCAACTGTAATTGCCCGTTGCTTGGTGGTGCAAAATGTGTCGAAAGAGTTTGCCGAGAATAACTCGGGTCTGAAATTTCAGAAGCTCCAATTCCTGTAGCATTCGTCGGGCAGGTTGATAATAATCCAATCGATAAGTTTGGATATGCCGTTAAAAACCGTTGCCATTCGGCGTTCATTTCAAATAATGTTGATCCTTGCATAAATTAACTCTGCACCAACGGGATTTCTTCAACCTTAAAACCGTTTTCCTTTGTCGTAAATTCGGCGAATACTCTCACACCTCTGAGCGGTGATTTGTTTTGTTGCTCCAAAAATAAAGCGTTGGAGTCTAATTTCGAGTTCAACGAAATATTAATTAAATTATCCGCTCGGTAGTATCGTCCGAAAATCGTTTTATTTGTGCCGATCAGTAATAGCTTTAACGCTCTGCCGACTCTGTGAATAGCAATAACATCGCATAAATCGTTTGAAATCTTCGATAAAAAATCAATTTCAATTTTGTGTTTCGTTACTGCAATTCGATTTCCCGAATTTGTTTGAAAAGTTGTTTCAGACGAACTGTGCGTCAAAACAATTGCGGGCAGCAATCCTTTTGACGCATCAAAATCAAAAGTCAAAGTTTCGTTTGCCGGAACGTTTCCGCATTTCGCTAAAACTTCGTTTGCCGATTGCACGCCGACAACCTTCAAATATCGTTCCAAATCTTCTTGCAGAATTTGATACAGCGATTCAAGCAACGGTTCTTCAAATTGATATTGATAAATTTCGCTCATAATCTTGCATTTATTCGGGCTGTTCTAACGTAGTTTTCAACGGAAATTCTGCTTGTCCGAGCCGCAAATTTTGTATCAATCGCACGTTTTGCCATTTCGGACGTTCCTGATTGATGAAAACGCATATAAAACACATTTGAACCGTAAAGCACTTTGTTTCCGACTACTTGTCCGCCGTTGCGGTAACTTTCACGCCCTTTTCCGCTTGCCGTAAGAATCGGTCTATTTCCGTAGCGTTTGCGTTTTTGCAACGCATATCTTGGCGTTAATGAAGCCCACGAGTTTGAACGAAACTGCCTGCCAACTTCGTTCGGAATTTCCTTTTGTGCCAATGGTGTTAAAATCTTACTCGTGTCATCCAACGCACTCGCAAACTTTAATAAGCGTGATGAAATTGTTTCCCGCACTATAACTTTTAACATTTCAATTCCTTCGCGGCACTTGATTGACCATCGGAATATATGAAATTCGTTTCGGTCGAATTGTCGGATTACGGTTGCTTATCATCGGCACATCCACAATTTCATCTGACGGCATTTGTTCCGGCGACTTTGGCAGTTGCGGCAACATCGGTGGTTGATTGCAAGGTTGTCGTCTCACGGACGGCATTGTTTCACCTCAGCCATACCAAACAAGCGGTTCAAAATAATTACTTATGCGATGCTGTAATTCTGCCACTCTTGTTTTTGCAGTTCTGTATTTACAATTGTTTTCCAAGCAAAAGTCGGTTTATCAAACATCAACGGTTCTTGATCTAATCCAACCGCTCTTTCGCCGAGCATACTGCGTTTTTCAAATGCTTGAGCAACCATCGAAAGAACTGCTTCGGTAACATCATGGCGAATGCAATCTTCACCCCAACGAGCTTTCACGCAAATACAGCCGTTCCACACATTCAAAGTTCCGCACAAACAAAGTCCGAAATGGTTACAGGTATTAGAAAGTATGCCTCCGTTAATTTCTTTGAACATGGTTACTGTTTGTCCGTTTTGTGTAACCGATTCAATTGAACCGATAACTCGCGGCGGCAACGAAAGCAAATTTGAATATGTAAAGGCAAAAAATTCTTTAGCCGTTGCAATGTTTTGTGCAGTTTCAAAGTAACCGAACGGAACTCCGCACGCTGTGTCAAGAAGCCGTGAATATCGAGTAACCAACGTCATCAGCAAATGCCAATCATCGTTTTTTACAAAGTTTTTCAAATAACTGCGAATGTTTGCTTCGGTTGCGTAATCACAAGCACAACGAATCCGATAAGTTTGCGATTCTTCGCAAGTAATTTTCGGCTCTTCAACTGTCGTGTTGTCATAAATTACACAGTTCTGCATTTCAATTTCAATCAAAGAGATTTCTGATAACCGTCGGGCAACTTCACACCGGCTTTCGGATTAGTACTTTTATCCAGTCTGGTATCGGCGACAACCTGCCACGGTTCGGGTGCGGCAACTTCCCACACAGGGTATTTGGCACGATATTCGGCTTTTGCTTCTTCATTTGTATTTGACTGTTCAAGAAACGCTTCCTGTTCGTCAATCGCTTCCTGTCTTTTGCGTTTGTTCAGTTGTTGAACTTCTTCAGTTTTGGCGAGTGCTTCCATAAACGCCAACGTGCTTGAGGCAATTACGCCCGCAGGAATTACACATTCGACCGCTGTTCTAACTCCGCCCGAATTATCTTCCATATAATAAAAAAACGGTATTGGATTCCAAACATTTTCACTTCTCGGAACGGACGATAAAGTTGGAATTTCTTTCGCTAATTCCGCTTGTTGTTCGACAATTTTTGCTGCTTGTTTCGACATTTTCTTTTTCCTCTCAAAATTTTAAGTTCGGGCAAAAACAAAGTCTTGCCCGAAAAATGAATTAAACAATTCCGGTTGTTTTATCGACGCAAAGAGGGTCACAAACGTAGCTCGTAACCGGATAATCAAAGCGAATCGTGCGTCTGTTTTGACGCAAATCATCGTTCATATAGCCAATCGTTACGTCAATTTCGCCTTGATCTCGAACGATAAATTGCGATTTGTCGTAAACCAACATCGTTCCGGCATCCATATTCGGAGTTGCGTTGACATTATCCACGCAGAAAACATTATCGCCGCAATTCGGGAATAACGGATGTCCGTCTGCTCCGTATTTATTGCGTAAAGCCGCCAAATTCAACGGGTTAACCATTACGCTGTCCACCTTACAACCGCGTTGTTGTAATGAAATTACCGCAATTGCGTTGTTGACCTCATTATTCATTTGGTCAGAGGCTTGAGCCGGTGCGGTGACGCGAAATACTCGGTTGATTCCGGCTTGATTGACAAATCCGTTCAGATTCGGCGAAGTTCCGTTACCTTTCAGCAGCTGAGCAATTGCCGTTTGTTTCAAAAAGTATTTACCCGCAGCGGTTACGTCCGCAATCGCCATCGGGCAATTTTGGAACGCGGCTTCTGATGCTTGAAACAAACCGGCGATTTCTCGTCGCGGTGCGGCTATAACGACTTTGCCGTAATCCCAAAAAGGCTTATTTGCAAGTTGGGCTCCGTAAGTTTCGAGAACAGGTGCAAACGTGTTAGGTCCGGTCAACTGCCGCTCAAACAAAACGCCTTTTACGTTTTGAACGGTTTCGTGAGTAATACCGTTCCAAAACGGATCGTCTTCAAATCCCCAACAATGGCGGTCAACAAATTCCCATCCGCACATAAATCCCAGCCAACCGAGCGTGTTCGTATCGTTGAACGGAAAGCCTGTGTTGCCCGGATTGTTCGTGAATCCCGATTTGATAACATTGCCGCCGCGTTCGGCACGTTCTTTGATAGCGATACGATTTTCGCCGTTGTTCATATCAACGTAATTTCTCGCCTCTTTTTCAGCATTCTCTTTGACGTGATTTCCCCAACGGAACTTCATTTTGATAACTCCGGCATTGCCGTAGTTTTTTTCTTTGGAAACGATTTCTTCGATGGTATGACCCGCATCGAAAATTGAACCGACAATTCCTTGCAACGCTTCTTTCATCGTGGCAATGCCTGTTTTTGCATTCGTTAAATCTTCCTCGCCAAAACCTTGACGGTAAGTGCCGGGTTCCACAATCGGAACTTGACGAGAACTATTTTTAAGCATTTCGGCTCTGAAATTCTCAAACTCTTTGACCGATACAGGACGCTCGGCAACATCTTCAAACTGAAAATCTTGCATTTTTCCTCTGACGTTTTTGCGTTCGGCGGAAAGTGCGTCAAATGCCGCATTTACTTTGTCGAGTTTTTCTTTAGCAATTACATCGTTCGGATTAGCAAAAAATTCGGCAGTTACGGTTGTGCATTCTTTGTAGGCGGCGTTTAATTTTGCTTGAAGCTCCCCGTCCGTTTTAAATAACGAATTGCGAATTTCTTTAGCTTGAGCGACAACTTGCTCGTCTGCAACGTATAAATCTGTATTTTGTTCTGTTTTTGTTGGTTCTGACATATTTACTCCAAATTAAATAAAATTCAGCTTTTTACGCTGAGAAAATTCCTGATAGTTTTTCGTTCAAATCTTTATAGTTTTGAATAGCGGCTTCTTTCAAAACCAAGTCTTGTTTAAGTTTCGCGTTTTCAACCGATAATGTTTCGTCCGATTCGGCAACTTCTTTGACGGCAGTTTTATCGCAAACCGCACCGAGAGCCATTGCGTTATCGTGAATTGATTGAGCTTTCGACAAATTAGTTTTTGAGATTGATTTGCCTTCTTTGGTTGCGTCCGACTTCAATATCTCTGAAATGTAGTCGGTGTAAGTCAACTCCGAGTTCGGGTAAAGTTGATTTTCTGCAACCAATCCTGCAAGTGCTATGATTTGGGTAGAAATAACATCAAGCCGAAGGTGAACAGTATTTGATTGCGACAATAAATCAGCCAGTTCACGCAACGCCGACGGCACACTCCACGCATACATTTCTTTTGACGCATTCTCTTTTTTCGAGATTATTTCATCTAAAGGATCGGTTAATTTATCAAGATCGGAATCTTCTTTGATGACTGCAAAATTGGTTTGTTCCGCTGCCCATTCGGTTAGTGAAATTTCGTTGAATTTGTAAAGCGTAAATTTTTCAACGCCGCTCGATTCTTTGACAACTTCCCAAATATGACCCGCACCGGTTGACCATTTCAATTTACCTTCTTTAACCATTTGCCAAATATCGGAAGCATGCGGTTTGGTGAAATCCCAAGCTGTCGTTGAAATAACTTCCCAACCTTCTTTTACTTTTTGGAGCGTAGCTTCGCAGTATTTTGTAAACTTAACCAGCGGATTACGTCCATGCCGATAATGCACGTCAAGGGTAACGGTTTCACCTTCTTTGTGCCGGTAATCTGTATCATCACCGAAATACTGATTGTCGGAGTCAATTTTATTGAATTGCAGACCCCATCCGCCCAAGGTATTTGATTCCTCTTTGACTGTAATTCCGCCGCCACAAATTTTTATTCTGTTCGCCATAAAAACGCAAAAAAGCCTCTGTGATTAAAACTGATTCGTAAATCAATTTCTTTCACAAAGGCTTTCGTAAAAGTCTAAGTTAGTTTTGAGTTAAAAAATAACTCGGATAGTTTTCAAAACTTGGTTGCGAGATTGTCGCCTTAAAATCAAATGATGAATGATTTTTTATTTTGTGTCAAGAAAAAAAATCATCAACAAGAAACTATCAATAAACTTTTTTAATTTTCAGTCGCTTGAACGCTCACGACAACCTCGGCTATTTGACCGTCGTCAGTTTCAATACTACCGATATTCCAGTTTGATTGACCTGTCGAACAGGTCTGAGTATCAGCGTTTTCGGGGTTGTCGCAGGTTGATAAATTGTTTAATCCGTTCTCGATTGCCGCCGCCGCCAAATCATTGATTGTTCCTGTTGTTAAGATGCCGAATGTTTCATTTTCCATTGTTTTGCTCCTTCTGCTGTGTTTTTATTTTATTCGCCGCACTTGAAACGTGCATAAAAGCCGTAATGAATTGCCGAAACTCATTTTCCATTCGAGCAACTTTTTGTTCAAGTTGTCGAATTCGGCGTTGGTCGTCGGTTAATTTTTGCGTTTCTGCCATTACGTCAATCCTTTTTGTGCCGACTGAAGTGAATCGGCTAATTTTTGTTTTTGCAGATTACCCAACAAAGCATTAATTTCTACGTTTGTTGTTTCACCGCGTTTATCTTCAAGTGGGGGCAAGTTGATTGCTTTTCTCGCTTCGTTCGCAGTCATCGGTACGTTTAGTTCCCAACCTTTTAAGACTTTTGCATTTTCTTCGGCTTGAATTTCACGCCACGCCGGAACTTCCGAAAAATCCCAACTAAACCGAATTTCTTCATTCAGATATTTATCCAATAAACCAAATTTGCGAAATAGGAATCGGCTCAGTAACTCGATTCGAGAAATCAAAGTCGGTTCAAGCGTGTAACGCCACAATGATTTTTGTTGGTCGCCTGTTCCGCCGCGTGTGTTGGAAAATTTCACACCTACATATGAGTCCATTATTGACGTTCCAAGTAATTCGTGCGTTTTCGCTTCGATCCTGTCAAGCATACTTTCAGGGATAATCCCTTCAAGCGAAAAAGGAACTTGCTCTAAATTTGTGTTCGGCGGAAGCCCGACGGGTGAACCGCCGCGTTCGGCTCCAAGCGAATATAATTGACGCAAATCTTTATTAAAAGATTCCCAAATTTCTTTCGGCATCGTCAACGGCAAGCCTTTAGTTGTATCAACTTCTCGTTTCAAAATCGCAGTTATCAGTAATTTATTATTGATGATCTGCAAAGCTCGTGTGATTAAATCTTCTTCAATATTGAAATATCTTAAAAGTAAAGCATACGCTGAAATTCCTTTATAACCGCGTTCGAGATTATAAACCGAATCCGCCAAAACATCTTCAATCGGAACAACATAACCGGTTGACGGACTCGTTTTGTGAACATAACGATAAAGCGTTCCGTGGGCATTTGTCGGCGGAAGATTAACACGGTCATTTTGCAGTTTTTCAATATCCCGAAACGAGCGGACATCGGTTTGCAGAATATCGGGATTGATTGGAGTTAGCCAAGCAGGTTCGGGTGTTACGCCGATGCTTCGCGGTTTACCGTTTGCGTCTCGGTCACCCGCGTGTATCATTCCCGCATCTGTCCATTCTGAAACAAATCTTCCGAAAGTGCAGATATGAGCATCCCACGCCTGTAAAAATGTTTGTCCGTTCATTTCAGGGTTGGGCTTATTTTTCCACCATTGCATTATTTCGTGAGAATTATCAGCAATAAATACGCCGTTGCGGTCTTTAGCTTGAAAAACAAGTTTTGCAGCACCAACCGCCGACAGACGTTGCCTCATTGCTCCGAACCATGTTGCCGTACAAGCCGAAAGCGTTGCCAGTTGGCGATAGTTATACTTTTCATCACAGCCGCGTTGTTTTTGTCCGCAAGCCGCAAAATTATTACGAAGCTCGGTGTATGTAATTCCGCCTTTATCGTCTGCCGGAACAAACTCTGCTTTTGAAAGCTCAGGCACAAACTCATCAGTTTCTTTGACCGCCATTTCGTTGGAAAGAAGCGTTAGTTCATTAACAAAATAATCTCTAAAAGCCATAATCAAACCTCAAGTTGCAGTTGTCTGCGAATCCAATCAAAATTACCTGAAACCGAATCCACAATATCGTCGGCAGGGTTATCAATATCTGCCCGAAACGAACAAATTTCGTCGATTGCAATCGAATTCCACGGACCACGCACTATTTTAAATTTACCTGCCTGTGCAAACGGCAACCACGCACTTACCATTATTTGTTTTGATTCCGTTCTATGCGGCGGAGCAAATAACTGTGAGCCGACCGCAAACGCTTTTGTCATCAACATATCGTAAATTGCTTGACCTGCGTTATTTGGTTCAACTAAATGCGTCACATTAAAACCGAAAGCCTTTTCCGCCTTAACTAAATTTTCAATTTGGCTTAGCAATTCAGGGCTTTTCCATTTACCTTTCAATAAATCTCTAAGGTAAAAATTACCTGTGTTACGGTCATACGCCATTGCTAAAGATGCGGTAGAATCCGCTGTTTTTTTTGTTGACGTAGCAATGTCATAATAACGAACCCATTCCAAGCCCGGCGGATAATCATCAACAATTTCAAGCCACGCTCGTTTTATCATTGCACCTTCAAACGGTGTCGGCTCTTGCATATACTGTGTATTGAACCGTGAAATTCCGAGCCGTAACTCTTCAGCTTCTAAAACTGCATCGTCAAATCGTTTCGGATGCAATAAATCGTCTTTTTCAAATATAATTTCCTTGTGTGAAATCGGAGTCGTAAAATATAATTTTCGGCTTGCCTTTGCCGGAATAATCAACGATTCATAACCGAGTTCTTTGCATCGTGCCGAAATGTCTGCCGTATCGATTCGTTGCATCACAACCAAAATTCCGTCTGTGCGTTTATCGTTTAATCGAGTTGTCAAAAAGTTAAAAACTTCTAAATCAGATTCGCGTTGCAACTTTGTGAGCGGTTTTTTCGGGTCTTGCAAGTCGTCGATAATTATTCTGTTCGCACCTTTTCCGATTAAACCGCCGCCCTTTCCCGATGCAAACATTGCACCTGTCGCATCATTTTCAAAATGCGTTTTAATGTTTTGGTCAGTCGTAAATCTCCATTTTGGCTTAAACGCATTTTGATACCATTCGCTACCCAAAACTCTGCGGCGTTTGATTGAAAAGTCGTTACTCAAACTATCGCTGTTTGATACGCCGATGAAACGCATAGACGGATTATCAATCCACGCCCAACTCGGCATTGCGATTGAAAAGAAACTGGATTTCAAAGAACGCGGCATCACATTGACGCATAAATTCTGAATTTCATTATTGATGAACGCTTGACCGTATTCGCC
Organism: Acidobacteriota bacterium; assembly: GCA_031430435.1. GTDB lineage: Bacteria > Acidobacteriota > Blastocatellia > Pyrinomonadales > Pyrinomonadaceae > JANNVK01. The sequence goes on from JANPBM010000121.1 coordinate 147,412, forward strand.
GAATAAATCAAAATGCCAGTTCCATTCAAGCGTTGTGGCAGGTTCAATAATGTCCCACATTCGCCGAAAATAATGTGCCAAAGATTTTTTGCACAATGCGGCTTCAATTTCATCTAAAGTCGGTAAATCATTACGCATCCATTTTTGAACGCAACTCTTTTAAGAGTTCCAATTCGTCAACCGTTAATTTGCTCAAATCAAGGTTTGAGGTGACATTTCCGCTGATATTTGCATCAATTTTGTCGGCTTCATATAAACCAAACATTTTATTCTCTTCTTGAACAATTTCACGAATTGCTTTTATTGACGGGACATCACCATTAGCAGCATTTGCCGATAAACTGCGGATGCAACTGTCAAGCAATGCTTGATTAATAGTTTTAAGATTCTCCTTCTTAGGTGTGCCGAACTCTTCAGGATGCTCAAAAATATAGGCAACATCCCGTTGTATCATCGAAAGATTTGTTTTGAGTTGATAAGCAATAAAACGATAGGTTGCCCGACGTTGAAGCATTGTCCAAACTCGCTCCCGACGTTTCCGTGTCAGCTCTGTTTTGGATTCAACTTTAGTTGGCTTTGCTTCATTTTCTGTATCTGTTATGGTTTCCGGTTTTGTATTCATTTCTTTTAATTAAACCTTTATAAAAATTAAACTTTTACGGCAATACAATGTATTTTTTTAATTATTTATCAAAACCGGTTCTTTTCCGGTTAAAAGATGCCAGCGTTCAAGCCGTTCCGGCGAGATATTTTGCTGATAATTCAATTCCGCGACAATTCCTATTCAATTTTTCGCACGCAATTAAAGTTGTGCCGCTGCCGAGAAAAGGTTCGCAGACAATTTCATTCGGCTTTGTCATCGCTTCAATATACGAATATGGAAATTCAACCGAAAATGGTGCAGGATGGTCAAACATATTTTGTGAAATAGTCATTCTTGCTCCGCGGTAAACTGTTCCGATTTGACGACAATCGCGTGTTTTGTAATTAACTTTTTGTCGTGATAATTCGCCGTTTTGTTCACGCTTGATTAAATTTTTTTTGATTGTTCCGGCAGAGTTATTCGGGACTGTCAAATTCAATTTCTTTGGTGCTTTGCCGAAAACAAAAATAAACTCGTGTTCAATACCGAACATTGCCGTTTGTTGGGCAATTCCGCCCGGAGTCATTTTGTCCCAGACATTCCAGCTGAGGAGCTTTAAACCTGCGTTTCTTGCTTCGGCAATGAAGTCGTCCCAATAAGTTACAACTTCATTTTCTTTGCGGACAATACCGAGATTAACAACTTGGAATTCCGCAATCGTTGAAAAAACTTCGATAAATTTTGTAATTTTCGATGACGACAAATCAGTCTTGGTTTCGTAAGTTCGTTGGTCAAGATAAGGCGGCGAAGTGAATAATAACTCAGCCGTTTCGCCTTGCATTAATTTTTCGACGATTGTTTTATCGGTTGAATCGCCGCATATAATTTGGTGATTGCCGAGTTTCCACATTTGTCCGGGTGCGGTTTTATATTTTTCTTGAAGAGCATTCAGTTGCGAAATTACTTTTTCCGCATCTTCGTTAATTTGAGCGAACTCTGCTTCAATCTCTTCGTCTGATTTCAATAGGTCATCTGAAAGAAATTTTGACCAGTCTTCAGGCAGTTCTACGCCGAAATGTTCTAAATCTAAATCACCGAAATTTTCAGCTAATAACCGGAAATCCCATTCGCCTTGGTGCGTATTATCTATAATGATAAAGGCTTTTATTTCTTCGTCGGTGAAGTCTTCAGCGGTTTTTATCCAAGAATCTTCGACTTCTTTAAAACCGAGAAATTTCAACGCTTCAAACCTTTTATCACCTGCAATAATCGTTGCATCTTCAAAAGATTTAATGACAATCGGACGCTTTTCGAGAAACTTCGGATACTTTTTAAGGTTTTCGCAAAGCATCTCGAAATTACCGTCTTTGATAATTCGCGGATTTTTCTTATCTCGTTTTAGCGTTGAAAGTTTAATCATTTCGGTTTACGGATTTTATTGCATTCGTTGAGCGATTAACGGATGTCCGCTCGTTGTATGAGTTTCAGTTTGGATGTAATAACCTTCATCGTTTCGCTTGATTAAAATATGCTCAAGCCCGAATCGAGCCGCATTTTTGACATAGTTCATATCGGTCGAATTGCAGATTACATATTCGTTTGAGACCGCGTTGCCATCTTTGATGACCATTTCCGCCGCAAGAACCATTCCGATATTCGGACAAATCTCTTGATCGTAAATTGTGCCGTCGTAGTTATCGGCACGGACAAGAAAGCTCGGAGTTTGATTTTCGGGCGATGCGGTGCAATTCGGTTGAACGTAGATAATATACAATCCGTAATCGAGTGCATTTGTGTAGCCGATTGCCCGGGCATCCGCAAACAATTCAACTGCCGAATTATCAACAGCTTCGAGAAATCCGGTCGAAACTCCGCTTTGCGAATAAACCTTTACGCCGTGCGAGGTGGTTTGTCCGGTATTTGAATAAACTTGCAAATTCGGAGTGTTTTTCGCCTTATCTTTGCAAGATTGGTCAGAACCTTTGCCGCACGAAAAAGCACTCAAGACGAATGCGATTGTGTAAATAAGAATAATTTTTGTAATAGTTTTCATGGTTTTTGGTTTCTAAATCTTTCAAACTCTTTTTCAAGTTGTGTAAGTTTTTTCTTCGTTAAATTTGCTGATTTTTTCAGCGTTACAATTTCTTTTGCTTGTCTGACATTTTCGTTTCGCAGTTCGATAATTTCAACGGATTGTTTTTCGGTTTGTTCGACTAATTTTGCATTTTCATCAAGTAATTCGCGTTCGCGTTCGACTAAATCAACATTTTTTTTTACGATTTCTGTGTTTTGTGAGAGCATTTTTTCGTATTTTTCAAGCATTAAATCTTGCTTGGTTTCTAATTTATCAACACGGGCGAACAACTCTTTGCGTTGCTCCGCTCTGTCATCAATCTGTTTGCCTTCGTTCGCGGTTTCGGTTTCGTGAATTTCGTCGCTTTTTTTCCAACGCCGATTCAGCATTGCCACGATAATTCCCCCGAAACCGAACAGCCCGCAAAATGCGATAAAAACTGCAATAATTTTTAGTGAAAAATCGTCAAACATAGTCTTAGTTGGTTACGAAAGAAATCAATCCCCAAAATATTTTAGTTTTCTTTCGCGGTCGTTTTTCGTAGATTTGAATTAGTTCCTTCTGTGCGGCAATCACGCCGTTTTGCGTGGCGATAATCATGTTATTCGTATTGTTTAATTCACTTTGTTTCGCCGATAATTCTTTCAAATTTGCTATTAGTTTTTCGGCTGCTTCAATATCTTTCAATACTTTAACCAGCCGTTGGTTGCAAAGCTCTAATTCGTCATTTTGTGATTTCGCTTTTTCGCCACTCTTCGCATCCTCTGTCGTTGTAGCGTTTACAGTATTCTTTATTGGCATCAACGCCTGAGAATTCGCTACTACTACGCCGCTTAGAAGCATCAAACTCAGCATTAGCATCATTTGTATTTGTTTGTGCATTTTTAACCTCAGTTTCAAGTTCTTTTTTTTGCTCAATCCGAACATTTGTTTCGGCTGATTTTTCGATTATGGTGCTTTTTGATTCATTGATTTTGTTTTGCTCGCGTTGAGTCCTGCAAGACTTAACCGAAGCGGAGAAGGCGATGATTAAAATTAAAGCGGCAATTACGCCCGCTAATATACGCCAATAATCAACTATTAAAAAGCAAAGTAATTTCAATTTCATAATTTTGTTGTCAAAACGGGAACATTTCTGCTCCCGCAATTCTCTGGAAAAAAACAATCGTGCAATTTAGATAATCATCGGACTTGCTCTGCTCTTATTTTGATTGAAGCGTGTTAAGTTTATCTTTGGCGGTTTGTGTGACCAATTCGGCGGCAAATCGTAAATCGTTGATTCAAACTCGAATGTGTAGTCAGTTTCCGCACTTGCAAATATCTTTGTATTTTTTGAATTCAAACAGGTTAGCGTTTCGATACGCCAACTTTCCGAATGTGAAACGGTCGCACTTCCGGTTTGAATAGTGAACGGTTGTCCGATTGCCTTTGCAACCTTTGATTTTGACGAAGCTGATGCGGTTTTCCCGACATCAGCGTAAACATTAACGCTGAATGCGAAAACCAACATCAGCATAAAAGTAATAATTTTTTTCATAAGTTTTTCCTTTCCATAAAATAATGGCGTTATAAAATTATTGCGGTTTAACCTCAACGTTTTGATAGTCTTTACTGGCTTTAAAATACATCTGTATCCAAAATGTAATCTGTTTGCAGATTTTCTTGATTGCCAACAATCCTGTAAGTGCCAGAACAATCCAAAAAATATATTTTTGATTGTCCTTAATTAAATTCATTGCAAATGAGCCTATTTCAGCAGACGAAACGAATCCTTGTGAAATTAAATCGGTAACTGCTTTGAAGGCGACTCCGATGAAACCCGGAACTGCAATTCCTAGAATTGTTGTGGTTACAACAGTTGAGGTTGAACCTTCTTTCGCAGGTGCGTTCATTTCAACAGATATTTGCGGATGATCAGGCTTTTTGCCTTCCGTGAAATCTTCAATCTGATTTAAGACGTGCGGTGTAAAATCTTCAGTTTGCAGAATTTCTAATACATCAGGTTCAATCGTCTCAACCATCACGGGAACTAAAGGCGTTCTCGGTGTGTCTGTATCAATCGGCGGCAGAGTGTCAGCTTGTTTAATGTCGGTATTTTCCAATCTGAAATTGTTCGGCAAAACAGCTAACGCAATTTCATAACATTTTTTTCGTTTATCCCAATGCAACGGCATTTTACCTGCCTGTCCGCGATTTACGATTCCTTGAATTGCAAAATATTTACCTCGACGAGCAAGTTCATTTAATTTGTGCGATTGCCAAAACAAACAATCTGAATGAACTGCGTGTTCCATTTCTGCCAATTTTTCAGGATTTTTAACAAAATCAATTCCGATTTTATTGCCGTAAAGTTTATTGAGTTCTGTATAATTTCCGCGTCCGGTTCTTTGGATTCCGCCCCGACCTTTAAAGCGTTTTCCGTCTCCGGTTTGGAAGTTTTTCAAATCACGCCGACCTTCGTAAGCCGAACCGCTTGCATATTCAATAGTTGTTCGTAAATAGTCGGACTCAACTCCAACCGTTCCGACAAATGCGGCAACCTCTAATTCATCGTCAATGCCGTATTGAGGTAAAATCCTGTTCCAAAAAGGAATCCATCTGTCTCGCAAATGCTTATCGGTCCCGGGGAACATTCGTTTTAATAAATCAGATGTAATTTGCATAATTTGTGTATATTATTTGAAAAATAAAAAAAGCCCTGAAACGATTCTTGCGAACCGAATCAGAGCGTCAATCTCTCTGTGAAGCAACATCAATGATGCTTCGACTAAATTTAATTAAAAACTACCGCATTTTCTCTTTTTTTGCAAGAAATTTTGTATTTTTGCGAAAACCACAATCTTTTTTGCTTGCAATTGTCGCAGATGAGTTCCAAGGCAATGGTCTGCAATGTCAAACAAATGCCGTTTTTATCAACAAACTTTATGCCGTCTGTTGATCCTAAAGTTGAATTGCATCGCAAACATTTGAAGTTTTTCATAATTCTATTTCAATCACTATTTCAGGCGGAAAACCTACCCTAAAACGCCACTCTTCGGTAAAATCAATATCAACAACTTTCACGTTATTTTCCATTTCAAACTTGCTGATTATGTTTTGAATTTCCAGTTCAAGTAATGTATTATTGCCGTAAATTTCTTGATTATCCATTTAAAATATACCTTCCTTTTCGCGGAAAATTGTCAGCTTTTCTGTTAATGCTTCGTTGATAATTTGTCGGTGATTTGGATTTTCAGCGACAAAATGACCTTTCCGAATCAACCTGAATCCTTTTTTGTAGCAAGATTCGCAAATATGAATATGAAAAGGTTGCAAAATTTCAATGCCGCATTCTTCGTTCATACATTTATTCATTTTCGTTATCTCCATTTTTCGGGAATTGTCTTTTTTGTAAATCTTCGGGGAAAAAGTCAATGTTCCCGCCTTTGCGGTCGGACATTAAAAGCGGCACGAAGTGCTGAGGAACTTTTCCCGCATTCTGATATTTGAGCAACCGAATCGGATTTATTTCCCGCCATTCTTTTTCGCTCATCATCGGAACGCTGCCGAGTTGCTTAACGAACACAGGAACTTTTGCAGTTTTGCATTGATTGACGATTGAGCGAATCCAGTTAAGGTTGCACGGTCGGGCGTTTGTGCCGCTTTCACCGCCAACGATTACCCAGTTCAAATAATTATTTACAACATGCGGTAAGTAGTTATTGTGCATTGGGTTCGCACCTTTATTGCCACATTTTTTACAAAAACGCATTTGTAATTCTTCATCAGTATATGGATCGAAAGCGTGTCCCAAATAATCCCAATCGGCAGATTCCATTAACTCGTGGTATGAAACGCCTGAGTCGATGTTTTCGTCAGTTTCATCTATTGAATCAATCGCACCTTCAGTAATTGGGTCAACCAAATGAATTTCCGATAGCAAAGGTTCAAAAATTACATATCGAACGGTTGAGTTAATTGAAAGAAGATATTCAACGTTTTTTTCAAACCAATCTTGATTACCCGCCGACATTCCGAACCAATAATGACACGGCACATCTCTACCGTAACGAGCGTTGATAAAATTTGCCATTTTCGGCGTATAAGTGGTTTGAATCTGCAAAGTCAGATTTGTGAATTGGTCATACTCATCAAAAATCCGATGGCGTAATTCGTCTGAAATCGAAGGTTGGAAAAGGTCAAAAGTATCACAGCAAAAAACCATTAACGGATTGCCCGAATTTCTTGCCGATTGACGCTTGTTCGCATTCAAACTGCGAAGCCGCAACATTGGTTTATCTTTGTAAATCCATTCGATTTTGTCTCGGTTGGATTTATCGAATTTCAATTTATTGTTTTTGAAACGTCCGTTCAGCTCTTCTGCCCAGCAATTTTTGCAAGTGCCTTCAGCATCCGGTTTATCGCAAAAAGTTCCGGCTTTTGAATTATCATCATTTTTTAGTTTTGCAAACAGCGGATTTGAAACTTCATCCGTGTATTCAATTTTTGTCAGTCCCATTAGTCTATCTCCTTAACTGCCTGTGTAAATAAAATCGTCAAATTTCCGTTACAGGCAACAGGCTTTGCTTGGTTGTGTAAATCTTGAACAGCTTCGATAAGTTTGTCTTTTAATTTGAAAAAAGAACGGTTTTTGTCTGCCTTGAAAACGCATTCAGTACATTTTGCTTCGGTTAAAACGAAGCCTGTTTGGTATTTTTTTCTTTTCATAGTTTTTAGATAAATATAAATTGCTTTTCAATCTCTGCGGGAACTTCCCAAAATCCCAACGCACCTTTGCACGGAATTGGAGTAATCAAAGGCTTTGGGTTGTGCAAAAGAAATCCGTAATCGCCCACAAACCAATCTGATGGGCAAGATTGAACGCATCCAAGTATTTCAACCGTTCCGAGAATCGCACCAAACGGCAACAAGTTTAAATCTAACAAGTGAATCATCGGCTTAACATCAATCAGCCTGTCGCTGAAATCTATAAATGAACAGATTTCATTTTTCGTTGTTGTTTTACTTGCGTGAACGGCGATTGTTTGCGGCAAAGCAAAGTTTTTCGGCAGTTGCCAATCTCTGTTTTCGATGTCTTTTCCGGCGAAAAGAATTGCCCACGTCCACGGCTGTTTAATTGATAGTGCTTTCATTTTTCCTCTTTTTTTTGATGTTTGCATTTTTTACTTCTTGCAACGCCGTCAACGATGATTCCAACCATTCCGCGTGAATCGCAAAGGTTGCAAAGTGTAATCGCCGACAACGGTAAAGGCTCTTCGTTTTTAATCGCTTCGTATGCCAATTTTACTTCCAACGCAGTTACCGGGTAACCGTCTGTCTTGTCGGCAAATGCTCGGTTGTAGCTTTCCGACAGATAACTTTCGGGAACGATTTCTTGCAAAACTTCCATCCAAGAAGTTGTGATTGCCGCTTTCTCGGCGGTTGTAATGTGTAAACTCAAATTTGCGTTCAAATTACGGATAACCACTACCGCGACTTGCATCGCGTAGAAATCTGTTTCGTTCTTTAACTTCGAGATTGAGCTTGTTTGTGAACTCAAGTTCGGCAAGTTTTGCTTGCTCACGTCGTTCGTGTGCTGATTGATAACTTGGTTTGTTTCCATTTTTTTCTATTCCTGTTTGGCTTAAAGCCGTGATTTCATTCTGCAAATTCTGCAAATTAAGTAAATTATCCGACATCATTTGCGGTGTAATTTTCCACCGTCCATTTTTCAAAATCTTCTCTTTTTCGAGCAGTAAATAGCAGGTTTCAAAATCTTCGGCGGAGATTTGGGCATCAAACGCAGAGTTGCAAACAAATTGCCATTCGTGGATTTTTGCTAAACCCGTGAGCGTGTTTTTTTGAGTTTGGACAAATTGCAAACAACGACTTGAAAATTCATCTAACGCGGATTCGTCTCGCGTGTGCGTGTGTGAATTTACACACTCTTGGTTCTCTTCTTTAGGTTCATCCTTAGATGCTTTAGGTTTGGGTAACAAATTGTTACCCTGTGAAACGTCCAATTTGTTACTCTGAACTTCGCAAATTGTTACTCTGTAATCTTCGTTTGTGTCCAATTTGTTACCCTGTGAAACGTCCAATTTGTTACTCTGAACTTCAAATTGAATTTGATATAAATTGCTTGATTGTTTACCTTTATGTCGCCTCGTTAGAGGCTTTATATATCCGTTGCTTTCAAGCCATTCAAGATGACGATAGACAGATTGCCTTGATGTTGATGTTTTGTTTGCAATAGTTTCCCACGATGGGTAGCACTCACCTTTTTCATTCGCGTAATTACACAAAATCATCAACACGAATTTTGCTCCCGAATTCGTGATTTCATCCCGCTCTAATACCCAATTTAATGCTTGAATCGACATAATCTTTAATCTTTCTCGTAATAATTCGCAAACCTGCTTTCGTCTTGATAAAAGTTCTCAAATCTCGTGTATTCCGCCATAAATGCCAGTTTAACATCACCTGTTGGACCGTTCCGTTGTTTGGCAATTTTGAACTCTGCAATACCCGCATTTTCATCATTTGGGCGATGATATTCTTCGCGGTAAAGAAAAGAAATCACATCCGCATCGTAGCCGATTTGCCCTGACTGTCTAAGGTCTGAAATAAGCGGTTTTTTATCCGTTCTGTCTTCACTTTTTTTAGATAAACTCGATATTGCAATAATCGGAACTTTCAAGAGCTTTGCAATCGCTTTCAAGTCTTTTGAAATTTGTGTAGTTTCAGCCGTTTCACTTTCGGTCTTTCGGCTGGCTTTCATTAGCTGTAAATAATCGACAACTACCAAATCGAGTTTTTTATTGATTGCGTAAAAACGTCTGGCTTTTGCCAATAATTCCATCGTTGTAAGACTCGGCGTGTCGTCAATATGCAGTTTATAATTTGAAATTTTATCGGCACTCATTGCCAATCTTGCCCATTCTTCTTTTGTTAAAAAACCTTTATCAAGCCTTTTGCCGTCTGTTTTGCTCTCCGTGCAAGCCAGCCGTTTTATCAACTGTTCTTTCGTCATTTCAAGGGAGAAAAAAGCAACGGATAAACCGTTTGCAACGGCATTTAAGACGAACTGCGAAACTAACGATGTTTTGCCCATCCCGGGAAGTGCGGCAATAACTATCAAATCGGCAGGCTTCCAACCGCCTACAAGGTTGTCAATATCCGTGAAGCCGGATGAAACGCCAACCGTTTTAATTTCGCCTCGTGCAATCTTTTGAGCAGTTTCGAGCATTTCAAAAGCAAGCTCTCCTGCTGTTTTATACTCTGATTGAATGCCGGCATTACAGGCATCAAAGATTTTCTGCTCGGCGATATTGGTTAAATCTTCAACCGACTGTTCTTCACCAAAAGCCATTGTCGTGATGTCGTTACACGTTCTGATTAAATTCCGAGAGGTCGCTTTATCCTTAACAACTTTTGTATAAGTTTCAATGTCCGAAAAATGCGGCAAACCGTAAGTAAGATTTGTGATTGTCGAAATTCCGCCGAGATTTTCAAGTTGTCCTTCTTTTTTCAATTCTTCGCCGATTAAAATAGGATCAATTTTGTTTCCGCTTTCAAACAACTCGCACATCGCTCTGTAAACCTTTTTATGCAATGGCGAATAGAAATCATCGGGCTGTAATTCCTCGACCGCGTGTGAAATCAATTCGTTATCAAGCAGAATTGCACCTAAAATCACACGCTCGGATTCAGGCGATGACGGCAATGGTTTTTCTAAATATTGTTCTCTGGTTTGACTCATAATTTTAATTAAACAAACTTGGTGCGTAACTTGTGTCTATAAATTCTTCAATGTTGTTTTGCTCGATTAACCAACCATCAATCCAAAAATCATAATAATCATTGATTTGTTGAAAATCACGAATCTTTGACTTTGGCAACGGAATAAATCGTCCGTCATCTAATTTGAAACAATAGGCTTTATCGGTTTCTTTGACGAAAAAATTACTTGGAATCGCTAAATGTGTTGGATTATTCATAACAAAACCTCTTTCTTAAATGTTGAAAATCTCATTTCTTTCCCTTTGAACGTGCGTAAAAATACGGCGATTTTATCTTTCTGTTTTTGACCTAAAGCAAAAACAACCGGGTCTTTTGCCAACCTTTCGGCTTCTTCAAATGATTCGGCAAAACCGATGAAGCCTTTCCAATTCGAGATAAATTCCATCTGACTGCGTTTGATGTGCGAATCTTTCCCGAACTTAATTTCAATCAAGCAAACAATTCGATTCCAACAGGTCAAAATATCGGGAAAGCCGCCGCCGACTTTTGCCATATCTTTTACCTGAACGCCGACCTTTTCGAGTCCGCGAACAATTTCAATATGATTTTGGTCTATGCTGAGTTTCATAATTTCAGACAACAAATGATCTTTCTTTGATAACAAACATTCCGTCTTTAATTTCAGCCAAGTTTTCATCAATCAATCTGTGCATACAGAAACCTGACGACATTCCGCTTTCAATCATCAAAGGTGCAAGTCGGATAAATAAATACGGCAAAGCAACCGCACCATACTTCTCTGCCCACTCTTCATCAACTTCTACGTCTTTGAAACAATTCGGAAACCAAGATATAAATTCGGGAAAATTTTCCTCAGTCATATTGTCAAAAACAGGTTTTGCATCCGACAAAATCATTGAATATTTTTCGCCGACTTTTTGGAAATCTTCAAAAGTTTTTATTTGTTGAATATCTTTGCCGTAATCTTCTAACGGCGTATCAAATCTGCCTATTTTCATATTTTCCTTTAAGAATTTGATTTAAAATGAATTCCGTCTTTCACTTGAACCGTGTGCCAATTGCCGTTTAATGTTTCCAAAAGCGACGATTCAAGCGGCGAAACGTCATTCAGTTTCTGCATATCTTCCTCAGATAATTTATTAACAAAACCAATAGAATTGAGAAGACATTGAGAAGTGATAAAATCAGTTTCGGTAAAAACGATATTTCCGCATTTCGGGCAAGGATAATTCACCCAAGACGACAGTTTCGACAAATTAGCTTCAACGCTCCAATCGCAGTTTGGCGTATCGCATTTAAGCGTTGAGTTTTCTATTTTTATATTGTTTTGGTTATCCATATTATTTTCCATAATTCACAAACTGCGGCTCAATTGAAACCATTCCTCTTTCAAGCAGCCACGCAACCGCCTGACCGTAGTTGTTTACGGCAATATGCGAAACAACGTACGTTTTGAACGGAACACCTTCACGTCCGATGCTTCGCCATTCGACTGCCGAACCGAGCGGAAACCGTTTGTTAAATTTGTCGACTAATTCATTTACTTGATTTTCTTCAATCATTTTCTACCACTCCTTCTTTTCGATTGATATGTTGCGAATCAATAACAGAAATCCATTTATCATCTAAATGCGAACCTTTCCAGATCGTGAATTTATTCGGATTGCTTTTGCAGATTGATTGAGCTTCTCCCAAAGAAAATTCTTCAGCTTTGCCGAAGTTGCTTGTGTAACCACCGCCGCCTTTTGCCCAAAATGTAATAAAGTTCCCGTTATATTTTCCTTCTAATACCAAATAAAACTTTTCCATAAAATTACCTCTCCGTTTGTTTCAAAAATTTCAAACTATCCGCAAATGCTTCTTCGTAACCTTCGCCCATTGCTTTATAAAGCCGTTTTCTTAAATCGGATGGCAACTTAAAAAAGCAAGTTCGACAATGCGAAAATCTTGAGCGTTTTGATTTTCCGCACTCGCATTCCGTTCCTAAAAGTTTTCTTAAAATCTCTATTTTTTGCATATTTTTAATCGCTCAAAACTGCTTTACATAACGCCTGTGCAGTAAAACACGGAACTGCATTTCCGATTTGTTTGACCTTATGTTCACGATTGCCGACAAATTGATAAGTTTTCGGAAAACTCATCGCGGCGGCTAATTCGTGCGGTTGAAGCATCCTAAATCGAATATCAATCACCGCTCCGATCTGCGGAATGCACAATCCGAATCTGTCTTTGGTGGTAATTGTCGGCACAGGATCGTCAACGCTGACAGCGTCCGAGCCTGTGTTAAACTTCACTAAAAACGGTTCAATCAAGGCAAAAGTATTGCTTCCGGTAACTGTTTTCAAAGGTTCGCCGATTTCGTAACTTCGGTCATCTCCGTTTTTGCTTCCGTAAGCACACGGCACGATGTAAGGTTCAACCAAACTGCCAACGCCGCGAGATGTAACGGTTGGAACAGGTTCATCAATCGAACGCGGTTGATTTCCGCGAAAGAAACCTTCATTCGGCAAAAAATACGGTTCGGCTAATCCGTAATGTTCAAAATTCGCGGTTATCGTCGGAATTGGTTCATTAACTGTCTGTGCATCGTGTCCGCCGTAGTATTTGACTAAAAACGGTTCGATTAAACCGAGCATCGCTTTTCCGCAAATCGTGTTCAACGGATTTTTCAAATCTTTACACATTGATTCGTCTTTATTTGCGGTATGCGAAAGATTCACCAAATAAGGTTCAGCTAAAGCCATTCTGCCTTGTGCGGTAACAGTCCAAAGCGGTTTGTCCGTATCGGAAACACGCGGTTTTTGACCGTTCTTTTCGCCGAAAAACTGCACGAGAAAAGGTTCAACACTAACCAAAGATTGATGATTACAGGTTGTTTGCGTAAAACAAGGTTCATTGATTGAACGGCAACGGCGATCAGTATCTTTCAAATTAACCAAAAAATCATTTAAGGAATATTTGAATAAACCCGCGAAAATTCTCCGCATCGTATTTTCCGACAATGGTTTTTTGCGATTAAAAATTGATTTGCCTTCCAAATCCCAATCAATAATTTCACGAGCTGTCCGCCAAGATTTCAATGTTGATTTATCTTGAAAAAGTCCGGGCTGAGATTTCGCTTCGGCGATTATTTTTCGGCTGGCGTGCGAAGGTTCGGGAAAGTTAATCTTTTTTCCGTTGCGACGGGCAATCAAAAAGAATCTTTCGCGGGTTGTCGCATCGCCGTAATCGGCACAATTCAAAACTCGCCATTCAACCGAATAGTTAATTCGCAAGGCATCAACGAACTGATTAAAATACTTTCCGAGATGCCGTTTATCGGGCAAACCTTTGGCATTGAGCGGACCCCAATTTACAAATTCTTTGACATTTTCGATGATGATATTTTCGACATAAAGTTTTTCAATCCAACGCATCAATAACCAAGCATCGGCTCGTTTTTGGTCTGAACGCGGTTTTCCGCCGCGAGCGTTTGAATGATGAGTGCATTCGGGGCTTGCGAGTAAAAGATTCAACCGTTTGCCCGGAATAACATCTTGCGGATTTATCGTGTCAATGGATTGACACAAATGCCGCGAAGTTTCGTGATTTGCCGAATGCGTTGCAATCGCAATGTCCCAATGATTTACGGCTAATAAATCCAATTCGTAGCCGAGTTCTTTGACGGCGTTTAATAAGCCGGTAGAAGTTCCGCCGGCACCGCAGAATAAATCCGCCGCGAAGATTGTTTTCGATTTAGCTTTTGAATTTTTTATTGGTGAAACGCCGTCAAACATTAGGCAAATACCTCAACTTCTTCGTTAATGATTTCTTCAAGGTCAAACAACGTCGGCGTGTTGATTTCAAACTCGGCAGTTTGGCAATAAACAGCGGAATCAAGAAAATAATTGCGATTTAACTCAATCGAATAACCTTTTCTTTTTTTCAAAATCGCACGGTATGGAACTGTTCCTAATCCGCCGAACGGGTCCAACACTAACTCGCCTTTCATTGAAAATTGTTCGATGACACGATCCACTAAATCGAATTGAAGCGGACACAGGTGTATTTGTTTTCCTTTTGAGGCTTGACTGCCGTTTAAGGTCAGCATTCGCGTAATATCAGTCCAAACATCGGGATGCCAACTCTGCGGTTGCAGAAGCATAAAGCGAAAAGGCTGCCTTTTCGCTTTATCGAGTTTTTCACCGAGTCCGACATGCTTTTCAAAGTCATAAACTTCAGTCAAAGAATGCTGACGAAATAATTTGAAAATAGTTGAATGCGGCAAATTTGAAAACTCTTCGCTCGAAAGCAGACGATTGCCGTTTGAACGTGCAAAACCGTGAGCGTCAACTTGCCAACGGGACCGAGAATAATGTTCTTTCGATTTTATGACCGGCACGTCTGCATAGCCTTTTTGCGAATCAGTTTGCGGTTTGCGGAAAAGCAAAAGATATTCAGGCATTCCGCATCCCATTTTGAACCGTCTTTGCATTGCTCCGACCATCCGAGCCGGTAAGTTTGATTATTTTCGCGGACGACATCGGTAACGATTGTTTTCATTCCGATATACGCAAAACCGTGTTTTCTGTAATGGTTGATGCAGTCAACGTGAAAAGGATAGGTTGTCTGAAATCCTAAGCCGGTTAATCCGCCCGGCACAATTCGGTCTTTGACGTGAATTGCCGCGATTCTGCCCGGTTGCAAAACCTTCAGCAAGTTCGGCGTTAAAAAGTCCATCTGTTGAAAGAAATGCTCGTTATTGTCCGAATGTCCGAAATCGTTATAATTCGGCGAGTATTCATATTGAGTCGAGAACGGAATTGATGTCAGAATTAAACCGACGCTATTTTCTGCCATGTTTGCAGTTTCAATAACCGAATCATTATTTACCAACGTAAAATTTTCGCCTTTTATTTCGGTTCGTTCTATTCCAATCGAGCGTGTCAGTTCTGCGTTCAGCAAGTCGTGAGCCAATCCGTATTTTTTGATGATCTCGCTCATCACTTCGCGTTGCTCAATATCGCGTTGCCATTTCGCCATTAAAGATTCAAGAATCAGCCTTTCGGATTCAGCATAAATGATGTGAATTTCAACTTCGTTTTTTTGCAGAAAACGATGGATGCGGTGAATTGCCTGAATGAAATCGTTGAATTTGTAGCCGATGCCGAGAAAAATAGCTTTGTGGCAAAATCGTTGAAAGTTGCAACCGCTTCCGGCGATGACAGGTTTTGCCGCCAAGTATTTGAATTTGCCGTCCGAGAAATCAATGATCGCCTGTTCGCGTTCATCAAGGTCTTGCGAACCGTAAACGCTGACAGATTCGGGCAATGCTTTTTCAATTGCTTCACGTTCTTTTTCTAAATCGTGCCAAATTAGGAAATGGTCGTTTTTATTTAAGGCAATAATTTCCTGCATTTTCAAAATTCGGTCATCAAGCGAATCCCGTTTTTCTTTTGCGGCTTCGCTGAGTCCGATTGCCGCTTGCCGGAACATCAATTTTTGCCCCGATTTGTCTGATGTTGCTTGCGTGTGGTCAACTGCAATTTCGTGAAAGATGACTTTCTTTTCAGGTAAATCATAACCGGCATCGTCAAAACCTAAATCGGACGGCTTTTGCAGAAACATTGCCCACGATGATACCCAAAGCCAAAATTCGCGTTCTTTGTGTGAATGAATTGTCAGATGATTGGCTTTAGTCGAATCGCGTTTGAAAAACCGAGTCTTGGCGGCGGAAACGTCCATAATCCCCAAAAATGCGGAATATGCAAGAAGTTCGATGTATTCATTCGGCGAAGGCGTGGCAGTTGCAACAAAACGATATTGAACACCTTTTGAAAAGGTTCGTTTGTCCATCGTTTTACGGTCGCCCGCGAAAACTGCCATAAATTCGCGGAAGGTTTTTGTTCCGCCCAAACCGCGAAGACAACTCGCTTCATCAAGTGAAACGACATTAAAAAGAGAAACGTCCAATTTTCCGTCTCTGACAGATTCGTAATTTGTAATGTAAATGCCGTCGGCAAAATCAGTTCCGTGGCAATGATCGCAATTTGCGTTATTTTGCGGATAATCGCTGTTCAAGCAATGCGAACAAAGCATTTCCTCAGTTTTACGAATAAACTTAATATCAATGCCGAGCATTTCGGCATCGCGTTTGAACTCTTGACGAACGCCGAGTGGAGCGACAATCAAACCTTTTCCGCCGCCGATTTTGGCTAAAATTATGCGGACAATTTCAAGTTGCTGCATAGTTTTTCCAAGTCCGAAACTTTCAAACAATGCTCGACGACCGCCGCGAATCGCCCATTTTACACAGGCTTTTTGATGCGGTTTAAGAATCGGGTTTATTTCGGAATCTTCAACCTCAAAGCCGTCTAAAGCAACTTTGCAAATCTTGTCTTTGATAAATTGTTCGTAAGTTTTTGTCATACTTTTAATGAGAATTTTCCGTTCTCTTTATCTTTTTTTTCTTGTAAAAGTTCGTCTAAATAGACTGCGAGTTTGCCTATGATTTCAGCATAATCATCGGTAAAATCAATCTTAATGTTAATTTCACTTGCTTCATTATTTGTGCGTTTTGCTGTTACTTCGTTTTTTGCCATATCAAAATTGCCTGTCTGTCCAAGCTGTCAAGCGTCTTTTTTAGAGTTACTCAAAAGTTTTCACTCAGCAGTCCGTTTCCGCTTTGTCCCTGCGTGGTATATCAAAATAATTCGTTTTGGCGTTCAAAATCTTTCATCGGACGACTGCGAACGTATTCACCTGTATCAATCCTAAAAATATCTACAACCTCGCGGGCGTAATCGAACCGTTGCTCACATTCCACGCCTTTCCACTCTATTCCGGTGTCGGCGATTCCGCGTAAGTTTAGAATGTCCCTGTTATATTCTTTAACTTCGCTCTGATGTGATTTTCTGACGCTGTCAAACTGTATTACGGCTTGGTCAAGCGATTTCATTGCTTGCAAAAGTTCACCTGTTTTATGCTCTTTTTCTTCTTTGGTTAAGATAACCGGCAACGTCTCGAAAACTCGCGGCGTATTTTTCACGCTTTCGGAATCTTCAACGTTCACATCAATAAAATCGTCATCTGCTGAATTTTCAACGGCTATGCCTGTGGCTACCAAACTTTGCTCTGTGTTGGTTATTTGAGCAAATTCAGTTTCTGCCGAGTGCATAAATTCTTTAAGGGTTTCAAATTTGTCAACTCCCGAAAGAACAGTTTTACTTTCAGCACCTTCAAAATGTTTTTCTGCAAACCACAGTCCGAGCGATTGAGTGATAGTCCAGCCGAGATTTTGCCAATACTCAAGATTCGGTTCATCAGCGTTTGATTTTTTTGCTTTCATATTTTTCTCTATTTCCTTATTTTTTATTTTCTAACCGTTTGCGGCTTGAACCGCTTCACAAATCATCTTTTTCAAACTGAATGTTTCAGCTTTTTCAATCCAAAATAATTTTGCGTAATTGTCTTTTGCACAAACGCCGTACGCACGATATTCCGTTACTTTTGACCGCCCGATGTATGCCAGACTTTTGCCGCATTTCGGACAGATATGAGCTTCGATCATTACTTTGTCAATGCTCATTGAATCGTCCCAAAAATCGAATTTTGTTTCGTTTTGAAAATCCGAAAATGTTATAATTTTGCTCATTTTGATAAACTTAAATTGTTATTATTTTGCCGGTTAAACTTCTCGACATTTTCAAGTTTCCGCGAAATAAATAAATCGATTTCGCTCCGTAAAAATCTCTGTCCGCCGCCTACTTCCAAACCGATGGTCAGAACGCAACCGACTGCTTCAAACTCTTTTATCAAACCTTTCAAGCGTTCTCTGTCTTGAAACTTTTTGCCCGATTTGTAGCCGAGCAAACCCGATGCTTCAGACGCAGTTATTAAATCGCCTTGTTGCCACCGATAAACCGGTTTGGATTTTGATTTCATTAAAGACATTTAATTACTCTCCGGTGCGTTTTTTACCTTTTCTTTCAAGATCACGCCAAGTTCTGCATATTTCGCTTCGCTTTGTTTGAATTCCGAATAAACCTTGCTCCAGTCGGGGTTCGGACTTTTGAGCATTTCATAAACAACGTCCGTATGCTCCTTGGTTGCTTCGCCGACGATTGTTAAAACCGAGCCGCCTTTTTCGACAAAAGTTTTGCCGTCTTTTTCATCAAGATATTTCACATAATCGGAAAATATCTCGGCGGCTTCTCGTGCCAAACCTGCATCTTTATCGTGAGCCAAAGCCAGTAACCGCAAAACGCAATCAAACGGATTTTTCTTTCCCGTCCCGTTCGGGTTTTCAATTGATTCAGGTTCGCGTCCCCAAGCCTCAGCCGTTTGCAGTTCCTTTCCGCACCGTGAAGCGATTACGCCATAGCTGATATAAGCCGCGAGGCGGTGAAAAAATGTATGTGTTGTTTTCCAAGTCGGTAGTTTAGTTTTCATTAAAATAAACCTAGCCAAAGTTTGGCGGATTCTGCGATAGTATTTTTTCAAGGCTTTTCGCCATCGTTGTTTGAAAATTAAATATCAATTGTTTTGTTCGGGAGTTTCTTTTGCGTTGAAACACCTTTGAAACTCCTCAAAACTAAACTCGGAGTTAATAGCTAAAACTTTGTCGTCAATAATTTGGCGTTGGGCAAGCATATTTGAAAGCTCCATATCTTTTGCAACATCATCGAGCCGATCCAACAGAATCGCTATCGAAAGTTGTTTGAAAATCTTTGCAAGTTGAAGGTCTTTGATTTCAAGCGATTTATTTACCATTTCTTGAAAAACTTTCACAGCCTTGATTGAATCTTGATTTATTGCTTTCATATTCTTAAATAGGCGGCGGTTGCTTTTTTTCTGCCCTAAATTTGCAACCGCCAATGTTCCGCCGGAGAATTAAAACGGAACAAACTCGATTTATCGTTTCAGACCTTCTTGGTCTAAATTCGGGATTTTTCCCGTCGGCAAACTTAAATTCACATTCGCATTTCCGGTAGAATTTACCGTTTGAATTTCGGCGTGTGCAGGTTGGCAATTTGACAATCCGAAGGCGAACAGCAAAACGACAACCATCACCAAGACGACTAACGCAATCATTTCGGCTTGCCTTACGCCCATCGCTTCAATGTCCGCAAAATACTCTGAATTTTTGTCTTGCAGACTTTCAATGTCTGCCAAAAGTGTTAATTCTCGCTGTCTGATTTGCTCTAAATCAGCAAAGAAACTATCATTTTCCATAGGTCAAATCACTCCTTTTTAGTGTTTCGGTCTGGGCAGAAATTGAGTTCACAACACTCAATTTCTGCCGTCCTTAGTTTTTACTGCTTTTCAAGTTCGCCGATTAAATTGCGAATCTCATCATTCTGCATATCTTTTACATTTCGGTTTTTCAGCAATGATTTTGTTTTTGCCGCATCTCCGCCGGAAAGCGTTTGAAGTAAATCAAACAAATGTGTTTCTAAATCGGCTCTGGTTGATTCGTTCGGGTCAACAGGTGCATCAATATAATCTTGAACAGGCGTTTCTGTTTGAACTTCATCAACCGTATTGATTGCTTTGAGTTCGGGAATATCTTCAATTTCGTTGGTGATTTGTCCGTAGCTTACGGCTGATGATTGGTTTCTGAGTAAATCGGGCGTGTAGCGTGTCATTCCTTGACGAATACAACTCGCAAACAGCATTGCCATCGGATGTTTTTTCCAAGTCGGATTACTTGTTACGCCTGCGGTTGTCGCCTGTTCAATTGTGTAACGAACCGGCAAACCGAGATTTTCCCATTTATTGTTAAAAAGTTGCGTAAATTGGATTGAGCAAACTTTGTCGGTATGTTCGACAACTCTGTAATTGTAACGTCCCGACGCTTTGATTAAACCTGCTTGAAGTTTTGCACCCAAATATGCTTTGCCTTGAATGATGTGGACGTATGCCATTGATGTAATCGGATCGAAACCAAAAGCGTTGCCGGCGAAGATTTTCACCATTGCTTGGGCTTCGGATTTTACATCTCCAAACATTCCCGATGCGTAAAAAACACTTGCCATATTTTTTACTTCCATAAAGTTTGTTGAACTTTTTCCCGTTTGTTGTAATTGTTGCCCGTTCGCAACCGTTAATGCTTGACTCATTTTTTTCTCCTGTTAGATTCGACAACCGCCGCGTCTTTCGCTTGGGCTGTCGTTGTAATTTCGCACCATCGGTGCCGTGTCCATCGTGCAGTTATTGCACATTTCAAACCGCACCGTGTTTGGCTTTCCGCAACGTATGCAAGTTATCGGTTCGGTTAAGGCGATATGTTTGCAAGCGATTTTTCGATAATTAAAATCTTCGCAAGGGCAAAAACTGAAATTCATAAATCGTCTGACTTCGTAAATCTCGCCGTCTGATTCGATTCGCCACCAATCAATGAAATTTTCGGAAATTCCGCATTCGATAATTTTCAAAGGTTTGGAAACTTTCAATCTTTCAAGTCCGCGTCCGAAATCTTCATCGCTTAATTCCCGTAAATCGAAATATGAAAAATGCGAAAGAATTTCGGCGGTTCGGTTTTCAAGAGTTTCAAAGGTCGGCGTGTCCATCACACCGACTCCAAAGTATTTTTCGGGAATTTATGCTTACATTTACGGCACACCCAAACTTCCGTTGCGGTTTGTTTGTCAACCCGTTGAACTAAACGCGGATTGTTTTTGCGGTTACATCGTTGGCAGTCCATTACACTACCTCCGCATAAGTTTTATTGGCTTTGCTTACCGATAATCCGAAGAATCTGCTGACTAAAACTTCCGATTGATGTTTGCAAATTCGGCTTCGATTCTTAAAATCGCCGCATTCGCAATTTGCGTAAACTTTGCCGTCAATGGTTTTGAGCATTACGCGGTATTCGGATTTGTTATCGAGATTGACGACAACAAAAGTATCGGGCTCAAAATCGTCATAAACTTCCAAGCGGTTATTTTCACCGCGTTTTAAGGCTTGCTTGAACTCTGTTTGACGGTCATTCAGACAAATCAAAAGCGTTTCCGATTTGACCGTTTTCGGTGAAAATCCGTAGTATTTCAATTTGTCTGTGTTCATTGTTTCGGCTGAACTTTGAAATTCAAAGTATCTTGTTTGACCGAAAATGCCCGTTTCAATTTCAAACTCGATTCGATATTGGTTGAATGTCGCTAAGTTGGTTATTCGGTAATTAATGACTTTGCGTTCGTTTCCGTGTTCGTTGATTAAAGTTGTTCCGTTTGTGATTACCATTGTTTTTTTCTCCGTTTTTCGGTTGATTGTTTTTGTTTTCTCAACCGTTAAAGAGATTGTATAGTTTAATTATACTTAAGTCAAGCGGAAATATAATTTAATTCTACACTTTTAGGAAAAATTTTTGATTTAGTTTCATCTTTGACGATTTCATCGAATGAGACTTGATATAACTCTAAAATTTTAACTAAAACACGAATAGAAGGCTCGGAAACGCCTGTTTCGTAATGGCTTAGCTGACCTTTTGTGATGCCGAGTTTTTCTGCAACAGCTTCTTGCGTCAACTCACCACGCAATATTTGCAATTTTTTTCCGTCAATGGAGCGTAATTTCATAATGAAAAATATAAATAATAATAAATCTTTTGTCAAATTAGATTATACACAAAATATAATTGCATTAGACAAAAACCGTGTAGAATTAAACTATATTGTGGATATTACTTTTGGTGAATGGCTTCACCGTTTGCGTAAAGCCCAAGATTTAAGTCAAGACGATTTAGCATCACGTTCGCGTGTTACTAAGAGCTACATCAGCAAACTTGAAAAGAATCAAATAAATCAACCAAGACTGCATCAAATTGAAAAAATTTGTAAAGCCTTGAATGTTTCATTTGACGAAGCTAAAAGGTTGCTTTTTATGCCGAAAGGTATCACACAAACCGAAACGCAAAAACTAGCCGAAAAACTCGCGTCAGGTGCTATGGCAAGCGGTTTCGATGATTTACACGATGAACAGCTTCGGGAAGATTTTCTGGCGGATATGCTGACGATTGCGGAAAGTATGCTGAAAAGGAAATTGCAGGAACAGGAAAAAAGAAAAGAATCGGCGAAATCTTAATCAACAAAAATTTGTTAAAAATATCTGCCTGTTAAATTGTTTTGAATCGTTGCGATAAGAATGAGTTTATTTAAACAACCCACAAAAGTTTTTATACGATGCCTGAAATGCACGTTTCTTAACGATGAAGACAGTCAATTTTGCGGCAGTTGCGGTTTCGGTGTTTCTGATTTACAGAAATTTCAATCGGCAGTGCAACAACAGACTGAATTAAACTCAAAACTTTACCGCCAAACTATTCAGCTTCAATCAGATATTGAAGAGTTGGAAATTAACAAAAAACGTCTTCAACAGCAAGTAACCGCATTAGACGAAGAAGCCAACATCCAATCATTCGGTTTTTATAAACCTCGATACAATTTTGCCAATTCACAGATGTATCAAATCAAAATCGAGCAAATAAAAAATTCTCAAAAAGATATGATTCGCTACAAAACTGCGGCTGAATGTTTTACACAATGGACAGTTAATAATAGTGCCGTCGAAGGCAGGAAATCAATCAATCAAACACTTAAAATGATGCTTCGAGGTTTTAACGGAGAAGCTGACGCGGCAATTGCCAAAGCAAAATATAATAATGTTGAAGTAATGGAAAAAAGGATTTTGAAATCTTTTGAGACTATAAACAGTTTGGCGACCGTTCAGCAATGCTTTATCAATCAAGAGTATTTGAATTTGAAACTCAACGAGTTATATTTGGTTCACGAATACGAAGAAAAACTTTACGAAGAAAAAGAGGAACAAAGGCAAATTCGAGAGCAAATCCGAGAGGAAGAAAAAGCTCAACGCGATTTTGAAAAGGCTAAATTAGAAGCCGAAAAAGAAGAGCGAAGATACTTATCCGCATTAGAAAAAGCCAGAGAAGAGGTGCAAACTTTGGAAGGAATCAAACAAGAGAAAATGCTTGAACAAATCGCTTTGCTTGAACAAAAACTTTTTGAAGCCCAAACAAACAAAGAAAGGGCAATCTCAATGGCTCAGATGACGCGATCCGGCGTTGTTTATATTATTTCAAATCTTGGTTCATTTGGCGAAAATGTTTTCAAGATTGGGATGACTCGAAGGCTTGACCCAATGGATCGCGTCCACGAACTCGGTGATGCGTCTGTCCCGTTTAAGTTTGATGTTCACGCTTTAATTTACAGCAGCAATGCACCTACGCTTGAAAATCAACTTCATAAAAGGTTTCAGTCTTTTAGAATCAATCAAATTAACAATCGAAAAGAATTTTTTAATGTTTCGCTTGGAGAAATTGCGATTGCCGTCAAAGAACTTCACGGTGAAATTGAATTTAATATGTCCGCTGAAGCGAAAGAATTTAGAACATCAACAGCTTTCAGTAAAACTTAAAGCTGTTCATACCGTGGTATCGTTGTGTTTTGGAAGTTATTTTTATGAAAATTGTTACAACTTTATTTTTGACTTTATTTGTCCAAATTATCGTGTTTAGTCAATCCGATAAACCGCAAGCAAATCAATGGAAAGAATTGATTTTAGATTCGACAACCGCAGATGAATCGATTGAAAAATTCGGACAGCCGAAATATGACAAACCGAACGAAAAGGTAAAACTTTTTGAGATTGATCGATTATTGACAAAGCAATTAAAAGAAAAAAAGTGGCGAATAATGAATTTCAAAAACATTCCCAATTCAAAAAATACGCTGTTGATTTTCAATAAAGATAATAAATTGGTCGTTATTCATTTTCAACCTTCGGGAGATTTAGCACCGTCAACTTTTGTTTCGGCGTATGAGACACCGTTTAAGCCTTTGTTTTCAACTTTTGACCAAGCGTGGAATGAAAAAGACTTCTTACGCGACGGGAGCGGCAATGTTTACGCAAAAAGCTATCCGGTAACATACTCACTTTTGGCAACAACCGAAAAAAGTTTCATTTTAGGAATGGTCGGAAATGCAAGTTTCGGCGGAATGCTCAAAAAAGACTTAGGAATACCTGATTCAACGCTGACATATCCGGGCAAGATTATAGCGGTTGAACTTATCAGCAAAACGCTTGAGAACAAAGATAATATTGATATGCTCAAATAATTTCAAGCCAAAAATAAACGCAAAACAGTCGGGCAAAACAAACGCCCGATTATTTTCCTAAATCTTGTTTCACGCATAACACTAACATCCGACTATGGTTTTAATCTTCAAACGTTTGCAAGAATTTTTACCGAGCCTTAACAAACGCAAAATAACGTGGCGAATGATTATCCGAGCGTGTCGGAAAATCGGTGCGAAATTATTTTGCATTCCGCTCAAATTAGACGGTTATTTTATTCCCGAAACGCTTTCCGAATCAAATAAGCCCGAAATTTACGTCAACGCGAATTTGTCGGAAGATTTGCAAATTGCGACCGCAGTTCACGAAATGAAACACGCAATTTTCGACACAAATTTCAACTCGATATTATTTTCATATCGCCAAGAATGGAGCTATGCGACAAACAAAATTATTTCCGAACGGCGAAAACACGAACTCGAAGCCTGTGCGATGGGAGCGATGGCTTTGATAACCGAAAGAAAACTTGAAAAAGCAACACGCGGTCTTTTCGATATTGATGATGAATTCATCGAACAAATTTGGAAAATTCGGCTTAGCGTCCGCGAAGTTTACGGAATATGAAAAATTATGGCAGTCAAAGAATTAACCAAAGAAACTTTAGGGAAAACTAAGAGCGGCTGGACGTGGGACAAAAAACGCGGCGTTTGGTCAACGTGGCAGGTTGATACGCATTTTAACGGCGAACGGCACATCAGACGCGGCTTCAAATCCAAAAAGGAAACCGAAGATTACCTTGCACAATTGAAAATGCAGGAAAAGTTGAAAGACATCGGTGTCATCAAGCTGCTCAAATTCCCGAAAGTAAAAGATTTATTGGACAAGCATTCCGCAACTCTCGAAACTCCGAAAGCCATTTCCGCCACGGCGAGAATTTTCCCGAAATTTATCTCGATTCTGCCGTCGCCACATTTGACCATTGACGAATTGAAACGCAAACATTTCAAAGATTTTGCCGATATCCGAATCGCCGAAGGCATCAAAGCCGAATCTGCCAACCGCGAAATCGGCGAAATTTCAGCGGCAATTCACAAAGCCGGCGATTACTACGAAAATCTTGAAAATTGGACAATTCCGGGCAATCTGATTTATCGTCCGAGTTTTGAACCGACCGAGCGGGACCGCGTTATTAATGCTGACGAACGCGGACGCTTGATTCAATTTTTATTGAGCGACAAATTAACCGGTGAGCGTGAAAAAGATTTTATTGCTCGACGACGTGCGGGGTTAGTTTTATATTTCGGATTATTGACAGGATTGCGGC
Source organism: Acidobacteriota bacterium (assembly GCA_031430435.1). GTDB lineage: Bacteria > Acidobacteriota > Blastocatellia > Pyrinomonadales > Pyrinomonadaceae > JANNVK01. The sequence continues at coordinate 173,206 of JANPBM010000121.1, forward strand.
ACGGCGAACTTTGCGGATTGAAAAAGATAAATTTTGATCGTAATTTACGCAAACTTAAAGTCGAACGATTCAAAACCCGAAAAAAAGGCGTAGCAGTTACATTTTTCGAGCCGCTGACCGAAACGCAACTTTGGGTAATTACCGAAGCCGAAAAACTTTATCCGCACGGCGAATTCTTTTTCAGCGAACATGGAAAACTCCACAATAAAATTTATTCGACATTAAAACTGCATTGCGGTAAATTAGGAATTCCATACGGAAAAAATATCGAAAACGGATTCGTGCCGCACGATGCCCGACATACTTTTATTACTGTTTTGGAACACGGATCAGTTGACTCGTCAACGACGCGGAGCTTTTCAGGGCATTCAAAAGATGCGATGATGAAACGGTATTCGCACGCTACGCAAGATTCACGAACGCGGGCGATGCAAATTATTGAAAATGAAATCGGACAAGGAAGTTCTAAAAGTACCGATGAAATGAAGCGGATTTACGATTCAATTAAATCAGGTAAAATGACCCTAAATGAGTTCGAAAATACGGTGAAAGATTTATTGACGGTTTTTTAACATTTATTTGTCCGTAAATGTCGCAAATGTCGCAAATGTCGTTTGATAAATTTACAATTTTAACCAATAAAAATCGGCAAGCCACCGTATTTGTTGAACTTGCCGAAATTAACTTTGACTCCGCAGGTAAGACTCGAACTTACAACCCTTCGGTTAACAGCCGAATGCTCTGCCATTGAGCTACTGCGGAAAACACCTTTTTGCAAAGGCGAATAATTTTTATACCATTGTAAATATCATTTTGCAAATTGCCGAAAACTACTTTTGCAGAAAAATATCTTGATTGACCGCCGCCGGATTTCCCAAAACGATAAATTTCAGGTTTTTCATATACTTGGCGGAAACCGTTTTTACTTTTTCAGGCGTAATTTTTTTTACTTCGTCAAGAAAATTCAGCGAATTTTGCCAACCACCGCCGATTAGTTCATAACGCGCAAGTTCGGCGGCTTGGGCAGAGTTTGTTTCCTGTCCAATAAAATAAGTCGTCAAAAAACCGCCTGCAACACCCGATATTTCACTTTCGTCAACCGACTCGGCTTGCAGTCTTTTTATTTCGTTAAGCATTATGCCGATGCTTTGGTTTGCGTCAACCGCTGTAACATAAATATTTCCCGTATTTGCGCTCAACTCGTTCATATCGGCATTTGGAGCATACGATAAATTTCGTCTGACACGGACTTCTTCAAAAACTCTGCCCTGCAAAATTTTGGTGGCGACACGCATCGCATAATAATCCGGATTGCTCGGATTCGGGGCGGAAAATTCGCCTTGAATATAATTTGTCGGCAAATCTCTCGGTGTAATACTTACGGTCGGAGTGCTGAAATTAATTTGCGGTAATGATTTTTCTTTGTAGTTTCCGCGCGGTAATGTTCCGAAAGATTTTGTAATTTTAGCTTTCAAATCGTTTGCATCGACATCACCGACAATTACCAGCAACATTCCCGATGTTTGCATCATCCCTTTGTGATAAAGTCGCAATTTATCGATGTCTAAAGCACTTACGGTTTCAACTGAACCGCTCGGACTGTTTGCATACGGATGATTTTCAAACACGGTTTTATCTTTCAAAACTTGCAGATAACCTTCGGGATCATCGTTTTGACTTTGCAAACCTGTCAGAATCAGTTCTTTTATTCGTCCGAAATCTTCGGTTGCAAACGCGGGATTCATCGCTATATCGGTAAAAATCTCCCATGAGCGTTCAAAATTTTGGCGAGTCGAGGCAAGCGAAAGAACCGAATAATCAAGCGATGCCCCACCGCCGATTTGACTTCCGGTTTTTGATAATTCTTTCCGCAAAATCGGACGCGAAAACTTTTTACTGCCTTCCGAAGCGACGTTCAAAAGCAGGTTTTCGATTCCCGCGTTTTCTTTGGTAACGTTGCCGACACCGCCGCGAAAAAATATGTTTGCCGAAACGGTCGGACTCGATGCGCGTTTTTTGACGATAACTTTTAAACCGTTAATATCAAATTCCGTCACGAATTTTGCTTGCGTGTCTGCCTTTGCGGAAAACTGCGCGTCTGCCTCAAAGTACGCAAATATGAGTAACAGACAGCAAACGGCGGTTTTGAATTTCGGGTTTTGAATTTTGAATAGATACATTATTTGCCTCCGATTAAATCGCTTTCAGTCAATTTTACTTGCGATTGAGCTTCACTTGAAATCAACGCTACGCCGATGTGCGGTTTGCCTTGAATATAAGTTTTGATATAGCCGTTGATGTCGGCGCGATTTGTTTGACGCATATTTTTATAGTAACTGCGGAAATAATTTATTCCCGTTGACGACCACCAAAAACTCAAAGTGTGCGCGTACTCGCTCAGTTTTTCGCGGTCAAATAAATCTCTCGATTCAAGCAAAGTGGTCGCGTTTTGCAGCTCCTGATCGGTAAAATAATCGGGTTGCGTAAATTTATCGATTTCGGCATAAACAGCTTTTAACGCGGCTTTTGCTTTATCGGGCGAGGTTTGAATCGTCAAAGAAATCGGTCCGACATTGCGTTGCGTATAATAACCCAAATCCGTGGCGACCGTTAAACCCGAATCAACCATCGTCCGCTGAAAACGCGAATTCGGCTGAGTCAAAATGTATGAAAAAACGTCCGCAACGTATGTTCCTTTTGTGTCTGTTCCGATTGAAGGTCCGTGCCAACCGACTTGAATAACGGCAATTTGAATCGGTTGTTCGACGACATAACCTTGGCTTTTAGGCAGCGGCGGATGTTTGACCAACGGAAATTCCGTGAACGGCTCAGGTTTGCGGGCTTTCCAATCGCCAAAGTGTTTTTCAACCAACGCAAATACTTTTGCGGGAACAACATCGCCGGTTACGACCAACGCGGAATTATTCGGCACATAATAACGATTTTGAATCGTCTTCATTTTTTCGATTGTCGCCGAAGAAACCGTTTCGCGTGTGCCGAGCGGAGTTTTGCGGGTCGGATATTTATAAAAAAGTTTTTCGTTCATGGTCCGCGACAAATAGAAAAACGGATTCGATTCGTTACGGTCAATTTCGCCGATGACAACTTCTTTTTCCTTGTCGAATTCGTCTTTGTCAAAGGTCGGAAAACGCGCCGAATCTTTCATAAAATGAATGGCTGTTTCCAAATTCGGACTCGTTGTGGTGAAATAATAATTAACGACTTCTTCGCGGGTTGTGCCGTTGTAAGTAATGCCCATTTGTCCGATGTTTTTCGTATATTTTTCGCCATTCACAACCGCTTGATTCGGTTTGAAAAACATATGTTCGTAAAGATGCGAAAGACCGTTAAGCTCAAGCGGTTCGGTAAAAGAACCGTTGCGGCAAGCCATTTCAATCGTAACAATCGGGACGCTCGAATCGGGCAACACAATGATTTCCAACCCGTTCGGCAAAACTTTGTTGACGATTAAAGATTCGGTGGTTTTCGGCAATAAAGGCTTTCCGGCGGCGATAGGATTTGTCGGCTTGACAACCTTTTGAGCCAAATCGGGAACGGCAAAACCGACTAATAACAGCAAAATTAAAAGAAGTTTTTTCATAAATTTTTATTACGCAATAGTTTGCGGTATAGTTTTTATAATCTAACATACGGAGCAAAAAAAATGGAACGCGATAATATGATGCACGGAGCAAGAACGGCGCTAAATAATAATCAGGAAATTCGTGATTGGTGCGAGAATTTTCTCAAGGAAAAGGTTCGTCTCGAAAAACCGGAGATGTCCGATGAAGAATTTGCGAAATTTTGGAAATATCACCGCCCCGAAATTATGCACGAAGGTTCGGCGGAAGCAGTTTTGGCGTATAAACAACGCCAAACGGAAAGCTCTTAACTTAAGTTTTAAGTTTAATAAGTTCTAAAAGTTACGCGAAATTAGAAATAGAGTTTGCCTCTTCGCAACGCCTTATCTGCGAAGCCTTGCTTCAACGTTATTTGCCTTAAGCGAGTTTCCGGTTGCCCGTTGCAGTTCCGCAACCGCTTTATTCAATTCGATTTGCGAACGAAGTTCGGCACTTCGAGCATTCATCAAAGCAGTTTGACGTTCCAATACTTTATAAACATCAGATTGCCCGGCATCCAGTTTTCGCTGTTCGGATTCGTATTGTTTTTGTGAATTTTCGCGGGCAACGGCGGCAGTGCGAAGTCTGGCTTCGGCGGTTCGCAAACTTTGCAAAGCATTTCGCACATCAACTTGGATTGATTGTTCGAGTTGTTCGCGTTGTGTTTTCAACTTCTCCGCTTCAACCAAATTTTTGCCGATTTGAGCTTCGGCAGTTTTATTTTTGAGCGGTAAATTAAACGCTACGCCGAACCGCAAAGTCGGATAACGCTGAGTGATTATATTGCCGATCGAATCTAAATTACCACCCGTTACGCTTGTCGGAAGTGTAACGGGACCAAAGCGCGAGGACAAATTCGGGTTTTGCGTTCCGCTGATTCCGGACGATGTGTAACTTGCAACGAAATCAATTTGGGATTTTGTCTGTTCCTTCAAAAATGTGCGGTCAACTTCGTTAATTTCTTTCGCCGTTTCGCTGATTTCAATTTCAGGACGATTTTCCATCGCAAGTTGCAACGATTCCGGCAAAGTCGTGTTCGGAATCTCTAAATCAACTTTGTCGGTCGGCAAAACTGCCATTCCCCACAAAGCGTCGTTTTTATCGACCGCAATCAGATTTTTTAAGATATTCTCCGCCCGATTCACCGAATCGAGCGCGTCGTAAACCGATAATTCGAGGTTCGCAACCTGCGTTTCTGCCGCCACCGCGTCAATCGGAGCAAGTTGTCCTTCTTTCACCAGTCGTTGATTATGCTCAAGTTGTTCTTTTGCATCACGCACGCCGTCGCGTTGCACCTGCAAATTTCGCAATGCAAACGTCAAATCCCAATACGCGCGTTGAACAGTCGTGATAACTTCGATCGATTTTTGCCGAAACTGCGTGTCGGTCAACGATAAATTTTTCTTGGCAATCTCGATTATCCGCCGTTGGTTGTCGATTTTTTGACCGCGTCGCAACGGTTGCACAAACGTAAAATTGAACGATGAAATATATTGCGGATTCAACAACGAAAAAGTGTTGTCGGTCGTAACTCTCTGATTGCTCAGAGTTGCCGAATAATTTGAACCGTATTTTCGGACAAATCCTTGGTAAGTAAGATTGCCGACAGTCACGTTGTTTGTAACAGAAATTTGAGTCGGGTTAAAAATGTTGATATTGGCGCTTGTGGCGCGTTCAAAATAAGTTTGTCCGCTTATTCTCGGCACATAAAAGCCGTCCGCCGCTTGCAAATCAAATTCCGCCGATTTCACCGTTTGCCGCGAAACTTCAATATCTTTGTTATTTTCCAACGCCAATTTTATCGCTTCGCGCAACGCCAACGGCTTTTGGTCAAGCATATCAACGCCGACTCGTCCTAAATCGGGCAAATTTTTCTCGTCCGATTTATAATTCGGTTCGATTTCGGGAACACCTTTCAATTTATCCGGCTCGACTTTTTGCGTGTCCTTAATTTCGGGCGTAGGAGTAGGAGTTGTATCTTGTGCGTTTGCAATAGTTACGCACAGTAACAAAATAATTGTATAAATATATAATTGCTTGTTCATAAATTTTGAGAAAAGCCTAAAAGTAAGTGCTTACTTACTTCTTAAAAGACTAACATTTCAAAGTATTTAGTTCAAATCCGAATTATAAAAACTGTGTGTAAATAAAACCGCCGACAATCAGTAAAATACCGCCGATTTCACCGATAATCAGCGAATACATAAACCATGTCGTGATAAAATTACGCTCGCTGAACTGTGTCGTTTCAATGTTTTGCAATCCCAATTTGATATACGAAGCGATCGACAAACTGAAATAAATAATCGGAATTACAACCGATAAAGTTTGCAGCCACAGCGGAAACGGACTGAATTCGAGTAATTTTGCCATCACCGACGCGGCAAAACTGTAAAGCAAAGACGCGCGATGAGCGATGTCGATATAAATCGGGGCTTCGTGTTTCTCGCTCTGCATCATTCCGCGATATTTCAAAATCCCCGTCAGCATTCCGACAAGCAAGTAAAGACCTGAAAATAAAAGAGTTATTTTGATTGCAATGCTCATAAGTTTTTCTTTGTTTCAACCGCGAAAGGTTTTACGCTTTCTCCGATTCGAGCAAAACTTCGAGTATTTTTATATTGATTTTCTCCGTCGTTCGGTTCCGATGTTTTTGTCTGAAATCTATTGCCTTCATTCTTTTTTATAAACCTCGCAACAACGGCTGACCGTTTAAGGATTGGAAAAAAACGGCTGAAAATCCGATAAAATAAGCGACGGCAAACCCGCAAGTTACAGCAGTTGAATAGTTTACGCTTAAAGTTGTGAGCAATACCGCAAACAACGGAATTATTTGAAAAGCGTGTAAGCCCAAAAAATGAGCGACTCGTAAATCACCGCCGTTCGTTGACCAATTCAGAAACGGCAACCCGTTTCCGCCATCCGCCACACCGACCGCATGTCCGGGTTGGGCAGACATATAACCGCCTTGAATACTGCCCAAAAGAAACACAATTAAACCCAAACGCATTCCCCAAACGACCGCGCTCGGCAAATTTAAATCTGAAACAAAATAAAGATACGCGAGATAAGCAATCAGAAAAGTATTTGTTAAAATCATCAAACCCATAGCAGAAAAAACTGCTCCGTCAAAAACGTTTGAGGTGTTGAAATGTGAAGTTACGCCGCGTCCGGATTGCATCACAATCAAAGCAACTTCGGCAAACATAATGACGATTGTTCCCCACGCGATGATATTTTTTGATTGCCCGAAACCTTGTAAATAAAAGAGATAAACTGCCACGGTGAACAAAAATATCGCTGCCGAACTCGCAAACTTTGTTGGTTTAATCCAACGATTGATGCCGAGAATTTGCGTTGAATCAACCTGCGTCATAACGATAAACATTCCTGTCGCCAACAAAAAGATCAAACCCGAAATAACCAAATATCGCTGTGTTTCCCAAATTTCGTTAATCATTTTTCACCTCTTGTTTTATAAAAAACCTCAAAATGCGATACATCAAAAAGCCGATTGGACCAAGCAAAAAAGTAAAAACCAAACACGGTGCAACGAACCAATGAGAAATCCCTTTTTCCTGCGAATCCTTCACTTCCCAACTTCCGACAAACAGATCGAAAGCGAGATAATGAATCCAACCGCCGAGAGCCGCCCATTCGTTGGTAAAAAGTTTCATCACATTCGCCAAACTGTCAAAACCACCGTCCGCTTTGCCGAAAGTAGTAATGATTAGAACAAGATACGCGACTGACAGAAGCAACGGAATTGCTCCCGAAATAATAATTTTCCGGGTATATTTCCAACGCGGAGCTATCAATAAAACTACCCAACTGACTAATGCCAATGTATTTACAATCGAAAAAATTGTTTCTGCTTTCATAATATTATCTTCAAAAGTATCCAAATTGCGTTTCACTCAAAAGATGAAGCCGGTTTGTCTATACCATTCAACCTCGTTCGCCAAAGTTTCGCTCAGTGGGCGAAACTTTGTCCCAAGTTCGCGTTTCGCTTTGCTTGAATCAACTGTTAATTTAGCTTGTAAAGTTTGAATTCCGTTTTTGGGAATTGATGATTTTCCGCCGGTTATTTTGCTGAATAAATCAGAAAATATGGCAAGAGTCAGAATTACGGAGTTAGGGATGTTTAACTTGACCTTTGGAATTTTCGCAACCTCGCATAATGTGTCGGCAATCTCGCGAATTGTGTAGAATTCTCCGCCGACAATGTACTTTTCGCCGGGTTTGCCTTTTTCAACTGCGGAAATCATCGCTTCGGCAACGTCTTTTGCATCAACGGTTGAGGTGCCGCCGTCAAACGTGCCGGGAAGTTTGCGGTTGAGAATGTCTAAAACAATTTGACCGCTTGAAGTTGGTGCGACATCTCCGATTCCGAACATCCAGCCCGGCAAAATTTGAATTACTGCCATTTTGCTTTTTTGAGCGAATTCGGCAACTTTTTTATCTGCAAGAACTTTGCTTTTGAAGTAAAGATTATTTTCAGTATATGGACTAGGCGGAGTATTTTCATCACCTGACGAACCGTCTGCCTTCATTCCGATTGTGCCGGAAGAACTGACATAAATTGCCGTCGCAACTCCTTGTTTTTCAGCAGCTTCTAAAATTTTTATCGAACCTTTGATGTTGATATTTTCGAGAATTTTCCAATGATCCGCAGTCTTTTCGTAATACTCGCGGAAATATGCGGCAGTATGAAACAGAGCATCACAGCCGTTTATTTCGTTAGAAAATGCTTCAACATTTTCCATATCACCGACGACATATTCAATCGGCAAATCACCGAATTGTTTGACCGCTTTTTCTCTTGAACGAACCAAAGCCTTCACTTGATGATCTTTTTCAATCAAAAGCCGCACTAAATTGTTTCCTAAAAGTCCCGTTGAACCCGTTACAAATGCTTTCATTTTTTTAATTTCTCTCTTTATCGGTTATATCTATTGCACTTAACACTAACAATTCACTTAACGCTGTTAATCTGAGTCGCAAAAAAATTTAGTCTTGCAAACCTTTAATCATTGTGTCAATCATGCTTTCAATCAAACGCTCTTTTTCCGCAAACGGAAAATACTTATGCCCGATTAATAGCGAAGTCAGCCCGTGCATTCCTGCCCATAAAGTTTGGCTGATTAATTCCACATCGTTGTTTTTTATCGCACCCGCTTCTATACATCGAACAACCGATTCGACCAATTTTTCAAACGCGACTTTGCCCGTCGAATCTTCAAAAGTGTATTCAAAATTTGGTGTTTTTTCGATATAACTATCCAAAGGCGTGATAAAAACGACTTCGTAATGATTCGGATGTTTTAAACCAAATTCGATGTAAGCTCGCATTCCGCCTCTTAGGATTTCGAGCGGATCGTCGGCTGTTTCTTTTATCTTCTCAACTTCATAAGCAAGTTTGACAAAGGTTTCTTCACAAATCTCGTGCAGTAAAGTGGTCTTGTCTTTGAAATAAAGATAGATTGTCGTTGGTGAATACTCGATTTTTTCGGCAATTTTCCGCATTGAAACATTTGCAATCCCTTCTTTTGCAAAAAGTTCACTCGCCGCGTCAAAAATTTCCTGACGAAGATTTTCTTTTGCTTTTTCTCTGCGTTCTTTGATTCCCATACGAAAATGCTTAACACTGTTAAGTTAAAACATTGCGTTAATTAGTGTCAAGTATAAAAAGCAAAAGACGCGGAAATTTTTGCAAACCTCCGCGCCTTCTGTTTCCCTTTGCGATTATAGGAAACTTAATTTTTTTGGTTTAAATTAGTTTTTACCCAAAATAAAACTCGTCAATTCAACTGTTTTTCGCCGCATAAATCCGAACAAGCCGTTGATTCGTTTGATAAATCCGAATTGCGACAAATCATCGAAATACGAATAGAAAACCGGCACCGCAAGCAACGTCAAAAGCAGACACAAACTTTGTCCGCCGACGACCAAAACACCGATTGAACGATTCGTCCCTGAACCTGCACCGCGTGATAAAACGAGCGGAATCATTCCCGCCACCAACGCTACGGTCGTCATCAAAATCGGACGCAAACGGTCGCGGTTTGCTTGAATAATCGCGTCGTAGCGGTTCATCCCGCGTTCGCGTAACTGGTTTGTATGGTCAATTTGCAAAATTGCATTCTTTTTTACCACGCCGAAAAGCAACAAAATTCCGAGTCCCGAAAAGATGTTGACGGTCTGTCCCATAATCAATAACGAGAGAATCGCAAACGGCACGGAAAGCGGCAAGGTCAACAAAATTGTAATCGGGTGAATGAACGATTCAAACTGCGCGGCGAGAATAATATACATAAAAACAAACGACAAAACGAACGCCAAAAGGAAGTAAAACGCCGATTTTTGCAACTCTTTCGATTGTCCGACGTAGCCTTTTGTGTAACCTGCGGGAAGACTTAATTCCGCCACGGCTTTGTTCAAATCGCTGATAATATTGGCTTGCGATCCGCCCGGTTTGGCGTTTGCCAAAAGCGTAACTTGCCGATTTCGATTCACGCGGTCAATCGTTGCGGGACCTGTGCCTGATTGAACTTTGACGACATTGTCGAGCGTTGTCCAACCGATTTTAGTCGAAGGAACAATCAGCCGTTTCAACTTTTCTTCGCTCGAACGAAATTCGCCGATTGCCCGAATACGAACCGGATATTGGTCGCTTCCGGCGGTAAACGTCGAAACTTCTTGTCCTGCCACCATCGTATTCAAACTTTGCGAAATCGCTCCGACGCTGACACCTAAATCGGCGGCTTTATCGCGATCGACCGTCAGCCGGATTTCGGGTTTTCCGCTGATTAAAGTCGAATCAACGTCAACCGCATCAGGTGATTCTTTAAGTTTTGCAAGCAAGATATTCGAGTATTTTTCGAGTTCTTTGAGATCGGGTCCGCCGATAAAAAACTGCACGTTGGCGTTACGAAAACCGCCGCCCGAAAATGCTTGCACAGGTTGCACGGATGTCCGAAGTTCTTTTGGAAACCGCGACAAAATCTCCCGCGAAGCAACCATCGTATCTTCTTGCGAACGAGTTCGTTGGTCGATGTCCTTCATTTTGACATAGATGGTCGCGTTGTTGACAATTTTTTGACTGTCGCCGCCAAGCGTGGTCAAAGTGTCTTCAACTTCGGGCATTTGCCGAACTTCGGCGGCGATTTTTTCGATAATGCTTGAAGTTTGAGCGAGCGTCGAACCTTCGGGAGCGCGCACGGAAATTTCATATTGCGATTGGTCGTCAACGGGCAAAAAATTCTTTCCGACACCGCTCCAAAGCATTTCCTCAACTTTTGGAAAATAGCTTTTACTCCAATCGTAACTCAAACGTTTCGGAATTCCGGCAAACAACGGAAATGTGCTTAACGTAACTAAAACAGCGAGTCCGACTATCAACAGCCTGTGAGCCATCGAAAATTGCAATAATTTTGTATAAACGCCGTCGATTGCTCCGTAAAATCTCCCTTGTCGGCTGTCGCCTTGCATTGCTTTAACGGCAGATTCACCCTCAATCATTCCGTCGCCGAAGATTTCTTCGTCCGTCAATTTCGGCTTTTCGGGATGTTTGACTTTGATATATCGAGCCGCGAGCATCGGGGTCAAAGTGAATGAGACAATCAGCGACACCAAAATTGCAAACGCCGAAGTCAAGCCGAATGCGGACATAAAGCGACCGATAATCCCGCCCATAAATCCGACCGGAACGAACACGGCGAGAAGTGAAAGCGTGGTCGCCAACACCGCCAAACCGATTTCTTTTGTGCCTTCGATTGCGGCTTCATACGGCGACATTCCTTTTTCTTCGATAAAGCGAAAAATGTTTTCCAACACGACAATCGCATCATCGATGACAATTCCGACCATTAACGTCAGAGCCAACATCGTGATTTGATTAAGCGTGTAATTCAAGGCATACATCAATCCGAATGTGGCAATAATCGAAGTCGGAATCGCAATCGCGGCGATTAAAGTCGAGCGAACATTCCACAGAAAAAGGAAAACGACGATTGCCGCCAAAATACTTCCGACAATCAAATGTTCTTCGACCGAACCGATCGCGGCTTTAATAAACAGCGAGCTGTCGCCGACAAGTTGAATGCGATAACCTTTCGGCAAAGTCGGTTCGATTTCTTTCAGACGAGTTTTGACTTCTTCGGCAACGTTGACCGTATTTGTCCCCGATTGTTTGGAAATCACCAAAACAACTGCGGGATTTCCGTCCAAACGAGCTTCGGTGCGAACTTCTTCCGTGCCGTCTTGGACATAACCCAAGTCCTTTACTTTCACGTTATAGCCGCCGCGATTGGCGACCACAATATCGTTGAACTCTTCGGGTTCGGTAACTTTCCCCATCGTTCGGACGGTTCGCTCGGTTTTTCCTTCATCGACTCGTCCGCCCGGAAATTCGAGATTTTGGAGTTTGATGGCGTTCGCAACTTCGGTTACGGGAACGTTATACGCCCGCATTTTGTCGGGATTTACCCAAACTTGAATTTCGCGGTCGCGTCCGCCAATCATCCGAACTTGCCCGACTCCGTTGATTGATTCGATGCGTTCCTTGATTTTTTTATCGGCGATTTCGGTAATTTCACGCAAAGAACTCGGTGCGGAAATGGCGACTCGCAAAACCGGTGCGGCATCGGTATCGAGCTTTTGAACAAAAGGTTTTTCGGCGGTGTCGGGCAAACTTTGAATGACCGTATTTACTTTGTTTTCAACTTCTTGAGCGGCAACGTTGACATTTTTTTCCAACACGAATTGGACGAAAACCTGTGAAACTCCTTCCACCGAAGTCGAACGCAATTCGTCGATTCCGCTGATTGTATTGACGGCTTCCTCGATTTTTTGCGTTACTTCCGTTTCAATTTCAACGGGCGACGAACCCGGATTTATGGTGGTAATTGTAACAGTCGGAAAGTCGATTTTCGGAAATAAATCGAGTCCCAACGAAAAGAACGAAAATGCCCCGACCACGACCATCGACATAATAATCATCGTCGCAAAGACGGGACGCTTAACACATATTTCTGCTAACCATTGCATATAAAACCTTTGGTTTGGTTTTTGATTTCAGGTTTTCGTTTTTTGCAAAAACCAAAAGCCAAAGTCCAAAAACCGATATAAATTATTGCCTTACCGAAACTCCGTCGAAAAGTTGTTCGACGTTTGTAACCGCGACTTTATCGTTTTCCGCAAGTCCTTGTTTAATTTGGATTAAATCGTTTTCAACCTCGCCGATTTGAACGAGTTTTTCAGTCGCCCGACCTGCGTTTATGACAAAAACTTTGGTTACTCCGCCGTCTGTTCTGACAGATTTGGCGGGAATTAAAATTGTCGGTTCGGCTTTTGATTGGGCGATTCGCGCCGTGGCAAAAAGTCCGGGTTTTAATGTTCCGCCCTCCGATCCGACTTCGGCTTCAACCGTCAAAGTCCGCGAAGTTACGTTCACATTCGGCAACATTCGGACGATTGTGCCGCTGAAATTTCGTTCCGGATACGCTGCAACTTTCATCGAAACAGATTGTCCGATTGAAATTTTACCGATATTTTGTTCGGGAATATCAACCCGTAACCGCAACACCGAAGTTCGCAAAATTGTACAAAGTTTGGTGTTCGGAGCGTTCGGATTCGTAAATTCGCCCAAATCAGCAACTCTTTCTGAAACATACCCCGAAATCGGCGAATAAATTGCCGTATCGCTGACCGCTTTGCGAGCCGCTTCAACTGTTGTCAACGCCGTCGCAACGCCCGCTTTGGCATTATTCACATTCGTTGTTGCGGTATTGATTTGAACTTTCGCCGTTTGGACGGATTGTTGAGCGGTCGTTACGGCGCTTCTCGCGGAATCAATCGCTTTTACCGCCACGGCGGCGTTCGATTGAGCTTCGGCAAGTTGTCCGAGAAGTTGGTCGCGGGTGGCTAAACGCTGATCGCGGAAAGACTTGGAAACATCGCCGGTAACCAGCAACTTTTCGGCGCGAGCAAGTTCTTTTTGGGCTAAGACAATTTGAGCATTAACCGCGCGAACTTGCGAAAACGTTGAGATATCGAAACTTTCACCGTCTTTTAAGTCCAAACGAATCTGATTTTGTCGCAAATTCGCCACCGCTTGTCCAACCGCAACCTCGGATTGCTTCACATTTGCTTTCGACTGTTCAACGCCCGCTTCGGCTTGTTTGACGATATTTCGTTGCTGATTCACTTGCGCTTCCGCCGTTTCCAAACGAATTTGAGCATCGCGCGGATCGAGCCGCACCAACACATCGCCTTTGTTGACATAGCTTCCGACATCGAAATTGACCTCGATAACTTTGCCCGCAATCGTTGGGGCAACATCGGTTTGCGCGTCTGAGGCAAGCGTTCCGGTTGCTTCAAAAAATGTCGGTAAATCTCGGACAATGGCGTTTGTCGTGGTTGTTTCAACTGCTTCGGCGGCGTTGTTTGCCGCGTCGGTCGAATCCGACGATGCGGTTTTCGCACCGCCGCAAGCCGCAATAAATAATGCTAAAGATATAATAAATAAGAGTTTAACTGCCTTCATAAAATAATTCCGAACTTATTTTTTAATTCCGTTTAATAAAATTTCGACAAAACCTCTCGCCGCTTCTTCATTGGAAACTTTCAGCAAACGACCTTGTTTGTCCCACAACGTAACGTTCAAACTGTGGTGAATCATCATCCCGACAAACGATCGCACCACCAATTTCGGATTCAAATCACGAAACACACCTTCGCGCTGGCGTTGGCTGATGTAAAACGATAAAACTTCGTACAACGGAACGATATTTTCGTTGATAAACATATCGGCGAGTTCGTGTCCTTCGAGTGCGGAGTGCATCAAAAGCCGCATGAATTCGGGGTCGTCTTGGTGATGTTTCAACGCATTTAACGCAAGTTGATAAAAAACCTCGTAATCGTCCTTGCTCTTAATAACTTCGTTGATTAACGCAAGCGGTTGAACTTTACCGCCTTCGCACGCTTTGTGGTCTAAAATTGCATGATAAAGCTCGTCTTTACTCGCAAAATGCCGAAAAACCATCGCCTCCGAAATCCCTGCTTCGGCAGCAATTTTTTTAGTCGTAGTTCCGCTGAAGCCGTTCCGCGAAAAGAGTTTAATAGCGATGTGCAAAATTTGTTCACGGCGTTCGTCGCCTGTCATTCTGCCTGTTATTGTTTCGATTTCTTTTGCCAATGGTTGTTTCCTTTACATCAAAGTAAGTGCTTACTAACTTTTGAGTTTCGCAGTTTACCGATAGACTTGTCAAGTAGAAAAGTGTAGATTTACAATGAATTATGAACATTATCATCGGCACCGCAGGACATATCGATCACGGCAAAACTTCGCTTGTGAAAGCCTTGACCGGCGTTGATGCCGACAGGTTGCCCGAAGAAAAAAAGCGTGGAATTACGATTGATTTGGGCTTTGCCGAACTTGATTTAGGCGACGTGAAAATCGGTTTCGTCGATGTTCCGGGACACGAAAAGTTTGTCAAAAATATGCTCGCCGGAGCAAGCGGAATCGACGCTGTTTTATTGATAATCGCGGCGGACGAAAGCGTTATGCCGCAAACCCGCGAGCATTTTGAAATCTGTCGTCTGCTTGGCGTAAAGTTCGGCGCAATTGTTCTGACGAAAGCAGATATGGTTGACGAAGAACTGCTTGAAATCGTCAAACTCGATGTCGCAGAACTCGTTCAAAACTCGTTTCTCGAAAACTCGCCGATAATTTCCGTCAGTTCAAAAACAGGTGAAGGCATCGAAAATTTGAAACAAATGTTGCGTAAAATTTCGCTTGAAATTCCGTCGCGAAAAAACGAGAACCTCGCTCGCTTGCCGATCGATCGCGTGTTTAGCGTGAAAGGTTTCGGGGCGGTCGTAACGGGAACCTTGGCAACCGGCGAAATCATCGAAACTCGCGAAATGGAGTTGCTTCCGCTGAAGAAAAAAGTTCGCGTTCGCGGAGTTCAAACTCACGGGAAACAAGTAGCCAAAGCAATTGCCGGACAACGAACCGCCGTAAATTTGGGCGGCGTGGATTACGCGGAAATCGAACGCGGAATGATTTTGACCGAACCGAATTCGTTGCGTCCGACACAGATTTTCGATGCCGAAATAGAAGTTTTGAAGGACGCAAAAACCGCTCTTAAAACTCGCCAACGAGTTCGCGTTCACGTTGGTACAATCGAAGCCTTGGCACGAATTCAAGTTCTGAATTCCGCCGGCGAAATTGCTCAAGGCGAAAAAGGTTTTGTGCAGATTCGGCTTGAAACCGAAATTGTTACAGTTCCGAACGAACGATTTATTTTGCGTCGGTATTCGCCGCAAACAACGATTGCAGGCGGAAAAATTCTTGATAATTCCGCCATCAAGCATCGTCAAAAAGATGTTGGAAATGCCGGAAAATATCTTGAAAGTTTGTCGAACAGCGATAAGGTTACGCAGGTCAAACTTTATCTTGAAACGGCAACCGAAAAAGGTTCGACGTTTGCCGATTTGCAGGCGCGAACAGGTTGGCGAAACGAAATTTTACAAAACGCAATCGCCGAAAACATTGAAAAGAAAGCGGTTATTATTGCCGATAAATTTTATGTCGCCCGCACGCAGTTTGAAAAATTGAAAGCTGAGATGATTGCCGAAGTTGAAAACTTTCACAAAAAAGAACCGTTGGCGAAAGGAATTTTGCGTGAAACTTTGCGCGAAAAAATCTTTAGGCATTTGCCTGTGGAAATTTTTAAGTCAGTTGTGGAAAAAGCTGTGGAAATCTTCGCCGAAAAAGATTTTGTCCGGCTCGCAACGCATACGCACGAACTCACGCCCGAAGAAAAATTGTTGTCGGAAAGAATTTTGAAAATCTACGCCGACGCGAAACTGGAAGTTCCGACGCTTGAAGCCGCGTTAAATTCGGCGATTCAAAACACGAAATCAAACACGGCAACCGCCCGAAAAGTCTTTCAACTGTTTTTGAATAAAGGCGAACTTGTAAAAGTCTCGGAAGAGTTTTATTTTCAACAAATTGTGATCGATAATCTGATAAAAAGACTACACGAATTCGCGGCAAATTCAGCCGATAGATTGATTGGTATGGCAGAATTCAAAGAAATTGCGAACGTTTCACGCAAATACGCGATTCCGCTGTTAGAACATTTTGACCGACACAAAATCACGAAACGGGCAGGCGATAAACGCTTGATACTGTAAAAAATCGAGTGGAATTCCGTAAAAACCGGTGTATTATTATCAATTATGAACCACGAAGAAAAAATGCAGCAAATTGAACTTGAAATGACTGAAATGAAGGGTCAGATACTAAAATTGGAATTTCGGCATAAAAAAGACCTAACCGAAGCCGAAAAACGATTTAACGAAAGAGACGAGAAAATTCAACGTCGGCTTGATTACGTTGCTAAATTGGCAGGAATTACCTACGAAGAACTCGATTTATTGGACGATAAACTTGTGCGATCCGGACAAGTTGCGGCTTCACCGAGAAAAAGAGTTTAATCAAGCAAAAAAGCTATATGTTTACAGGAATTATTGAAGAATCAGGAAAAATTTCGTCGATTACAAAAAACGGAAGCGGCGCGAAGGTGCAAGTTTCCGCGAAAATTGTCACGGACAAAACAATCGAAGGCGATTCGATTGCGGTCAACGGCGTTTGTTTGACGGCGTTGCAGATTACGGCAACTTCTTTTTTCGCCGACGTTTCAGAGGAAACTTTGCAGCGTTCCACGCTCGGAAAATTGGCGGTCGGTTCGTCCGTCAATCTCGAACGCGCGGTTATGCCGACGACTCGTTTGGGCGGACACATCGTGCAAGGTCATGTGGACGGACGCGGGAAGTTTTTACAGGCGACTCAAAGCGGAGATTTTTGGACGGTTCGCATCGGGTTTCCGGTTGAGATCGGCAAGTATTTGGTTTACAAAGGTTCGGTTTCGGTCGAAGGAATTTCGTTGACGATTGCAACTTTAGCCGATAATTATTTTGAAGTTGCCGTGATTCCGAAAACGTGGAATTTGACGAATCTTTCAACTTTGAAAAACGGCGACGACGTAAATTTGGAAGCCGATGTTATCGCCAAATATGTTGAAAGAATGATGCTTTACGGCAAAAATGACGGCGTTACATTGGAAAAGTTGCAAAATTTAGGTTATATGTAATAGACAGGCAGTAAGAAAAAATAAGTAAAAAGTAAAGAATTGCTCCAAACTATTGTTCTTTCGGGAAATCAATAAAGTGCAATTCTTTTGCTTATTTAATACTTTGAGTTTTGCGGTAACAGTTCAAATTTAAGGGGTGACAGATTAATGGTTCGGTTAAAAATAGTTGTCGTTTTATTTTTCGGTTTTTTGGTAACAATAGGTTTCAGTAGTCAAATGCTTAACTTTAAGGCTCAAAGTCAAGCAAATTCACCGGCGGCTCCGACCGGCGTGATTGCGTCCGACGGTAATTACGCGACCAAAGTCAGTTTGATGTGGGACACGATTCGAGGCGCGACAAGCTATCGGATTTTTCGCAATACAGTCAATAACAGCAACACCGCAACCAATCTCGGAACAACGGCAAACTCTACTTTCTATGACACAACCGCCGTTGTCAATCAAAATTATTTTTATTGGGTAAAGGCTGAAAACGGGGCAGTTTCGAGTGATTTCAGTTCGGCTGACCAAGGCGTGCGTGCTGTCGGGACAGTCGGGAACGGGCTTTTTTCACCGTTGGAACCGCCGCTTGCTCCTGCCGGAAATCCTGTTACGGCAACTAAAATTTATCTCGGCAAAGCGTTATTTTGGGACGAACAAATGTCCGCGACCAAAACAGTTTCGTGCGGAACGTGCCACATTCCGTCAAGCGGCGGTTCGGATCCGCGTTCACGACTCAACCAATCGCAGTCGGCGAATCCGGGTTTTGACAATGTTTTCGGGACAAATGATGATGTCATCGGGTCAATCGGAGTTCCGCTCAGTAATGCTGACGGCACTTACAGTTTGAGCGGTATTTTCGCATTCAATCGGCAAGTTACGGGCAGAAAAGCCAATCAATTCATCGATGCGGCTTATTCGCCGGCAATTTTTTGGGACGGACGAGCGTTGTCGGAATTCCGCGATCCGCTTACAAACGCGGTAATTTTGCCGTCGGGCGCAGCGCTTGAAAGCCAAGCGGCAGGTCCGCCGGTCAGTTCGGTTGAAATGGCTCACGCGGCAAGTAATTGGACGTTGGTGGCAAACCGAGTTTCTAATTCTAAACCGCTCGCGCTTTCGCCGACTGTTCCGACCGCGTTGAAAACTTGGATAAACGGCAGAACTTATTCGCAACTTTTCGCGGAAACTTACGGTTCGCCCGATGTTACGCCCGCCAAAATTGCGATGGCGATTGCGACTTACGAAAGATCGTTGTTTTCGGATCAAACGCCGATCGACAAAGCAATGGCGCAAATTGAACCGCTCACCGCGCAAGAACAAGCCGGACAAGGTTTGTTTGTCAGTCTGCAATGTAATTCTTGTCATAACGATTCGATATTGTCCGACAGTTTTTTTCATAACATCGGCGTTCGTCCGATGACCGAAGATGCGGGCAGATTCGGCGTAACGGCAGTTGCCGACGACAGAGGAAAATTCAAAACACCGGGACTCCGAAACGTGGCTTTGCGCGGTCCGTATATGCACAACGGAAAGTTCAATACGCTCGAACAAGTAATGGAGTTTTACAATCGCGGCGGAGATTTTGACGCTCCGAATGTTGACCACGATTTAATTCGCGAACTAAATTTATCGGCACAGGAAAGAGCCGACATCGTTGCCTTTCTCAAACGCCCGCTGACCGATCCGCGTGTGGCGGGCGAGTTGCCGCCGTTTGATCGTCCGCAGTTGTATGCCGATTCAAACCGCGTTCCCGTGATTTCGGGGACAGGTGTCGCAGGGACGAATGCCCAAGTT
>JANPBM010000122.1:0-9822 GCA_031430435.1 Acidobacteriota bacterium
GAAAAAATCGCCGCACCGAGTCCGCCTTCCGTGCGGTTAAAAGTTTCGATGGCGACAATCATCACCCAACCCATCGCCGCGTTTTGGGCAACCACATCAATCATCGCGGGCAAGGTCGGGCGAACAACCACAGTCCAAAAAGTCTTCCAATCGGAGTAGTTCAAAACTCGCGCCAATTCAAATTTCAGACGCGGAATTTGACCGATTACCGCCGTCATCGAAGTTATCAAAAAGAAAGCCATTCCCGCCGTCAACATCGCAACTTTCATTGACCAGCCAATCGTAAAAATTGACAGAAAAACTAAATTAAACGCGACGATCGGCAAATATCTGAGCCATTGCAAAATTTGATTAAGCGGCTGTAAAAACGGTAAACAACTTAAATATGCGACCGCCAACGAAATCACCGAAGCCAAAAATAACCCGAAAACATTCAGTTTCAGCGTGACCCAAGTGTTATAGACAAGATTGCTCGTGTCGTTTGCCTCAGAGCCGAACATTCGTTGAAACGCGGTAAAAACCTCGCTCGGATACGGCATTCCCTGAATCGGCGTAAACATCCAAACCAAAAAAATAACCGTAATCCAAAAGACAAAAAGATATGTCCTAAAAATACGGCTCGGTTCGCCTAAAATACGAAAAATTTTGCCGAAATTGCTTTCACCAAAACTTGTTTCACTATTATTCAAAACCTGCTCATTCATATTATAATTCGGTCGGTGATAAATTGTTAAAAACCTACGGAGAAAAAAAGTAATGTCAAAAATTGCGAATCAAACACACGGAAATTTCAAAGTCTTTTCAGGCAAATTAGACGAAAACAACGGTCTCGGCGAACTTGCCGATAAAGTTTCAAACTTTGCCGCCGAAAATAAAGTTGCCGCCAAAAGCATCGGTGTCGAATATCTCGAATCATCGGAAAGCCTGATTATTACATTAGGTTACAGAAACGATGAAGATTATTATCCGATTAAACTGGAAACCGCCGATTTGGGCAAAATGTCTGATGTCGGGCAAGATTTTTCGGTGCTTGAACAAAAAATGACCGAATCGAGTCAACTGTTTCAAAACATCATTTGCCACGAACTTTTTGTGACCGAAGACAAAGACTTTTTGATGGTTTTTATGACTCATCAATAAATTTATTCAAAACACATTTAACGCGGAGAACGCAGAATAATACTAATTTTCTGCGTTCTCTTTTTTTATTTTGCTTATTTCAAAATAATCGTCACGCGCCGATTTTTCGACTTATCATCGTTTGATTGCGCGTCCTTTGTTCCCGAAATCGGGTTCATTGCGCCGTAACCGTCAACCGAAATAATGCGTTGATCGTTGATGTTGACGCGAGATTCGTCTGAGGCTTTAAGCCACGTCCAAACCGAATTTGCCCGCGATTTCGACAATTCGATATTTTTCGACGAATCGCCCGCGTTATCCGTATGACCTTCAACAATAACTTTTGTGTTCGATGCCCGAATCAGCAAACTTCTGATCTCATTAAGTTTGGCAAGCTCAGAAGGTTTAAGTTCAGCCGAACCGCTGTCGAACGTTATGTCAAAGTTGGTTTTGACGACCGTATCAGTCGAATTTGCTTGGCTCGAACTGCCTGTTTCAGCTTTGATTGTGCCGACTTCATCCGACATTTTCTTGATAAAACTAAGATCAATTACTTGGTCAACCGGCGTAAATGTCGGCATTCTTTCAGGCAAAAGTTTTTGCAGACGCTTGGCGTGTTCGTTGTATGAAATGCCGAAAACGCTGTCAGCCAAAGGTTTTTTGCTGTCCAATCCAAATAAATGCTGATTATCGGCAATGTCGTTAATCCGCGAACCGCCGAGTTTTACGCCGTTTTCTTCGACAATATCAAAGTACTTAGCCCAAAAACTCGGACCTTTTCCTTCTAAATTAAAAACTTGCGAATTCAAAGCGGCAACACGAGTTTTAAAATAATTCGGATCGCCTTTGATTTTCGCACTTGAACGAGCAATACAACGCAGCAAAGTTTCAATATAATCGGGATGTTTTTTGATAAAGTCTTCGGTTGTAAAAATGATATTCGGCATCATTGCAGAATATTGTTCGGTGGAAATAATCTTTTGAAGTTTCTCTGATTTTCCTTTGTAATTAACCGAACTGCGACCTTGCGCCGCCATTACATCGCCCGGAGTCCAAGTCGCCACACCATCGATTTCACGACTTTCCGATTGTCCCGTTTTGACATTTTTCAACGAAACTTTTGCGTTTGAAATAAATTTTTGCGAGGCTTCGATGTGGTCGGTCGCGTTGACAAAGTTAATCGCATCGGGATTATAAACCTTTTCGTCCGGGTTGACGGGAATTTTATTGTCCGCCGCCCAGTTCACGACCACGTTAAAATCGCAATACGGAACTGCCGTTACAATCAAGGAACCTTTCGCATTTTGCGGGTCTTTTTTCCACGATTCGGGTCCCATCAAAGCATCTTCGCCCGAAGAATATCCGCCGCTCCAAACAACTTTTGCTTTTGGTCCGCGCAACAATTTGTTTGCTCCCGCAATGTCAACGGCGGCTTGGTCGCCCGTTGTCGTTACAAACTGCATATTGTTCGACGCTAAGGCTTCAACTTGTTTAGATGTATCGTTTTCCACGATTAACCGCGTGTTTTTGATGCCCGCTTGATAAAGCAAACTGTCGGGATGTTCGCCTGATTTACCCGTTCCGCCAACTGCGTCGATAATCGCGCTTTGCGTCTGCCACGTCCAGATTCCGATTGTAACTTCTGGGTCGTCCGTCGTCGGTTTCGGTGCTTTTACATCGGTTGCGGGAAGATTTTCGCGTTTAATATCTTCGTTGCGTTCAAGCGTTTGCTCGGTTTTGCTGACATCGGTTTTCGGTTTGAGTTTATCCCAAATGCCAAACTGTGAAAATGCCACATAAAGCAAGCCTAAAATTAACGCCAAGGCGAGAATAATCGCTCCGGGTCCTAATTGAAATTTACCAATTCTAATAGCCATAAGTTCCTCGTGTTTTAGTCCGGAAAAGTCCGGTCAGTCTCGAAAGTCCGGGAAGCAAGAAGAATCTTCTTTTCCGGACTTTCGAGACTTTCTAAGCCTGTCTAAAGACTTTTGTTGCCTTGCTGTTGTTGCGCGTTTAAGTGTTGCTGACGCATTTGTTGAAATTTCGTGTTTGCCTGCACGCTGCCGACTTGCGATTTGATTTTTTCAAGCCGTGAATCTAAACTGCTTTCAGACAATTCTTTGCCCAAATTTGCTTCGGCAATTTTATTTTTGATGTGCGTGCGAACGTTGTCCAATGCTTTTACGTCGCTGTCGAGCGAAAGTCCGTCGAGTTGTTCTTGAATTTTAACTCGCGCCTGTGCGGACGCAAGTTTACCGATCATTCGGTCTTTTTCGGCGACAAGTTTTTCGCGTTCGGATTGAATTTTCAGCAACGCGGTTTTCACGTCGTCGGCATCGGCTCGCGCCTGTTCCATCTCGACGGTTAAGTCGGCAATTTCCGAATCCAAAATGTCTTTCTTTTCAACCAAAAGCGTCCCGATTTCTTCGTCGCCGTTGTTGATTGCCACGGAAAGTTGGGCTTCAACTTCTTTTGCTTCGCGCGCTTTTGCTTCGTACCGCTGCTCGATTTCATCACGCCGGCGAATAATTGCCGCCGCCGCTTGGCGCAGTTGTACGGCTTTCGTTGTAATTGAATCAATCGAATTTTGATAAACGATTTCAGGATGCTCGGTTTCGACTCTCGACACAAAGAGCGAGAAAAAACCTGTAATTAAGTTCCACAAACGTCCCATTTTAATCTCCTAAAGTTGATTTGTATAAATTGCGGTAAAAATTGATTTTGAATAAAAAGTAGTCAATTCACGGATAAGTATAAGGAAAAGTTGGTGAAGCGTCAAAATTATTTCGGTTTAATAACGAATTTGTCGTATTTTGTTTCATCCCAAAGCCAATTAACGAAACGTTGTCCGCCAAAGTTCAACATTTAATTGAACCGCTTATCATTATTTTTCCCTGCGACCGACAATTTCGATTATCAAATAAATCATAATTTGTGGTAAATTTAGTTTGTTTCTAACTGATACAAAGTTATACTCTCTATCAATAATGAATGAAATCGTTCTAGCCGCAGATTTAGGCGGCACAAACTTAAGAATGGCGGCGGTAAACCGTGCCGGAAACATACTTTATCGGACAAAGCGCGAAACACCGCGAGCGGAACGCGCCGATGAAATTGTCTCGGCAATGGTCGAAGCCGCAAAGGAATGTTGTCTGAATGTCGGCGAAGCGATCGCCATCGGCGTAGCTGTGCCGAGCGGCGTCGATTATGCCGGCGGTTTAATTATCAAGGCTCCGAATGTGCCGTGTCTCGATGGTTTTCGCATTTCGGCGGCACTTTCCAACGAATTAAATTTGCCTGTGGCTTTGGAAAATGATGCAAATGCGGCGGCAATCGGCGAACAAACTTTCGGTGCGGCAAAAGGTTTCGGGTCGGCAATCGCCGTAACTTTAGGCACAGGCGTGGGCGGCGGAATCATCATCGACGGAAACATTCTTCGCGGAATCGACGGAATGGCAGGTGAAATCGGGCATATTTGCGTTGAACCGTTCGGAGCTTCGTGTAATTGCGGCGGACGCGGTTGCGTCGAACAATACGCCTCGGCAACGGCAATCGTGCGCCAAGCCGTCGAACTGGAAAATCAATACCCGAAATCGACTTTACGCAACAAAATCCGGCTGACTTCGGCGGACATTTACGAAGCCGGAGTCGCGGGCGACGAACTTGCTTTAGAAGTTTTTCGACGAGTCGGATTTTATCTCGGCATTGCTTTATCGAGCTTAATAAATTGTTTGAATCCCGAAGTTATTACAATCGGCGGCGGTGCGGCGGGCGGTTGGGATTTATTCGCCAATCACGTTTCCGACCAAATAAATAAACGTTCTTACAGAGTTTCGGCGGAACGTGCTAAAATTGTGAGAGCCGTTTGCGGTGATGATGCGGGAATTTTAGGCGTTGCCAAATTGGCTTTTGAAGAATTAGAAAATTAACTATGGATACTTATCAGAAAGTATTGGTTCAACTTTGCGAAGAAACCGGCGGAAGAGAAACAAGGCAAGTTGATTTTGCTTCGATGCTCAAAAAAATGGGTTTTTATACGGCTTTTAAAGACATTATAACTCGTTTGAACCGTGAAGGTTGGATAACCGATGCCCCAACCACAAACTATGTTTTCATCACACATTGGGGAGCGATGGAAGCCAAAAAACTGTTGCGAAGCGAAGCCAAACCCGAAACGGCAAACGATGCCGTTAAAAAAGAAGTAAATCAGGCAGTCGCCGCCAATAAAGAACTCGGCGTGATGCTCGATGAACTTTCGGTCAATATTTCAAAAGAAAATCTGACAAATGTCGAGAAAAAGTTTGATGTGTTGGCAACTATTCTCGGTGAAATCAAATCAAACCTGTAACTTTATGAAAAAGAACACACTTAAATTTATTGTTATATCGGCTGTTTTGCTGATTGTTTCGGCAATTTTTACGGCGACTGCGGGCAGACAAGTTTCGGCGTTTGAAAAGCAAACTTCGGGCAAAGCAATTTATCAGAAAAATTGCGCCAGATGTCACGGCGCGGACGGAAAAGGTCAAGGTGAATTAGGAAAGAGTTTAGACACGCCAGATTTGACGCAAGCAAGACCTTCGACCGGCAGAATTGTCGGCATAGTAAAAAGCGGCGACGGTTCAATGCCTGCTTTCGGCAAAAAACTTACCGCCAAACAAATATCGGCTGTCGCAAGCTATACAAAAACACTGCGATAGAATGTGCCGGAATGCCTTTGAATAAACCGAGTGTCGGCGATTCTTCCGTCAATACTCGGTTTTTGACAAACTGAATTCTTTCGCAGTTTTACCTAACCTGCGAACAAATTACATATTGAACAACCGTTTTTATTGCGTAATATGAATTTCTTCTTGTTTATTGACTCTGCCGGATAAAAATAACCCGCCAAAGACAATCGCCAAAATACCGCACACAATCGCAATAATAATGTGTGTATTGCTGACTTCGCTGGACTTTTGCCCGACGTAAACAACAATTTGCCAAACGGCAACTATCGCCGAAATTAAACCGAGAACCGCATACAACATATCTTTCATAGTACTTTTCCTCCAAACAGATAAAAAAATTCCGAAGATTAAACTGTTACTGCCAATACTCTTAATTCTAAGTATTTTATGAATTGGCTTAATAATAACGCCGTTTATATGTAAAATGCAAGACTTTCGTGTCGTGTAATACACTGAACTGCAAGTTTAACCGGTTAAATGAAAAAAAATAACCTCTGACTTAATTCCGATATATTTGATTTACAGACAAAATTCGAATTTATTAAAATTAAGATTGCCGTTGTTCAAAAAAAACCATAAAGTTTCCTTACAATAAAAAGCCTTCGCTACCCCTGACGAAGGCTTTCGCTTCATAGATTAGCATTACCTTTCTTTTCACCCATGCAAAGTAATGCAGCTATTTTGTTAAGTTCCCCCGATTACTTAACACTTCAGCTAACAAATCTATGAATTTGTTTTCTTGCTCGCGTGAAATATGAAGAGACGCAATATTGATGCAAGCAACTATTGTTTTTGCGTAATTTGTATAATCTTTCAGTTCAAGTTCGATGCGGCTTTTGGTTTCCATTGAATTTGCCAAATAACAATAATTTTCGCCGTCCGACAACATTCTGATTGCTTCGTTTGCACACTTTAAGGCTTCTTCATACTTACCTTGTGCCAAATAAATTTGGGCTTGCGTATCAACCGAATAACCTTCGCGGGTTTTATCGCCGAGTTTTTTAAACGCTTCTCGCGCGGCTTTTGCATGTTTATGGGCTTCTATAAAATAGCCTTCTTTCTGAAAAAAAACTGCCAAATTGTTTTCTAACAATGCAAGATACAGATAATGTTTTGTTCTTTTATAAAATTGTTTCGCCAATTCAAAACGTGTCAATGCTTCGTTCTTTTTGTCCAACTTCATTAAACCGTAAGCATAATTGTTGTTAAAATCGCCTTGCAGAATTAAAAATCCGCTATTACGAAATAAAGGCTCAAGCATTTTGCATTTGTTTACTAATTCCATGTACTTGCCTTCTTCAAAAAGAATTATCCCATTAACTATATGTGTATAAAGGCGAACCTCACATTTGTTGCCAATATCATGATTAAAAGCCGAGTTTATCCAACCTCTTGCTTCATCCAGTTGCCCAAGCCGCCAGTAAGTAAGCGCTATGTATGTTTCACATTCTGAAACTCTTTCAAAGTCTGCAAATGAAGAAAATAACCGCATTGCCGCAGTAATAAGAGTTTGAGCCAACTCTTGGGCATTTTTTTTCTGTTTACAGCTTCCGACATAACCCGCCAGACTTCCGCACCGCAATAGAATCTCGGCTTGTTCGGCTTTATTTAACTCTGAAACGTCGGGGCATTCATTTGTGTTTTTCCAATATGCCGAAAGGCTTTTGGCGGCTTCGTCGTATCTGCCGACGCTTTCATATTGTTTTGCATCTTGAATAATTTCGTTTATCTCGTTTGAAATTCGGGAGAACATAATTTTGAAATCTCGCTTTTATTAGTGGTTTATTTAAACTGCTTCTTCTTCTACGAAAAGCAATAAAAAATTGGAGACAATAAAAATGAAAAAAATACTTAGTATAGTTAGTCTTAGTGTGCTTTTTTCGCTGTCCGCTTTGGCTGACGGCGGTATGGCATCAGGTGGTAAAACCTGCACAAATTGCTTTGTGAATCCCGACACCCAAGTTGAACAGGTAAAAAATTTACCGGCAAGTAAATCTTTTACCGAAACAGCTAACGACTATTTCAATAATATTACGAAATACTTTATTGAAATCGCGTTTTAATCAACTAAAAACAACTTATAACTTCGGCACTTTCTGACTTGAGTTTTTCTTAAGTTTGGGAGTGCCGGTTTTTTATTTTTATTGTCAATTTTAATGTTAAATACAACCGGCAGAACAAGTTGCATTGTTGTCATATCTTCGTGATAATGCCAAAAACTTATTATTCTTTTATTACGGAAGATTGGCTTTCAAAACAGTTCCGTCAAAAGAAACATCAACTTTAATTTCGTGACCTGCAAATAAATCTGCGTCATCATAGTAAACGCTGACATAATCTTTTTCTTCATCAAAACTGATAGAATTTATCTTGATTCGTTCGGCAAATTCAGTTTCTGAGATTGCCGAATCCTCACTTTCTCTCCATGTATCATTGTATAGTTCTAATAAATTGTTTGCGGCAACAAGACGAAATGCCTTGTCTTGTTGCCTTGTATAGTCAATAAAATTTTGAAATTTAGACGGAAACTCACTTCTCTCATCAGCCATTTCAACAATAATTCGAATTTTATGACTAGCGGTAAAATTGTACTCACCTTCCCAGTAATCATCACCGCTACTTTTAATTAATTTTCCAAAACCGTTACCAAAAGGAATTAGATTACTCATTATTTATTTCCTCTTTTTACAAAAGATGCACCGCCTGTATGCGGGACTTTTCTTCGTAGTGATAATTAACCTGCTAAATTTGGTTTAGTGATTTCACCGTTAGGCTCAACAAAAACCGTAATGGTATGACCTGCAAATAAATCATCATCATTATAGAAAAGCTCTGCGTCGCCTTCGTTACTAAAGAAACTAATATATTCAAGTGAAATTCTTTTAACTACACTACTCTCTTTAATTTCATCGCCTTCACTCCAAGAATCGTTGTAAAGAGAGGCGGTTGGTTTTGCAATTTTAGTTCTTAGTAATTCTTCATTCTCCTTAATAAACTGAAAATTTGTTTTTATGCCGATTGGAATTTCTGAATCCTTACTATCTACGCCAATTTTGACTTTAACTGTTTTTTCATTTGATAAAAACATTTGACCTGTCCAAGAATCGTATTCTTCATTCCATTCTAAGTTGCCTAAAATACTGTCTGTTTTTGTATTCATTTGTTTCCTCTCTTCACAAAAGATGCACCGCCTGTATGTGAAACATTATTATTCAGATCAGCGGGAACAAGTTGCATTGTTGTCATATCTTCGTGATGATGCCAAGTAAGACCATTGTTCTTTCTCATCAAGGCAACTTTTCCTCCATCTTCTTTCCCATTAGCCTTAAACCACCCTTTCGCTTTAGCATAGAGTTTATCGGCTTCATCAAAATCAGATCCGTGATTTCCTTTCATATTAGGCAGTTTAACTTCGCCTACTTTCCACTTATCAAAAATAGGAAAACCGTTTTTGAAAGGTACGGGCTTGCCGCCTGTAACAGCTATAACTTCGGGCTTATTTGATAACCAACCCGATTCCCCGACTTTGCCGTTCCAACTTCCTTTGCTGCTAGGAATTCGTTGATTTGGAAAACCGTTTGCCCTTGACTCAAAAACATTCGCCCCTTTCACATTTTCCGTCTGTGGAACCTTCACTCTGAAACCTTCGGGCGTTATCGCTTCCGTTGTCGGAGGCTTCGGTTTAAAAATATCATCGAGTTTATTAACAATCGAATTCGGTGCCGTTATCTCTGCTTTGACGACTTGTCTTGCTCCGAATACTCCGCCGAAGACTCTTCCGCCGCGTTCTAAATAGTCCATTTGTCGCGGGTTTCCGTTTGCATCGGGTTGCGTTACATCTTTGCCGTATGTTCCCGACGCGAAATTATACGATGCTTCCACGCCGAGCAATGCTCTTCCGCCTTTGGTCGCTAATGCTTTCGCTCCTGCTCCACCGCCAAACACGATTGTCGCTCCGATTTCTGCTCCTTTATTT
>JANPBM010000123.1:0-5559 GCA_031430435.1 Acidobacteriota bacterium
ATTTATCAAAACTTTGTCAGATACCTGTGATAAGCAGCTATACCAAACGGGAATTGGTTTGCGAAAACAGTTGCAGCAAAGTACAACAAACTTCAGTTTGTTGCGGCATTTAATAACATTCAAGCTCAAGGTTATCGACAAACTGAAGCGTGTCGTACTTTCGTAAACCAATTCTTTTAGCTCAGACATTTCAAAATATCGGAAAACTTCTGCTGACCTGCTTAATAGTCGCAAACAACAAAAACAAAGACGGCGGCGGTAAACCAACCGGCTTTATCCGGCAATTCGCTCATCGCAAACGCAGGTCGGAAATAGAGTTGAAACAAAAGTTTAAGATTTTCCATAGAATTTTTGAGAGGCAAGATTTCTGCCAAGTAAAGCGTAAGTTCAAGTGAGTTTTTTGTCAATATGTTTGAAATCAAAGATAAAAAAATGCCCGGGCATTTTCATACGCGGGCGGTTTTTACCGTTTTCACGGATAATCTACGATATACATCTTGTTATAAAAAGCGACGATGCTCGTATCTGATAAACTGACTTTTATGTTATATTGAATCATAAATTTTTTCAAGGAGATTTCCCATGCTTTCTACTACACTCGGTTTAGATTTAGGCGTTACATCTGTCGGTTGGTCGTTATTAAGACTTACTTCAAATAATAATGAGCCGGATTTATCAGCTGAAATTGTTGCGTCCGGCGTTCGTATATTTCCGGCAACAACTGAAGGAACAAAAAGCACACCAAAAAATTGGAGTCGCCGAACATCACGCGGGGCAAGACGTTTGCTTAGGCGAAAACGTGAACGCAGAACCAATTTACGCGAATTACTTACACAACACAATCTTTTGCCGAAATTTGAAGCGGATGATTCGGTTGAGTTTGACAAACTTGGCGATCCTTTTAGTTTGCGTGTTCGCGGGTTAGAGGAAAAACTGGATAACTTCGAGATTGGTCGCTCGATTTTTCACATTGCGAAACGACGCGGTTTTTTGAGTAATCGAAAATCGGGTAAATCAAAAGATGATGGCGTAGTTTTGGGTGGAATTGCGAAGTTGAAAACAGATCTTGAAACTCACAATTTCAAGACTCTCGGTCAATTTCTAAATACGCAAGATAAAAAACGCGGTCTTTATACTGCCCGCGAGATGGTTGAAAATGAGTTTGAGCAATTTTGGTCGGCTCAAAGCAAGTTTAAATCGGAAATACTTACTGATGCTCTTAAATCAAAAATAAAATATATTGTTTTTTATCAACGCCCGATTAAAAGTCAACGCGGTTTAATTGGAAAGTGCGGCTTTGAAACCGATAAAAAACGTTGCGATATGGCACGGCAATCTGCTCAAAGATTTCGGTATTGGCAAGATTTAAACAATTTGAAAATTCAAGACCGCAAAACCTTAAATTGGCGTGAATTAACACTTGAAGAAAAACTGATACTGGCGGAAAAACTTGAGAAAACAAAAGAGGTAAAGTTTGAATCGATTCCGAAACTGCTGAAATTAAGAGATGATGTTCGCTTTAATCTGAGCTCCGGCAAAGAAAAAATGTTCGGCAATAAAACCGGCGTTGCTTTTCGCGGTGTTCTGAAAACTGCTTGGGATGATTTGGGCGAAGATAAACAAGAGCGGTTGGTTGAAGAAATGTTTCGCATAGAAAGCGAAGTTTCTTTGACTAAAAGGCTCAAAGAATTTTGGAATGTAAACGATTTACAGATTGAAAAACTCTTGAAACTTCAACTTGAAGAAGGTTACAGCCGACTTTCGCTAAAAGCAATCAATAAGATATTGCCGTTACTCAAAGAAGGAAAACGTTACGATCAAGCCGCAACCGAAATTTACGGCGACCATCGCAAAATTGCCGATTCCGAGGCGTTTGAAAAACTTCCTTTGCCGCCACAAGATTTGCGTAATCCGATTGTTTCCAAAGCCTTGCACGAACTTCGCAAAGTTGTGAATGCAATTATTCGTCAATATGGAAAACCCGATGAAATTCGGCTTGAAATGGCTCGTGATTTGAAAATGACGGTGATTCAGAAAGAAAATTTTCAAAAGCAGCAAGGTAAAAATAAGACTGCTAATGAAGAGGCTGCGGAATTTTATAAAAAGAAATTCGGTTTAGAAAATGTTTCCGGCTTTGATAAATTGAAATATCGTTTGTGGTTGGAATCAGGCGAAATGTGTCCGTACACAGGCGAGACGATTCCGCCGGAAATGCTTTTGTCCGATCAAATCGACATCGAACACATCATTCCTTACAGCCGTTGTTTCGACGATTCTTATATGAACAAAACGATTTGCACGGCGACATTTAATCGTGATGTGAAGAAAAATAAAACGCCTTATGAACTGTTTAGCGGCGATGAACAAAAGTATTTTGAACTGATTCAGCGAATCGAATTTTTCCCGATTGCAAAGCGTAAAAAGTTTGAAATGAAAGGTGTTGATGAGGTTGATTGGGTTGGTCGTCTGCTTTCAGACACGCGATATATTTGCCGTGAAGCTCGTGCATATTTGCGACAACTTTATCCGTATAGTGTGGATGAAAATAAGTATGTGCAAGTTGTCGCGGGCGGTTCAACGGCTTTGCTGCGGCATTCTTGGGGTTTGAATTCGATTCTTGCGGCAGGTGATGTTGATTTAAAAAACAGAACCGATCATCGGCATCACGCGATAGACGCAATCGTTATCGCACTGACAACGCGAGGTTTGTTTCAAAAAATCTCGAAACTTGCCGGGCAAAACCGCGATAAAATGCGTCGGGTTTTAAAAGGAATGGAAATGCCTTGGGAAAGTTTTTTAGACGATGCGGCTGATTCCATCAATTCGATTATTGTTTCACACGCACCGATTCGACGAGTTCGCGGGGAATTGCTTGCCGCAACAGCTTACGGCGGAACAAATGACGAAGGAGTTTACACAACGCGGAAAAGTGTCGAGTATTTTACGAATCAAAAGCAGATTGAAAAAATTATCGATTCAGGCGTGAGAGAACTCGTCAAAAACCGGCTTGAAGAATTTGGCGGCGATGCGAAAAAAGCATATTCAAATCCGCTTTTTCATAAAGACGGCAAGACAAAAATCGAGACTGTGCGGATTTATGAAAAGATGTCGCGTGAAACGGTTGTTCCGATTTACGATAAATACGGAAAACCTTATAAGTATTATGCACTCGGCGGAAATCATCACGTTGAAATTTACGAAAATTCCGATGGCGACCGCGAAGCAAAATTAGTTCCGCGATTTTATGCGGCAAAGAAAATTCTTGATGCCAAAAAAGAAGGTAAATCGCCGAGTCCGATTATCGGCAGAGAAGACGACGATTGGCGTTTTCTGTTTTCGCTTTGCCCGAATGATTATATCGAGTTTCTTGGAGACGACGGAACATTACGCATTTATAGAGTGCAGAAGATGTCTATCGGACCAAAAGTTATTGCCCGACTTCTTAATGATGCAGGCAGCGATTATATTTCAGGAGTTTCTCTGAACATCGAAGGGAAAAACGGCTTCAAAAAAATAATCCGCAAACTTCAAGTTAGTCCGCTTGGTCATCTCGACCGAGCAAATGATTAAAAGAACGGTAGAAATTTCCACCCGCGGTTGTTTTGTTCATGCGGAACATTGCCAAGTTGTCATCGAAAAAGACGGCGAAAAACTTGGCAGTGTTCCGATTGAAGATTTGGGTGTTTTGATAATCGATTCAGACATTACAATTACTTCAAGCCTTATTTCCCAACTTGCCGAAGCAAATGTTGCTTTAATTTTTACCAACGAAAAACATCTTCCGGCATCGCTGACAATTCCGTTTGTCGCTAATTCTATTCAAAGCAAAATTTTAAATCATCAAATTGAGGTTTCCGTGCCAAACAAAAAACGTTTGTGGGCAAGCGTTGTTTCGGCAAAAATCTTAAATCAATCAGACAATCTTAAAGCCTGCGGAAAAGACGGAATCGGCTTGCGTGAAATTTCAAAAAACGTGCCAAGCGGCGACCCGAAAAATCTTGAGGCTTATGCGGCACGAATTTATTGGCGGAAACTTTTTGGTGATGATTTTAGGCGTAATCGTGAAAATCCCGATGCAAATATGTTGCTCAATTACGGCTACGCAATTATTCGGGCATCCGTTGCACGGGCGATTGTCGGCACGGGTTTGCATCCGAGTTTCGGGATTCATCATAAAAATCAGTATAATCCGTTTCCGCTTGCCGATGATTTGATGGAACCGATTCGTCCGTTTGTTGACCGCAAAGTTTATTCGATTGTTAAAAAACATGCGGAAAAAGACGATGAAATTGAACTTGAACTGAATCGTGAAACAAAAGCCGAACTTTTGAGTTTATTGGCAGAAGATTGTTTTTTGGATAATCGTAAACAGCCGGTTTTGGTTGCTATCGGTTTATATGTGGCGAGCATTAAGCAAATAATTACAGGAGAAACAAAGAAGGCTTTGATCCCGACGTTATGACATTTTTTGGAGGGCTGGATACTGTGTGGATGGTTGTAATGTTTGATCTTCCGACCGAAACGAAGGAAGACCGCAAAAGATATACGATTTTTAGAAAATACTTGTTGAAAAACGGGTTTTCGATGTTGCAATTTTCTATTTACGGACGGCATTGTGCGAGCGAGGAACACGCCGATATGCACGAAAAACGAGTTATCGGCGGGTTGCCGACAGCCGGAAACGTGCGTATATTAAGAGTTACGGAAAAACAATTTGCCCGAATGAAAACTTTTTATGGAAAAGCACCCAAAGAAACAGAAAAGCCGCCTTTACAACTCAGTTTTTTCTGAGCTAAAAGACAGCATCTCTATTGTTTTCAACCAATTACGGCTGATGTAGTTTATCAGATAAGAGAATCGTCGCAAATCACAACCATAAGCAGATATACTACCAATAGAGTCGAGTTTATCAGATAAGAGAATCGTCGCAAATCACAACATACGGGTGAAACATTCCGCCGTAAAATGAAGTTTATCAGATAAGAGAATCGTCGCAAATCACAACTACAGTCTTGCCGTCCCAATGCTCCTTCCCAGTTTATCAGATAAGAGAATCGTCGCAAATCACAACCAGGGCAAAGTTCGCCCGCCAAGTTAATGAGTTTATCAGATAAGAGAATCGTCGCAAATCACAACCAAGTGATAAGCGTCATTTTGCCCTTCGCAGTTTATCAGATAAGAGAATCGTCGCAAATCACAACTTACCGCTTGCAGTTCTTTGATTGCATCTTAGTTTATCAGATAAGAGAATCGTCGCAAATCACAACCGTCCGTTCGGTGTGATGCGTGAGCGGTTAGTTTATCAGATAAGAGAATCGTCGCAAATCACAACGCAAACGGAATCGCACACGAATATTAAACTAGTTTATCAGATAAGAGAATCGTCGCAAATCACAACATGTACGCAGTTGCAACTAGTGCCGAACTAAGTTTATCAGATAAGAGAATCGTCGCAAATCACAACAGTGCCGGAACGTTTCCGCATTTCGCTAAAAGTTTATCAGATAAGAGAATCGTCGCAAATCACAACCGCGGACGCAGTGCAGGTTTCGGTTTAGC
>JANPBM010000124.1:0-66153 GCA_031430435.1 Acidobacteriota bacterium
GCAAAAAAGTTGGTTCAGATTGGGAAGCGAAATAATCCAAGAAGTCTTGTGTGAAATAAAAAGACACTCGACAATCAATATCTTTGAAGTCCTAAGATGCTGACAATATACGAGTTATCGCGTTTTGTCCCGTGCAGAAAATCCGATTAAAAGTTCAACCAAGCGATTAGTTCCGTAAATCGTTTCTAAACTTGCCACAAAAGGCGAAACTTCGGTCGCCGAATCACCGCGTTTAAGTTCAATATTGAGAATGTGTTCGCGTATTTTTTCAAACAACGGTTGAAGGAAAGGAAATCGCTCAAAGTATTTGAAATCTTGCGGATACGCCTTTTTCCGCGATAACATTTGGATATTTTCATTTGTCATAATTCCGCGAAGCAGTTCATCTTCGGAAATTATTTTTTGCTCAAAAGCCCGACAAAACAAAATCAACGGCGGATAACAGAATTTGATGTTTTCATCTCTGCCTGAAAATTGCCGCCAATTTGCCAAATTCCAATAATCCTTGATAAATTCGTCATTGATTCCAATCGGATCAAGCAAATTATAAAAAGTTTGATAAGTTTGCAAACTTTGCCAGCCATCGCCCGAATGATACGAATAGTAACTGTCTTTCGGCTTTTCCTTGAGCTTTTTTTCATCTAAAGAAGCAAAAACTCGCACACTTCCGCCAAGCAAAAATTCTTGTTTTTCAGCAAACGGATGAATATTGGCAAGCGCGTTGCAAATGTTCAAAATAGGATTATTATGATAATAATTTTTTTGAAAATCTTTTGGAATTAAGTCATTGTAAAGCGGCAAAGTATTTTTACTTTTTTGCTCACCCGCCAAACTAAATAGAAATAAATCAATAGGTTGCAGGTTTGAAGATTGATACCAATTTTCCCAAACTTCGGGCAAAGGAAAATTATTGTAAAGTTCTTGCGGATTTTCGGATTGAAAATTATATTTGATTTGACGAAAACTATTTCCCAATAAAATTGTTTCTTTTGAATTGTTCCAATTTTCAACTTCGTATTCAAAATCTTTATTTTCGTTATAAATTTTGCCAAGATTTTCCAGCGATTCTTTAATTTTTTCAAACGGTATTGAAAAACCGTAAAGAAATTTTTTGTCCGATTTTTTTACTAAACCTTTAACTTTGTCCATCGCCATTCCGACCAAAGAATCCGATAAAACCTTGTTTTCATAATAACTTTCAGGATTCGGCACAGGTGCAGCCACAGGCGAGAAAGCGGTTGAGAAATTCCAAATTCCGTAGCCGTTTTGGTAGGAATAATCCTGCCGATTTTCGGGCGATTCAGTCAGTTGATTAAGTAAAATTTCTTCTTTTGTCGAAACTGATTTTTTCGCTTGAAAATTTTCGATGATGGTTTCAATTTCGCTTTCGATGCGGTTTGATTTTTGCATTTGCAACGCAATATCCAAACCTGCCAAACGTTGTTCCGCATCGCCTGTCAATAACAGATTTTCAGTTGTAACCTTAATCATTGCATCATTTTGCTTTAAGATTAAAGGGATAATTTTGCCCCGAAAATTTGCTCCTTTGCGTTTCAAAAGTCCGTATAAAATGTTCATTTCACTTTCGTCGGCAGAAATTCCTTCCAGAGTTTTGAAGGCGGAATTGACCAAAAATTCGCCTTTATCGGATAAAATTTTGAAAGCAAATTCGCGTTGAAAATCAGTCGGTTTTTTCTTAATTTTGTCGTTTTGCCAATGATATTGAGCAAAATCTTTCAAAATATGACGCGTTAATTGCTCACGCAAACCGAGACTCAATCCGTCAAAATAACTAAGCACAATTTTCAGACGTTCATCATTTTCGCCGATAAGTCCAATCATCGCTTGAATTGCCTCGTTCCGGTTAAACGCAACTTTTGTCCAAGTAAAAATCTTTCCGTCAAAAGTTTTTTCTTTGGCATCGGTTCGCTCAACAACTTTATGCAATTTCTCAAACAGTTCGGGAAAGCCGGAATCATTTTGAAAATTTTCCAACGTCAAACTGTTCACGCCACGCAAAGCCCACGCTAAAACCAATAAACCTTTATCGTCTAAGGCTTTGTAATACAGCGACATACCAAGTTTTTTGAGCGTTGTTTCAATCGCAAATTTTATCGCCAAACTTCGTTTTTCAACGTTTCCGGTATCATAAAGTTCATGCAAATACGGCGAAGTTTTTTCCGCGTCAAACACGCCTTGCGACCACAAAGCCATATAAACATCGGTATTATTTTCACTTTTAATTGCCGAAGGAATCTTTTCGGGCGATTCTAAAAACTCGTGTGCCTTTGCCAAAAAATTATTGACGGTTGATTCGCGTTCAGATTCCCAACCGAGTCCTGCCCAAACATCAACGCTCCGCACAACGGACGAAAAACGCGTTAATTTGTTGTCAATAATGACTTTAATCATATATTGTAACGCTCCGATGCTCGTTTCGTCTAAGGCTTCAAGAATCGTCTGACGCAAACCTTCTTGCCGTTGAGCCGCCAACAAAAGTTTTTCGACCAATTCCCAACACTCTTTTTTCTCGCTGTTGAGCAAGGCTTTGATGATATTTCGAGTAACTTTTCCGACATCATCTTTGTTAAAAATGATGTCTTCCAACTGCTTGAAAAGTTCTTGATTCCCTAAATCGAGAGCCGCTGACCAAATTTTGAAAATACCGTTCCAACTGCCAAGCGGTTGATCGTATTTAGTTTGGTTTGAAACGCTTAAATTAAAGAAAGTTTTAGTATAATCGGGATAATTACCGTTTATGAAAGTCTGCGGAATGGTTTGGGTTAAAAAACTTATCTGATTGATAAAATACAAGTTACGATTTTCCGGAGCCCGAAAAGAACGCCGAGCATAACCCGTTTGATACATCTGAAAACGGATTCGCTCCCAAGCGTATGCCACATATTTTGCCTTTTCTTCACCGAAAAAATAGACGAGCAAATTGTTTAATTCCGCAGTCTGCCAACCTTCGGCGGGAATCATTTCAAACAATTTTTTATACCGAACAGTATCCGCCGCAACATCTTCAATTGCCGCCCATTGATTCGGCTCAACTTTCAATTCGGGATGTTTGTTCAAAATATACAAACCGATTTCCGCAGTTTGTTTAGTCAAAAGCGGGTGATTGCCTTTGCCTGCAAAAACATCCGACAATTCTTTCGTCCAAATTTTAATCGGATCGGGAACGATATAATCTTTCAGTAACTCTTGTATTTCCATGGTTTTATATTTTTAATGATGTAAATTTTCTTTGCTTTATTTATTTGAAAACTACCAATAACTTCCTGCCAGAAATGTTAACCGAACAAACGTAAAGACAGTGGTTTCACTGAGATTTATAATCTCATCAAGTTTTTGAGTTTCCTCTTCATCTGCAAAAACTGCAAACATTCCGTCTTCAAAGGCTTGGAGTGCAGTTTCTTGGGCTGTAACTAAATCGGCTTTATTTTCGCTGTAAATTGTACCAAACCCGACTTTTCCGCTTTCGGCTTGATTAGTAATGTCGTCTTTTGCCAAAAACGGCAGCAAAGTTTTCTCGGCTGTTTTGCTGTTATATTCGCTGACTTGTTGTGCAACAATTGCTTTCAGTAAGTCGGAAAGTGTCGGATTTACACCAATATCGTTTATTTCAATTACTTTGTTTTCAATCAAAGCGTGCTTTTTACCTAACTGTTTGGCTTTAACTGTAATTTGCATATAAATTTGATTTAATGACTTTTTGTGATAATTTCAACTAAGTTAAATTATAATTGTTTCATAGATGCAACGCAATAGCGGTATTATAAGAATGGCAACTTTTCGGATTCCAATTTTAACGTGGCAAGATTTCGGCGGAAATTTCACTTCGCAGGCAATCACGGGCGGCGAAGAATTTTTTGCTCCAACGGCTTTTGCCGATAAAAAAGACGCGGTAATTTTACAGGTTAAGGATTATCTGCATCGCCTTTTTGAGCAAGAATTTTGGCGTGAACCTGTTGTCTTTGAAGAACTTAACTTGCTTGAGTTTCGTGTTGATATTCGTCCTGAATACGAACTGAAACCACAAGAAGACGAGTTTGCGAAGAACCGGAAAAAACGTAAAAAAGAACCGAAACGCCGAGTTTTTACAAGCGAAGAAACCATTCCGATTCGCGTTGCCTGTGTGTTTTGGAAAACCGAAAACGGCAATTATTCCGCATCGCTTCCGTTGCTTGAAATCGAATTTTTCTTCAACAAAGAAAGTGAGTTGAAAAGTTTGGTAACGCTGAAAGTGCAGGAAGCTCTGCGGAATTCTACGCCGTTGGTTTTGTCTAACTTTCTGCCTAATAAACAGTTATGGCTTGAAGAAGTTTCCGTGCATGTAAACCGGAAAGAAAAGCGGAACGAAAGTTTTAAGGAAGTTCCGAATCTGATTTCGATTGCCGAACCGCTTGGTTCAAAAGATGTTACAAAGAAAATGTCAAAGGCTTACGAACGTGAAACGGAAGTCGCGGATTTGGTTAAACGTCTGACAAAAGAGCGTGCGAACATTATTATTTTGGGCGAAAACGGAATCGGGAAAACTACGCTTTTGACCGAAGCCGTCAAGGAAATCGAGAAAAATCTGCTTAAAACACCAAATGAAGACGAAGATTTCGACGACTTTTGGGACGATAAAAACCCGAAACATCGTTTTTGGCAGACAAACGGCGGGCGAATTATTTCCGGAATGAAATATCTCGGTCAATGGGAAGAACGATGCGAGGCAATTATCGGCGAACTTTCCGATATTGACGGCGTTTTGTGTGCGGAAAATTTGCTCGATCTTGTGCGTTACGGCGGACGCGAACCGAACGAAAGTGTTGCGTCTTTTCTTGTCCCGTATCTGCAACGCGGCGAATTGCGAATGGTTGCCGAAGCTACGCCGACCGAACTTGATGCTTGCCGCAGACTTTTACCGAACTTTGCCGATTCGTTCCAAGTTGTGCGTTTAGAAGAGTTTACGAGCGACAAAGCGTTGCAGATTTTATCGAGAATTGCGGAAATAAACTCAAGAAACTTGAAAATCGAATATTCGGCAAATGTCATCAACTTGGTTTATCGGCTTTTTTCAAGGTTTATGCCGTATCAAAAATTTCCGAGCCGAATTACGCAATTTTTGACCGATATTTTTGAAAAGGTGAAAGATGCAAAGCAAAAAGAAGTTACAAACGATAACGTAATTGAAAATTTTATTAAACTGACAGGTTTGCCCGAATTATTTTTGCGTGACGAAATTGCGTTGGATTTTGACGATGTAGTGGCGGATTTTGAGAGCCAAGTAATCGGACAACCGCAAGCGTGTCAACAAGTTGCGAACATTGTTACAACTTTCAAAGCAGGTTTGAACGACCCGAAACGTCCGCTCGGAGTTTTTCTTTTCGCAGGTCCGACGGGCGTTGGTAAAACTGAATTGACCAAAGTTTTGGCACGTTTCTTTTTCGGGAACGACGAAAATTCAAAGGAAAAAATCGTCCGGCTTGATATGAGCGAATACAGTTTGGGCGGTTCGGCTTCGCGTTTGCTGACGAAATCGGACGGCGAACCGAGCGATTTGATTCAAAAAGTCCGCGAAAAACCTTTCAGCGTTGTGCTTTTCGATGAAGTTGAAAAAGCGGACACGCAAGTTTTCGACGTTTTACTCGGTTTATTTGACGAAGGACGTTTAACCGATCGTTTTGGTCGCGTTACAAATTTCACGTCAACCGTCGTGATTATGACCTCAAACCTCGGAGCTGAAAAGTTTGCGAAAGGCGACATCGGCTTCAGCGAAAGTGAAAATACCTCGTCCGAAAAAGAAATAAAAACGTTTTTCCGTCCCGAATTTTTTAATCGTTTGGATGGCGTAATTCAGTTCAAGCAACTCGACAAAACTTCGGTTTATAAAATTACCGAAAAAGAAATTTCGTCAATTACCAAACGCGAAGGTTTATCGGCAAAAAGCATCAAACTTGTTGTTGCCCAAGAAGTTACGAAGTTTTTAGCCGGAAAAGGCTACGATCCGCGTTACGGAGCGAGACCTTTGCAACGCACAATCGAGACATTTTTAACCTCGCCGTTATCGAAATTTTTGCTGGAAAATCCGAAGTTGAAAGACTTGGAAATCAAGGTGAATTTAGACGAAAACGAGCAAATCAGTTTTGAAGTTTACCTCAAATAATCTTCCAATTTCGTCGCCGCATCGGTTTTTTCGATGTCTGACGCTTTGGAATCGGATTTTGTTTTGTCTAATTGCTTTTCGATTTTTACAATGAAAAAGACAAAGTTGCTATATTCGAGTTCCTCTAAGTTTTCGTTTTTCAGTTACGGTCACTAATCTGTGAAACAAATCATGAAATATATCTAGCTCCTTTTCATAATCAGTAAGAGCAATTGAAAAAGGCTCGGGGATTTCTAAGCCTATTTCTCTAATATTTGAAAATTTTCTTTCCAATTTAGTTATATGGTTATGAAACCTGTTTAAAACTTCTTGTATATCGGTTTTCAGCATAGTCTTTGAGTTAGAAAGTACGAACTCCAGATATTCCTTCGGAAGTATTCTTTCAGGGTCGCCTAATATTCGTTGTTGTGTTCTGACTAATTCAAGTATTTCTTCTAATATATCAGCTTTTTTGCTTTCCTTTGATTTTTCAGGTTTTTCTATCGAAGCAGTAATTGAGTCTTTTAGTGTTTGTAGTTTAGTTTCAAGCTCGCTCCACCAAACCTCGAATGATTTTCTGAGATAAAGTTCTTCTAATTGTTTGTCTTCATCCAAACGTTTATTAATGCTTTGCAGCAGTTTGAAAACATCATCTTTTTCAAAAATAGTTGATTGAAACTGAACAAGAGGTCCTTGGACTTCCGAACGTTTTATATCGAAGAGAAATGGTGAAACATTAGATTTATCAAGTGATTTTGATAAAGCACCTGCTTCAAAATTTATCCATTGAGCAATCAAATTATCTTTGGTAACTATAATTATTCCATAATTTGACGATTCTAACTCGCCTGCAATATCTGTACTCCATCTTGTTCCCTTATCAATGTCTTCAGATGAAACATAAGGTTTAACAGATTGAATAACCGAGGGCAGCCAATCTCTAAAAATACATGCAATTTCATGGCTCAATGAGCCTGACCAGCTTAAAAAAATCTTCATTGTGAAAGCTCTCCTTAAAAATACTATCTTATTTTACCTCAAATAATCTTCTAATTTAGTCGCCGCATCAGTTTTTTCATCGCGGTATTTAACTATTATCGGTGCATAAATTGATAATCCGTGCGATTTGCCGAAGCCGTGCGAAATTGCCCGTGATCCTTGCACAACTACTGCGTTTGCAGGTACTGCCAAAGGTTTATCGCCGTCCGATTTTATAATCGTGCCGTTGACTAAATCGAACAGCGGAGTTGAACGCGTCAAAATCACGCCCGAAGCCAAAACCGCACCTTGCCTGACAATCGTACCTTCGTAAACGCCCGTGTTTCCGCCGACCAAAACATCGTCCTCAATCACGACCGGATTTGCGTTGATCGGTTCCAACACACCACCGATTTGTGCGGCTGCCGAAAGATGCACACGCTTGCCGATTTGAGCACACGAACCGACAAGTGCGTGCGAATCAATCATCGTTCCTTCATCAACATAAGCACCGACGTTCACATAACACGGCGGCATAAGTACAACGTTTTCAGCCACATAACAACCATCGCGAATTGAACTTCCGCCCGGAACGATGCGAACTTTGTCGCTCAAACTCATCGGTCGAAGCGGATAAGTATCTTTGTCAAAAAACTTCAAAGTTTCGTTTTCTTTCGATAAATCAACTATTTTGCCCATCTTAAATCCGAGCAGAATTCCGCGTTTTACCCAAGCGTTGGCGTGCCAATTGTTATCCGAATCTTTGACCGCCGCACGGATTTCGCCTGTTCGCAAAGCTGTTTTGAACTCTTCAAAAATGTCGCGGTCGGCGGAATCAAAGTCTGATTTTGTTAATAGTTGTTCGATTTTTTGTTGTAAAGTCATAAAAAGCCTAATTGTTGTTCACTATTTCCAATTCGTAAGGTTCCTCAGAACTATCCGTTTCATTTTTATTTAACTTGAATAAAATAACTCTTTCCTCGTGGGAAACGTTTTTATAAGAAATTTCGGCTGTAATAGGGCTTGGAAAATTTGGTGATGAATTATACGACCAAACTAGAGTTATTTCTTCTTCTCTCTGAAATAGTTCTTTTAATGACGGTCCTTTATAATTACAATCAGGACTCACTATTTTTACATCAAAAGCGTAAGCACCGATGTTCTTTAAGCATAAACTAACTGTTTTCCACGTAGCATCGCTTCCGTCAGTTAGTATTTTTGATTTAATGAACTTAGGTTCAATCTGAGCCGAAACTCTTTGGTTTATTTCTTTTATTTGCAGTTCGTTAAGTTCTATTTGTTGCTTTTGTAACTTAAGAGTATTGGCTTGTATTTCGGATGTTTTTTGTATTTCTTGAGCTTGTCTTTTCTGTTCCTCTCTTTGCGTCCAAGTTGTATAGATAAGGAAAGAAAACGTTAAACCAGTAAATAAAGCATTGACCGAGCCAAACATATCTCCAAACTGACCTTTTGCTTGACTGTCACCGCCAAAAATACAAAGCAAAATCCAGTTTAAAAACCAAACAAACATAACAAAAATAACTGCTAAATAGAGAAGATATAAATCATTTTTTGTTTCTTTATTTTCAGACATAATAAAACTCTTTTATTTTTAGAATTTCTCCAAACTTTTCCACAAAATCCATATTTCATTTAACCATTATTCCCCGCCGAATTACAAACAAACGCCGGTTGCGGTAAACTGTACAGGAATGCGAATTCTTCATCTTTTAGATTCATTAAACCGCGGCGGAACGGAAACGTTTGTGCTTGATATTTGCCGAAACGCGGCGGCGAACGGCTTTCAGATGACTTTTGTTGCCACGGGAAGCGGAACGCTGGAAGAAGATTTTCAAAATTCGGGCGTGAAAATTATCAAATTACCGCGAAAATTGCCGATTGATTTCAGCTTGGTTTTCAAACTTCGCAAAATCATTAAAGAACGCAAAATTGAGGTTATTCACGCACATCAGGCGGTCGAAGGCATTCACGCATATCTGGCGGCTCGCGGCACGAACGCGAAAACCGTTTTGAGCTATCACGCGTACGCACCCGACAAAAAAAATCGTTGGACGCTCAAATACCTTGTGCCGAGAGTTTCTGCAAATGTGGTCGTTAGCAAATTTTTGTTGAAATATTACGCGGAAGAAATCGGCTTAGATGTGAGTAAAAATTTCCGAGTTTTATATAATGGCGTTGACAATAAAAGGCTTACGCCGACGAACAAAAATCTGCGAAATGAATTAAAGATTGCGGACAATGCGATGTTGTTTGGAATGATCGGGAATTTTTACGTTGCCGAACGCAAAGACCAAATGACGTTATGCGAATCTCTGCCGAAAGTTTTTGCCGAATTTCCGAACGCACATTGTATCTTTGCGGGCGGAATAGAAAACGGTGCAGAAGGGAAGTTTGCCGATTGCGTGAAGTTTTGCAAAGCTAACGGAATTAACGAAAAAGTTCATTTTCTCGGTATTAGAAATGAT
Organism: Acidobacteriota bacterium; assembly: GCA_031430435.1. Taxonomy (GTDB): domain Bacteria; phylum Acidobacteriota; class Blastocatellia; order Pyrinomonadales; family Pyrinomonadaceae; genus JANNVK01. Next base: position 9,601 of record JANPBM010000124.1, read on the forward strand.
GTTCCCGATATTTTGGCGGCGTTGGATTTATTCGTTTTTTCGTCGTTGCACGAAGGTTTGCCGATTGCGTTAAATGAAGCAATGCTCGCCGAAGTTCCGCTCATTGTTTCTGACATCGAACCGCTGTTGGAAGCGACGGAAAACGGCAAATATGCCGAAGTTTTTCAAACAAAGAACTCGGCTGAACTTTCGGTAAAGATAATCAAACTATTGCAAAACAAGGATTTACGCGAAGATTTTGCGAGACGTGCCAAAGTTTTTGCGGACGAAACTTTCAGCATCGAAGCACATTTGAAAAACTTGAAAATGTTGTATAATTCAATTTAATTATGGCAATTCCAAAACAAAAAACTGCAAAAAAACACGAAGCAACGCTTGAAGAGTATTTGGAATTTGAGCGTAATTCGGACATTCGGCACGAATTTGTTGACGGTGAAATTCATCAACCGGCAGGCGAAAGCGGCGATCACGGCGATATTTCAACTAACTTGACACGGTTGCTCGGCAATGCTGTTTATGATACAAATTGCCGCGTTCGGGCGAAAGATACAAGAGTGCGAAGCGGTTTTTTGCCGCCTAAAAGTCCGATAAAAAAAGGAATGATTTCGTACCCGGATTTGGTTGTGATTTGCGGCGAGCCTGAATACCACGACAAATATAAGGATATTGTGCTGAATCCGCGAGTTATTATCGAAGTTTTGTCTGAATCAACCGCCGATTTTGACCGCACGGACAAGTTTCATCGTTATCAAATTTGCAACCCGACTTTGACCGATTATATTTTGGTTTCACAAGATAAACCGTTGGTAGAACATTTTATCAAGCAACCGGACGGAACTTGGAAGTATTTTTATTTCAACAGTTTAGAGTCTGAAATTATAATTGAATCAATAGCTTGCACCTTAAAACTTGTCGACATTTTTCACCTCATTAAATTTCGTAAAACAAAATAATTTTCAATGAATGACACAATTATCGCACTCGCAACACCACTCGGACGCAGCGGAATCGGCGTGATTCGCTTGAGCGGCGGAAACGTGTGCGAGATTTTGCAAAAACTGACGAATGACGAAGTTTTTTCGCCGAAACCGCGACACGCCACGCTCAGAAAAATCTACGCGGAAAACGAAGTTGTTGACGAAACTTTAATCACTTATTTTCAATCTCCGCATTCGTTTACAGGCGAAAATGTGGCGGAAATTGCGTGCCACGGTTCGCCGATTTTGATTCGGCAAATCATAGATTTATGTCTGAAATTTGATGCGAGATTAGCCGAAGCCGGCGAGTTTTCGCTTCGGGCGTTGGCAAACGGCAGAATGAATTTGGCTCAAGCCGAAGCGATTCGAGATTTGATTGACGCTCAAACGGTCGCGTCTGCACGACAATCGATTAAACAACTTCGCGGTGAATTTTCCAATCAATTACAGCCTTTAAAAGACGATTTGCTCAATGTTATCGTGATTTTGGAATCGGCATTAGAGTTTGTCGAAGACGATTTGCCCGAAACGCAGACTGCAAATATCAAGCAAAAATTACACGGAATTATCGGTAATTTAGACAAATTAGTTTCAACATTTCGAGCAGGGAAATTGATTCGTGAAGGTTTGAAGGTTGCCTTAATCGGACGACCGAATGTCGGTAAATCCAGTTTATTCAACGCTTTACTCGGACACGACCGAGCAATCGTTACCGACATCGCCGGCACGACACGCGATCAGCTTCACGAAAAATTTACGATCGGAAACATTCCGATTTCGTTGATTGATACGGCGGGCTTGCGTGAAACTTCCGACCACGTTGAAAGCATCGGCGTTGAACGTTCAAAGCAAACGATGGCTGATGCCGATTTGGTGATTGTGTTATTGGACGGAAGCGAAGAATTGACGAATGAAGATAACGATATTTTAGATTCAACGGCAGAATTAAATCGGTTAATTGTTGTAAATAAACTTGATATTCACAATTCACAATTCACAATTCACAATTCACAATTCAGCAACATTTCAGCGAAAACGGGCGAAGGTTTAGATGAGTTACAGCGTAAAATTGTCGAACCGTTTGAAATTCAAGAAACCGACACGCAAGGTTTTTTAGTTTCAGATGCACGGCATCACGATTTACTTTTGCGGTCGAAAACTGAACTTGAAAATTCACTGAGTCTTTTAGAACAAAGGTTTAGCGAAGAAATTATTTTAATCGGTTTACACAATGCAATGCGTTTTTTGGGGCAAATTACCGGTGAAACAACAACCGAAGATATGCTCACGCGGATTTTTTCAACTTTTTGTATCGGTAAATAATTTTTGAAAACTGTGATTCAAAATTCTGTCTTGATTTTTTCGATTTGCAAAGACAAGTTTTCTTTTTCTTCGGGAAGATTCAGAATCTCGGCTTGGTTATAAGCCGTTAAGTAGAAATTTTTCAATGCTTTAGCGATATATATTTGATGCTCTTTCAATTGAATTGTCGGATTTTGGGTTTTATCGTAAATGTAGGCAAATTCCATTTCGTCAATTTCGTGCAAAATTGCCTTAAAACGCTTTTCGGTCGAAACTGCCGTCATTATGTTGTTCAAAGTGTTGATAATTGTCTTGACAATCACATAATCCGATTTCCCCCATTGATAAATTTGGTTGAAAGAATCGTCTAAAAACTTTTCAAACTCAGGCTCTTTCAGGTAAATTCCGATTTTTTCCAATTTGTGCGAAATTTCCGATTTATCGTCACGCATTGCCAAACTTTTTAAAATGACACCCAAATAATTTATGCAATTAACACAGGTCGTCGGATCGTTTACCGCAGGTGAAATCGCCTTAATTCCAATGTCCACAAGTTGTCTGATGCCGTATTCAATGTCTTGGTCAATGCTTCGGAACTTGCTCAAAGTAAAGCATTTAACTATTTCATCGGCAGTTTGCCCGTTGATTTCGATATTCGGCGTAATTTCGACCAAAGCCGATTCGTCCTCGATAAAACTTCCCGAATAATTTAAAATGTGCATCGAAACTTGCGGATATTTTTGCTTGATTTTCAGAAAAACACTGCTCAATTTTTCAGAATCAATCTGTTCCAAAAAACCTTTTCCCTTAGAATTTATTTGCAAAGAATCCTTTGTTTGCGGTTTGATCGGCGGCAATAATCGGTATGAATGTTCGATTTTGGCAACGGTTACATCAGAGATTTTATTTACGATACTCGCCGCGTTTAAATTGTCAGCCAGATAACCGAGGAAAACCGGAAAGACGATGAAAATTGCATAAAACGCTGAAACTAAGCCGAAAAGTTGGATTTTCGGAGCATTAAAAAACTGAATAATAAAGCAAAACCCGAAGCAAAAAATAAACAGCCACAGAAAAAAACGTCGAAAATTATCGGCGTGCCAAAAATATCGAACAACTCTTGGCGAAAACTGCACCGAAACTAAAGATAACGCCACAAAAACAAAAGAAAACGTTGTAATCAAAACACTTACGCCAATTCCGACAACCGTGTTGAGTGCGTTCGGCAGCATTGAAAACAATCGTTTTGAAGTTTCGTCCGACAGTCCGAATGCCAAAAAAATCCACAATAAAAATGCCGCCGCCGACAACACCGCAAGCAGTTGAAAACGGTTTCGTGAAAATTTTTCACTCAGTTTGTTTGATTTATGTTCAAAGTAATTCGGCATTATTAGAAAGTTGCTTACAGCGGTTTATCCGGCGGAATCAATAATTTGTGCTAATTCTGCCGTCAATTTGGCTGCATAATCGCGTCCGTTTTCGCCTTCGGGCAAATTAGTTTTAATAATCGGATGATAAATGATTTCGATTTTGCGAAACAGTTTCGGGCGTTTCATTTCCTGTGACCACACACGGTTTGCTCCGCGAATTGTAACAGGCAGAATCGGCACATCGGCTCCGATGGCGATTCGGGCGGCACCCGATTTGAACGGAAGCATTTTGCCGTCCGAAAATTCACGCGAACCTTCGGGAAACATGACAAGCGTTCCGCCTTCACGCAAAATTTCGATTGATTTTTTATAAGATTCTTTGCCGCCGTGTTCGATATTTACCGGAAAGGCACCGAAAAATTTCATCAATCCGCCGATGATTTTTCGCTCGCAAGCCTTATCCCAAGCCATAAAACGCAATTTTCGTCTAATCGGTACGACCACCCAAAACGGATCAAAGTACGTTTGATGATTTGGCGTAACTAGCAACCCGCGTGATGAATTTTGCGGAATATTTTCCGTGCCGCAGAATTTTATGCGCCACGCAATTTTTGAAAAAACATAGACGAATAAACGAACAAAACTTGTTGCCCAATTTGGCGGATATTCATTTTTCTTTAATTCCATAATTCGGATTCAAAAAAAGCGGCGGTGAGCTAACCGATAATATCAAGCGGAAAATGCTGGTCGATAAACTCTAAATGCAGTCGCGGAAATCCGTCTTTGCCTGTGCGTTTACCATGAATTACCGCCAAAATCGTAATGTTGTAACTTTCGCAATTAAGTCGCACAAACGAACCGATCGTGAGCGGTAAAGTCGAAAAAACCGATGCTCCGCGACGGCTGATATTTTCTGTAATCGTATTTTCGCCGGCAATCAAATTTCCTGTCTCGTCGTACTTTTCGAGAACCACATTGAGCGGCATTTGCAACCGTGTATCTTTGCGATTATCCGCCGGCAACGCTTCGCGGTCAGCTTCGGAAACTTCCCACAAACCGTTACTTTTTCGTTCGGAAATTTCATAAGTTATATTCGGGTTTTTCAGATAACTCGGCGGCGGCTCTTTGCCGATGAAAGCGATTCCGACCGCCGACATCTCGTTCGGCAACGGTTCAATCCGGCGAACTAATGTCCAAACTTGATAATTTGTTTCAAAGTAATCGTAGCAACGAAGTTTTTGCGGAATCGGCGACATCAGATTCAATAGTTGCCCTTTATTTACTGCGTGTTTGATGTTGAAAGCGGCACCGTACGCGGAAATATCTTGGATATTGGTAATCTCTTGCCATGGTTCACCGCCGGTTTCTCTGCCGTTAATGCGGGCAGGAAGTTGCAACGTAAAACGCTGAATTGTCCGACTGTCTTTTTCGGGGACGGAATTTTCCATTAAATTTATCTGACCGGGTTGAAAATACTTAGTTTGAATGAATTGCGAAAAGGCTTAAAGAGTTGCTGAAAACAGCGATTTCAGCTATAATTGTATATCTAAAACGGATTTATTTCAAGCGACTTTTTTCGCGCTCTAAAGACTTAAAACAAACCGCAATTTAGCTGAGTATAAAACTAAACGAAAGGCTTTTTTCGCTCAAAATGGAACAACTAATCGAAAAACAACAAATTAATATCGAAGATGAGATGCGGCGTTCGTATCTCGATTATGCAATGTCGGTCATCGTCGGACGCGCTTTGCCTGACGTGCGAGACGGTCTGAAACCTGTTCACCGCCGCGTTTTGTGGGCAATGCACGAACTCGGCAACACGCACAATAAACCTTACAAAAAATCGGCTCGTGTCGTGGGCGATTGTTTTGTGGCGGGAACTTTGGTGCATACCGAAAACGGCTTGAAACCGATTGAAACAATTGAAGTCGGCGAAAATGTTTTGATGCCGAGCGGTTATATCAGCCGAGTTATTCAAGCATTTCACAATCTGCCAAGTGAAATTATCGAAGTAAATTTATCCAACGGAAACACTTTGAAAGTTACCAAAGGACAACTTTTCCGCGTTTTGAACGATGATTTGGAAATTGTTTGGGAGCGTGCGGAAAATCTTGAAAATAAACGAGTTTTGGGTTCTAGTCCGCGTGCATTAGGTTCTGCCGAACAACATTTTAATTCAATCAAACTAAAAGAAGCATATGTTGCCGGTTTGTTGGTTGCCGAAGGTTATTTGACTGACCGTAATCGGTCAACTCGTGTCGGAATTTCGATGGTTGACCGCGAACCTTTACAAATTGTTGCCGAAGTTTGCGAAGCCAATTCGGCAAAAGCCTATTCAAGCATCAGACAACCACAAAAAGAACATCACCAAACTCAGCATACGCTTAGGTTTAGCGGATTCAGCGAAGCCTTTGAGATTTGCGAAAACAAATGCGAATCAAAATCGGTTCCAAATTGGATTTTAGAAAATCGATGCTTTTTTGCACCGTTTATTGCGGGATTTATTGACGGCGACGGATTTTTGCGAAGCGGAAACGGCAAACGCGAAATTGTTTTAGTTACAACTTCAAAAAACTTGTCGGTTCAACTTCAAACAATGCTTGCCGATTGCGGGATTCACGGTTGCTCGGTTTCCGAAGAACGACCCGAAAATCAATTAACTTGTTACATACTTACATTTACAGGCGAACACGCTTCACGTTTGGCAAATTTTATTTCACCGTTTTTGCAAATCAAACGCAAACAAGACACGGCAATCGGTTTGAAAACTTGGCAAAACAGAGTGTTGAATCTTGAAACCGAGAATATTCCGAGCCAAGCAATTTGGCAAGAGTTCAGCAAAAATCATATCGGTTCAGGCTGGTTTGTTGATAAAGACGGCAATAAGTTTCGGGCGGGAATCAAATATCCGACAGGTTCAAAAATTCGATATTCAAGCGATTTAAGCGAAAAAACGCTTTCTTTCAGACAAATTGAAACGTGGGGAATTTTATCGAAACTTGAAAAAATCGGCTCGCCTTTAGCCGGAAAGTTACGGAATTTGATTGAAAATTACTCGGTTCTAAACGTTGTTTCGGTAATGGACAAAGGTGATTTAAGCGAAACTTTTGACATTCAAATTGCCGATGAAAGCCACGAATTTTTAGTTCAAGGCTGTGCGGTTCATAACTGTATCGGTAAATATCACCCGCACGGCGATACTGCCGTTTACGATACGATTGTGCGAATGGCACAAGATTTTGCATTGCGTTATACGCTGGTTGACGGTCAAGGGAATTTCGGATCAGTTGATGGCGACAACGCGGCGGCAATGCGCTACACCGAAGTAAGAATGCAGAAGCTCACGAACGAAATTCTTGCCGACATCGAGAAAGAAACCGTTGATTTTCAGCCGAATTACGACGAATCTTTGTCTGAGCCGAAAGTAATGCCGACGCGTGTGCCGAATCTTTTAATCAACGGTTCGGAAGGAATCGCCGTGGGAATGGCGACCAAAATTCCGCCGCACAATTTAACCGAAGTTTTGACCGCGACAATCGCACTTGTCAAAAACTCCGAAACAACGATTGAAGAACTTATCAAATTTATTCCCGGACCCGATTTTCCGACCGGCGGTTTTATCTACGGACGCGAAGAAATCCATCGCGCATATCGTGAAGGTCGCGGGATTTTGCAAATTCGGGCGAGAGCCGCGATTGATCGCGTCGGACGCGCGAACACGGCGACGGAACGCGATGCGGTGGTTATTACCGAAATTCCGTATCAAGTTAATAAATCGCGTTTAATCGAAAAAATTGCCGAACTTGTTCACGAAAAGAAACTCGACGGAATTTCGGAAATCCGCGACGAATCGAACCGCGAAGGAATGCGAATCGTCATTGAACTGAAACGCGATGCCGTTCCGCAGGTTGTTTTGAACAAACTTTATAAGCTGACACAGTTGCAGGTTTCATTCGGAATTATCAATATTGCGATTGTTGACGGACAACCGAAAGTATTGAATCTAAAGCGGATATTGGAATGCTTTATCGAATTTCGCCGTGAAGTTATTCGCCGCAGAACGGAATTTGAACTCCGCAAAGCCCGTGCAAGGGCACATATTTTAGAAGGTTTGCACAAAGCAATTGACGCACTCGATTACATTATTCCGTTGATTCGCAACTCGCGGGCGGTTGATGAAGCGAGACAATGGCTGACCGCGAAGTTTTCAACTTTGCACGAAGTCAAAACTTGGAAAGGCGTTTCGTCCGATAAAACACTTGCCGGATTTTTGAAGGATTTAGAGCAAGTTATCGGCAGACTCGATTTTTCGGATATTCAAGCCCAAGCAATTTTAGATTTACAACTTCGCCGACTTTCGGCGTTGGAACGTCAAAAAATTCTTGATGAATTAGAAGCGTTACTCAAAGTAATTTCTGAACTTGAAGCGATTTTGAATAACGAAAGTCTGCTTCGGCAAGTAATTATCAACGAGCTTGAAGAAATCAAAAAGAATTACGGCGACGCGAGAAAAACTGAAATTGTTGATGCCGGCGTTGAACTGAAAATCGAGGATTTAATTCCCGATGAAGAAGTTGCGATTACGGTTACAAAACTCGGTTATGTAAAACGTACGCCGATTTCGGTTTACTCGAAACAAGGTCGCGGCGGCAAAGGTCGGCTTGGCGCGAAAGCGAAAAACGAAGATTTCGTCCAGCATTTATTTACGGCTTCAACGCACGCGTACTTGATGGTTTTCACCGACGACGGACAAGTTTACAAACTGAAAGTTCACGAAATTCCCGAAGGCGAACCGTCAACACGCGGAAAAGCGTTGGTTAATTTGATTCAAATTTCGTCCGAACGTAAATTAGTGGCAACGTTGCCTGTCCGCGATTTTACCGACGATGTTTATTTGATGATGGTTACACGCGACGGCGTAATGAAGAAAAGTCCGCTCAGTGATTATCAAAATATCCGCGTCAACGGCATCAACGCCATCAATATTGACGAAGGCGACGAACTTTTATCAATTATTGTAACCGACGGCACGAAGCAGATTTTGGTCGCCACGCACGACGGAATGGCGGTTCGATTTAAAGAATCCGATGTTCGTCCGATGGGCAGAGTTGCTCGCGGAGTTCGCGGCGTAAGTTTGCGAAAAGGCGATTATGTCGTTTCGGTTTGCGCGTGCGACGGAACCGAGAAAATTCTGTCGGTTTCCGAACAAGGTTTCGGCAAACAAACGTTGGTTGACAGTTATCGTCTGACGAAACGCGGCGGAATCGGTGTTATCAATATGAAAACGACCGATAAAACCGGCAAAGTTGTCGCGGCGTTTCCGGTTGACGAAAATTCGGAAATCATGATTATTACGCAACAAGCCAAGTTAATTCGTTTGGGCGTTGATAAAATCCGCGAAACAGGTCGTTCCGCACAAGGCGTTCGCCTGATTCGTACGGGCGACGACGATTTGGTTACAAGCGCATCATTGCTTGAACTCGGCGAAGATGAGGTTGCGGCGGCGGATGAGGTTACGGCGACAGAAGAATAGACAAAGCGAAAGCGAGATGAAGAGACGGAGAGAAATCTGCGTCTCTTTTTTGTTTGCCGAAAAATTGGAATTGAAGCCCGGAAACCTGAAAATATAATCAAAATTGGTCAATTTGAAAGAAAACAAATCATTTTGCGTTAAACATTGCAAATAAGTGTTGACAAATGTTTATCACTTTCTGTAATCTAATAAAGATGACAGAGAAAAATGTCATTACCTGTCGTTACCTGATAAATGTTTTTAACCGAAAAAATGAGCGTTCAAGCTAATCAAATCAGCAAAAGACTTTTCAGAACCCGCGTCTTAGGTAAGTTTCAAAAAGGTAACAAACAAACGATTCCAAATATGAACGCTCAAATTTCAAGCAAAAAAATAGCTCAAAGCATAAATAAAGGAGCAAGCGAGTAATGTTTTTCAATAAAAAGAAAGGCGTAGCCGGTTTAGACATCGGCTCCAGCTCAATCAAAATTGTCGAACTGGACGGTAAGATGAACAATCTGAGTCTGGTTAGTTTGGGGTTTGAAAACCTGCCGAGCGATACAATTATTGACGGGCAAATAATGGAGATGAACACAGTTGCCGAAGTAATTCAGAGTGTTTGTCAAAATCATCAAATCAGTTCACCTAAATTTGTTACGGGCGTGAGCGGACATTCGGTCATCATCAAAAATATCGTGTTGCCTGCAATGTCGAAAGAAGAACTCGAAGAATCGATTGACTGGCACGCCGAAGAACATATTCCGTTCGATTTATCCGAAGTTACACTTGATTATCACATCACCGAAGAAACGCCCGAAGAGTTGAAAATACTGATTGCGGCGTGTAAGCGTGAAAGAATCGACAACGTTCGCCAAGCCATTCAGTTGGCGGGCAAACAACCTGTCGTGATTGATGTTGACACATTTGCTCTGCAAAACTGCTATGAAATGAATTATCAGCCGAGTCCGACTGAAATTGTGGCGTTGCTCAACATTGGAGCTTCGACCATGAACATCAACATTATCAAAGGCACAACCTCAATTTTTACTCGTGATATTACGGTTGGCGGAAGTCAATTTACCGATATTTTACAACGAAATTTAGGCGTAAATTTCCAACAAGCCGAATCTTTGAAGCGCGGCGTGCCGACAGCGGACGGAGTTGAAGAAAAATCGATCGAGCCGTTAATGGACAACGTGATGGAAACGGTGGCGATGGAAATCCAAAAAACTTTTGATTTTTATCGGGCGACTGCCGAAGACGGCGGCGAATCGGTGCAAAAAATTCTGCTTTCGGGCGGCGGTTCAAAATTAAACCGATTACCCGAAGAACTGGAAAGACGAATGGAAGTGCCGGTCGAAATTTTAGACCCGTTTCGTCAAATAAAAGTTGATACACGCAAATTCGATCCGGGTTATTTAAGTGAAATTATGCCCGAAATGGCAGTTGCCGTCGGTTTGGCGATGAGAGGAGTAGAACTGCGATGATTAAGATAAATCTTTTAGAATCTGTTACCGAAAAACAAACGACGGCTTCAAATGCGGTCAACAAAAAAGTATCGAACCCGACCTCCAAGTTATTGCTGATGGCAGTTGCCTGTGCCGCTTTGTTTGTGCTTGTCTCAGGTGCCGATGTGCTTAATTCAAGCATGAAAAAAGCCGAAGCCGAAAAACAACTGGCAAACGAAAAAGAAATTGCCGTGCAACTTGAATCAGTTATCAAGGAACAAAACGAACTTGACCAGAAAATAAAATCGATTGACACCAGAATCGATGCAATCAAAAAAATTCGTTCGGCTCAAGCCGGACCGAGCGCGGTCTTAGAAGCCGTCAAAGAAAGAATTCAATCTACGCCGGGCTTGTATTTAGAAAGCCTTGACCAAAAAGGCGACCTGCTGACAATCAAAGGAAATTCACCCGATGAAGGCGCGGTTACGCAATTCGGACGCAGTTTAGAATTTTCATCGGGTTTATTTACAAACCTCAACATTGAAACTCAACGCAAAGAAATGGCTGCTGCCCAAGTTTCGGGAGCCGATGGCGCAAGTCCGGATTCGGCGAAATTTGAGACCGTGAATTTCACGATTCGGTGCGGTTATGCACCGTCGAAGGCAGCCCAAAGCAGTTTGCCGAACGGTGCCGCAGCACAAAATCAACCTGCCCAAGCGCCACAACCCGCAGCACCGCAAGTTGCTCAAAAATAATAACTAAAAGTTTTTTAAGGAAATCTAAAGCAATGGAAAAACTAAAAGCACTGGCTTGGTATTGGCAATTATTGATTTGTATCGGAATATCTTCGGCGATGTATTACGGCGTTTATTATTTCTATACGAGCGGAGTTTGGGCAGAAGTTCAAGCTGTCAACGATCAAGTTACGGCTCTTCAATCCAAAAATGAAGCCGCCAAAATTGCAACGCAAAGAATAAACGAATTTCGTTCGCTGTATGCCACCAAGCAACAAGAATACGATGAACTGAAAGTGTTGTTGCCGGAAGAGCAAGAAATCACCAATGTTTTGCAAAGTATGCAAGACACAGCCAAAGAAAGTCATTTGATTGTGAACAGATTTTCGCCGAAAGATGCCACGCAACAAGATTTTGTCATGGCAAAATCGGTCGAGATTGAAGTTGACAGTAATTTCAACAATCTTCGCGCTTTTTTTGAAAAAATAAAAAATCTGCAAAGAGTAGTTTCAATCACCGATTTCGGTTTGAAACAACTTGATAAGCAAACGGCTGATCGAACGTTGCACGCCCAGTTTTTGTTGACAACATATTACGCTTCGCCGGAAAATTTAACGCCTGCGCCGATTGCACCCGTTGCGGGACAACCTGCTGCGGCACCCGTCGCGGGACAACCTGCGCCTGTTGCGCCCGTTCCCGGACAACCTGTTCCGCCCGCACCTGCCAAATAAGGCGAAAAGAAATAAATTGTTAGGTAAAAAGTTATGATGAAGAAATCAAATATCAAACGTTTTCTCGGTTTTGGTTTAAGTTTAATCGGATTGGCGGCAATGAGCGGAAACGCCGAAAAGGTTTTTGCCCAATATAAAGACCCGTTTGCGAAGCCAATAATCAAAACCACCAGACCCGCTGTTCCAAAACCGACCGGCACAACTCCGGTTGTTATAAAAGAATCGAAACCGATTGCGCCAAAACCGATTAAAGTTATTCTGGCGGCACCGATGCCGGAAAAAGTTCCGACCATCGAAGAACGAATCGCGTTTTATAAAAAGATGCGTGAAATCGCGGCGATGAACGGTCAGCCGTTACCGAAACCGACTACGGTGATGACGTTGGACGAACTTGCCGTCAACGGAGTTTTTCACAACAGCAAAGGTTTTTCGGCAATCGTTGAAGCAACCCCGATTAAACTTTCGTACACGGTTTATCCGGGTGAAAAGTTTTTCGACGGACAACTTGTCGCCATCGAAGAAAATCGTTTGGTTTTTCGTCGAATTACGCGATTAAATAACGGAAAAGCGATTGCTTCGGAAGAAAACAAACCGTTGCGAGTTTACACGGTTCAAGAACAATTCCAAGGAACTGCTCCGGTCGAACAAACCGCCAAAATCGAATCGTCGCAAACTCCGCCGCAACCGTCCGCCGGCGAACCTGCGAAAGATGATAAAAAAATAATTTCGCCGACGGCAATAGTTTCACCGCTCGAACAATGGGAAAAGCAAGGCAAAGAACCAAAGAGCGAGCCGACCAAAGATGCGAATAACAAGAATTCCAAAGATGCTAAAACTACAACGGTAAAAAAATCGGTAAAAGTTTCAGAAACTAAAAAACCGGTTGTTACAAAACCGAAAGCGGTGAAAAAACCCGTTGTTGCAAAAGGCATAATCTAATCTATTTTCAAGAGCGTAAAAAAGATACGCAACAATCTGAATAAACACACTTTATTCTTCTGCAAACGAAGAATACAGGAGGAAAAATGAACTTTCTTCAAGCACTAAAAAAACTTGGTAAAAAAACTACACTCGCAGTGGCGATTGCGAGTTGTCTGACCGTTTCAATCTATTCACAACCAACCAAAGGTAAAACGTATGGCGATGCCGGATTTGTCGGCGAAGCTATTGACCTGAATGTGGTTAATACGGATGTTCGCGAAATTCTGAGTCATATGACCAACGAATACGGCATCAACTTTGTGATTGATAATTCGGTTAAATCAACTCCGATTACTACTAATCTTAACAACGTTCCTTGGAATATGGCATTAGACGCAATTTTGCAATCCCAAGGACTGGGAATTCAAATCAACGGTCCGATTCTTCGTGTTGCCGATGTTGAAAAGCTAAACAAAGAAGAAGACCTGCGAAAACAATTGGAAGCAGGTAAACTCGACCGTTCGCCGCTTTACACCGAATTTGTTCGCCTTAATTTTGCGACTGCTTCGGGAAGTACAGGCGGAACAAGTTTCGCAACCGGAACCGAAGCCGGCAGCGGCGGCGAAAGCGCAACCGGAAGCAACGGCGGCGGACTTTTGGGAATTATCAAAAAACGTCTGTCGCGGCGCGGAGCAATCGAAGTCGATTCGCGGAGCAACACGCTGATTATTACCGATGTTCGTGAAAATCTCGATGCCGTTCGCCAACTGGTAACATTATTGGATCAACCCGAACCGCAAGTCGAAATCGAAGCTCGCATCGTGGTTGCCGACCGAAATTTCAGTCGCGATATCGGTGTTCAAATCGGGGCATTAGTTGTAGGCAAACGCGGATCGGGTGCTTCGGGCGGAACATTACCCGCTCGCGGTTCGGACAATAGTTTATTTTCAAGAATCCCGAATACGATTATCGGGTTGACAACCGGAATCTTCGGAACAGCTCAAATAAATGCGTTGATTTCGGCAGGTGAAAAACAAGGACAAGCTAAAACTATTGCAACTCCGAGAGTAACCACGCTGAATAATCGCAAAGCCGAAATTTCCAGCGGTCAGCAAATTCCGGTTGTAACCATTCAGCCGGGCAGTGCCGCAGGCGGTGCGGTAATCGTTACGACGACTTATATTAACGTTCCGCTTCGCTTAGAAGTAATTCCGCAAATCAGTGATACGGGAACGGTAATTCTCGACGTAACGGCTGAAAACAGTTCGGTTCCGGCTTTCGACGGTTCGGTTGCTCCGGCGATTGTTACCCAAAAGATGAAGACAAATGTATTGGTTCCGGACGGCGGAACAACAGTTGTCGGCGGAGCTTTACTGGACAGCGAAACCGATTCGCAAAATCGCACGCCGGGATTATCAAAAATTCCTGTCATCAAGAACTTATTCCGTCGTAAAGCGGTTTCCAGAACTTCGAGCGAAATCTTGTTCTTTATTACACCGCGTATTTATCGCCCTGATTTTGCAGGTAATCCGACATCGGGAACGGTTGGCAACGGCACCCGCACAACGACCATTTTGCAACCTGTGCCACTTGGTAATCCGACTTCAAATTCGGAAACACCACAGAACTTGCCGCCGCAAAATACAACCCAACCGGCTGCTGCATTGCCGACCGCAATGCCCGGCAAACCGTAAATGTTCAGAGAAGTTTTGCAATCGGCAATCGATAAAACAGAAGGCTCACGCGGCGCGTTTGTGTTGGGAACCGACGGAATTATCGTCGAAAAAGTTTGGCGCAACGAACCGCAAGAGAGTTCCGAAGTGGCGATTGCCGAATATACAACGCTTTTACGCGGCGTAAAACGCGCAAATAACGAATTGAAACTCGGCGGATTAAAAGAAATTACGTTGACTTGCGAAAGTCAGGTATTTCTGATGCGAACGATTAGTGAAAACTATTTGATTGCGATGATTCTTTCGCCGCGCGGAAATTTCGGACGCGGACGTTACGAACTGTTCAAAGCCGAACTTCTGCTTGAACAAACATTGATTATTTGAAAAAGTTCAGACATTTTTCTTCTTAACTCGACCTTGCCGGATAACTTCGGCAAGGTTTTTTTTATTAATCGCCGAAGATTGTCAAAAAAAAGGTTGTTAAAGTTGTTTGGTTTATGTCATAATTAAACAGAATTTTGTAATGTTGAACAAAATTTAACTTATTGATTTATAAACGTTAATTTTACGGAAATTTTAAGATGTTGAAAAAAAACCAAAAACAAGCAGGATTTTCGATAATCGAACTTTGTTGCGTGATGTCGATTATTTTAATAATGTCGGCTATTTCGCTCTTCTTCATATCGTCCAATAAAAAACTTTATGCGGCAGAAGACCAAGCCTTACAACTTTCGGATATTTTGCAAGAAGCGCGACAAAAATCTTTTACGCACAAAGAAGTAATGAGAGTCGAGATAAATACGACCTTAAAAAAAATCAGATTGATTGAAGAGAACGATCCGATTATGGCTACGGACGATAAAGTAGTCAGAGAAATAAGCCTTTACGGAAACGAAAAAGTCAGATTCGACGATCCGACCAACATCGGCGGCACATCGATTCCGCCGGAAACATCACCCGTTACCAGAGCAAGTTACGGCGTTACGACGACTTATCCGTTAAGTCTCGGAAACACAGTCTTTACACTTAGATTTATGCGAAACGGAACCGTTACCAACGCAGGCACTAATGCCATCGGAGCAGGAGCAGTGCCAACCGGCATAGCGATTTTTATCTGGAAACCGAAAACCGAAGTTTCAAACGAAGCATTGGTTTTGAAAGCAATCACCATTGGCGGCGGAACCGGAAATATGAAAATGTGGAACTACAATTTTAATCCGCCGGCAGGAAACACGGGACCAAGCAGTAATTGGTCAGACACACGAAAATCTTATTAACAGGGGTTTCTTAAAAAATATGAATCGAAAAGTAAATAAAATAACCGGCGAATCCGGCTTTACATATATTGATGTGATGATTGCCATCGTCATTTGTATGGTTGGTGTTTTGGCAATGACCGGAGCTTTGACGGCTAACCTCATCCGCTCACACAATATGGGAGATCAAGCAACCGCCAAACAACTGGCAACCTCGACCCTCGAATCTATTTTTTCGGCACGCGATATTGCCAGAGTCGGCGGACTCGAAGGTTGGGATTCAATCGGTAATGTCGGCAATAATGTCGTCAACGAAGTTCCGAGGGGAATATTTGTAAATGATTGGCGACCTGTCAGAGCCAACGGAGGCGCTGACGGAGTAATCGGAACTGCCGACGACGCATGCACAGGTTCGGGGACTTGTTCGGGCAATGCCAATAATCCGATTCAGATCAAATTTGAAAGAAGAATTGTAATTACCGATATTGATGTTGCCGCCTTCACCCGGATTCGGAAGCGCCGAATTGATGTAGAGGTTCGCTATAAACTTCGGAATACTTATTTTCAAGAAAAACTCTCGACAATAATTGCGGACTATCGCTAAGGAGAATCTGATGAAGATTACTAAAGATTTAGAAAAAATGAAGAAAGTGAAAATCAACCAAGCAGGTTTCAGTCTGATTGAGGTTGTTTTTTCGATGATGATATTTTTGATGATTACCGGCACGATTTACGGATTGCTCGAAATTGGGCGAACAGACCGCAACGCCGCCAGCAACCGCAGCGATACCTTGAAAAATGCGCGGGCTTCGATGTATTTAATCAGTCGCGATTTAATGAACGCCGGACTTGGTTTTCATAAATCGGGAGGCTTTGTGCCAAACGGATTTTTACAAAACAAGATGGATACTCCGAACGATAATAATCCGAGTCGGGATTTATTGACTTCTGTGTGTCTCGGCAATGATGTCAACACAAATATTATCGGCGGTTCGGTCGGGACGGATTCAATCGCCTTTGCGTATCGGAATTTAGAGTTTAACAACAACGCGGCGATTCAAACAATAGACGAAATTTCAACGAATCAGAATCAAATTACACTTAAAACAACGCCCGGTTTGGTTTCTTTGGTTAATACCCATGATTTATTTATTGCCGAAACCGACACAACCCAAGTGATGCTGATGGTCACGGCAAAAGATAATGCAAGTAATACGATTACTTTTGCGTTTGGCGACCCGCTTGGCATCAATCAAGTCAGAAGCGGCGGCGCGACCGACAAATTTAACAGCCTTTTACGCAAATGCAACACGGGTGAAACCGAGAATTGCACATCGTACAACACGACTTTGAAAATAGGCGCGAGACTGAAAAAAATCAGTTGGATAAAATATAAAATTGACGAGAACGGTACTTTGGTCAGAGTCCTTTACGGAAATAATACCGGAGCGTCGGCAGCTAACCAGATACAGACGCAATCCTTAATCTACGGCGTTAAGAATATGCAGTTCATTTATGTTTTGAATAACGGCACGGTTACGGACGATCCGGTCAAAGGTCCCGACGGAATCAGAGGAACAACCGACGATCTGCCTTCGGATGTAAATTTAATCAGACAAGTTTCAATCGATTTGACAATCGCCGCCGAAAGCCGTGATGCCCGAACAAACAACAAAGAAATTGTAAGTTTGAACTCGACATTCAGCACACGAAACTTGCAGTACGACGACAGATAGTAAAACCACGGACAAATAAGTTTTGCGGGTTTCAAAATATTGTAACTTTTTAATCGGCAAGTTAATTAAATTCCGGACAGTTCGGAGTCCAAATAAAAAAATGAACAAATTTAGCAAAGATACATTGAAAAAAAACACAAAAGGTCAAAACCAAAAAGGTACGGCAACAGTTATCGCGGTCATGATAATGTCAATGCTGACAGGCTTTGTCGCTATCGCCATTACCCGAACAACAAACGAAACAATGGCGATGTCAAATGATATTGCCGAAACGCGAGTGTTTTCTGCCGCCCAAGCAAGTTTAGAGAATATGACTCTGAACGCCGACAGTAAATTCGACATAAAATTAGACTTGGACTCAACCGATGAAGACCAGATTAAGGCTGCTTTGCCCGAAGGATTTCCCGATTATGGTTTTGTGCAAACAATCCAAAAAGTCCGCAATGCCGAAGTTGTTGATGCCACGGGCGAAACTTTTCAAGGATTGAAACAAATCCGCGACGAATGGGAATTAAGCACAACCGTTTCAGACCCTAAAACAAGTGTTCAATCGATTCTTCGTCGCAGGTTTTTCAATAATCGGATTCCGCTTTTTCAGTTCGGGATTTTTTACGACGACGATCTCGAATTTCATCCGGGTCCGCGTTTTGACTTCGGCGGTCGTGTTCACGCCAACGGAAACTTATTTTTGATGGCTTCGACCGGGTTGTATTTTTCTTCGAGAGTTTCGACCAACAAAAATGTCGTTACCGAAGTTGCCAGAAACGGAGCTCCGTGGGACAACTGGAACGACAATGTTTTTATAAAAAACGGTGAAGGAACTTACATAAAACTCGATCACACGAAAGGAAGCGCTCAAAATACGATTGTCAACGGCGCTAATTTATATGCCGGAAATACTGATTTCCCCGCACTTTACAAAAATGCCGGATGGGACACTATCAAAGGACAATTCCAAGGTAATTTGTTGGCAGGTACCAGACGACTCGATTTACCTCTCAGATTAACCAACGGAATGGCTAACCAAGTTGATTACGTTGAACTGATTAAACGCGGAAAAAGCGAAGGCGATACTTGGAACGACGGCAATGGAACAATCGATAACCCGAATATAAGAGAAGTTATTCCCGATACCGCCGATCCGTTAATTACGGCACAGCAAAGATATGCAAACGGAACGGGAATGCGAGTCAGTTTATCCGACACCCAAGATCGTTTGCCGGGTTGCGCGACTGCTGCGGTTTGCGGTGTCAGGCTTGATGATACCGTCGGCGGCGTAGTCGGTTATTTGCCGTTGGCATTGACTAACGGAATTCGGGCAACAAGATTAAACGGTGAACGTTTCGCTGTTCCCGGCAAAGAACTGTGGATCAAGGTTGAATTAGTCAACAACAATCAATCGCTTGGTGTTATTACGACAACCGATGTAACCGAAGATATTCTCAGTTTAGGAATCACCGAAGAAGCGGCAACTATTTCCGGCACCGTCGGTGGTAATCCGTATACCTTTTTCAAGGTTGCCGGCAGTTCCCGCGACAGTCGTTCAATTATCAAACTGCAAAGATTTACAATGCCGGGAACGGTCATCAAAGCAAACAGTCAGTACCTGAGTAACTATAATTGGGACGGTACGGATTATAATTTGGTAGTTGCCGATGATGCGAATGCCGCCACCGTAACCGATGACATAAATCCGAACACGGGTTTGCTCGATTCAGCCGGTCGACATGTTTCCGCAACGATTGAAAATGATACGAAAACAATTAAAGTTGTGCCGTATCCGATTATGATGTTTGATACGCGAGAAGGGGTTTATAACGATAATTTAAGCCTCAATGCCAACGCCATCGTCAGAAACGGTGTGATGAGTATGGTTGATATCGATGTCAATAATTTGCGAAGATTTTTAGCCGGTGAATTTAATAATTTGCTTCCGACCGGCGGCACGCCATACACGGCTTCGACCGGTGGTGTTTCGCTCAAAAACACAAGCGTTCCGCAAAACAGAGGTTGGGTTTTTTATGTATCGGATCGTCGCAGTGATTTCGATTTCGACGGCGAATACGATATGGAAGATATTTTCGGCAACAACGACGGTATTTTGCAAAAAGGTGAAGACGTGAATAACGACGGAGTTTTACAAGCCGATTTTGCCCACGGTGAAGCACCGCAGTATTCTGATACTTGGGGAGCAGACGTTGCCGCCGTTGTCAATACACCTTATTATCGTCGCGGTGTGCGGCTGATAAACGGAACTGTTTTGCCGGGCGGATATGACACAGTCCTTCCGCAAAACACCAAAGGTTTTGCTTTTGCGTCTGAAAACGGTGTTTATGTGAAAGGGAATTATAACGCCACCGATGTTAATTATCACGGCACGCCGACACCTGCCAAAGAATTTTTACCGCAAGATACGGCTGAACATATTCCGGCTTCGATTGCCGCCGATGCCGTGACAATACTTTCAACGGCGTGGAGAGATTCCAACAGTTTCAGTTCGCCGTACGATCTTGCGGGCAGAAACGCCAACGATACAACGATTCGGTTTGCGATGCTCGCAGGCGATGCGATAAGTAGTTTGAATGCTTCGCCGAACCAAGGCGGCGGTAATCCGCGAATGAACGGCGGAGTTCATAACTTTAAGCGTTTTCTGGAAAATTGGGACAATAATTATCTCAATTATTCGGGTTCGCTGATTAATATGTTCAATTCGCATAATAATAATGGAGCTTTCAAGTGTTGTGTCAAGGCTTACAGACCGCCGGCTCGGAACTGGGTTTTTGATACAACATTTCTTGACCCGAATCGCTTGCCGCCCGCCACACCGTTTTTCCAATCTATTTCCTTGACCGGCTTTCAACGAGTCAACGAATAGATTAGATTTAAAAAACGGAGAGAATTTAACACTTTCTCTCCGTTTTTTTCCGCATTTTCGACAAATTGTCTTTCCCGCTCGATTTCCTTTATCCAAAAATTTTAATCCGCATAATTTACGAGGCGCTTTTTTACGGCTCTTCAGGTCAATTAAATAAATAAACATAAACACTGTTGTTTTTTGTGGAATTTTGTTTTTATTCCAACTTATCTACTTACAGAGAATTTATCGACAAAAACCGATTATGAGATCAGTCAATCAAATAAAGAAAAAATTAAGTAAAGCGAGAGGTTTCAGTGTAATTGAATTGATTATTGTGCTGCTGATAATTTCTATATTGATAGTCATTGCGTTGCCGCAAATAATAACTTCGCGGCGGTTGGTGCGTTTTTCGAGTTTGCAACGGCAAGTCACGACAACGCTCCGCGAGGCTCGCCAAGAAGCGGTTTCGCAACGGCTTTCGATTACGGTTCGCTACGACGACACAAACAAGCGAATGCTGGTTTACGGCGGAAGATTCGGCGGAATCGGAACACCGCAAAATTTGTTGGTTAATTTTGCCGATGAAGGTTTAATCATCGACGAAATTATGTACGGCAAACCTGTGGGAGCTTCCGGAGCGGCTTTGGGCGACGGTTCAAACATTGAAACTTTGGTCGGCGGCAAAGCCGAAATTGTGTTTCAAGCCGATGGCACCGTCGTTGACGCAAGCAATAATCCGCAAAATAAAGCTCTCTTCTTTTTCGATTCAAAAAGTCCGTCGGGCGTGGCTTTTGCCGTTTCGGTTTTGGGCGCGGGCGGACGCGTAAAAATTTGGAGATACAGTTCGGGAACAAACAGTTATGTTGAATAAAAAAAATATCGGCGCGGAAAACGGCTTTACGTTAATCGAATGTTGTATTGCAATTTTGATTATCACCATCGGCTTGCTCGGAACTGCCGCCGCCATAACTTACGCTTTGGAATACAGCACAATCAGCAAAAATGCCACTAATGCAAAACAAGTGGCGACTTCGATGATTGAACAAATCGAGAGTTTGCGAAACACGAGACGCTTGGCTTTCAAACAAATTTCCAATGTCGGAGCCGTTGACAACACCGACACGATCAATAACTTTAACGGCTTCAGCACCGGTTTTAAGGAAATTTCAAACCGTCCGGGAGCAGATGGCGTAGTCGGTACGGACGATGATTTAATCAACGCGGGCATCGATAATATCTTTGGCACGGCGGATGATTTTATCGACAGTTCGTTTGTTCGCGAAGGTTACACGCGTGAAATTACGATTACCGAAATAAGCGCCGTTATCAAAAAGATCGAAGTAAAAATCCGATATTCTTCAAACGCGGGGAAAATCGGCGAATTAAAAGGCGTTTGTTATTTAAATAACGACAGTCGTTTGACGCAAGAGTAATCCGGAGGTTGTAAAAAAAAGTATGGAAGTAAAGAATAAACGAACAGGCGAAGAAGGTGCGGCATTAGCCGTGGCAATCATAATTTTAGCAATTTTAACCGTTGTTTCAATGACTGCATTAACGTTTTCGGCTTCCGAAGCGCGGATTGCCGGCGCCGAGTTGCGTCGTTCGCAAAGTTTTTATGCGGCAGTTTCCGGCATCGAGAAAATGACGAGTGATTTCAGCAACCTTTTCAGAACAAAAATTCAACCAACGCCCGCAGATTTGCTGGCAATCGCCGCCGATAAACCTGCCGAACTCGTGACCGAAGGTTTTGAATTTAACCAAACCATCGAAGAAGATGCCGCAAAACTTGCGTTACTCAGAGAAAAGCAAGGAATTTCCACTCAATTTTATCCGCGTGTAAACATTCCCGAAGGTCCTTACGCCGGACTTTTTGCCGCGATTATTCCGTATAAAATGACTTCGATTGCCACCAATACGCAAGGCTGGTCAGGCACGCAAGTAAAGCTCGAGCGCGATTTTAATAATTATTTAGTGCCGCTTTTTCAGTTCGCAATTTTCAGCAACGAAGATTTAGAGTTTGCTCCGGGACAATTTTTAACCGTCAACGGGCGAGTTCACACAAATAAAAATCTTTATTTGATGCAGAATACGAAGTTTTTGGGTCGCGTTACGACGGGCGGCGAACTTGTCCGCGACGCAGAACGCGGCGGCAGTCTCAATGCTTTTTCCGGCAAAAACAATAACTGGATTGAAGTTGGCGGAATGAACATCAACATCACCAAAGGAAGTGTGGAAAGCGGCGGCTCAACCGTCGGCGGACCGAATTTTACGGCGGCAACGACCGGCATGCGCGGGTTCAATCCCGGCAGTCCGAACGGCGTGGCTAATCCGGCTTGGGAATCAACCTCGGTTTTACCCGCAGACGGCACACCCGGCAAATTCGGCGGACAAATTGCCACGCAAACAACCGGCGGAGCAGAGCTGAAATTACCGATTCAACTCGAAGGAAACTCGCCGAACGAACTTATCAAACGCAGTTTGCCGACCGATTCGCCGACGATGCAAGCCTCGCGGTATCAAGGAAAATCCGTTGTCAGAATTTTAATCGATGATGAAACGGCGGGAAGCGGTGCCGCTAATGTGTCGGGAATTCCGGCGGGAAAAGGTGAATTATTATCGGTTTTCAGACCGCTTGCTCTTGGCGGCGGAAACGCTTTACGCCGAGTTGACAATAACGGAACCTATCTTGATCCGACAACCATTAAACAAAAAATGAATGATTTTGGCGGGAGTTTGGTTGATGCCACAACCGTCCGCGAGATTAAAGACACGACTCCGAATGCTACCGATACTTTTGCCAAAGGTTCGGGAATAATCGGACGAATCTTTATTGAAGTAACTAAACCCGACGGCACAACGGTTGACGTAACGAAACAAATTCTCAGTATGGGAATGACCGAAGGCGAACCGAACGGCATTATTTATTTGCAACGCCCGTTGTGGGCGGCTTATACACAGGGCAGCCGCGACCGTTCGGGCGGCGACAACACGCTTGTCAATCTGACAACCAATACACAAACCGCCGCCGACGGCGAAGTTATTGCCGCTCCGGCTTTTGATACAAGTCGCGGTTTTATCAAAGATTCGATTTCGGATTTGAACGATGATGCGGGTGTGATTATTCGCGAACCTTTTCCGGATGTTGTTGCCAAACCTTACGATGCCATCGTGCCGATAAATGTTTATAACGTCCGCGAAGGTTGGTTTAAAAACAGTCTGGACGAAACGGAAATTTTGGAACGCGGGATTACGAGCGTTGCCGAAATCAATATGAAAAATCTTTCGCGTTGGTTGGACGGCGTTTACGATACGAATTTGTTAGCGGCGACGGCTGCCGTCAGCACCAATATCAAAGGCGATGAAGGTTTTGTTGTCTATTTTTCCGACCGTCGCGGAGACCGTGTAAAGGTTGAACGAACTGCGGCTTCCGTTAATTATAACAGTGCCAACGGAACGGTTGACAACGAAGATATTTACGGTCCGAACAATACTTTGGAAGAAGGCGAAGACGTGATTGACACAGGTTGGGATTCGATTTTGAATGTTCCGAAAGCAAATTCGCTCCAAAAAGATACGAACGAATTACCTGATACAGGCACGCCGTATCCGCTTTCGATGGGACGAACGACTCGGGCAAATATGGTTATGTCGTGGACAAATCCGACCAACTATTTTCGCCGGTCACTGCGACTTTTTAACGGTGAAACACTCAGCACAACCGTTGCTGCGGGAAAACTTTCGCCGACCAAAGGCTTAACAATCGCTTCGGAAAATATGGTTTATGTGTGGGGAAATTATAACACCACCGGCGTTTCGAGCGTTCCTGCGGGCGGTTCAACCGTAAACGACGGAACGGGTTACAGAGGTCCGCAGGTTCCGGCTTCAATTGCTTGTGATGCCGTATTTCCGCTTTCAAAAACTTGGTTTGACGGCGTAAGCGCTTTATATCCGGAAGGTTCGAGCAACAGCAGAGCAACTGCCGGCACAGCTTATCGGCAAGCAGATGAAAATTTACCCGATGTTACACAGGGAACATCTTTCAGAGCCGCAGTTTTAGCGGGAACAAATACTTCGGTCAAAAAAGGCTTTCCGGGCAGAACAGCCGGCGGAAGTCGAAATTCGGGCGGAGCAGTCAATTTTCCGAGATTTTTAGAAATTTGGAATTGGCAAGGTGTCGGGAAAAACTGGAATTACGCAGGTTCGTTTGTGCCGTTGTTTCGGTCAACACAAGCCGTTTCGCAATGGGAAAACGAAACCTCGATCGTTTATATGCCGCCGCGTCGGAACTGGAGTTTTGACATTACATTTCGTAATCCGAATCAAATTCCGCCCGGCACGCCGTTTTTTCAGTATGTTGCCGTAACATCTTTCCGTCAAAAATTACGCGATTAGGTTGGTCGAGGTTAAATAAATGAAAGCAAAAAATTTACACGCGCAAGCAGGTTTTTCGGTGTTGGAATTGATTGTCGTGATGGCGATTATGTTGGTTATTTTCGGCAGTGTTTTTACACTTTTGCGGAGTTCGATTATTACCGCCAACGCAAATTACGAATTAACCGATGCCCAACAAGGCGTACGTAATTCTCAAGACTATCTGAACCGCGATATTTTAATGACCGGCGACGGTTTGAAAAGCGTTGGAAATACATATATTACAACTGCTTTTACGACTAATTACCTGACAAGTAAAGCGGCTTCGGTCATTGATCCGACCGCCACCGGTTACGTTACGGTCAGTTCGGTTTATTCCGATAATAATGTTCCGGCAGGTGTCGCGGCGGCGGACAGAACGCCCGCGACAACTATTTTGGCAAACAGCGACAGATTGACCATGATGACTGTTGACCGAAGTTTCATCACGGTTGATGCTCTTTGGTCGGATTTCAACACAGGCTCGATTTACGTCGAACCTGTCAGCGTGCCGGATTTTTCGGTCGGTGAAATTTATTATCTGTCAAACGGTTCATCGGCAACTTTTGTTGCTGTTACAAGCACCGATGACACAACCGGCGAAATAAGATTTGCGAACGGCGACACTTATAATCTGAATGTAACGGGTTGGACAGGCGGAATGGCTTCGGTTTCATATTGGGGAAGCCAACCGATTTCGGCGCTGCGCGTGCAGTTGATTCACTATTTTGCAGACGCGGAAGGCAGATTGATTCGTCGTGTTTTCGGAATAAAAGGCGGCGGATTTGCCGACAGCGTCATCGCCGAACATTTAACCGATTTACAATTTCAATATATTCTTAACCCGACAACTACCGGCGATTTAATTTTCGACCAGCCGATTCTGAGTCTTGATACACCGCAACAACGTGCCGCCGTCCGAATGATTGACGTAAAAATTATTGCGGAAACGGCTAATCCGTTGCAAAACGGTTTAAGACAAAAGGTCGAAAATACAGCCCAAATTGCTACCCGAAATCTGCAATTTTCCGAATCTGCGGTGCCGGTTGATAACGAAGGAAATACGAATTTGCCGCCGCCGGCTCCAACGCCTTTTGTAACTCCGACACCGACACCGACACCGCCGCCGACTCCGACACCGCCGCCGACACCGACACCGAGTCCGACGGCAACGCCGACCGGCACGCCGACACCCGTACCGACACCGACACCGCCGCCGACACCGGTTCCGACAGCAACGCCGGCAACGCCGACACCAACGCCGACACCGAGCGACACGGACGGTTAGAACATAAAAAAACGGAGTCAACTTGAAAAGGTCGGCTCCGTTTTTTCTAAGGCAAAAGGTAATTACTGTGAACTGCGTTGAGAAAACTACTTCATGGTAATTTCACAAAAGGCATTCCGCGAAAGACGGCTTTTTGACGGCGTGCAAGGCGTTTCGGGTTTTTCTTCGGATTAAAAACATTGAGCGGACTCGGAATCATACCGGAAAGATATGCGGCTTCTTGCGGTGATAAATCGGACGCGGACTTTTTGAAATAAGTTCGGGCGGCGGCTTCGGCACCGTAAACGCCGTCGCCCCATTCGATAACGTTCAGGTAAATTTCCAAAATACGACGCTTTGACAGATTTCGTTCGATAAAATAAGTATAAACAGCTTCGCGTCCTTTGCGTAAAAAGTTGCGTTCTTCGCTCAGATAAAGATTTTTGGCAAGTTGTTGCGTAATTGTCGAAGCACCGCGTTTAAAGCTCGGCAGAGCAGGAATCCAACCGGTTTCATCGTTATCGCCTTCGGCTTTGGCTTCTTTTTCGGCTTCTTTCTGAGCTTCGTCCCACGCATTTTGGATTGCGTCCCAATCAAAACCGTGATGTTCGGTAAAGTGTGAATCTTCGCCCGCTAAAACTGCTCGCTGTAAATTCGGTGAAATTGCATCAATCGGTACCCAAATTTGATATTTTGTCGGCTTTTTACCTTCGGAAACATCTTCGTCTGCACGAGCTTGCATCATTGAAGTTACTTTCGGATTATCGGTTTTCAGGCTTGAGATATTCGGAAACGTCAAAAGTTCATAGCCGAGCCACACGATAACAGCTCCGACTAAAATTAGAAATAAAATTTTTACCCAATACCACATCTTTTCAATTACGAATTATCAATTACGAATTACGGTTTGTAAATTGAAAAGTTCACTTTTGTCGTTTTAAGATTTGTTTGACAACTCCGTAAACGTTTCCTTCAACTGCTTGCAACGTGTTGTGAGAAATATCAACGTCTTCACCTAATTTGCTTGTCCATTTACCGTCTGAAAGCTGGCGAGCCATATGTGTAACCGAGCCTTTCGGAGCCTGAAGTTCGTCTTTGGTCGAAACATAAATCGCAACTTTTTCAACATCTTGTTCGGGTTTGTCATTTTCACAAGGTTCGTAACCGAGTTTTTTGAAAACTGAAATAAAGTTCTCGACAGTCGGTTCGCCCGGCACATTATTAAACCAAAAAACATCGTTGCCAACTAAGGTTTTATCAACCGACCACCACCAAATATCATTTCTTTCGGCGGCGTGTGCAATGCAGTTATACTTTGCATCAAAAGGGCTTGTGAGTTCAAATTCACCGTCTTTCAAATTGCTGAAAACTCTTTTTATTCTTTCTGAGGCTTCTTGTTGACGAATTTTTGCGATGATTGAGGATATCTAAATATAACCGTTCTCCTTTCCCCAATTTAACCACGCTTCCGCCAATTTTTCACGGTTTCCTGCCATTTCTTTCGTTGTCGGGTCTTCGCCTGTTAATGCCCGCAAAGCCCAAAACCATTCGCTTGGTTCGTCTTGCAGTTCACGCAGAATAAACGGAATTACATCTTTGCCCAAACCGATAATCCGCTGATATGCAGGATGCAAAACTTTGTCTAAATAACCTGACGAGTGAAGCGTTTCGAGATACCATTTTTCAGCAAGCAAAGCAAAATATTGTTCAACGTGTTTTTTGGTCTGACGTTTCGGCATCAAACTTATTTTCGGAATTATTGAAATCTGCGTATTTTCTCGAACTGCTTGATTCATAGTCTGAAATTATACACGAAAATAAGTTTGATGCGAAAAAATCTGCCGACTGCCAACTCTTCACGCTTTCCCGATCATATTCCCGACAATTTTCCCGCTTGAAATTACGCCCGGCATTCCGGCTCCCGGATGTGTTCCCGCACCGACAAAATAAAGGTTCGGAACATCTTCGCTGCGGTTGTGCGGACGCAAATACGCGGATTGCATCAGCGTTGGTTCGACACCGAATGCGTTCCCAAGGTGCGAGTTCAATGTGTCGCGGAAATGGAGCGGATCAATGTATGATTCGCTGACGATATGCTTTGATAAATCGGGCATATAATGTTCTTCAAGGTACTTTACGATTGAATCTCGGTAGCCTTTCGCCGCCGTTGTCCAATCGGTTTTGCCAAGTAAATTCGGGACAGGCGACAACACATACCAGCAATCGTGACCTTCGGGAGCAAGGCTTTGGTCGGTTGCCGTCGGGCGGTGAATATAGAGCGAAAAGTCTTTTGCCAACGTTCGTTTGATGAAGATTTCGTCGAGTAGACCTTTGTAGCGGTTGCCCATCAAAATTTCGTGGTGAGCCATATTTTCATACTTGCGGTCGGTGCCGAAATACATCACGAACAGCGACATCGAATAGCTGATCGAATTAACTTTTTTATCCGTATATTTTCGTCTGAACTGTTTCGGGACAAGATTCAGATAAGTGTTTCCGACATCGGAATTGGCAACCACGGCATCGGCTTCGATAAATTCGCCGCTTTTAACTTTTACGCCGTTCGCCCGACCGTTTTTGTCCATCGAAACTTTATCGACTTCGGCTTGCAAGAAAACTTCGCCGCCGATGTCAATAAACAAATCGCCCAACGCTTTTATCAACGCACCGGTTCCGCCCATCGCAAACCACACGCCGTATTCTTGCTCCAATTTGTGAATCATCGCGTAAATCGAGGTTGATGTGTAAGGGTTTCCGCCAATCAAAAGCGGATGAAAACTAAAGGCTTGACGCAATCTTTCGTCTTTAAAATAACGCGAGGCAAACTTGTAAACCGAGCGATCCGAACGTAGTTTGACCATTTGCGGAATGACTTTAATCATACTCGCAATCGTGTCGAACGGTTTGTCTATAAGATCGAAACCAACGCGATAAATTTCCGCTAAATCCTTTGAAAACCTATGATAACCTTCAAGTTCATTCGGATTTATTTTGCGGATTTGCTCGAGCAAATTTTCTTTATTGTCGTTGTAATTAAAAATCGTGCCGTCTTCCCAACGAATATTATAAAACGGATCGATTTTGACGAGTTTCGCATAATCGGACATTTTTTTACCCGCGATTTCAAACAATTCTTCAAACAACCACGGTGCGGTAATGATTGTCGGACCGCCGTCGAATTTAAAACCGTCGCGTTCATACACGTACGCCCGACCGCCGAGTTTGTCGCGTTTTTCTACTATCGTAACTTTGTGTCCTTGCGCTTGCAGCCGAATCGCCGCCGAAAGTCCGCCCAGACCGCTTCCGATTACAACTATTTTCATTTTGTTTGCTTAAACCCCTTGTATATTTGCTTTTTACATTTTCCTGTTTTGCCGAAAAGAAAGCAAATGCAGTCATATTTATTTGAGATAAAACTATGAATTGAAAGCATTTTCAAGAATCCAAAACTTTCATTTTACTTATATTGTGATAATATATCTGAATAATCTGAATCAACGAGTCGTAATTGCTCGTTTCTTTTTTACACAACAACATTATTGAAAAAAAATCTATGTCAAATCTAAATATACCGACAAACGTTACAAACAAAGAACTTATTAAATGGGTTACAAAAACCGCCGAACATTGCACGCCGAAAAATGTGCATTGGTGCGACGGTTCGCAAGCAGAATATGACCGACTTTGCCAAGAAATGGTTGATTCAGGAACGTTTATTCGTTTGAATGCAGAAAAGCGTCCGAATTCGTTTCTCGCCCGTTCGCATCCGTCAGACGTTGCCCGCGTTGAAGACCGAACTTATATTTGTTCACTGGCAAAAGCCGACGCGGGACCGACCAATAATTGGATGGCTCCGAAAGATATGAAGCCGATTCTGATGGACAAATTTGCGGGTTGTATGAGCGGACGCACGATGTATGTAATCCCGTTTTGTATGGGTCCGATCGGTTCGCCGATTTCGCAATTCGGCGTGCAAATTACCGATTCGCCGTATGCCGTGGTCAATATGCAGATTATGACGCGGATGGGAAATAAGGCACTTGAAGCACTCGGCGACGGTGATTTTGTGCATTGTATGCACTCGGTCGGAATGCCGCTTGCAGAAGGACAAAAAGACGCTTTGTGGGCGTGTTCGCCTGATCCGAAAGATAAATATATCGTCCATTTCCCCGAAGAACGCTCTATCGTTTCTTACGGTTCGGGTTACGGCGGAAACGCACTTTTGGGCAAAAAATGTTTGGCATTGCGAATCGCTTCAACCATCGGACGTGATGAAGGTTGGTTAGCAGAACACATGTTAATTGTCGGCGTTGAATCGCCCGATGGACATAAAGATTACGTCTGTGCGGCGTTCCCGAGTGCTTGCGGAAAGACGAATTTTGCAATGCTCATTCCGCCGAAACCTTTTCAAGAAGAAGGCTGGAAAATTACGACCGTCGGCGACGATATCGCGTGGATCAAACCCGACGAACACGGCAAACTTCGGGCGATCAATCCTGAAAACGGATTTTTCGGCGTTGCTCCCGGCACAAATTACAAAACTAATCCAAACGCGATGGATTCAATCAAAACGAACACGATTTTCACCAACGTTGCGTTGACCGACGACGGCGATGTTTGGTGGGAAGGAATGGACGGTGACGCACCGAAACACGCAATCGATTGGCAAGGAAATGATTGGACACCCGAAGTCGGAAAGCCGGCTGCACATCCGAACGCACGGTTCACCGCACCGATTACGCAATGTCCTGTGGTGGACGAACTTTTCGACGATCCGAAAGGCGTTCCGGTTTCCGCATTCATCTTCGGCGGACGCAGAAATTCGGTCGTTCCGCTTATTTTGCAATCATTTAACTGGGCGTTCGGCGTGTATATGGCGGCAACAATGGGCAGCGAAATGACTGCCGCAGCCTTCGGGAACATCGGCGAAGTCCGCCGTGATCCGTTCGCAATGCTGCCGTTTGCGGGCTACCATATGGGCGATTATTTCTCGCATTGGCTCGACGTTGGACGCTCGATTCCTGAACCGCCGCGAATTTTTTCGGTCAATTGGTTTCGCAAAGGCGAGGACGGCAAATTCCTCTGGAACGGCTTCGGCGACAATATGCGGGTGCTGAAATGGGTGGTCGAACGCTCACGCGGAAAGTCGCTCGGCGTAGAAACTCCGCTCGGTTGGCAGCCGAAATACGAACATATCGATTGGCGTGGAATGGAAGATTTTACCCGCGAAGATTTTGAAAAAGTGATGAACCTCGATCGCGATATGTGGCTCAAAGAAATTGCCGGACACGATGATTTGTTCTTCAAACTCTACGACCGTTTGCCGAAAGAAATGACGTTTTTACGCGAATTATTGCTTTCAAATTTATGGCGACAGCAGGATTTCGGGCTGGCGGCTCCGCGACCTGATGAAAGCGAAGAATCAAAAGCGGCGGGGAAATAAGGCAAAAGTAAAAAGGTAAAAGGCAAAAAGGCGATTCGGGTTGAGTCGCCTTTTCATACAGTTGTACTTTTTCTAACCAATCCGTCCCTGACTTCAATTTTTGCTAATGCGACATTAAAACCTTGAGTTAGAAGCCTTTTTGAAACTTGGCGTAAATTCACTTTAGAAAAAAATGGAATATCTAGTTTCCCTTGTTTCGAATGGACAATTGCAAACACAACTCGGTAGTCATTAGCGTTTGGTCTTACGTTAGTATCGATTAGCTTTAATTCGTCAGGAAGGTGTTCATTCATTTTTTCCCTACACTCTTTTTCCATAAGAAAAACTTCAGCCGATACGAGCTCTTGTGCGAACAAATGGCTTAGTTTACTTGATTGTCCATAACGCTTAACGTGAATTAAATCATTGGTTTTTCGGAATAAGTCGCAGAATTCAAACCCGGATTTTGCCTTTTGGAGTTTAAATAGCTCTTTATCAAAGAAAATTAGGTTATCGTCTAAATTTGCGACCCTCGAATTATAGTCACCTTCAGATTTATCTTCGTAATCTGGCAAGCTGTGGGAGTATAGAGGAAAATCGTTAAAATATTGATTGACTTCACTAACAAAATCTAGATTTATTTGATACCACTTTCCGCCACTCAGGACGTAAGTTTCACCGCTAATTGAAAATTCACCCTGAAAACAAGAATAAGCCGAGAACATACGAATTATATCCCCGGTATCATTAACAGCCAGAACTTTATGTTGTTTTAGCCAATCAATCGTCCAAACAAAATTTTTTCTTCGCGACATATCGTCATGAAAACTCTTGATACTAAGGTCAAAACTACGTAATGCCTTTTTACCTGATTCGTAACAAAACCCTGCAATTTCTGAAAATTCAATAATTTCCGGAACTGCCATTTCAATATCATCTAAATCATCGTTATTGAATTTTCTGACAATCTCTTGATCTAGAACGTTAAGCTTTGTTGCATCTCTAATTTCAACAATCCTGTCAACCCAAGGAAACTTAGACTTATAAGAATTGTTTATTGATTTGTCGTAAATGTCGTCCAACTTTTCTGGGAGATCTTCGAGGTCGGTATTAATGTTAACTGAAATTGAATCTGAGCCTGTAATTCGTGTTCCTAATTTTGAATCATCAGGAACGCCAGTTATGCCTTTCAATAAATCACGTTCAATATCTAAACCGAAATCCCACACACCTGCTTCTCTGCTACCTTGAGTTCGCGTGAGGCTAGAAATTCTATTGAACTTTTTAACATCAATATTTTTGAAGTTCTCAGTTCCAATTGAATTTAGGGCAACACGAAGACCAAATCTTTCTTCGATTACCTCTACATTTAGAAGATACTTTCCAAATCCAAAAATGATTGCGTAGGTAGCCTTAACAGTTTTGACTAGCAAAACTGCTGATGGAGTATGAGAATCTTCAATTTTAGTTGAATCTATATGTGGCTCAAAAAACTCAATCCACTCGGGAGGTTTTGCTTCCGAGTCACTAATAAAAAGTTCCATGACGGAGTTTTTACTAGGAATTGCAACGGTTTGTTTAATTTTCTTTTTAGAATTGATGATTTTATCGAATGAATCAAAATCTCTTTTGATAAGAAAAATAGAAAGTGACCAACGTTTTGAGTCTTGGGAATTCATTCTAACGTTATATAAATATTTACCAAATTAGTCAAGCATTCTTGTAATGTGTATTATCTTCTTAACTAGAACGAGACTTTTGCAAAAAATCTAGCGAACTTTGCACACATTCAAGTTGAATTTAACCAAACACTTCTCGAACGCTCTCGCGTCCGTGCAAGCGAGCCGCATGCGTTCCAGTCCGTTTGCGGACGTGAGCGTAAAGCTACATGCGTCAGCGTGTAGAACCGAAAATGCCACGCCAACCAGCCTGTTTGCAGGCGGTAGAATCGCTTTGGCTCGAATAAATTGCCACTCAGCTTATGGTCTTTGAAAAATAGATACCGTAAAAAAAGAATTCGGTTTTTAGCCCGTAAAACGGGCGGCGGCATAAAGCCTAGCTCGTGAGAGCTAGGTCAGAACCGAACAACCGTGATAGCTCGTGTAACGAGCGACAGAAACACTCAACTCGTCCATTTCCGTCGCTATCTTACGATAGCTCTAAATATATGTTTATCAATGACCTAGCGTTTCGCTCTGCTTCACACTAGGCTTTACGCCATCGCCATCTACGATGGCTTTTCTGAATACGGTATTTATTTTTCAACAAACATAAGCTGAGTGGCAATTCATAATCCAAAATCGCCGGAAAGTTCTTGAGCTTCATATTTGCAAAGAAAAGGCTGTCGGGCATTCTTGAGAAGCTCATTTTTATCTCGGAAAGGCTGTTTGGGATTCCCGAGAACCTTTCTGAGACATAAATAAGGCTGTTTTGAATCCTTGAGAACCTTCCCGAGACATGAATAAGTCTGTTTGAAGTTCCCGAAAACCTTTCCGAGACGTAAATAAGGCTGTTTTAAATCCTTGACAACCTTTCCGAGACATAAATAAGGCTGTTTGGAATTCTAAAGTGCAATATCTTTACAAATTGTTGCTTTTTACCAAGTGTATTAAGGCTTTTATACTTGAAATTTTTTCCGCTTAGGTCTAAATTATTTGTATTATGACTCAGATAAAAACAATCGCCCTAACTTCTTTGAACAACGGAAACTTCTACCAATTGGTTGAAAGCATTGTCGCCATCAGCCAAGCCGAACCTTTAGTGAGCGGCATTCTACACGATTTATCAACCGGCGTACCAAATCTGCAAAACTCCTTCAAAAAAGAAAAACTGAGCGATGAAACGGCTCAACTTGTCGCGTTAGACCAATTACGCGATCGGGCTTATATCAAAATCAAACGGTTTGCCGAAGCCTACACTTTTGACGATCAATCGCCCGAGAATATCGCCGCCGCAAACAAAATTCTCGAGATTATTAACCAATACGGCAAAGCCGATTTGATAAATTTTGATTACAACAAAGAATCGGCGTATCTGACCAATTTTATCAAAGACCTGAATGATAATGCTCAAGATGCGGTTGATTTGCTGAAACTTGCGGACGACATCGCGTATTTGAAAAACTGCAACGATAATTTTATCGCCAAATACGCCGGACGCGGTGATGCCGCACAGGCAATTGCAAATGTGATGCCGTTTTATAAACTCCGCACCGAAGTTGCCAAGCATTACAATAATTTTGTCGGCGATTTAGAAAGTTTGCAGCGAATCGATAAAACCCACGCCGCAAAGTTTGAAGCGTTAATCGGCAGAATCAATATCGAGATTGAAAAATATAAATTATTGATACCAAAAGCCGCCGTCAAACCAAACGGAACACCGAGCAATAAGTAAAAAGGCAAAAGGCAAAAGTAAAAAGTTAAGCAAAATTATTTAAAATCTTTGCGAACCTTGGCGAAACCTTTGCATTCTTTGCGTAACAAAGTTTCTTTCTCGTTTGATTATTCTTTACGCTAAACTTTTTATTGAGCTATTGCCAAAAAACATTAAAAAATCTTGACAACCGCAAATGACAGGCGTAATCTGAAAATGCAGGAGGTGATAGATATGATAGAAAGTTCAGTCGAAACGCCGCCAAACCGGGTGAGCCGATGAGGTCGGTGAGGGTTTGGAAGCAAGATATTAAAGACGATTCAGTCGGTGAAACAGAAAGTCTGTAACAAATGAGATGTCGGTTGTCTATGACGCAAACAAACCCCGACGATTCAAGTTAATTCAAGTAATTTACCCGACTAAAATCCGGCAAAGTTAAGGATAGGCGATTCAAATTGAGTCGCCTTTTTATTTGTTATAAACTCTTTCTAATGAATAAGAAAAAACTAAAACTCCGCCAAAAACTAGGTAAAACGCTTGAGCGAACCGTCATCGGTTATCACGTTTATCGGTCTGAAAAAGAAGATTTGCCGTTTATGTTTTGGGCTAGAATGACCGATGAACCGATTCCCGAAAGCACGTTCAGCGATTCTGCGGCTGAAATCGGCAAGCGATATTTTTACAAACTGACGCAAGTTTTTTCCGACGGCAAAGAATCCGCACCGATCACGCCCAAAAGCACCTACACGGATCACGCGGGGAAAACTTTCGACCAAAATCCGTTGACCGATTTCGCGGGTTACAACATCTATCGTTCGTCTGACGAAAATGTTCCGCTCGAATTGTGGGAACGCCGAAATTCCGCACCGCTTCCGACTGCCGCGTTCAAAGACGACGGCGTGATTTCGGGCGAAATCTATTTTTATTATGTGCGGGCGGTTGATTCAAAAGGCGCGGAAAGTTCGCCGTCCGAAATTACCCGCGTTATCAGAAAATAATTCACTTGTCTTTTTTGCTCAAACCAACAATAGTTGAATCCGGTCAACGACTTTTTGCGAAACTAAAGGTATGATTTCTGCCGTTATTTTTCCGCACCAATTATTTGCGCACAACCCGATTTTGAACAACGTCAAGCGTGTTTATGTGGTCGAAGAACCGTTGCTTTTTTCGCGCGTTAAATTTCACAAACAAAAAATCGTACTTCATCGGGCAAGCCTTAAGTATTACGCTAAACTGTTGGAAACACGCGGTTTCAATGTTCGTTATGTGGAATTTCACGAGATTGAAACAACTGCCGGTTTGGCGGAAATTCTGCAAAACGACAAAGTTTCCGAAGTTGTTTATAACGATGTCACGGACGATTGGCTCAAAACTCGATTCCGTCATTCGTGCGAAAATTTGAACATTAAATTGACCAAGTTTGAAACGCCGATGTTTTTCAATTCCGCCGCAACTTTAGCAAATTCTTTTCCGACCAAAAAGCATTATTCGTTGACTGATTTTTACCGCAAAGAACGTTTGCGATTAGGCATTTTGCTTGACAACGACGGCAAACCGCTCGGCGGAAAATGGACTTTCGATGCGGATAATCGTAAAAAGTTACCAAAGAATATTTATGTTCCAAGCGTCAAATTTCCCGTGCAAAACGAGTTTACAACCGAAGCAATCGGTTATGTAAATCTTCATTTTCCGATGAATTACGGCGAAGCGGAAGACTTTATTTACCCGACCACGCACGCCGCCGCCGAAGTTTGGTTAGCTGAATTTTTAGCCGAAAGATTCTCGTTGTTCGGCGATTACGAAGACGCGATTTCGCAAAATGAAACGTTTATTTTTCATTCGATTTTAACGCCGATGTTAAATATCGGGTTGCTCACGCCGCCGCAAATTGTCGATAAAGCCTTGAGTTTTGCGGACGAAAATAACGTTTCGCTTAATTCGCTCGAAGGTTTTATTCGGCAAATTATCGGTTGGCGAGAGTTTATGCGCGCCGTTTACGAAAAAGAAGGACGCACCCAACGCACCTCGAATTTTTGGAATCACAACCGTAAATTACCCGCAAATTTTTGGCGGGCAACAACCGATATTAAACCATTAGACGTTGTGATTAAACGAGTTATCAAATTCGGTTATTGTCATCACATCGAACGTTTGATGATTTTGGGAAACTTTATGGTCTTGACCGAAGTTTCGCCCGATGATGTTTATTTGTGGTTTATGGAAATGTTTGTGGACGCTTACGATTGGGTGATGGTGCCGAATGTGTACGCGATGAGTCAGTATGCGGACGGCGGTTTGATGACGACTAAACCTTATATTTCCGGCTCGAATTACATCAAAAAAATGTCCGATTTCGGCGAAGGCGATTGGTGCGAAATTTGGGACGCGCTTTATTGGCGATTTATTGCCAAACACGAAAAGTTTTTTCGCGGCAATCCGCGTTTAAGTGTGATGGCGTTGGCGTTGCGCAAAATGGATGCCGGTCGCAAAGAACGGTTGCTCAACACGGCTGAAAATTATTTGGAAAATTTCAAGTAAAAATTGTTGTCAAAGTTTTCGAGCATTTTTGTAACGCAAAACATAAGCGAATTTTGCACAAATCTAAAGTAAAAAAACCGTAAACTGTTTAGATTGCAAAACAATTTACGGTCTTTTTTTTACCGATAAGCAATAAATTATCAGTCGATTATTTTTTCGCCTTTGATAATTCTACGCCGCCGGCGACAAAAGCGACTTCCGTTACGGTTCCGTCGGCGTTAATTTTGTCGAATTTCGCGCCGTCTTCGTTCATTAAATGGTCAACTTCGGCTTTGCTCAAAGTTTTGACGGTAAAAACACCTTCGGCTTTTGCGTTCAAACCTGCGGCATTTAACGGAATAAAAAATCCGTGATCTTTCATTTTGATACGAATCGATTTTCCGGTCGCGTTCGGAGCAAGTTCCATCCAGCAACCTTCCATTTTGCAGCTGCGGACAATAACTCCTTCAACAACAACGTTTTTGCCCGAATACTTGGCAGGTGATTTCAAGATTTTTGCCAACGAAACCTTACTCGCCGTTCCGCTCATCATTCCGCGTTTCATCGGAAATTGGCTTTTGTCGTTCCAATCGGCTTGCTCGGCTTTCGATTTCTCATCGTCCTTATCGTCCGTTTTCATCTTATCCATTGACATAGATTCTTTCGGTTTCATCTCGGTCGTTTGGGCAAAAATCGCGGTCGTCATCGCTAACGTTAATATCAAAATACTTAAAATTGTTTTCATAAAAATAAACTCCTTGCGTCTGATTATAGCAACGAATGTTTCTTTATTCCAAAACAAAAAACGCAACCTTGAAAGATTACGTTTAAGATAAGACCGTTTCGTTCTCCGTCTTCTAATCCTGTCTTTTCAAATTCATTCCAATTTTTCCAATCCAATTTCCGACTGTAGTTAGGTGAACCCCGCAAATTTCGGCTGTTTCATCAATCGAATACTTTTGAAAAGAAAGCAAAATCGCGTGTGAACGATTTCTCGGTCGAAAATTATTACCGGTTTGATAATTTTCAAGCAGTTGATTATAGTCAGTCTCAGACAAAGTTTTGATAAATTTATTTGGCTTATTCATACCGTTATTGTGTCATACAACTTCTGCTTACCTGCTATAAGTCAAGATTTTACGAGTTTTATGATGAAAATTTTTTTAATATTGATTATTTGCGGCTTTGCCGGACAATCTTTTTCACAAACCGAAATGAAAAATATCAGCATCGGATTAAATGCGGCGGGCGATGTTTTAATCACAAAAAACGGAGTAAAAGTAAATGCTATGACTGCTTCGACTTCGCGCGATCGCGAGCCGGTTTATCGCGTTCCGATCGGCGAAAAAGATGAAAAATTGACGATTCGAGTTTTCGGTCAGAAAGAAAATGCCAAAGGTGATTTGGGAATTGCAGGAAACGGTTTTGTTGTCAGAGTTTTGGCAATTAGTTTGAGCCGCGATAAAATTATCACGGTCAATCTGCAAACCGGCGGAAATAAAATTGATTATGTTTCAAATAAACCCGAAGAAACGCCGAGTTTCAGTTTTGCGTTTGATCCGCCGAATGCAACCGATTCGAGTTATATTTTCAAACTGAAACGCGCAAAACTTATCGCCAAAAAGAAAATTATAATCAGTTTAGACGCGAAAAACGGGACATTTAATTTTTCCGATAACGATGTAAAAGGCAGTTATTCGCTTGAAATTACGAAAATAAATGCTGACGGAAGCGAAGAGGTTTTTACAAACGCCGACATTTCGTCGAAAAAAGCCAATAAGTTTCAACTTAATTTCAAAAATTGGAAAGCGATTTGTCTGCAAAACGACATTGACGGCAAGGGATTTGCGAACGATAAATGTAATCCGCTAAAGTAGTTATGGTAGAAAACACAAGTAAAATGAAATACATTGACATCGGAATCAACCTTACCAATAAACAATTTAATAACGAAATTCCGCAGATTATCCGAAACGCGATTGAAGCCGGCGTAGGACAAATGATTTTGACAGGCACAAGCGTCAAAAACAGCGAAGAATCTGCAAATTTAGCGACAAAATATCCCGCCGAATTGTTTGCGACAGCGGGAATTCATCCGCACGATGCGAAACATTTCGACGGTGAAAGTATTTCAAGACTAAGAAAACTTTTGGAACAGTCGCACGTTGTTTCGGTCGGCGAATGCGGACTCGATTTTGACCGTGATTTTTCGCCGCGTCCGGCTCAGGAAAAATGTTACGAAGCTCAATTACAACTTGCGGTTGAAGTTCAAAAACCACTTTTTCTGCACGAAAGAGCGGCGTTTACACGATTCAATTCTATCACCGATAATTTTCTGTCAAAACTGCCGAAAGCCGTTGTACATTGCTTTACAGGCAATTTACAAGAAGCGAAAACTTATTTGGACAAAGGTTTCTATCTTGGTTTTACGGGAGCAATCAGCGATGTTCGGCGGTTTGAACATTTGAAAGAAGTCGTTAAATATGTGCCGTCGGACAGGTTGCTGATTGAAACGGATGCGCCGTTTATGTTGCCGAAAAATATCACGAAAAACCTGATTGCAAAATATCACGAACGCCGTAACGAACCGGCATTTTTGCCGTTTGTCGCGGAAATTGCGGCACAATTCAAAGGTGTTTCAATCGAAGAAGTCGCCCGCCAAACAACGCAAAACGCTAAACTGTTTTTCGGAATCTGAAAATTTGTAATGCTTCGAGAAAAGAAACCACATCCGGTCGAAAAAGCGAAACTTCATCCGCGAAACCGCAATCGCGGACGTTATGATTTCGCCGAACTGATCGCCGTTTCACCCGAACTGGCGAATTTTACCGCACCGAATATTTACGGCGACAACTCGATTGATTTTGCAAACCCGACGGCTGTGAAAATTCTGAACCAAGCACTTCTTAAATTTTTTTACGGCATCGAAAATTGGAATATTCCGCCCGATTATTTGTGTCCGCCGATTCCCGGCAGAGCCGATTACATTCATTACATCGCAGATTTATTGGCGAGTTGCAACAACGAAAAAATTCCCGTCGGAAAGCTCGTAACTTGTTTGGATATTGGAGTTGGAGCGAATTGTATTTATCCGATAATCGGCTGCAAAGAATACGGCTGGTCATTTATCGGCACTGATATTGACGCGGTTTCGATTGCAAATGCCACGCAAATCGTCGAAGCAAATTCGCATCTGAAAGGCTCGATTAACCTGCGTTTACAACCAAATCCAACCGATATTTTTCGCGGAATTATTCACGATGAACTTATCGACGTTTCAATTTGCAACCCTCCGTTTCACGCCTCGCAAGCAGACGCAACCGCCGCCGCAGTAAAAAAATCATCTAATTTGACACAAAAACGAGTAAAAAATCCGACGCTGAATTTCGGCGGGACAAGCAACGAATTGTGGTGCGAAGGCGGCGAAGAAAAATTTATCGAAAAGATGATTGTCGAAAGCCGTGAATTTCGGGCTTCGTGCTTTTGGTTTTCAACCTTGGTTTCAAAACAGACGCACTTGAAAAGCATTTATTCTGCATTGGATAAAGCGAAAGCTGTTGAAGTAAGAACAATTCCGATGGGACAAGGCAATAAAATCAGCCGCATTGTCGCGTGGACTTTTTGGGACGAAAAACTGCGGAAAGTTTGGCGTGATTTGAGCCGGAATCACCGTAAAGATTAAACTGCCGAAATCATCGCCGCAAGATTGGGTGAATTTGTATTTAACCTGCGTCCGAAAAGCTATTTAACATTTTGTATTAGTTACTCTTATCAACTGAGTACAGATGTATAACGCGTAGTTTTAATTGACTTCGCTTTTTATTAGTGTTAGCTTGCAAATATGTCGAAAAATAAAAAATCCGGTTTGCAAAATACTATAAAATGCTAAAAACCGGTAAAAGATTTGATTTGATTTACCAAGCATTTTTTTCTGAAAAGACGAGAAAAAAAAGCGAAGTAGTAATTGTTTCTGTCGCCATCATCAGCTTTATTCTGCACTTGGCGATAATCGGATTAGTAGATTCTCACCTGCTGCAAATAAACGATTCATCCAAATTATTGACAAATCCGATTGCGGCAATTTACACGCCATTTTCGTTTATCTTAATTTACGAAGTCTATCTGCTTGTCTTTTATTTGCCGAAATCAACGTCCATTTATATCGGTAAGCAATACGAAATTATTATGCTTATCGTTATTCGCAGAGTTTTCAAAGACCTTTCGCAATTAGAATTTACGGAAGACTGGTTCAGTGTAAAGTCCGACCTTAATTTTACTTACGATTTAATCGCAACCGTTGTGTTGTTTTTGCTGATTTTTGTCTTTTACAAACTGAATCAAACCGGAATCACGAAACCGAAAAAGGAAATTGAGCCGAATTCGGAGCTTGCCAATTTTATAAAAATTAAGAATATTATTGCAACTTGTCTGATTCCGCTACTTTTTATTTTGGCGGCGTACAGTTTCGGTCATTGGGTTTACGAAAGTTTTTTCTCGATCAGTCGATTGGTAGATACGATCAAAGATGTCAACAAAATCTTTTTTGATGAATTTTTCACAGTCTTGATTTTAATCGATGTTCTTTTGCTGCTTTTTTCTTTTCTGCACATCGATAAATTTAACAAAGTAATTCGGAATTCGGGGTTTATTATTTCAACCATTCTTTTGAAACTGTCTTTTTCAGCCGAAGGATTACTGAACATTGTCTTGATTGTCGTAGCTGTGCTTTTCGGCGTGATAATTTTGGCTGTTCATAATCGATTCGAGACGTTGGCAGAGTTTACTGTTGACACATAAAATATCGGTGTGAGCGGTTTGGACGATTTTTAGTCGCCGTCGCATGATTGGCTGAACCTGCTAAATCTAAGTTTTATATGCAAAAACAAGCTCATAAGATGGGCTTATCAACCTAATCTTAATTTTTAATGAACGGTTTGAGCGGTTTTAGTGTTTTTGTGTGTTACAGTTCAAAAAGTAGTTTAATAATGCCTGTCAACAATTTGTCAAAAATTAAAAAGTAAAATAAACCTTTTACTTTTTTGTTGAGAGTCATTTTTATTTTCGTTGTTTCAGATTGATGTAATTATTTTTTTGAAACATAAAAAATAAAGAGTGCAAATGACAAGTTTGTCTTTTTTAGCTTGTCGAAAAAAGGTTTTACATTAAAACAAGAATGAACAAGGGAGATTAAATATGTTAGGAACACTACTAAGTTCGGTAATGCTCGGTTTTTCATCCGACCTGATTACCGCCGATCAAGTTGGCATTTTGCCGATGATTGTTAATTTTACATTTTTCGTCGCATACATTTCGATGGGTGCGGCTTTTGTCTTTTTTCTGGCGCAAAGAAATAGTGTCGCTCCGGAATATCGCACAGCTTTGACGCTTTCGGCGATAATTGTGGGAATTGCGGCGTTTCACTATTTTTATATGAAGGGCTTGTACTCGGATGTAACACTTCCGTTATTGGCAGTAAAAGGTGCGGATTATGCGAAAATTACCGCGAATTCGTTTTTCGGAATTATAAATTTCCGATATATGGATTGGTTGATTACGACACCGTTGTTGGTTGCAAAAATTCCGTTGGCGGTGGCAGCAGGACGAAAAGTCGGCAAGGTTGTAACGTATTTAATCTTGGCAGATTTGTTGATGATTTTTGCCGGATTTATCGGTGAACAGTATGTTGCAAATGCCGGAATGCACCTTTTATGGGGAGCAATTTCAACTGTCGGATATGTCGGAATCATTTATTTTCTTTTCACAACCGTTAAAGAAATGGCGAAAACTGCCGAACCTGAAGAGCAATGGGCAGTTAAATGGATGTCGATTTTTGTCATCACAGGTTGGGGAATTTATCCGATCGGTTATATGATTCCGTCGCTTTTGCCGAGTTTAGACTTGAACATTGTTCACGCGGTTTACAATTTGGGCGACCAAATCAACAAAATCGGACCGGGAATTATTGTCTATCTGGCAGGGTCGGCATTGTATAAACGCAGACAACAAGGCGGAGCAGTCGAAGCGTAATTTGCTTTGAGGTCGAACATAGTTTGGAGTGTTTAGAGTTTGCTTTTAATCAGGTAAAACTCTGAACACTTCAAGAACCAAAGAAATTGCGGACGGGAGCGGAATCGTGAAAAAAGCCGACATTTTAATCCTCGGAGCAGGTTGTTCGGGAACATCATTAGCGCATTATTTGGAAAGTAAAGGTTATCGAGGCAAGACGGTTTTGCTCGACAGCCGAACAAATTTCGATAATGAGCAACGCTGGTGTACTTGGTCTGAATTGCCTGATTCGATGTCCGGTTTAGTCCGAAACAGTTGGAATGAGTGGACGGTTTGCGACCAATCCGGTTCGACAAATCAAACTTCCGACTATTTTTCATACAAACAGATTTATGCTCCGGAATTTTTCTCGCAATTTCATTCCAAATGGCAAAATAACGAATCGGGCGTGAAATTAAGTTTGGGCGAAAGAGTCGAACAAATAGCCGAGAAACCTGAGTTTGTCGAAGTTACGACAAACCTTGAAACTTGGCAGGCAAACCTTGTCTTTGATGCCAGACACAAAGGCAGCATCAATCTTGAATCAATAAAAAACACTTCGGAAGTTTATCTGCATCAAACGTTTTTGGGTTGGGAAATAGAGTTTCAAAACTCGGTGTTTAATGAGAAAACAGCGACTTTGATGGATTTCCGCACTGCCCAAATCGACGGCGTGAATTTCATTTATGTCTTGCCGTATTCAAATAAAAAAGCATTGGTTGAAAGTACTTCGTTTAGCGCAAAGCCGCTTGATTCGGCAAAACACACTTTGGCGTTAAAGAAATATATTGCGGAAAATTACGGCAACAATTTCGTCGTCAAATCAAAAGAATCGGGACAACTTCCGATGACTTCGGCAAAATTCCCTTTGAAAACAGGCGAACGAATTCACAGCATCGGAATTGCCGGCGGAAACGCGCGACCTTCCAGCGGTTATGCGTTTCATCGAATTCAGCGACAAACTTCGGAAATTGCCGATGCGATTGCGAGCGGAAAAAGTCTGCCGCTAAACTTTGCATCATCAAAATATAATTTCTTCGACGACGTTTTTCTCAACCTGATTGCGAAAAACCCCGCATCTGCCAAAGACGCATTTATGTTATTATTCGATAAAGTTTCGCCCGATGTTTTAATCCGGTTTTTAACCGACGAAAGTTCGTATGCGGACGATTTTGCGATTATTGCGGCGTTGCCGAAAATACTGTTCGGCAAAATCGGACTGCAAAGCATTCTGCGGAAATTAGCGACCAAAAATGAAATACCAAAGTCAT
This sequence comes from Acidobacteriota bacterium, assembly GCA_031430435.1. Taxonomy (GTDB): domain Bacteria; phylum Acidobacteriota; class Blastocatellia; order Pyrinomonadales; family Pyrinomonadaceae; genus JANNVK01. Next base: position 54,422 of record JANPBM010000124.1, read on the forward strand.
TTACAACTCTACATAATCCCGTGGTTAAGCCTTCTCAGCGGCTGTCTGTTCGGCAAATTGGCGGGTGAAAACGCTGAACTCTATGGAGCGTGGCTTTTAATCGCAAGCGCTTTATTTTTGGGTTTGCCGCACGGAGCATACGATTTTTGGCTTTTGACCGATGCCGCGCAACGAAAAAATAACAGTCTGAAACACACAATAAAGTTACTTGTCGGCTATCTTTTGATTGCCTGTTTGATTGTCGGCGTATGGTTTTTCTTTCAAAATTTTGCCATTGTCGGTTTTTTAGCCTTAACGGTTTGGCATTTCGGCAGCGGCGACGCAGTTTGGGAAACAGCCGATAAAAAAGATTGGATAATCTGTTCGTTCGGACGCGGTTTTATCTTGATGTTTGCTCCGCTGACTTTTTTTCCGAATCAAAGCGGGGTGGTTTTATCAAAATTAGTTTCGCGTGAAAGCACGGAAGTCGTCGGTTTTCTGTTAAATTTCGCCCCATATATTTTCGGCTTCGGAACTATTTTAATTTTAATAAACTGCTTTGCGCTCAAATCTGTAAATTCGAGGCTGATTTCGGAAAAAAACATATTTATTATACTCGAAACTGTTTTATTGATAATTTTCTTTTGGCTCACAACGCCGTTGCTTGCCGTTACGATTTATCTGATCGGAGTTCATTCGTGGCGGCATTTGTTGCGAATCGGCGTGTACGAAAAAGATGATAAACAATTTGAAAGCACCGGTTTATGGACGACAGTCGGTAAATTTCATCTGCGGGCGTTGCCGATTACAGTCTTTTCGCTTTTTGGCATCGGACTGATATTTTGGCTGTGGCAACTGCGAATTTCCGAGCTTGCCGATTACACTTCGGCTTATTTGGTTTTACTTTCCGCCTTGACGGTTCCGCACGCAATTTTGATTACTTGGACTGAATTCCGGCATCAAAAATCGAACATCGCTATTTCATAAATAACTTCGGCAAGAATCAAGAAAAGTTTTGTCGCCGATTTGTTACTTGTTAAATCACAAGTATAATCAGCCTTGTAAATAAATAATCAAACCAATTCAAAAATTTTAACAACTATGTCGGAAACAAATAAAAATACACGCATTGAAACAGATTCGATGGGCGAAATCGCCGTTGAATCAGACAACTATTGGGGTGCTCAAACCGAGCGTTCGCTGCATCATTTCAACATCGGATTCGACGTGATGCCGCGTGAAATGATTCGGGCTTTAGGAATTTTGAAAAAAGCCGCGGCGATTACAAATCACGAACTTAAATCGAATCTTTTGACGAAAGAAAAGCTCGATTTGATTGTCAAAGCCGCCGATGAAGTTATCGAAGGCAACTTGGACGCGCACTTTCCGCTCAGAGTTTGGCAGACGGGAAGCGGAACGCAAACCAATATGAACGCCAACGAAGTTATCTCGAATCGGGCGATTGAAATTGCGGGCGGAACAATGGGCAGCAAAACGCCCGTGCATCCGAACGACGACGTAAATATGTCGCAATCGTCGAACGACACTTTTCCGACCGCGATGTATATTGCTGCGGCAGAACGACTCAACGCTTTGATTCCGACCGTGCAAACTGTTTGCGAAGCGATTGACGCAAAAGCAAAAGAGTTCGCCGATGTCGTCAAAATCGGTCGGACGCATCTGCAAGACGCAACGCCGATGACAGTCGGGCAAGAATTCGGCGGTTGGGCAAGTTTGATTGAACGCGACATTGAACGGCTGAAAATGGTTATGAACGGACTTTTAGATTTGGCAATCGGCGGAACTGCGGTCGGCACGGGCTTGAATTCGCATCCGCTGTTTGCCGATAAAGCCGCCGCGCGCATTGCCGAACTGACAGGTTTGCCGTTCAAAGCGCATCCGAATAAATTTGCCGCGCTTTCCGCTCACGACGAAGTTGTTTTTGCGTCGGGCGCGTTAAAAACTTTGGCGTGTTCGTTGATGAAAATTGCGAACGACGTGCGTTGGCTGGCTTCGGGACCGCGTTGCGGAATCGGCGAAATTTCTCTGCCCGAAAATGAACCGGGAAGTTCGATTATGCCCGGCAAAGTTAATCCGACTCAATCGGAAGCGATGACGATGGTTGCCGCCCAAGTACTCGGTAACGATGCCGCGATTGGGTTTGCGGGTTCGCAAGGTAATTTTGAACTCAATGTTTTCAAACCTGTCATGATTCATAATTTTTTGCATTCCGTCAGATTATTGAACGATGCTTGTAAAGGTTTTGTCGAATTTTGCGTCAACGGAATCGAGCTGAACCGTCCGCAAATAGAGCATTATTTACAAGATTCGCTGATGCTCGTTACGGCTTTGAATCAACATATCGGCTATGATAAAGCGTCAAAAATCGCCAAAAACGCGCATAAAAAAGGTTTGAAACTCAAAGAATCCGCGTTGGAATTAGGTTATTTGACGGCGGAAGAATTTGATATGTGGGTTGTCCCGGCAGATATGACTCATCCGTAAGAAATCCCGGCTTAGATTGTTAATTGTCTGCCGCAACGGCGATGGCTTGGTGTTTCTGCTCCGGATAAACCGAAAGAAAGTGACCGGTTTTTATGAAAATACTTCTAAAATCCGTTCCCCGTTTTTGCCTTAAAACTTACTTTCTTTCTCGCAAAACTTTCAACGGATTAAAATCGTCCGGCGTAACTTTTAAACCTTCTTCGAGTTCGTTTTTAAGTTCGGCGGGCGTTTTCATTTGCAGATTTATGTCGTCCGATTTGAAGTTTCGGTCAATTTTATTGACGATTTCTAAACTTTGTTTGTAAAGATTGTTGTCGCTGTAAACTTTGCCGAAACCTTGCCGATAAAAACTGTAAGCAATGTAGAACTGCGTTTTGTCGTCGCGTTTTTCGGTGTCGGCTTGGTTGAAAAAATCTCTTGCGACCGCGTAATTTTCGTTGCGAAACTGCGACAAACCTTCGTCAAATTTAACTTTATTTACTTCGTAAGTTCCCACAGTTACAGTCGCTTTCGTTACGGCTTCGACCAAATTTTTCGGCTCGGAAACATAAAGCCAAACAATGAACGCGCCGAAAATTATTATCAGTATAATTCCGGAAATTTGGATATGTTTTTCGTTCATCTGTAAATATTTTCTCCGCATCCGGAACTTTTTCCGTTAAACGGCATCTAACTATATTATCGTCTGCAACTATAAAAATAAATTTAACACTTTTTTACGTCAAATTAGTGTGGAAAACTCTCCTTAGTTTAATTTATTTTGGACAGATTGCACCCGATAATAAATTAAAAAATCTAAAAATAAGGAAAAAAATTAATGAGGAAACTCCTGATATTGTTGTCGTTCATTTTCTTGACGGCTTTTTCGGCGTTCGCGCAAACCGAGAAAGATGCCGTCGGCGTGTTGAAAACTTATTATGTTCTGAGAGATTACGAAAACGGCATGGATGCCGGAAAAACTCTGCTCGAAAAATTTCCCGATAACTCCGAAGTTCAAATGTGGCAGATTTTGAATATGTCTCGCGGCGGCGATCCGCAAGATGCCGTTAAATTTGCCGAAGATTTATTGGTCAAAAAGCCCGACGATAAGGCTTTGTTATACGCGTTGGCATCGGCAAAATCTCGTATTCGCCAACCTGACGTAATCAAAGAAGCCATTACAATTACCGACAAACTTCTGCTTGCTTCGCCGCAAAACGAAGATTATATTTTTCTTAAAATAACTCTTTTGGGTTCAATCGCCGAAACCGGCAAAGCCGAAGAAATCTTAAATGCCAATGAATCACTGTTAAAAACAAAACCCGATTATTTACTCAAAAAAGCCGAGGTTTTTAATCTTCAAAATAAAAAAGAAGAAAGTTTTGCTTTGTTGATTGAAGCCCAAAAATCGAATCCTGAAAATGTTTCCGCGTTTTATTTACACGCCGCTTGGTTAGTGCGGGACAAACGTTTTGCCGAAGCAATCGCACCTTTGGAAACCGCGATAAAACTTTCGCCGAATTCTTTTCAAATCAGAAACGCCTATTGGAATGCGGTCGTGAAAGACGAAAAAAACACCGACGAAACCGAGAAAAAAGATAAAGTTTTCGCCGATATAAATGCTTTTACCAAAACGATTAAAACGAGTCCGAAAATACTTTTAAGAATCTCGGACGTTCTGGAATCGCTGAAAATACCCGACAAACAAAAGGAATTTGAAGATATTATTATCGCTAAATATCCAATGAGCGAAGAAACCGAAACGATTTTGTCCGACCGAATCGAGAAAAAAGTATTTGAAGCAAAATTTGGAGCAATCGATTTAAGTTCGATGTCCGGCGGAATGACGCTCAAACCCAAAAGTGGTAAATCAGATGCTAAAGAAACAGTGGAAATTGCCAAAATGTGCCGCGATTTTATTGCTCGTCCGAAGCATTTTGACAATAATCTGCTGATTGGTGCTTATGAAAAACTGCTTGACGTTGTGCAGGACGATAAAAAGGTGAGCAATGCGGAAGTTTTAAGCATCGCCGATTCCGCCGGCAAAATTCAGCCTTCAAGCAGAATGAAAGGAAACACTTTTTCAAGTAATCCGAACGAGCATTTTTTAACGATTGCCCGCATTCTGAACAATCGCAGTTTGTTTGTTGATGCCGAAAAATACGCCCGAATCGGTCTGACAAAATTAGGGCAAAAAGTTGAGATGCCCGAAGTATTGCGTCAGGCAATGGCAAGATTCGGCGATCTCGAATCAGGCAATAAAGCTAGGTTACTCAATGAATTAGGTAAATCTTTGCTGAAACAAAAAAAGGTTGACGAAGCCGAAAAGGAATTGCTTAAATCCGTTGAACTTTCAAAAGACTACAATCAAGCCTTTTTCTTGCTTGGTGAACTTTACGAAGGTAAAAACGACCTCGAAAAAGCAGAAAATAATTACCGCGAAGGTTACGCTTCAATGCCGAGCAAAGAGCAAAACTTCGATAAATTGAAAAATGTTTATCAAAAAAGACGCGGAAATTCGGAAGGCTACGAAGCGTATATTACCGAAATTAAAAAAATTCAAACGGAAAAACGCAAGCAAACGGTTACATCTCAAAAAGACCCGATGCAAAGACCTTTGCCGCCATTTTCTTTAAAAACTTTGGACGGCAAAATTGTTTCTTCCGCCGATTTGAAAGGCAAAGTTGTCCTTATTAATTTTTGGGCGACTTGGTGTGTTCCGTGTCTTCAAGAAATGCCCGAACTTGTCGCGCTTCGCGATAAATACAAAGAAAATAAAGACTTTGTGTTTCTGACAATCAACAGTTTGGAAGATGCCGCACTCGTGAAAAAGTTTGTGGCGGATAAAAAATTCGTTTTACCGCTTCTTTTGAGCGAAAATTATACTGTCAACAATGCCGTTTTCAGTCTTCCGACAACTTGGTTTATTGATAAGCAAGGCAAAATTGCATATTCTAAATCGGGTTATTCGTCGGCGGGAATTTTTGAAGAATTCGGTTGGCGGATCGACGAACTTTTGAAATAGGAACATTATTTTATGCTTAACAAATTATTTGTTTTTGCATTTTTACTGATTTCGGTCGGCTGCACAAAGGCTCAATCTGTTGTGCAGCCAACGCCGAAATCAGTCGAAACAGTTGCAAAAATTAAAAATTCCGCTAAAGTTATCCACGTTTTGGTTGCCTTGTGCGACAACGAATTTCAAGGCATTGTGCCGGTTCCCGCATTTTTGGGCAACGGCGAAGATACGGTCAAAAATCTTTATTGGGGAGCAATGTACGGTGTCAAAACTTACTTTTCAAAAAGCAAAAGTTGGACAAAAATCGAGACAATCGCCAACCCGAAAGAAAATGTGCTTGAACGAATTATCTTTAAACACAAACTGCAAAATGTTTATCTTGTCGCCGATGCGTATCGCGGGAGCAAGATGCGTGAAACAATCGACGATTTTTTCTCCGCGACCACAGGCGAAAAACTCGAAAATGTAAAAATCGGCAATGAAACTTTGCAAATTCTCGGCAGCGCGAATTTGATTGCCTTTGTCGGACACGACGGGTTGATGGATTTTAAGCTCGAAAAAGAATTGGTCAAAAAGGATGACGACAAACGCGAGGCGATTGTTTTGGCGTGTGCCTCGCGACAGTATTTCGGCGAACATTTAAGGAAAACAAACGCCGTTCCGCTGGTTTGGACATCAAATTTAATGGCTCCCGAAGCGTATATTCTGCACGATGCCTTGGACGGTTGGGTAAACGGCGAAACAAATGAACAAATTCGGGTTCGCGCCGCGTCCGCGTATTCCAAATTTCAGAGAATCAGTATAAAATCAGCGAAGAATCTTCTCGTAACAGGTTATTAAAATATGAAAACTTTACGATTTTTACTCGCCGTATTTTTATTTGCCGCATTTTCTTTCGCCCAAGAAGCCAAAAAAGACGATTGGTTTCGCATTCAAAGCGACGACGGCGAATTTTCGATTGAAGTTCCTGCCAAGTATGGTTATTTCTACTACAAAGAGGGAACATCAGTCGGCAATTTGAGCGAAAGTTATAACATTACCGAAATGAGCGTATTTAATTCATACGCCGAACATACCTTGCTGAGTTTTGAAAGTTATAAAGGTTCAAAAAAAGCACTTGATGTTATTGCAGATAATGATAAAGAGTTTGCGAAATGGCAAAAAACTTCTGTGGATTGGTCTGAAATTAAAAAAGACGGCTTCAAAATTAAACAGCTGATTATTAAAAGCGAAAAGCAATATACCGTAAGACAGTATTTCTACTCTAAAAATAATATTTATCTTCTGATTGCTTCGTCACATTCAGGTGAAACTCAAGCAATGAAGCGTTTTTTTGATGCTTTGACTTTTAAGCCTGATGTTAATAGTGAATTGCTTTCAAACGAGTCAAGATTTTCGCGTCTTAAAGCAACCGATATTTCCTACTTGGAAGAATTGGAAGATAAAAAATCTTCTTCCAAACCAAAGCCGTCAACCACACCAAAGCTCGCCGACTCAAACGTGAAGATGTTTTTGATTCTTACCCAACCAAGAGCAAGTTATACTGAATCTGCGAGAAAGGCAGGATTAAACGGTGTAGTTCGACTTAAGGTGATTTTTTCGGAATTTGGACAAATTACAAAGATAGTTGTGCGTAGAGCATTAAAATACGGTTTAGTCCATAACGCAATATTGGCGGCAATGCGTATCAAAATTCTTCCGCCGGAAAATGACGGCAAACCGGTCGCAACCGAAAAAACAATCGAATATAGATTTTCGCTTTATTGATGACACGGAACGATTTTTTGTCGCCCGTGAATGATTCCTTGTGTCCACGGAATGCCGGACGGACTCCCGTGAGACGTTCGCTCAGTTCAGCGAGACTCTCACGGGCGACACGGAAGCGTTCCTTGTGTCCACGGAATGCGGGACGGGCGACACGGAAGCGTTCCTTGTGTTCACGGAAGCGTTCACGGGCGTACTTTTATCGCAGATTGTCTTCAGTTTCTTGCAATTTGCGTCAAACAAACTATAATTCGTAACCAATATGAATAAATTTTTGACCACTTTTTTCTTCGTTGCAATCATTTTTTCAACAATTCACGCCCAAAAATTAACGGCTGATTTAGTTATCACCAACGCAACTGTGCGGACGCTTGACGATGCAAAGCCGACTGCACAGGCTGTCGCGGTTGTCGGCAACAAAATTGTTTCTATCGGCACAAATGCTGAAATAAAACAACTTATCGGTAAAACTACAAAGGTCATCGATGCAAAAGGTAAACTTTTGGTGCCCGGTTTTAATGATGCTCACGTCCATTTTATCGACGGCGGAATGGGACTTTCAAGCGTAGATTTGCGTGATGCAAAATCGCCCTCCGAATTTACCGAACGCATCAAAAATTTTGCCGCCAAGTTGCCGAAAGGTCGTTGGATTCTCGGCGGAGTTTGGGATCACGAAAATTGGACACCGAATAATTTGCCGACCGCCGCGATGATTGACGGCGTAACGCCCGATAATCCCGTGTTTATTTACCGGCTTGACGGACATATGGCGTTGGGAAATTCGTTGGCAATGAAACTGGCGAAGGTTGATAAAAGCGTGAAAGACGTGAACGGCGGCGAGATTGTCCGCGATGCCGACGGCAATCCGACCGGCATTTTCAAAGACAACGCGATGAATTATATCAACGCCGTAATCCCCGATGCAACGTTTGAGCAAAAGCTCGAATTTGCGACTGCCGCAAGCAATTACGCCGCGAGTTTGGGAATTACAAGCGTCCAAGATATGTCGGCGGGCAACGATGTCGGCGTTTATCAAGAATTAATTCGGCGTGGAAATTTGAAAACCCGCGTGTACGGCTGTTCGCCTTTGGACGATTGGAAACGCCTTGCAAACGTCGGTTTCAGTCGCGCGTTCGGTTCCGAAATGCTCAGAATCGGTTGTTTGAAAGGCTTTGCGGACGGCAGTTTAGGTTCGACGACCGCTTGGTTTTTTGAGCCGTATTTAGACGCGCCAAATACTTCGGGCATTGCTCTCGGCGATATGTCAAAAATATCGGAGAACGTCAAAGCCGCCGACAAAGCAGGTTTGCAAGTAAACATTCACGCCATCGGCGAACGCGCAAACGCCGAGATTTTAGACATTTACGCGAAAGTCGAAAAGGAAAACGGCGAAAAAGACCGACGTTTCCGCATCGAACACGCTCAACATCTTCGCCCGCAAGACATCAAACGTTTCGGCACGCTGAAAGTTATTGCCTCGATGCAACCGTTTCACTTAATGGATGACGGACGTTGGGCAAGCAAGCGTTTGGACGAAAAGCGTTTGCGCGGAACGTATGCGTTCAGAAGTTTGCTCGATTCGGGCGCGACACTCGCCTTCGGGACAGATTGGTTTGTTGCTCCGCTCAATCCGATGTACGGAATTTACGGAGCTGTAACGCGGCGAACTTTAGACGACAAAAACCCGAACGGCTGGTTTCCCGAACAAAAAATCACAGTCGCCGAAGCCGTCAAAGCCTACACGCAAGGTTCAGCATTCGCCGAATTTCAAGAAAATGTAAAGGGAACAATCACGGTCGGAAAACTTGCGGACTTCGTGCTTCTATCAGAAGATATTTTCACAATCAACCCGATACAAATCGAAAAAGTAAAAGTAATAAAAACCATAATGGACGGAAAAATAATCTATGAAGCTAAATAAAATTATACTTTTAATAACAATGCTGACGGCGATGACTTGCTTCGCGCAAGAAACCAAGTGGACGCGAATCGAATTTGAAAAGACTGTTTTCTCGGCTGCGTTGCCGCCCGAAATGATTGTGGACGCGGAAAAGTTTGAAGGAACCCGAATGTATAAAATTTGGAGTTTTTCCGAAGGTTTCAAGGTAAACTTGGTTGTTTACAAATATGACAGACCGAAAGAGTATTTGAAAAACTTGCGGGTCGGCGGTTCGTCCGAATCCGATCAAATCGAGATTGGCGATATTTATGCCCGCAAATTTCTGTATTCAAAGGACGGCTATTATTCGGCGCAAATTTTTATTGCGACTAAAAAGGCTCTGCATTATTTTTCGTTTACTTCAAATGAAACGGATAACATAAATTTGACGCGGTTTCTGAATTCGTTGAAAACACAAGGGAAAATTATATTTCCGGCAGAGAAACCTTCACCCGAAGAAGCCGAAAATACATTGATCGACACGCAAATTAAGTCATCGCCCGAAGTTGTTACGGCAATAAATCGCGTACCGAATAATCTGAAAGGGAATTATGAAGTCGATCGCGTGACCCGCGTGATGAGTAAAATCGAGAAGCCGAATATTTTGACAAAAGCCCCGATAATACTGCGTGAAGCAAGAGGCAGAGGCGACAAAATTAAAGGGCAATCAGTAACGGTTCGCATCCAATTACTCGCAAACGGCGACACGGGCGAAGTTGCGGTTTTTTCGGATGCGGACGATAAGGCAATTTTTGAAGTCGTCCAAGCTGTTCGTTCGATGAAGTTTTTACCTGCCAAATTGAAAGGCAAAAATGTGGATTCGTATTACGTTGTATTGTTCAACGGCATCGTCGGCGACGGTTCATCGACAATAATTAATTAAATGCAATGCCGCAACTAAAAGTTTTATTGAAAAATTTGCAAGCACGGGAAACTATTTGGTAAATTTACGGATAACCACAATGAATAACCGGTATTAAAAATTAAGGAGTCTTCTACGATGTCAATAAACGCAACGAGTTCGTTACCAAAACTTAACACCGATAAACCGATTAAGCCGAAAACCGTTAAGCCGAAAATCCCGACGGTTGTTACAACCACAATAAAAAAGAACGAAACGCCGTTGTCCGATGAACATTTTTCGTTGATGAAAGCGGCAAAACAAGCAGGTTTGCCGACAACCGAACAAAGGAAATTTGCCGATGCCAACGCCGACGGCAAAATGAATTGGAGAAAAGGAAGCGATCCGACTCCGAACGATGATGCAACCGTTAAATCCAATGATTATAAAGGTTTAGTTGGTAAACAAAAATCTTTTAGCTTGGGTGAACAAGACCGTGCCAACCTCAAACAACAGGTCAAAGAATATGTTGCGAAAGGCGGAAAACTTTACTCGAATCAAGAAGTATTAAACAATCCGAATCAAGCAATCGCGGGCAAAAACGGCATTGCCACGCCAAACGCAAACACACCGAATGTCGGCGAAACATCGTCGATAATTCCGCTTGGCAACGCACCGAAAACAAAATTTTCCGTGTTACTGAATAACGACGGCAAACCGCCGACAAACAAAAGAATCTTGACGCAATTTGTCCAAGACCGTTATCAAGGCGGAAATCTGTGGGGCGAAAATTACAACCAAATCGCTAATATGTCCGCCGCACAAGGAGCAAAAGCCGACAACATCAACGACAAAGGAAATGTCGGCAACAAAAGAATCGTTTATTTTGATGTTTCGGTCAAAGACCAAGTAAAAATCAACGAAAACTATAAAATTGTTCAATCTCAAGTCAACGAAGTCGAGAAAATAAAAGCCGAAATAGACAGAAATAATCCTGTCAGTCAATTTATTATGGGAGCGGTTGACGGCGTAAAAGATAATATTGTCGGCACGGCGACAATGATTGCACATCCGCTTGAAACTTTGGGAGCAATAAAAGATGTCGCGGTTGCTTTAGGCAGTTTGACGGCTGACGATGTTTCTAAAATTACGAAAGTCGTCAAAGGTAAGATAAAAGATACTTTCACCACCAGAGACGGCATTAACAGCATTCCGTATGGTGCAGGTTACGCCGTCGGAATGATTGCAACGGATATTGTCATCGGCAAAGGTGCCGGAATTGCACTTGAAGCAGTCAAAGAAATTCCCGCAATCAATAAATTGTTGACAAAACTCGGCGATTTGAAATCGTTGGCAACGGCGAAAGTTGCGGAGAAGTTTTCAGATGAAGCGGCAAGTTTAGCAAGTCAGAGAATTAAACAGTCATTACAAAATCCGGCACTTTACAACGGCGTAGCAGGTGCAGAACTATTAAAAGATTACGCAGTTGTCGCGGGTAACAGAATCAGTAACGGAGCAGTAAAGTTTGGTGAATTTTCTAAACAAATGGTTGATGATTTTGGCGACAGAGTGAAGCCGTATGTTGAAAAACTTTATCGTGAGCAAATGATTGAGTTGAATCTAGCCGATAAGATTGATGAAGTTGGGATAAAAAGTACGAATCTAAATAAAATCAAGCCGATACCGGATGCAATTCTTGACCCGCC
>JANPBM010000125.1:0-16778 GCA_031430435.1 Acidobacteriota bacterium
CATGTCGGTTCATTCGTGGATTCACGTTTTTCATCAATGGAATACGAATTTGGGTGATGTTTCAAAGTCGCCGATTTTCTCGAAATATCCTGAGTGGATGGTTTTGGATAATAAAGGTTCGGAACTCGTCCGCAGCGAAGCCGAAGGTGCAAACCGCGATGTTTTTAAGGTTTTTATGTCGCCGTCGCATTCGGGCGTGAGGAAATTATTGGTCGCCGTGATGCGTGAAATGGTCGCAAATTACCCGAAACTCGGCGGCGTTCAGCTCGATTATATCCGCTATCCTTTGCATTACCCTGAAACTCCGTTTGATTACTCAGCGGACGCTTTGGCTCAATTTACAAAAGACACGAAACTTGATGCTAAGTTATTGAAAACAGACGCAGAAAAGAAGATTTGGCAAGATTGGAAAACGTCAAAAGTTACCGAAGTTGTCAAACTTTTGAGTGACGAAGTTAAGAAAAAGCAACCGAATTGGGAGATTTCCGTTGCGGTTTTCCCCGATTTTACGAACACGCTCAAAGTCAAAATGCAGGATTCACGCGATTGGGCAAATAAGGGGTATATCAACGCGTTTTACCCGATGTGTTACAGCCCGAATTTTGACACGGTTGAACGATGGGCAAAGGAATTCAGAGCCGACATCAAACCGCCGATGAAGGTTTTTCTAACGCTCTACGTTACGCATTTTTTCAAAGACGGCAAGCTGGACGAGCGTTTCTTAAATCTTGAAAAGAAATATAATTACAGCGGTTTAGCAATTTTTGCATCGCAATTGGTAACAGATGATTTAGTTGAGAAATTAGGGAAGAAATAATTTTATGAGCATCAGAAAAACAGTTGAAATAGATGATGATTTAATACTGGAGATTCGTAAAATTCAGAAAGAAGAAGGTAAGACATTCAAACGGATTGCCAATAGATTTTTGAGAATCGGAATTGAACTATCTGAAAACGAAGAGTTAATTGAGTTACAAAATAAACAAATCGAGGGAACTGGATTTTAGCCGACGTAGTTGGCGACAGCATAAAGCCTGGTGTGGAGCTTTGCGGAACGCTAGGTATAATGATAACAACAAATAGAGCTATCGTAGATTGCGACAGAATTTAATGTTGGGTGTTTCCGTCGCTCGTTACACGAGCTAGACTTTATGCCGTCACTCGCATACGAGAGCTTATGAGACGAATTTGTATGACTAAATTTATCCAAAAAATATCTGTGCTTATCTGTGTTCATCTGTGGATAATTTTTCTTTGCTTTTCCGCAAATGCACAGACCAAATTGACTTCAAAAGTCTTGCTGATTCCGCTCGACGATCGTCCGCCGTGTTTGCAATTTCCTGTAAAGATGGGACTTATCGGCGATGTTGAGGTCGTAACGCCGCCGCGAAATTTACTCGGACGGTTCACCGAATTCGGAAAATCCGATGAAATAATCAAGTGGATAAAGACGCAAAATTTGAAGTCTTTTGACGCGGCAATCGTCTCACTCGATATGCTGGCGTATGGCGGATTGGTGGCGATGCGTGAGTATGAAACGACCGAATCCGAGGCGTTGAAACGTGCCGATTTTATCCGCGAACTTCGAAGATCTGCTCCGAAAATGCCGATTTACGGCTCAAGCGTGATTATGCGTCTTGCCCCGACGGGCAATGTCGTCAACGAATCTTATCGAACGAGTTTGGCGAAATGGGCGGAAATTTCGGTTGATGAATTAAAGAAATCCGAGACGATTGAACTGGAAAAGAAAATCCCGACCGAAGCATTGGAAAAATACAAAAAAGCACGTCAAAGAGATTTGAAATTGAATCTTTACGCGGTTGAATTGGTGCGAGACAAGTTAATTGATTACCTGATTTTATCGCAAGACGACGCAAAACCGAACGGCGTTCACCTTGCCGATCGCGAACAACTTATTGAATATGTAAAATCAAATAACTTGGGTGAAAAAGTGGCGATACAGCCCGGAGCAGACGAAGTTTCGATGCTTTTATTGGCTCGGACAATGACCGATAAATACAAGTGTCGCCCGAAAATCAAGGCAATCTATTCCGACGAAAAAATCGCCGATCAGTTTATGCCGTATGAAGATCGCCCGCTTCGCAAGACCGTAAGTTTTCATATCAAAGCAGTTGGAGCGACGGAAGTTTCGGATGAAAAGGACGCGGATATTTTATTTTTTGTATTTGTTTCGAGGTTTGAGAAAAATGGTGCGGAAGTTTTTTCCGAAACAATTTCAAATAATTTCGGTGAAAAGAGTGATTTCGGTGTGAGTTTTAAAAGGAAATTTATCCCTTTCATTGTCGCTGATGTTGATCCGAAAGGTGAAATTCAAGGTGCCGATATTTCGTTTATAGAAAATCTTAGGAGGAAATATATACTCAGATATACTTCGGGTTACGCTTCTTGGAATACTGCGGGAAATACAATTGGCACCGCGTTGCCGCACGGCGTTTTGTTTGAAATTTCTAAGAAAGTTGTCAAACTAAAACGCGATTCAATAATTGCAAAGGCACGGAAAGAAAAAGTAAACAAAAATCAACCACCGCGTATGGGCAGTTCAACGTTTAGTTTTACAGCAGATTTGGATAACAGATTGTATGCGGCTCAAACTTGGTTTTTACTCAATAGATTGCTCGACGACTATTTTTACCACTCAGTAATCAGACCGCAAGCAATTAAGTTCGCAAATGAAAAAGGTTGGAATGTTTTTCGTTTTGATACTGAGCAAACGAAACAAATTGAAGCCTTCAGCGGTCCCAAAATCAGATATGAAGTTTGGAAAAACCTGAACAGTTTTTCAAATTTCTGCGAAAATGTTGATACCTTCAATTTTAAATTGCCTTGGGGCAGAACTTTTGAAGCCGAAATTGATTTTGACTTAAATTGTAAACAACAATGGACAAACCAATAAAGATTTATGAAACTTAAACTACTAATTCTACTAACTTTAACAACCATTTTCGCTGTTGCTTGCAATCAGCAAGCGACATCGAATTCAACAACCGCAACTTCGACCGAGAAAAAGAAAATCGGCGTTACTTTGCTGACCCGTGAAGACGATTTTTACCGTGAACTTGAAGCAGGTTTGAAGGAAACTGCCGAGAAAAGCGGCTTTGAATTGCTCGTTCAATCGGGCGACAAAGATTTATCGAAACAGCAATCGCAAATCGATAATTTCATCGTTCAAAAGGTTGCGGCAATCATCGTCTGCCCGACAGATACGAAAGGAATCGCACCTGCAATCGAACGTGCGAACGCCGCTAATATTCCAGTTTTTACGGCTGATATTGCTGCCGGCGGCGGAAAAATCGTCTCGCACGTTGCGTCAAACAATGTCGAAGGCGGCAAGATTGCGGCAGAATTTATCTCGAAAATGTTGAAAGACGGCGGAAAGGTTGGAATTATCGGGCAGCCGGAAGTTCAATCGACGATTGACCGCGAAAAAGGTTTCCGCGATGAGCTTGGCAAAAACGCAAAAATCACCATTGTTCCAACGATAAACGGTGAAGGCAAACGAGATAGAGCGTTAAAAGCCGCCGAAGATTTGCTGCAAGGCAACGCGGACATTAAGGCAATTTTTTGTATAAATGACGAAACGGCACTCGGAACTTTGTCGGCGATTGAGGCGAAAGGCAAGAAAGATGTAATCATCGTTGGCTACGACGCGGCACCCGAAGCAGTGGTGAAAATCAAAGCCGGAACCGCGTTGAAAGCGAGTGTCGCCCAACAGCCACGTGACATTGGTGCGAAAACTATCGAAGCCATCGCGAAACATTTGAAAGGCGAAAAGGTTGAGCCGACAACGAATGTTGCGGTTAAAATCGTTGACAAGTAATTAGATTAAATCAAATAAATCAGTAAAATCTGCGGCTGGTTTTTCGTAAATGCCAAAACTTAAAAACTTCATTATCATTTTCGCAATTCTGCTCGAAATCGTCGTTTTCGCGATGCTTTCGCCGGCGTTTTTGTCGTTTGATAACGCCGTAAATATTGCTCTTTCAATTGCCGTTATCGGAATTCTGGCGGTCGGAATGACGTTTGTAATTCTTACGGGCGGAATCGATTTATCGGTCGGTTCGGTCGTCGCACTCGCGGGCGTGTGTGCGGCGATTGTAACGCAAAAAACCGAATTTGTTTCGCTCGGATTTGTCGTTGCGTTGTTCATCGGAATAATCTGCGGAGCGTTCAACGGCACGGTTGTCGCGTATTTCAAAGTCCCGCCGTTTGTCGTAACTCTTGCTATTCTGACAATTACGAGAGGTTTGGCGTTCATAATCGCCGAAGGTCGTTCGATCGGAGATTTGCCCGAAAACTTTTCACGGTTTGGCAAATCGTCGGTTTTCGGAATTCCGTTTTCGGTAATTTTGATGCTTTTGACTTTTTTAATCGGCTGGTTTGTCTTGGCAAATACTCGCTTCGGGCGGTACGTTTACGCGGTTGGCGGAAATGCGGAAGCGACTTTTCTCGCGGGTGTGAACGTCAAAAATATCACGCTTCGGGTCTACATTTTCAACGGATTTTTGGTCGGAATTGCGGCGATTGTTTTGGCTTCACGACTAGGCGCGGGCGTGCCGAATTCGGGTTCGCAATATGAATTGGATGTTATCGCGGCGGTTGTTGTCGGCGGAACAAGTTTGAGCGGCGGTCGCGGAAGCGTTGTCGCCACACTTTTCGGGGCAGTATTTATCGCCATTTTAAACAACGGTTTGAACCTCGCCGGAATTGATCCGTATCTGCAAAAAATCGCGCTCGGCGTGGTAATTTTATTTGCCGTTTTAGCCGATCAAATCAATAAAAAAAGTTAATTCTCGTCAAATTGATTTGAAGTGGTCTAGTCCACCGTGTTACAATTCTCAAAGCTATAAATCTACAAAAAAATTTACGAGGAAAATCAATATGAAACGCTTGCAAAAGCCGGTTTTTTCGGTCTTGTCAATTATATTTTGCACGATGTTTTTGAGCTTTGCGACATTTGCTCAAACCATTACGGCAACCATTTCGGGAACGGTCAGCGATCCGAACGGAGCGATTGTGCCGGGAGCGACAGTTTCGGCAACTTCAAACGAAACCGGTCTCACCAAAACCACAAACACCAACAGTGACGGACGCTACGTTATCACATTTCTGCAACCGGGAACTTATGCAATCAAGGTTTCAAAGCAAGGTTTCGCCGAAACCGACAAACCGAATATTAAACTTGAGACGGCTCAAAGCGTTTCGCTTGATTTAAAACTTTCGGTTTCGGCTGATAAAGCGACGGTCGAAGTTACGGACGATCAAACCCAGTTGCTCGTTACTGAAAGTTCGGGTTTGGAAAGCACCATCGAAAATAAATTGGTCGAAGATTTGCCGTCGGGCGAACGGAGCGCGTTGGCTTTTATCAATTTGGTTCCGGGTGCCATCGACGGCGGTTTTGCCCAAGGTCGCGGCGAAGGTTTGAACGAAAACGGCAACGCTCAAGGTCCGATCGGTTCGCCCGGAAACAGAAACTTTTTCGACTCTAATTTCTCGGTCAACGGCGGACGTTCGGCAACTAACGATGTTTTGCTTGACGGCGTTTCAAATACAATCGGCGATTTCAACGGTATCGCCGTTTCGCCGCCGCAAGATTCGATTCGTGAATTTAAGGTTGTCGCGGGCGCGTATTCAGCCGAATACGGACGCAGCGGCGGCGGCGTTGTTTCAATTTCGACCAAATCCGGCGGAAAGCGTTACAGCGGCGCCTTATACGAATACTTTCAAGACGGCAGTTTGAACGCCAACGGCTGGCAACGAAACCGACGCGGAGTGCGAACCGACGGAACGGCTGTTTTACCGCGTCAAGATATTTCGCGTCATCAATACGGCGGAACATTCAGCGGACCTGTCAGTTTTTTCAACTTCGGCGAAGGCGATTCAAGCAAAGGCATCAAAAAACTTGAAAAAACATTCTTCTTCTTTAACTACGAAGGTCGCCGCGAACGCAATCCGTTTTCGCGCGAAATTACGTTGCCGACCGCCCGCATGCGAACCGGCGATTTGGGCGAACTTTTAACCGGCACGCCTTACACGGTAACGTCCGCAACGACGCGGACAACGTGGGCAACGGCGGGCGGCGCGCCTGTTATTACGGGACAAATTTTTAATCCGTTCGGAGCGTTGGTTAATTACACTCAATCCGTTACAAACATTGCAACCGGTGCGGTTACAACTTCGACGGTGCAAGGCAGAGCGGCTTTCACGGGAAATAATTTGAGCGGTTTGCCGGCTTGCTCAGGAGTTCGAGCAACGGCTTGTCTCGATCCGGTGGCGTTGGCTGTTTTGAGATTTTTACCGTTGCCGAATACGTCGGGTTTGGTCAATAACTATGTTGTTTCCGACTTGGCGGTTTTTAACCGTTCGATTTATGCGGGCAGAATCGATCATACGTTTTCAGAAAAACACAGCATTTTCGGACGTTACACATACGAACGCAGATTTACCTCGGAACCGAATTATTTCGGCGGTTCGCCTGCCGCAAACGTCCGCAAAGTAAAAGACACTTTCGGCAACTTTACGCTTAACGACGCTTATAATTTGAGCGGAAGTTTGGTCAACAATTTCCGTTACGGTTACACGCGGGCAAGAGCAAATCAAATTCCCGAAAGTCAAGGTTTTGACCCGACGACAATCGGTTTACCGCAATATTTGAAAACATTTGCGCCGATTTTGAAATTCCCCGATTTAACTATCGGCGGCGGAACGGCAGGTTCGACACTTGCGGGCGAAGTTACGAGCGGACAAATCGGCGGCGCAGGCAACAATCAGCCGCGCGATACGCACACGATTGCCGACGGAATAACTTTTGTCAAAGGAAATCAAACAATCAAAGTCGGCGGCGAATACAGAATTTACCGGTTTTATCCGTTCCAATTTTTTAATCCGACCGGAAATTTCACGTTTAACCGCACGTTTACGCGCGGTCCGATCGGCACAACCGTTCCGACAATCGCGGCTGATTCGGGTTCGTCTTTAGCGTCGTTTTTCCTCGGCTTGCCTTCCGCAGGTTCGCACGAAGCAGTCGCTCCGGCAACTATTTTGCATAAATATCCCGCAGTTTATTTCCAAAACGACTGGAAAATCAGCCGAAAACTTGTCTTAAATTTAGGCGTTCGTTGGGATTACGAAACCGGCACGGAGGAAACACACGGCTTGGTTACAAACTTTGATTTGAACGCGCCTGCGCCTGTTCAACCTGTTTTTGCGACCGGCACAACCTATGACGCGGCAGCATTGGGTTTAAATCGAAATTTGACGAACGGCGTAAAAGGTTTGCTTTCGTTTACGGATAAACCGCAGAGCAAAACGCCGAAAACACGATTTGCCCCGCGATTCGGATTTGCTTACAGCATCAACGACAAAACAACTGTGCGCGGTGGTTTCGGGCTGTACTATGTGCCGCTTTCGCTCGAAGCGCCAACTGTGCAAGGAACAAATTTTTCGACCGGTTTGGCGCAATCCAATCAAGCCGGACAAATTTTGAACGGTTCGACGACCGTCCAAAACACAACGTTTGTCTCCGATCCTTTTCCGATTGGCGGAACAACGGCTTTGGCAACTCCGCCCGGAACAATTTTAGGAAGTCGAACGCGTTTAGGTCAACAAGTTTTTGCGGTCGAACCGAACCGAAAAGCTCCGTACAGCCAACAATGGAACGTTGTTTTTCAACGTCAGTTATTGAAAAATACTGTTTTGGACATCAGTTATGTCGGCGGTCGCGGAATCAGTTTGCCGATTCAAGGCGCGGAATTAAATCAACTTTCAAGTTCCGTGGTGGACGCTGCCAGAGCAAGTTTAACCACGCCGAACACTTGCGGAGCAAATACGACAACTTTGGCTTTAACCATCGCTTGCCCGACCATCAACGCTTTTTTCAATCAAGTAGTCAGTAATCCGTTTGCCGGACAGTTGGCAATTCCGGGTTCGAGTTTGAACGGAGCAACCGTTTCACGATTGCAGTTGTTGCGTCCGTATCCGCAATACACGAGCGTTCAGCTTTTCCGTCCGCATTGGGGCGACAGCTATTACCACGCGTTGCAAGTAAATTTGCAACGTCGTTTTACCAACGGACTTTCCGCGACGGTGAACTATAATTGGTCAAAATCGATTGATACAGGCGGAGTCGGAAACGGCGCGGCATTTTTAGACGCAACCGCAATCCAAGATATTTACGCATTCAAACGCGAAAAATCTTTGTCAACTTTTGATGTTCCGCATCGCTTTGTCGCCAGTTGGTCGTATGAACTTCCGTTTGGCAAAAAGAAAGCATTCGGTAAAAATTGGAACGGAATTACCAACATATTATTGGGCGGCTGGCAAACTTCGGGATCATATTCGATTCAAACCGGAACGCCGATCGCGGTTACGGTTCCGGCATTTACGACCGGACTCGGAAACGCTTCGTATCGTCCGAATCGGGTAACGGGAAATGCAGCGTTGCCGAATGCGGTTCAAAATGCAAAAAACGGCGGAGTTTTCTTTGATACATCGCTCTTCCTTTTGCCTCCTGATTTCGTTTTGGGTAATGCTTCCAGAACTTATAACGATGTTCGACGCGATAAATACAGAACGCTGAATTTATCTGTTTTGAAAAATATCTATTGGGCTGAAGGTCGTCAAAAACTTCAACTGAGAGCAGAATTTTTGAACGCGTTTAACTGGGTTGTTTTGGGAACACCTGTAACTTCGCTCGGTTCGGGTGCCGTGAACGCAAATTTAACCGGCTTCGGACAAATCAGAACACAAGGTAACACACCGCGAAATATCCAACTCGTGGCTCGTTACACGTTTTAATTGACAATGGTAAGTGGTGAATGGTGAACGAAAATTCACCATTCACCATTCATCATTCACCATTTTTCAATGATTCCAATCGGTTTACTCATAATTTTTGCAATCTTCGCCGTGCTGATGTTTACGCGAAAAATGCCTGCACTTCTCGCTTTACCCGCGATGGCAATTTTGATTGCAATTCTCGCCCAACTTCCGCCCGTCGAAATACTGAATAATATAATTGCAAACGGTTCAGTGAAACTCGCCGCAGTTTATGTCGCCGTTTTTGCGGGTGCAATGATGGGACGAGTGATGATTCAGACCGGAATTGCCGAAGAAATTATCAAACGTGCGGCGGAATTCGGCGGCGAAAAACCTCTGATTGTCGCGTTTGGTTTGATGATTGTTACAGCAGTTTTGTTCACGACATTGCAAGGTTTGGGAGCAATTATCACAGTCGGCTCGCTAGTTTTGCCGATAATGATGAGCCTCGGAATTCCGCGAAAACTTGCGGGAACATTGTTTTTGTTGGCTTTTGCGACCGGATTTATTTTCAATCCGATACTTTTTACACTTTATCGGCAACTTCTCGGCTTAAAACCGGAAGAACTTTTGCCGACTCAAGTTTCAACGTTCGCCTTTATTTTACTCGGTTTGATGATTGTGATGGTCGTAATTTACGCGATTATCGAAGCGAAACGTTCAGGCGAAATTTTGCTGATGTCAGCAATTTCGACCGAAGATTTGTTGAAACGCACAAAACGCGTTCCGTTACTTGCGATGCTTACGCCGTTCGTTCCGTTGGCGTTATTTTTCGGCTTTAATTACTTCGGAATCAAACTGGATTTTATCGCGGCATTTATAATCGGCTCGCTTTTCGCCGTTCTTTTGGTTGATTGGCGGAATGCAACTAAAATTATAACTTCGTCGGCGATTAAAGGTTTTGAAGATGCCGCACCTGCCGCAATTTTGATGATGGGAATCGGTATGTTGTTGAATGCGTTGAACTTACCCGTTATCAAAACATCGCTCGAACCGTTGATAAAATCGTTGCCGTTTGATTCACCGATATTTTATGTTGCGTTTTTCGGCTTACTTTCGCCGCTCGCGTTGTATCGCGGACCGCTCAACATTTTCGGCATCGGCATCGGACTTTTTACAATTATGTTCGGCATCGGAGTTCTGCCGGCAATGGCTTTGCTCGCCGCAATTATGTGCGTTGTGCAAGTTCAAAACGTCTGTGACCCGACCAATACACACAACGTTTGGATAGCAAATTTTGTCGGGGTTCGCGTAGAAGAATTGACGAAATCAACGATTTTACCGATTATTTTAGTTTGTGTTGTTGGGCTGATAATTTCAGCCTTAATGTTCTTTTAAATTGTTAATTATCAATTGTTAATGGTTAATTTGCAGAGCATTTTCTGACTACTGACCACTAATCACCGACCACTTTTATATGCAAAAATTAACTTTTCTATTCATCTTATTGCTACCAATTTTGGCTTTCTCGCAAAGCAAAACTTTGACTGCTCAAAATGGTCAAACATACAAACTCGATGGAACTGACGGCTTTCGCGGCAACGATGAATTGTGGCTTTATACGACAGGTTATTATTCTCAAAAACCGACCAGCAATTCCGGCGTTGACGTTTATATTTTGGAAAATAAAATCGTCGAAATCCGCGACCGTGCAGGTGCGGTTTTTCTGCAAAACAAAC
This sequence comes from Acidobacteriota bacterium, assembly GCA_031430435.1. GTDB lineage: Bacteria > Acidobacteriota > Blastocatellia > Pyrinomonadales > Pyrinomonadaceae > JANNVK01. The sequence goes on from JANPBM010000125.1 coordinate 10,515, forward strand.
CTGATCCGGGAGCTTTAAGTGTTGGACGTGAAGGATTTATCATCAGCGGAAACGGTGCTGCAAGACGTTGGATTCTGGCGAATTTAAAGGTTAGTGAATCGGTTAGTTTAGACGGTAAAATTCCTGTCTCAACCATTGATCCATACGCATATTACGGCTACGGAATTATTCAAACGCAATCAAACAAAACCTATTATCTGAACGGCAAGAACACTAATCGAAGCAACAATTTAGTCGTCTATTACACACCGGATTTTTACGCGAAAACTCCGCCAAACGAGTCGGGCGTTGATATTTTGATAACCAATAACAAAGTCGCCGAAATTCGTGACAGAGCCGATGCTGTGTTTCTGCAAAAAAAGGCTGATCCGGGCGTTTTGAAAATTAGTGATCCGACAAATTCTTTTGTCATTTCAGGCAACGGCGAAGGTCGCAAATGGTTGATTGAAAATATCAAAATCAGTGAAGAAATTCGCGTCAGCGGTATTGACAGCAAAGAAGTTACGCCATTTTCAAGTTCGCCTTGTTATGCCGGAGCATATTATCGAAAAGCTGTTTCGTCGTTTGATTCGTGGACGGGAATCGGCGGAATGCTCAAACTCGGAACGCCGAAAGTTGACGAAAATCGGTTGGGCGAAAATAAACAACCGCTCGATAATTTTTCGATTTACATGGGCGGCAACGCGGGCGGAAAATTTGAAGTTGACGCAGGTTTGACGTGGGAATTTACGGTTGACGAAAACGGTAAAAAGAGCGAAAAACGTAACGCCTTTCGACCGTTTTGGCGGACAAAAACGTGGAACGCCGCACCCGCGAAAAAAGAATTTTATTTTTATCCGGGCGAAACCGTGCAGATGGCGATTCTGGTTGCGGGACCGAAAAAGTTGAAGTTAATTATAACCGATGGCAAAACAAAATCTTTCCAACAAGAGTTTGACGCGGAAGGATTTGTCGCCGGATTGCCGCGTCAATTTAAGCGAGTCAACGCAATCGACCAAGTCGGCAACGAAGGCAAACCCGCCATCGCCACAAAAGCCGAAATTATCGGTTCGGAATGGCTTCAAACTATTTTCCTGCGTGGAGAAGGAACCTCTGCTCAACAACTTCCGATGAATTCCACGCGATTTACCGATATGCGTTGCGGTACGTCAAACGTTGTGATTTTAGGTGCTGATGCAAGCAAAGGTGCGGAAAAAATTGATATATTCGGAACTCCGAAATAGCCAAAGAGAAAATTTATCCACAGATGCACACAGATAAACACGGATAAATATCTTTTGATAAACAATTAACCGTTACATATCCTAGAAATATCTGTGTCCATCTGTGTTAATCTGTGGATAATTTCTTATAATTTTTAGTATGAAAAAATCAATAATTCTATTCGTTATCGTTTCGTTATTTTCAAACATTTTATTCGCCCAAAAGGTTGATAAAAATTCCGATAAATGGGTTGAAAAAACGTTGAAATCGTTGACGCTTCGGCAAAAAATCGGGCAGATGATTAACTTTCGTCTGACCGGAGAATTTCATAATGTTGAAAGCGAAAAGTTCAAAGAATCTGCGGAAATGATTGTCAAACAAGGGATTGGCGGATTTACGGTTTATCGCGGCAACGCAAATTCAGTTGCTTTGATGACCAACGAACTGCAAAAGCTCAGCAACATTCCGCTACTTTTTTCGGCTGATTATGAACGAGGTTTGCGAATGCAGATGCCGCTGACCGGAACGCCTTTTACGACCGCGATGGGCGTTGGTGCAACCGGCGACAGCCAAGCAGCGTTTCGCCAAGGCAAAATTATTTGCGAAGAAATGCGGGCAATCGGTGTTCAATGGCAGTTCGCTCCCGTCGCGGATTTGAATAATAATCCGGATAATCCTGTCATCAATATTCGTTCTTACGGCGAAAACCCGTCGAAAGTTGCGGAAATGGTTTCGGCTTTTTCAAAAGGAACACAGTCCGCAAATTGCCTGTCAACGCTCAAACATTTTCCCGGACACGGCGACACCGCGACCGATTCGCACATTGGTTTAGGCGTGATAAATGTTGATAAAACTCGGCTTGATTCAACCGAACTCGTTCCGTTCAAAGCAGCAATCGCAGCCGGAGCCGATTCTGTTATGACCGCACATCTTGCCGTCCCGAAGGTTACAGGAAACGAAATTCCGGCAACTTTGAACCCGACAATTTCAACAGATTTGCTTCGTAAAGAACTCGGATTTAACGGAATTATTGTTACCGATGCGATGGAAATGGGAGCAATCGAAAAGAACTATTCGCGTGAAAAGTCAGTCGTGATGGCAGTTCAAGCCGGTGCCGATGTCGTGCTTCTGCCGTTGAGTGTTGTCAATGCGGTTGATTCGATTGAAGCCGCCGTGAAGAATGGCGATTTAACCGAAGAACGCATTAACTTATCTGTTCGCAAGATTTTAGCGGCAAAATATAAACTCGGCTTAGTGAAAAACCGCTTCGTTGATACGGCAAATATCGCCCGAATTGTGGAACGACCCGAAAACGTCAAAGAAGCCAATGACATCGCCGAAAAATCAATTACACTGCTTAGAAATGACCGTGAATTTCTCCCGATTTCAATGCAAACCGCGAAGGATACAATGTTTGTAGTTGTCGCGGCGGATGACGAACCTGAGAGAATTGTTGAAGGCGTTGCCTTTGTCCCCGAAGTTCAACGGCGGCTTCCAAACGCGAAAATCGTTCGCCTTGATCCGCGTTCAACTAAGAACGATTACGATCAAGTTTTGTCTGATTCGAGAGCATTCAGCAACATCGTTTTAGCCGTTTTCGTCAAACGTGCCGCAAACAAAGGAACGGTAAAACTGCCCGATTTACAAACAAATTTCGTCAAACAAGCCATTGCGACCGATAGGAAAGTCGCGGTTTTTGCGTTCGGTTCGCCGTATTTAATTCGCCAATTTCCCGAAGCCAAAACTTACGCCGTAACTTATGCAATCGAAGAAGTTGCACAATATGCGGCAGCCAAAACTATTTTCGGCGAAGTCAAATTTCAAGGGAAATTACCCGTTTCAATTCCCGATTTATTTCCAATCGGAAGCGGAATAGTAAAATAGTGATTTATGAAAAAATTAGATTTGGCTTTAATTGAAGCAACACGAAATAATGAGACATCAAAAGTAATTTCTTTGCTTGAACAAGGTGCAAATCCAAACTATTGCGAAAAATTTGTTTCGCGTGGTTACATAAATGCCTTTAGATTTCCGCTACATATTGCTTGTCGTTGTGCAAATAGAAATGGATATGGTCTTGTTTTTTTTGATAATTCTGAAATAGTAGCTGCACTTTTAGATTTTGGTGCCGATATAGAATGCAAAAATGAAGATGATTTCACTCCGTTAAGATGGGCATCGGTTGAACCAAAATTTGAGTCGTGTAAAGTTCTCATCGGGCGTGGTGCTGATGTCAATGCGACTGATTGCCAAGGGACTACTCCGTTAATGATAGCGTCATTTAGAACTAACCAAGAGTTAATTGAACTGCTGTTAACCAATGGTGCAAACATCAATCATCAGAATAATTTTGGAGCGACTGCGTTGATGTATTCACTTAACCATATTTACATTGATGGACAAATAGAAACGGTAAAACGACTTTTGGAAAATGGAGCAGACCTTAATCTAAAAGACAAAAAAGGCGATACGATACTGTCATCTTTGAGCCGCAGAAAAGAAATACCAGAAGTTAAAGAAGTCATTGATTTACTTGAAAAGTATGTATTCAAAGAATAAATGAAGTCAAAGACAAAACAAATCCAAAATCCAGGATCCAAAACCAAAAATCGCCAAGTCCGCGTTGGCATTGACGTTGGCGGAACATTCACCGATGTTGCCGTGATTGACCACGAAACGCGGGAAGTTGTTTCTTCGCTTAAAGTTCCGACCACGCATTCGGCAAAAGAAGGCGTTGCACTCGGCATTATTGAGGCGATTGAACGAGCGTTGACGGAACTTAAAATCTCGCCCGATGACGTGATTTTTATCGCACATTCGACCACGCAAGCGACAAACGCTTTGCACGAAGGCGATGTTGCAAGTGTCGGGATAATCGGGCTTGGCAAAGGTTTGGAAGGAATCAAGGCGAAAATTGATACACGAATTCCAAACATTGAACTGGCTCCGAATCGTTTCTTAAAACCTGAATTCGAGTTTGTAAATTCAAATAATTTCGCGGTTGAAAACATCATTTCAAACTTCAAAAGCAAAGGCGTTGAAGTTGTCGTAACGTCCGAAGCGTTTGGTGTTGACCATATCGAGAACGAAGAAAATATCTCGCAACTTGCACGAAAACAAGGACTTTTCGCCACGAGCGGACACGAAGTTTCGCAACTTTACGGTCTTCGCACGCGGACGCGAACTGCCGTAATCAACGGTGCAATCTTGCCGAAAATGATATACACCGCCACGATGACCGATGAATGCGTGAAACGTGCGGGAATCAAAGCTCCGCTGATGATTATGCGTTCGGATGGCGGCGTGATGTCGGTCGAAGAAGTTCATCGCCGACCGATTATGACGATGCTTTCGGGTCCGGCGGCGGGAATCGCGGGTGCATTGATGCACGAGCGGATTTCGGACGGAATTTTTATCGAAGTTGGCGGCACAAGTGCGGATATTTCAGTAATTCGGGACGGTCAGCCGCAGACAAAATCGGCACGAGTCGGCGGACATCGAACTTATTTGAATACGCTTGATGTGCGAACTTTGGCAATTGCCGGCGGCTCGATGATTCGTGAATCGGCTGGGCAGATTATTGATGTCGGATCGCGTTCGGCACACATCGCGGGACTTCATTACGCTTGTTTCCAAAAGCCCGAAGTGTTTATAAACGCTAAACTTATTCATCTTCGACCGACTGAGAAAGACGCGGACGATTATACTGCAATCGAATGTAAAAACGGCGAAAGATTTAGTTTAACTCCAACTTGTGCGGCAAACCTTTTAGGAATTATTCCAAGCGATGCGTTCGCTTTTGGCAATGCGGAATCGGCGAAATTAGCTTTCAAACCGTTGGCGGAAAAAATCGGCAAATCGGTTGAAGAAACTGCGAAAGAAGTTCTCGAAATTTCGTGTCGCAAGGTTCAAAAGCAGATTGATAAATTGATAATCGAATATAATTTGGACAGAAAAACGGTTGAGTTAGTCGGCGGCGGCGGCGGTTGTGCGTCGCTTGTTTTGTTCACGGGCGAGATGATGAATCTGCCTGCGAGACTCGCAAAAAAGGCGGAAGTTATTTCAACCATTGGAGTTGCACTTGCGATGGTGCGTGATACGGTTGAGCGAAATATCGTTGACCCAACGCCCGAACAGATTTTGCAAGTTCGCCGTGAAGCCGTTGAAGCCGTTTGTAAAATCGGTGCCGTTCCCGAAAGTGTAGAAGTGCAGATTGAAGTTGATATTCGGCGAAATTTAGTTCGGGCAACGGCTTTCGGCACGACCGAAATGCGAAAAGAAGAAACTAAATTGAGCGGTTTTGATGCTTGTAAATCCTCCGCATCGCGTTCGATGCAGATTGATGAAACAGACATTAAACTCGCTGCCGAAACTTCGTCGCAATATGTTTTTGTCGCTCCAAAATTGACGAAATCTTTTTTCGGACTGTTTACGCAAACTCAGCAAATGGTTAGAGTTACGGACAAAACGGGTGTTGTCCGTTTGCAACGAAATAACGCGGAAATTTATTTGACCAATGTTGAGAACACAGCAAATGAACTCGAAAAAGTTATCACAAATTTGACGGATTTTGGCGATGCGGGGCGAAGTTTGCCGGACATTCATTTGTTAATCGGGGCGAGAATTGTAAATCTATCGGGCTTGGCAGAAATTGAACAAGCGATTGCGTTGGCGAAAACCGAACTCGAAAATTTGCCGAATGATGAACGGATTGTGATTGTGGCGACAGCGAAGAATTAGCCACGAACAAACACGAAATTTCACGAAAAAACATTGAAAGAATTACAAACTCAAATCTTAATTGTTGGCGGCGGAATCGGCGGATGTGCGGCGGCATTATCCGCGTGCGAGGCTGGTTTGAATGTAATTTTGACGGAAGAATCAGATTGGATCGGCGGTCAATTTACCTCGCAAGCAACTCCGCCGGACGAACACGGTTGGATCGAAAGTTTTGGTTGCACAAGGAGTTACAGGCAATTTCGAGAAAAAGTTCGCGGCTTTTATCGGAAACATTATCCTTTAACCGATGTTGCAAAAAACAATCCGATTTTGAATCCGGGC
>JANPBM010000126.1:0-6269 GCA_031430435.1 Acidobacteriota bacterium
TTAGAAAAAGGAAAAGAGGTCATAATCTAAAGTGCAGACTCAAAGTCTCAGTTTGTCTCACAGACTCATCTCTTCCAACAATTATCAAGCGTCCAAGATAATCGTTAAGTAGTCAACTTTCAACATACAAGTTTGTTGCGGAGTTTAATTACATTCAAGCTAAAGTTTATCAACAAGCTGAAGCGTGTTGTACTTTTGCAAACTTTTTACTTTCGGGTTTGCAACACTTGCAGAGTACTCTTCAAGAGTTATATACCAAACGGGAATTAGTTTGCAAAAATACTTGCACAAAAGTTCAACATACTTTAGTTTGTTGTTGTCTCAAATAACATTCAAGCTCAAGTTTATCGACAAGCTGAAGCGTGTCGTACTTTTGCAAACCAATTCTTTTTGAGTACAGAGCATTCTTCAAAGGTTGCAGAGCATTCTTGAAGACTTGCAGAGCATTCTTTAAGACTTGCAGAGCATTCTTTAAGAGTTGCAGAGCATTCTTTAATCGTTAAAGAATAGTCTGCAAGAGTTATAGAACGGTAAATAATCATTGCAAGCGAGCAAATAAATGTTCAAACCAAGCAATCAAAACTACGCAAACAGGTTTTAGTTGCCAAAGGTAACAAATATAACAGCGTAGGGTAAAGCGAATGTAATGAGCGACACCCTGCGACCGATGTAATAAGTAGTTCCGACGCTGAAAGTGTCGCACAAATGTTTTAACGGTAAATAGCCGGATGTGTTGCTCACTTTCAGCGAGCAGATATTTTATCCGATTAAACGTCGGGTTTCATTCGCTTTACTCATTGCACCCGACGCTATTAAATTTGTCGTTGTCAGCGACTTCGGAATGAGGTTTCGCGCAACGCAGACGAGCAAATTTCCAAAGAATTCGCCGCAACCGAAAAGCAATTCGTAATTTTTAATTCGTAATTCGTAATTTTATAAAAGTATATGGCAAACACAAATCCTGCGCGCGGAATGCGCGACTTTCTTCCGGCGGACATTCGCAAACGAAACTATGTAATCGGCATCATAAAACAGGTTTACGAGTCTTACGGCTTTGAACCGTTGGAAACACCTTCGGTCGAAAACCTTGAAACTTTGACCGGAAAATACGGCGAAGAGGGAAATCAACTTATTTTCAAGATTCTGAAACGCGGAGAAAAGCTCGACATCAATGACAAAGAGCTTGCCGACACAGCGTTACGATACGATTTGACCGTGCCGTTTTCCCGCGTCGTTGCGAACTATAAAAACGACTTGCCGAAATACTTCAAACGTTATCAAATCCAACCTGTGTGGCGCGCGGATCGTCCCGCCAAAGGTCGTTACCGCGAATTTTATCAATGCGATGTTGATGCAATCGGTTCGACTTCGATGATTGTCGAAGCGGAATTGATTTCTGCCGTGTGCGAAGTGTTGAAACGTTTGGGATTCGATGATTTTGTCGTCCGCATAAATAACCGCGAACTTTTGCGCGAGATGTTAAATGCTTCGGGCATTGCCGAAAACTTGCAAACCGATGCTTTGGTCGCCATCGACAAGCTCGATAAAGTCGGCGCGGAAGGCGTTTTAAAAGAATTCAACGAACGCGGAATTGCAACCGAATCCGGCAACCGAATAATGGATTTATTTGCAACCCTGGAACGTTCCGCAAACCCGGAAACACTTGCGGAACTCGAAAAATTCATCGGAAACAAAACGGAAAGTCTGCAAAAACTGACACAAATCCTTTCACTTGCAAACAATCCGAATATCAAAATAGATGCGTCGCTTGCGAGAGGACTTTCGTATTACACGGGAGCAATTATGGAAATCAATGTGTCTGATTTAGTCGGAAGTTTAGCCGGCGGAGGACGTTACGACGGTTTAATCGGAATGTTCGGCAAAGACCAAATTCCGGCGTGCGGCTTTTCAATCGGGTTAGAAAGAATAATTGTCGTGATGACCGAACGCGGAATGTTTCCGCCCGAATTGCAAACTAACTCCGCCGATGTTTTTATCACAATTTGGAACAATGAAAGCATTGCCGAATCATTAAAACTCGCACACGAATTACGACAAAACGGTTTGCGCGTCACGGTTTACCCCGAAGTCGATAAATTAGCCAAACAATTTAAATACGCATCGGCGATAAATGTTCCGTATGTTTGCGTCGTCGGCGAAAACGAACTGGCAGAAGACAAAGTTACCGTCAAAAACCTTGCCAACGGCGAGCAAGAAACAGTTGAACGCCGTAAAATCGCGGAATATTTAGCGAATAAAATAAGCAGTTAATAATTGTTTGCGGTTTATTCGACCGTAAAACTTATATCTTTCGTTGCCGTGTTGCCGAAAAAGTCAGCCGCGTAAACTTTAAGCGTGTAATTTCCTTTGCTTAACTTGCTTGCGTCAAAGAAATTTTCCTTCATCGCGGTCGGATTTACTTCGTTTGTCACAATATAATCGAAAATTGTTTCGGGTGTGTAGCCCGATTTGCTGCCTTTGGCGTAAACCAAACCGACAGAATCTTCATCGGGCATTTTGGCAAAGGAAATTGTCCAATCAACTTCGGTCGCGGGTGTTTCGCCTTCTTTAATCACTTGATAACTTAACTTATACACGCCCAATTTTCGACGCGAAGAGTTGCCGTCCATTTGATCGTAACTGCGGACGACAATTCGTACTTTACCTTTCAATTTCAGCGACGAAGTTTGCTCGATCGGTTGCCAATTTTCGTTAAACAGCGAAATTTGTTCGATTGTCGGCGTGACGGAATCGGCAACGTTCGGTAAAATTAAGGCATCGAGAGCATTCATTTCCGCACCGCTTCGTCCCGCAATTAAATGGACGTGATTCATCGAGTTAAGCGTGCCGATTGCTTCGCCCGCGTCGAATTTTGTTCCGCGTGGAATGCGTACGTTTACTGATTTATCGCCTGATTTTTCAAATTGAAAGCGTTTATCGTCGAACGGTTTGTTGTCTTTGTCGCGTCCGAGGCGTAAATGTATGTAACCGATTGTCGGCATTCGCAAAAGTTCGCGTAAAGTTCCGAAGTTCTCGGTAGAAATTGGTCGCAGCACTTTTTCATCACGAATAAACCGGGCAGTTTCGCCATAACCGCCGACAATATCCAAACCGTTGTGAAACCACGTTTGCTTGCCGTCAATCATTTCTCCGCGAATCTCGCCGAGTGTTCCCGCAATCTCGCGTTTTCCGTCCGCAGGGTTAAACGTCCAACGTGCAGGTGCAAGTTTGCGAAATTCTTCGGCTGAGTATTTCAATTTTGCGATTGATTCTTGCGGTGCTTCAACGCCTTTTCCGCCGTTGTTTATGGTTCTGATAACTTGATTATCGCTGTCGGTAAATATCAAGTTGCCGCTTGAATCAAAAGCGATAGAGCTTGGTCGGTTGACGCGTGAACTTAGTAAATTACCGTCTGAGAAGCCTCGTTTTTGGTTATTGATTGTTTCGACATACGGAAAAATTCGCCGTCCGATGACGCGGATTGCGTTTCCGTCGGCGACATAGATTACGCCGAAGTCGTCGATTGCAACCGCATTCGGTTGGACGAAACTTGCTTTGAGCGGAACGTTGTCTTTTAAGTCGGTTTCTCCGTTTCCCGCGAGTGTGAAGGTTTTTCCGTCTTTTGAAATTACTCGCAAACGCTTGTTGCCTGTGTCTGCAACGATTAAATCACCGAATTTAGTTACGGTAATTCCGCACGGTGTGTCGAACTTTGCCTTTTCACCGTCCGAAAAGCCTTTTTCACCGCCGGCGACGGTTGCAACTTTGCCGTTTTCTATCACGCGGATTTTATCGTTGTAAGTATCGGCGACAAATATCTTGCCTTCGGACACGGAAACGCCGACCGGAGCATTAAAAAGAGCAACTTTTGTCTCGCCGTCTTTGTCTCCCGATTTATTTTCCGTTCCCGCAAGTACAGTTATTTCACCGCTTGCGTTAATCTTTTTAATCGTGTGCGAACCTGTGTCCGCGATGATTAAATCTCCGTTCTTATCGAATGCGATTGCCGAAGGCGTTGATAATTTCTCGGCAAACACGGATAAAGTTTTGCCCGACAGTTTGTAAATTTTGTTTTGGTCGCCGTCGGAAAAGTAAATTTCGTTGTTTTTTACGGCAATCCCGAACGGTTCGCCCAACTTATCGTCTAAACCTGCAAGCGTTGCGGTTTTTGTGTATATCTGCGGCGATTTAGTTCTGTTCCAACAAAATGAATAGAACAAAAGCACGAATATCAAAAGGGCAAATGCTCCGATTGAGACTAAAAATGCGAGCGGTGAAACTTTTTTCTTCTTTGTACGTCGTTTAGGCATCTGTTATAATCGTAAAACGAAAGTAGAAAAACGTAAAACCGGCGACAAACAAAATCAAAGCCGAGAAAATATCCGCAAAGTTATACAAAGATTTTACAAAGTACAAAAAAAATTAGATTTTGTACAATTTTGACAAGCAAATAATGTTACAAAGTTTGATTTAAGTCGCTGAAAGTGAGCAACAAACCGTGTAAATAATAATCAATCGTTAGTTCGACACTTTCAGCGTCGCAACATGTTATCAATCTTTCGTCGGGTGTCGCTCACATTTGTTCGCTTTACCCGACGCTGTTAAATTTATCGCCTTCAGCGACTCCGAAAACTTTATCTGCTTAACACCGGTAAATAAATTACTTTGTGATAAAAACTTCGCGGACAAATCAAATTTGATATTTATCAATCCGGTTTAGATTGCAGAATCTGAAATTTCCGGTATATTTGCAGTAAATTCAGAATACAAATTATAAACACACGGGAGATTAACAAAATGTTTTCATTACAAGATTTATTGGGACAAGATCAAGGCGATCAAGCCCTCGGACAAATCAGCCAAAACATCGGAGCTGACCAAGGTTTGACAAGTTCGGCGATACAAATGGCATTGCCGATGTTGATTAACGCCATGGGCAACCAAGCTCAAGGCGGTAACGCCGGAGCTTTGACCGAAGCGATTACACAAGACGACGGCGGACTTTTAAGCAACCTCGGCGGACTTGGAAGTTTGCTCGGCGGCGGACAACAATCGGGAGCGGCATCCGGAATTTTGGGAATGTTGCTTGGCGGAAACCAAGGCAACGCGGCAAATCAAATCAGCCAAAGCAGCGGCTTGGGCGTTGGTCAGGTAGCGAATCTATTGATGATGTTGGCTCCGTTAGTGATGGGTTATTTTGGCAAACAACAGTCTGCACAAGGCTTAAACGGCGGCGGAATTTTGGATATGCTGACCGGACATCAGCAACAAGTGCAACAAGCACCGCAAGCCGACCAAGGATTTTTAGGCAACTTGCTCGATTCCGACCACGACGGCAGTTCAATGGACGACATCGCTTCAATGGCTTTGAAATACATGACAAACCGGTAACAATGGTGAATTGTGAATGGTAAATGGTGAATTTAAGATTTGTTATTTGCAATTTGAAACAAGTTCGGCAACCGAGAGTTTTATACTTTTGGTTGCCGATTTTTGTTTGTGGAAAATAATTGCGTTACCGGTCTTAGTCCGTTTGCGGACGGTAACATAAAGCTACACGCGTGAGCGTGTAGAAACCGGCAAGCGTTTAATCAGCTTGTTTGCAGGCGGCAGAAACACTATCGTCCGCAAACGGACTTTAAATTTTTGGGCGACATAACTACACGTTTACGCATGCAGCTGAATTATGCCGTCCGCAAACGGACTAAAACAGAGTCCGATACGCTTCAACTTGTCGTTAAACTTTGACTTGAATGTTGTTACAGGTTATCAACAAACTAAAGTTTGTTGTACTTTACTTAATAAAACTTAATTTCCCAAAAAATTCTTGACATTCAAGGTAAACAAGCATACATTTTCAGTTGAATCCGCTCAAACACGGCAAAAAATAGTTTATGCAGTATATTTGACGGGCAATTCAGCGTATAAATTGTTTCATACAAGGTGAAAGATGTTTAATGCGCCGATACAATTAACTTCTGCAATTTGAATTCACATAATTCACGTCTTAAATGCAGTTCTGCAAAGTTAAAAAGTATTTATTCGGCATACAATTTTAATCATTCAATCATTAGTGTCAGGTTAAAAAAGTTTTTACAGCCATAAACTATTGATTTACTGTTAGTTAGAGGCATATTTGCATTTTACGATTTCAATTTGCATTCAACTGAGTCTTAAACTTGTTGAATGAATCACGGAAAATACGTTTTTACACAGCTCTTTGACATTTTACCCAAATACGAATTTGATAAATGCGTTACTCGTTATCA
>JANPBM010000127.1:0-3826 GCA_031430435.1 Acidobacteriota bacterium
CCAATGCAAATAATCTGTGCGGCAATGAGAAAACTGCTGCATATTGCTTTTGGTGTCTTAAAACACAATATGCCGTTTAACCCGAATTTGGCTTTTTTAGGTTGACTTTCAAGACAGTATCTAAAGTATGTTGAACTTTTCGGCAATTATTTTCGCAAACCAATTCCCGTTTGGTATAAAATAGCAATATGATACAAACACTTGAAGCAATAGTTGATACAAGCGGCAATGTTAATTTGCTGACAGAAATCCGTTTGAAGGAAAGCCGTCGGGCAATTGTGACGATTTTGGACGAAAAGCCGTTGATTATTACTAAACAGAAATCTAACGGCGGAATCCGTGAAATGTTCGGAACATGGAAAAGCAGAAACCGGAATTCGGCGGATAACGAACTAATTGATGCGGATTTGGCTAAAGCGTATGCTGATGACCACGAAGATTAACTATCGAAAAATATTTTGAACAGAAAAAGTTTGTGCGGTGTTTGTAGTGTGAAATAGAAAATAAGTCGGAAATATGAATTGTGATAATTTAAAATCAGCAGGGAAGTTCATCTGTAATAATTTGTATTTCATACTTCTATTACTGTTTCCGTTAGCTGGAATAATAATTTATATGTGGACGTTTAGACAATGTCCTAATGGTTGGTATTTCGATTGTATTTCTAGTGATCCCGCAAATTGGGGACAATTTGGTGATTATTTTAACTGGATTATTGGGTTCGTGAATTTGGTTTTGTTAATTAAACTTACCCAAATTGCAAATGATTTAGGTAAAAAAAGTTTGGAAAAAGAACTTACTTTTGAAATATACAAAAATTTCCTTGCTAAAATTGATAAGTATGTTGATGAATATAAACAAGCTCTAAAAGACGGAAACAATGTAAGTGTTAGATTATCTCAAGCTTCTATAGTCGATTTGACTAATTCAGCCAAGGAAGATTTTTCCCAATTTTTTGATGCGATTGAACTTACGGAGTTTAAAACTCTTTGCAATTATGTAGCGAATCAATATGGGAAGGTGGAAGAATCTAATACAAAAGAATTTTTTAACAATGTCTCCAAAATCAGAACATTTTTATACAAGCAGGTGAAGAAATAATAATGACAGAAGAATTCGAAAAAGTTTTAGAGGAAATTGCATATGAAAAGCCAACTAAACCAGTTGATTATGAAGTTAAGCTAGCTATTGTTCCTAAAAAGCAAAATGACCGAGGATTTGATTACTTTAACTTAATAGTTGGAGTTTTTAACATCGGAAAAAAAACTATAAAAAATGTGAAATGTTCCCTTAAAATAAGCAACAATTCCATCAATGAAGTTTTTAATCAGCGGAAATTGGATGAATATAAACCTATTTTAAAGTCTGCAATGGTTTCAAATATTGCCGCCAAACGTAAAGCTGGAAGTTGTAATGACGACTGTAAGGTGATCAAAAATGATTCAGTTTCCAAAGTCATATACAAATTTTCTGAAAATATTAATCCAATCGATTATGAGAGTTTTAATTTCTATATCATTCCAAAGGCTGAAACAAAAAAACTTCAATTAGAGTGGAAAATTAATGCAGAAGATTATTTACCTGAGTTGACCGAAATAGAAGTTGATTTAGTATAAAAACGATAATTTAACCTAAAGACATTGGTAATAATCGCCGCAGGTGATTGATTCAATAGCGTCGGGAGCATCCCGACGAAAGATTAACCCCAAACGTTTCGACGCTGTAAGTGTCGAATTTACGCGGATAAAAAATTAGTCACCTACAGCGACCGATTGTTGTCGGCAAATGTTCGTCGGGATGCTCCCGACGCTATTGAATATATCGCTTTCAGCGAATTACACATTATTTAATAACAAATTTATTTGGTTGTTTGTCGGCGAATGTTTATCGGGATATTGTTCGTCGGGATGCTCCCGACGCTATTAAATGTATCGCTTTCAGCGAATTGCATATTATTAAACAACAAATGGATTTGGTTGTTTGTCGGCGAATGTTCGTCGGGATGCTCCCGACGCTATTGAATATATCGCTTTCAGCGAATTACATATTATTAAACAACGCGGACATTTCGTTGCAAATTTTATTTTAGATTTAAACAACATTTCTCATTAACTTAAAATTATGGCTCAAACATTGGTCAGCTTATACGTTCACATTGTTTTCTCAACCAAAAATCGCGTTGATATGATTCAAACTGATATTGAAGAAGAACTTTGGGCATATATCGGCGGAATTTTGAAGAATAACAAATCTAAATTATTAGCTTCAAACGGCACGCAAAATCATATTCATTTATTGATTTCATTGAGTAAAAATATAGCTTTAAGCGAATTGGTCGGCGATATAAAACGCGACAGTTCCAAATGGATTAAAACCTTTAGCGAACATTATCAAAATTTTCAATGGCAAGACGGTTACGGAGCATTTTCAGTCGGACACACACAAATCGAAGACGTTAAAATATACATTGCCAACCAAAAGATTCATCACGCCGAAACTACTTTTGAAGATGAACTGCGATACTTTCTAAATAAATACGAAGTTGAATATGACGAAAACTATATTTGGATTTGATAATTAAAAAAACTCCGGCGATTAAATATCGGATTAAAGCCAATTTCACATATTCGGCTCAAGCCTTACTTTCAACTAAACACTTTTCCACCAGCTAAAGCTGACCGGCAATTTATAGTTTCAATAAGCTATTGTCTAAACCCTTTATTCGTGTAAAATAATCGTATGACGCATAATTTATCAAATCGAATTACAGTTAACCCGAAACAATGCGGCGGTCGTCCGTGTATTCGCGGAATGCGGATTCGGGTGAGCGATGTGTTGGATTTATTTTCCGCCAACTTAACGGCAGAGCAAATACTTGACGAAATGCCTGACCTTGAACGCGAAGATTTACAAGCCGTTTTGCAATATGCTTCGCGGAAAGTTAATCACGCCGTTTTGATTGCCGCGTAATGACTATTTGGATTGATGCACAACTTTCGCCTTCGATTGCCGCGTGGATTACAGAGAATTTCGAGATTGAAGCTCTTGCTCTGCGTGATTTAGGTTTGCGTGATTCCGAAGATGAAGAAATTTTTGAAGCCGCAAAAAATGAAAATGCGGTCGTGATGACCAAAGACAGCGATTTTGTTTCACTTCTTGACAGATTAGGTTCACCGCCGAAAATAATTTGGCTGACGTGCGGAAATACTTCAAACTCAAACCTAAAACGGATTTTGAATTCAACTTTGCAAGATGCAAGCAACCTTTTAGAAGAAGGCGAAATAATTGTTGAAATAAGCTGATTATGTGAAAATAGTTCTGTGGAAAGATGATGTTAAAATTATACTCAGAGGAAAATTATGTCAGTAACATCGAATCAAACCGAAACATACAACAGTTGGATTCTTGAAATGCCGAAGGAAATTGCCGAAAAAGAAGGCTTTGATTTGGGTTCAAAAGTTATTTTGACTTTTGAAAACGGAGTTATTAAAACCGATATTATTCCGCCGACTTCGCCGCAAATAACCAACGAAGTAAATCGAATAATCGGCAAATATGACAAGACTTTTCAAACGCTGAAAGAAAACGGTGATTAAATATATTCCTTACCCAGAAGAAATCAGCATAGAAAAAGTACGACACGCTTCAGCTTGTCGATAAACTTTAGCTTGAATATTGCTAAATACCGCAACAAACTTGTATGTTGAAAGTTGACTACTTAACGATTATCTTGGACGCTTGATAATTGTTGGAAGAGATGAGTCTGTGAGACAAACTGAGACTTTGAGTCTGCACTTTAGATTATGACCTCTTTTCCTTTTTCTAA
>JANPBM010000128.1:0-28052 GCA_031430435.1 Acidobacteriota bacterium
GCAGAGCGGTTGAACGGTAAAATCCAACTGCTCAAAGCAATCGGCAGAGGCTATCGAAAGTTTGATAACTTCCGAAGTGCCATTTTGTTCTTTTACGGGAAACTTAACTTGTTACCATTAAAATGTCGGTAGAACCATAAATATAAAAAGGTAATAAAGTTGGTAACTAGGTAATAAAGTCGGTAACTAGGTAATAAACTTGGTAACCGGATTTTATGAAAGTATCCTGACTTTTCAGAATGTGGCATTAAAAAGTAACTCCTGTTAAAAAAGCGGCAAGAATTCTTGTCGCTTTTTTGTGTTGAAAATTATTGTATTCTACGGATAAATTGTATTTTCTATTTCAATCAAAGACTTCTGGAAAGTTGAGTTGGTCAACTTTAGCGGGGTTTTACAGCATATTTATTTGTCGAAAGTACGTAATTAAACTATTATGAAATCCTGCTTGATATAATGTTTTTAGGAGAAAACTATGAAAAAAATAATTACGGCTTCGCTGTTCGCATTTCTGTGCGCTTCGTTTGTGTTCGCCCAAAGCACACCGAAACCGCCCGAAACCAAGTTAAAAGTCGGGGATGTGGCACCGGAATTTATGTTGACCGACACAACCGGAAAAACCGTTAAACTCAGTGAGTTTAAAGGCAAAAAATCAGTCGTGTTGGCATTTTATGTATTGGCATTTACAGGCGGCTGAACGAAAGAATTACAAGCATATCAGTCTGATATTGCAAAATTCGATTCTTTAGAAACTCAGGTTTTAGGGATTTCTATGGACAGTTTCGCCGCCAATAAACGCTTTGCCGAAGATATTAAGGTTACATTTCCGCTTCTAAGTGATTGGAAACGCAAGGCAAATACCGATTATGGGCTTTATAACGAAACTTCGGGTTACGGTTCGCGGGCAACTTTCGTAATCGACAAACAAGGTTTGATTCAGCACGTCGAAGTCGGAAAAACCGCGATTGATCCGACAGGCGCGTATCAAGTTTGCGATTTGCTGACCAAGAAAAAATCGGTCAAAGTTAAAAATTAAATTTGAATTTAATTGCCGCGTTCAGAATCCGAAAATAATGGTTTTTTTGAACTCTGAATACGGCAATTTTGGGTTTAAAAAAATCGGTCAAAGGTTTTCGGCTGATTTAGTTTCTCAACCCGTACCTTTTACCTTACCGACTATGATTGCGGCAAAAAGTTTGTCGGCGAACCGTTGGTGGTGTTGCCGTCAATCATATTATTGCTGAATGAAATGATTGAACCGCCGCCGGTTGTCGATAAACCCGTGGTGTTACCTGTTACGGTGTTGCCGAAAATTCTGACAGTTCCGCCTGTGCTTGATTGAATTCCGATTGTGTTTTGTGAAATTGTGCAACGAGTCAGCGTCAAATCAGAGTTGACAATTACCGCGCCGCTGCCGTTCCCGAATATATTTGTGTCGTTAATCAAGGCTTTGACACCTCCGCTCAAGTTAAACCCGACACTCCCGTTTTGGCTGACGAATGAATTTGCAACCGTAATATTCCCCGTTGCTCCACCCGTCAAAAAACTATTGATTCCCTGCAAAGTATTGTTTCTGATGGTCGTGTTGTCGATACCGAGTTTGATTGCTCCGCTCGAAGTTTCAAGCGAAACGCCGTGTGCCGTAAATCCGTCAATTACGGTATTTTCGATCGAGACTTTGTTTGCCGCCAAAATTCTGATACCGTTAAGCCCCGTTGTAACTCCGCTGATTTGCAAACCGCGAAGTCGTACGCTTTTTGCCGTGTCTAACGCTGCGGTTATGTTTATGACAATGCCGTTGGTGCCTGAACCGAGAATACTGCCGAATTGGTCGGAACAGTCAATTGTAATAGATTTAGTAATTGTAACCGCGCCGAAACCACCCGGATCAATGCAATTTATTTCGCCGTTGGTCGCAGTTTTGCTGATTGCTCCCGCAAAAGTTTTACACGGTGCGGTTCGGCTGCACGGATTTACATCGTCGCCCACGCCTGAAACCCAAGTTCGCGTTGCTTGTGCATTCGCCGCGATTTGAAACACGACCATAAACAAAACCGTAACCGACATTTTTAATACAAAGTTTGATTTAAACATATTCTCTCCTGTTTTCTGACCTTTTCGGCTTGTGCCAAAAGTCTGATTATTTGAAACTTTTCGGGGGTAATGTTATCCAAAAGTCCTAAAGTTTCAGTCCTTTGATTTGAATTAAATTGCTTTCACACAATAAAATTTCGTTACATTATGAGTTGAAAATTCTTATCCGTGAACATTTATAAAGCAAAGAGAACGGAAAGTCTTGAGTTTTTTGTGATATTTTTATGATATTTTTATGAAGTTTATGTCAATTTCAAAATCACTTCGGAATTGAAGAGAACATTGCCGAAATATGCAGATAAATCGCTTGTTCAATAGTTCTTATAAACTTCGGACGTGAGGTGAAATTAGTTTTTGCGCGAATTGTTCATCGAAAGGCAATAAAAAAGCACACTTCACGCGAAATGTGCTTTGGTAAATTGTTTATGGTTTGTAAAGTTATTGAACAACGCCGCGAAAACTTTTACGGTGAATTTCGCAATGCCCGAATTTACGCAACGCTTCAAAATGTGCTTTTGTGCCGTAGCCGACGTGCCGTGCGAAGCCGTATTCGGGATAGATTTTGTCCATTTCCCGCATTAAATTATCGCGGTAAGTTTTAGCGATGATTGATGCGGCGGCGATTGACGCGGAAAGTGCGTCGCCGTGGATGATTGATTTTTGCGGCAGATCAACGCCTTTAAGTTTGACGGCATCAATCAACAAAAAATCAGCGTTCGGCAACAATTTCTCGATTGCCGAACGCATTGCTTTTTTGGTTGATTCTAAAATGTTTATTTGATCGATTTCGTCGGCTTCAATTTGTGCAACAGCGTAACTTACGGCGTTTTCTTTAACTTGCACATCAAGAATTTCACGCCGTTTTGCCGACAGTGTTTTTGAATCGTTTAATCCGACCGGAATCGGTTTCGACAAATCTAAAATTACCGCCGCCGCAACCACACAGCCGGCTAAACAACCGCGTCCGACTTCGTCCACACCTGCGATGTAACGATAACCTTCGGCAATTGCCTGCTTTTCAAAATCAAGCGAGACAGTGAGACTTTGCGACCTGCTGACAACGCGATTTCTCTCCGTCTCATTTTCGCTTTGTCTCACGCTCATAAATTAAACCGCATTCGCTGCTTCGCGTAATTTACGGGCGGCATCTTTTGCTCGTGTATCTTTTTCTTTGATACGAGCCGCTTTACCGCGCAGATCACGAATATAATACAACTTGGCGCGACGAACGCGACCGCGACGAACTACGTCAATGTGATCGATAACGGTTCCGTGAAGCGGAAAAATACGCTCAACGCCGATTCCGCCGGCACTGATTTTACGAATTGTTACAGTTTCGCGGATTCCGCCGTGTTTGCGGGCGATGCACAATCCTTCGTAAATCTGAATTCGCTCTTTCGCGCCTTCTTGGATGCGGACGTGAACTTTTACTGTGTCGCCTGCTTCAAATGCAGGAACATTATCTCTAAGTTGCGGTATTTCAATACTGTCTAAACGATTCATAATATCTCCAATCTTTTTCAAACTTGCCTAACTAAGTAAGTCAGGTCTGATTCTTTTTGTCTTTTCGATGGCTTTTTCAGTTCGCCATTTGTCAATATCTGCGTGATTTCCGTTCAGCAAAACTTCGGGAACTTGCATTCCGCGAAAATCTCTCGGCTGCGTGTAATGCGGAAAATCCAATAAATTCGTTGAAAACGAATCATTCACGGCGGAAGTTTCGCTTCCTAAAGCATTCGGCAAAAGCCTTGTAATTGCATCAGTTAAAACGATTGCGGCAGATTCTCCGCCGGACAAAACGTAATCTCCGATAGAAATTTCGTCAGTTACCAATGCTTCCGTAACACGTTCGTCAATGCCTTCGTAACGTCCGCAAATCATAATAATTTGCGAACAGTTGTCGGCAAAATCTTGTGCCACTTGCTGTTTGAAAACCTTGCCTTGCGGTGTCAGCAAAACAACTCGCGTATCTTTCGGGAAATCTTCGCGCTTTGACGTGCCGAGAATATTTTCAACCGCGCGGAAAATCGGCTCGCATTTAAGCACCATTCCGTCGCCGCCGCCAAATGGTCGGTCATCGGTAATTCGGCGATTATCGGTGGCAAATTCGCGCAAATCGTGTAATTTTATCGCAAGAATTTCTGCTTGTTTGGCACGACGGATAATCCCGAAGTCGAAAATCTCCTTAAATAACTGCGGAAAAATAGTTAAAATATCAATTTTCATTGATTGATTCATTTTTAGTTCGTTCACCATTGGTTTTGTTTTTCAACGAGAGTTAATAAACAAATGACTCAATCTAAAATTCTAAAAGTCCTTCGGGAACATCAACTTTTATCAACTTATTTTCAATGTCAACTTCGATGCAAATCGTTTCGGCAAAAGGAATTAAGTAATCTTTTGTTTCACCTTTAACGACCAAATTCGGTGTTCCGCCGGTTCGCATCAGTTCAATGACGCGACCTAATTTTTCGCCTTCGATTGTTTCAACTTCGCATTCTTCGAGTTCCCAATCGAAAAATTCACCTTCTTCAAGCTCAACCGCATCGCCTTCAGGAACGCAAATTTCGCAATTTCTAAGCGATTCGGCTTCTTCGATACGGTCGAAACCTTTGAACTTCAAAATAACTTTGTTCTTTTGAAACCAAAACTTTTCGAGCGTTAATTCAACTGTTTCGCCGTTTGGTTTGATAACCGAAACTACGTCAAGATTATCAAATCGAGCGGGAAAATCAGTCAGCATTTCGGCAACCAATTCACCTTTCAAACCGCGAGTCCGCGTTGTTTTGGCAATCGCCACAAGTTCTTCGCTCACTCGACTATATCCAAGATAAAACGCTTGCCGTTTTTTTGGCTTGCCGCGTAAAGTATTGAACGCAATGCTTTTATCGTTCTGCCTTCGCGTCCGATCAATCTGCCCATATCGCTGCCCGCGACACGCACGGAAATAACGATCGCAGAATCTCTCGGCGTTTCGGTTACTTCGACGGCATCGGTTTCATCAACCAATGCTTTGATTAGTTTTTCGACGGCTTCTTTCATATATCGAGAGTAGCTGCCAAGCAAAGAGTCAAGGAAGACTTCTTTTGACTTTTCACTCGGTAATCTTGACCGGTTACTCGGCAACGGCAACTTCAACCACAACCGGATTATGCTTGAGCAAACTTGCGACTGTTTCGGTCGGTTGCGCGCCAACGCTCATCCAATATGCGATGCGGTCGTGCTTTAAAATAACCTTCATCGAATCGCCCATCGGATTGTATGTGCCGACATTTTCCAAGTATTTTCCGTCGCGTTTGCTCCGTTTTTCCTTAACCACGATGCGATAGAAAGGTTTTTTCTTCGCTCCCATTCTCATTAAACTTATTCCTAACATAATTTTCTTAATTGTGATTGGTGAGTGATGAATGATGAATGTCAATCTTTTCTTAGATTCACCATTCACCTTTCACAATTCACCGTTATCTTTTCTTCTTGTGTCTTTTCTTCTTTCTCAGTTTTTTCGATAAAGAATCGGTTGCTTCATCGTAACTGTTTGTAAAATCTTCCGAATCATCTCCGCCGCCGCCGAACATTCCGCCTAACCCGCCGCCGAGCATATTTCCCAAACCGCCGCCCAAACCGCCCATTGCTTTGCCCGCAAGTTTGCCGAACATTCCGCCGCGATTCATTTGCTGCATCATTTTACGCATCTGTTCATATTGGCGTAAAAGTCCGTTGACATCGGCGATTGTTGAACCCGAACCTTTAGCGATGCGTGTTTTGCGGCTCGCGTCAATAATTTTATGATTGCGTTTTTCGAGCTTCGTCATCGAATCGATCATCGCTTCGGTGCGTTTCATCTGCCCTTCAACTTCTTCGGATTGTTCGTCCGTCATCTGCAAACCGCCCGTTAATTGTTCGGGCAGCATCTTCATCAATTTCGACATCGAGCCGAGTTTTTTGAATTGTCCGAGCTGATTGCGAAAATCTTCGAGCGAAAACTCGTTCTTCTGCATTTTTTGCAGTTGTTTTTCCGCTTCGTCTTGGTCAATTTTGCCTTGAACTTCTTCGATCAGCGATAAAACATCGCCCATTCCCAAGATTCGCTGTGCAATTCTGTCGGGATAAAACGGTTCGATTGCGTCGTATTTTTCGCCGACACCGACAAATTTTACAGGTTGACCAATTACCTGTTTGATGGAAAGTGCCGCACCGCCGCGTGCATCGCCGTCCATTTTTGTCAAAATAACGCCCGTAATTCCCAGTCTTTCGTGAAAGACTTCGGCAGATTTTACGGCATCTTGTCCCGTCATTGCATCGGCGACAAACAAAATCTCGACCGGACGAGTTTCGGCTTTAATTTGCTCCAACTCGGTCATCAGTTCATCGTCAATGTGCAGACGACCTGCCGTGTCAATTATAACCGTGTCGAAACCTGTTTCCTGTGCGTGCTTGTAAGCGTTACGCACGAGCGTCAACGGATCGTTAGAATCTTTTCCTTCGTAAATGCTTACGCCAACCGCATTTGCGACAACTTTTAACTGCTCTCTTGCCGCCGGACGATAAACGTCAACAGACACAAGCAACGGTTTGCGTTCCTGATTATCTTTCAGCCAACGCGAAATTTTTCCTGTCGAAGTAGTTTTTCCCGAACCTTGCAGACCGACAATCATCACGACATTCGGCGATTTTTGCGTAAAAACCAACCGCGACGACGTTCCGCCCATCAATTCGACCAATTCATCGTAAACAATTTTGACAACTTGTTCGTGCGGTTTTAAGTCTTGCCAAACTTCCTGACCTTCGGCTTTAACTCTGACAGATTCGACAAAATCTTTCGCAACTTTGTAATTAACGTCTGCTTCAAGCAACGCCATCCGAATTTCACGCAAGGCAATATCAACATGCTCGGCGGAGAGTTTACTTTCGCCACGCAAATTTTTCAGCGTTTTCTTTAATTTGTCGGATAACGACTCAAACATACAGATACACTTCGGCTACAAGAGTCGAAACTACAAATTGTATCAGAATAAAGTAAATAGTCAAGAAACGTGTCTGCTAAAAAACGGTTGCGACAATTAATCGGCAAACTAAAATCTTTCCGAAATAAGTCCGTTTGCGGACGAAAGCGTTAAGCTACGGGTGAAGCAGAGCGAAACCTATAGTTGTTGATAAGAAAGAGTCTAAAGTCCGTTGGCGGACGACAGAGAATCTGCCGCCTGCAAACAGGCTTGGTGGTGTGTGTCGGCTTAAGTTCTACACGCTTACGCGTATAGCTTAAATCTTGCGTCCGCAAACGGACTAAAGCTCGTCAAACTTTTGTATCTTATTTATATTCGGCAACCGTTTATTTAGGAAAGATGCTTGATCTTTCGAGACAAAAACGGCGAAGCATTAAAAACTTCGCCGTTTGTTCCGATTATTCAACTACGGTTTAACTCGGTTTTTTCTCAGTCGGTTTGGTTGACCTTTTGCGGTCGCTTTTCTTTGTTCCGCCGGCTTTCTCGTACTCGTTGCTGTCTTTGCCGTACTTAACCGCAACGCCCAATAACATTCGTTCGTGCAAGTTCATCAACGACCTTTCTTTTTGGTTGTAAATATTAAGTTTTTCGTCAGCCATTGAAAGAATTGTATTGTAATCTTCTAAGGCTTGGGCGGTTTCCTCGATTTCTTTTTCGTAATTCTTGACGGTTAAACCGTTGCCCAAATCCAAATCTTGGTCAATGGATTTAATTCCCGCAACTCGCACGTTTGCATCTTCGACAATCTTTGATGTTTTTTTAACTCTGGACATAGAATACTCCTTTTAATGCGCACGGCATTTGATAAAACGATAAAGGAATTTAGTTTTGTGTCAGCCGAACTATGTCGATAGTTCACAAAACCAAGCGTGAGGTTGACCGAATTAAGTTTTGCCATGACCAAATCGAGTTTTGTCATCACCGAATTAAGTTTTGTCATGACTAAATTAAGTTTAGTGATGTGCAAACTAAATCATGTCAACCGTAAATTAAGTTTGTTGAAGTGCAAACTAAGTTTGGAGCTCGGGAAACTAAGTTTAATGCCGTGAAAACTCGGTAACACCAACGTCAAACCTGATTATGGCAACTTCACAAGCATATTTATGATGATTCGGGCGGAGAAAAGGTTTGCCGGTGTAAGATTTATTTTTGAGAAACTTTTGAAAGAACGCCAGACTTTATTACTCGAATCGGGCGAATCTGAAACGTAAAACCATAGAAACTCAACAATGATAAGCGTTCAGAGTTCACGATTCATCGTGCCAAAGATGCTTAAGCATCGGCAGCAAACTGAAGTTTGAACTCTGAACGTTTACTTTTGGTTGTTTGCGTTCGCCTTTCCAATCCGCATTATTCGATTACTCAAGAAGTGTGATCTAAAATAATTCGCCAACCTTCTTTCAGTTTGCGGAAAGTGAGTGTAAACAATCCGTTCGGGTTGTCTTTTTCGCGTTGCAACGACCATTTGCCAAGCACGACCGCAGATTTTTTGCCGAGAATCGTAACCTCTAAATCGGCAAAGGTTAAAACGCCCATTTTTGCTTTGGAATCGTAGCCTTTTTTGTAACGTTCAAGTGTCGGTTGCCAACCTCTTGTAACGTTCGTGCCGGAAACAAACGTCATTTCGGGCGAGTTCCAATAACCTTTCATAAACCCGTCAATATCGCCGTTATTCCACGCCGTAACCTGTTCGTTCATCACTTTGCGAATATCGTTTTTAGCTTTCTCGTCTTTACTTTGAGCAAATAAAGTACTAAAAACGGATGCGGAAATTGCTAAAATTAAAAATAAATGTTTCATATTTACCTTTCTAAGTTCTCCAAGTAAGCGTGTAAACGGGCGGAATGTTTTTCATAATTAAATCGCTTCGTTCACATTTGCCGTATTTTTTGTCGAGTTCTTCGCGGAATCTGACGGCGGGCGGAAGATAATAGCCGTGTGCATATTGGAAAGTGCGAAAAAGACAGCCGTTTTGCATCAACTTATCGACTTCGCTTAAAATTCCGTTACTTACTTCTTTCGGCAGAACCACGAACGGCAAACCGGAAATAATGTAACTTACTTTTCTGATGTTATTTTCTTTGATTATCTCGGTTGTTTTGCAAGCGTCGCCGCAAATAAATCTTAATTTAGGATAATCTTTTTCAAGGTTTTTAACGAAATCTTTATCAATTTCGATGCCGATAAAAGATTCGCGGTCGGGAATTATATCTTGCAAATACTTCGTGATTGCACCTGTTCCGCAACCGATTTCAACTACGGCATTTTCCCTGTTTGCATCAATATCTTCAATCATTTTCAAGGCAAGATCGGTTGAGCTTGGCGAAATTGCTCCGACTTTTAAAGGGTTTTTGATAAAACCTTGAAAGAATTTAAGATGTTGTTTCATATTAAAAAGATAGAGATTGTCAGAGATTGCGTTCGGAGTTCAAAAACCTATCAAACTAAATTTTGAACTCCGGACGCGATAAAATAAATAATTGTAACCTGTGAGAATTACGTTTATTCAGCCGTACTTGTTTCCGTTTTTGCCGGAATAACTACGCCGTCCGTAACGGTTGCGATGCTTTCTTTGTAATCGCAACCTTCGGCGTTGCAGTATTTAACCGTGCCGTCTTTTTTGTTTGTCTTGGTGAAAAGCATTGTCGCTTTACACTTTGTACAGTTTTCGACGCTCGGTTTATCCCAATAAACCTCGTCGCATTTCGGATAACTCGTGCAACCGTAAAAGACTTTCCCTCGTTTCGATTTCTTGATTCCAATCTCGCCTTTGGCACATTTCGGACATTTAATGCCCGTGGTGTCACGTTTGATATATTTACATTTCGGATAATCGGAACACGCGGTAAATTTGCCGAAACGTCCGTCGCGGATTGCCAAATTTTTACCGCAATCGGGACAAATTTCGTCCAACATAACCGGCGGAGCAGCCGGAGTTTGCGTTCCCTTCGCCATCTTGCGGATATTTTTGCATTCCGGATAACCGCTGCAACCGTAAAACGACCCGAAACGACCTTTCTTTAACGTCATCGGTTTGGTACAAAGTTCGCATTCCGGAATTTCTTCGGCTTCGGCGGCTTCACCGGACGGAGTTCCGTCGGCGTTTTGTTTCGATTTCATCGTCGAAACTTCGCGGGTTGTTTGGCATTCCGGATAGTTTTGACACGCCAAAAACTGTCCGAATCTGCCGAACTTAATAACCATCATCGCACCGCATTTTTCGCAGATTTCATCGGTCGGAATAGCTTGCTTTTTAACATTTTTGATGTTCTCCGTCGCAACTTCCAAATCTGCCGAAAACTTGCCGTAAAAGTTTTGCAAAGCGACACGCCAATTCAAATTTCCTTCTTCAATTTCATCGAGTTGAAGTTCCATTTGTGCCGTGTAAGCAGGATTAAAAAGCTCCTCGAAATTGCTCACCAACATATCGTTGACCGTTGTTCCCAACGGACTCGGATGAAACCGACCTTCAAGTTTGTCAACATATTCGCGGTCTTGAATCGTGGTCATAATCGCGGCGTATGTTGACGGTCTGCCGATTCCTTTTTCTTCCAACGCTTTGACCAAAGTTGCTTCGCTGTAACGCGGCGGCGGATCGGTAAAATGCTGTTCGGGCGTGATTTTGTTTAATTTTAAAACCTCGCCTTTTTCAACTTTCGGCAACGTTTTATCATCGTCGTCATCGTCGTTTTTTTCGTCTTTGCCTTCTTGGTAAACCTTCAAAAATCCGTCGAACTTTTGCACCGAACCTGTCGCCCGAAAGATAAAACGTCCGGCTTTGATATCAATCGTGGTTTGATCAAACACCGCCGAAGTCATTTGCGACGCGACAAAACGCTTCCAAATCAGCGTGTAAAGTTTCAGTTCATCGGCGTTTAAATACTTTGCCAAACTGTCGGGCGTGCGGTTTACGTCTGTCGGACGAATGGCTTCGTGAGCGTCTTGAGCATCTTTTTTACCTTTATAAAAGATAGGTTTTTCGGGCAAATACTCTTTTCCGTAACCGCCGATAAATTCACGGACTTCGTTCAAAGCCGTGTCTGAAACACGAATCGAATCCGACCGCATATAAGTAATTAACCCGACCGCGCCTTCGCTTCCGATGTCGATGCCTTCGTAAAGTTTTTGGGCAACCTGCATCGTTTTCTTGACCGGAAAACTGAGTTTCCGTGATGCTTCTTGCTGTAATTTCGACGTAATAAACGGCGGCACGGGATTCCGTTTGCGTTCTTTGGTGATGACGGAATCAACGATAAAAGATTGTGTTTCGGCTTCTTCAACAATCGATTTCGCCGTTTTATCGTCTTTAATATGAGTCTCGGATTTTTTTATGTCATCGGCGAAACCGCTTGTTTTGACGGTCAAATCTTCAATTTTATAAAGCCGAGCATCAAATGCGGGCGGCAATTTAGCCGAAACATTGGCGATAATTGACCAATATTCTGTCTTTACAAACGCTTCAATTTCGCGTTCGCGTTCAACGACCATTCGCACAGCGACGGTTTGTACGCGACCTGCGGAAAGTTTGCCGCCGATTGTTTTCCACAAAATAGGCGAAACTTTGTAACCGACCAATCTGTCTAAAATACGTCTGGTTTGCTGTGATTCAACCAAATTTTTATTAACTTCTTTCGGATGATTAAACGCTTCTTTAATCGCGTTTTTCGTAATTTCGTTGAACATTACGCGAAACACGGCTTTCTTTGGTTTTTTCGGGACAATTTCTTCGGCAAGATGCTGACAAATTGCTTCACCTTCGCGGTCAGGGTCAGCCGCGAGGAAAATCGTGTCGGCAGCTTTCGCGGCTTTCTTTAAATCGGAAACGGTTCGTTTATTGTTACGCTTTTTGGTGTCCGGAATTACTTCGTAAGTCGGCTCGAAACCGTTTTGCACATCAACGCCTAAATCCTTTGAAGGCAAGTCTTTAATGTGTCCGATGGAGGCAAGCACAAGGTAATCGCTGCCAAGATATTTGTTAATGGTTTTCGCCTTCGCCGGCGATTCTACAATGACGAGATTTTTACTCATTTTATAATAAAGAAAACTGCGAATCTAAAAACGTTCGACATTTGACTTCTAACACTTGAAAACGGTTTGTGTCAATCTCGAAAAGAAAGGTTGTCTAATTTGAGGTGAATTTCCAAATTGTGCTTTTGCCGCCGACTAAGATTGAATCGTTTCCGTTTTCAGACGGCAAAACGGTAATTGTTTCGGCATCTTCGGGCAACAGTTCATGATAAACAAGGTTGCCTTTTCCATCGTAAACATAAAAGTTTGTACGCGGAATAATTACAAAAGGGGCAATTACAGCTAAATACTTGGATTTGTCTTTTTTCAAATTTACCCAAACTGCCTTTGGTTTATAGACACTTTCGGTGTCTGACGTATCTTCCATCGGCATTGCGACAATTCCATCACCATCTTCGTCAATGATTTTTGGCGTTGTTGCGGGCGAAGTTTTTGACTTTACTTTTTTAACTTCGCTCAAAGGTGCTTCAGATTCCAAGATAGTTTTTTGATTAAAATCATTCAGCCGCAATTTGCCGTCTTCAATACCCAAGAATTGCGGAATTTTCGTTTTGTCTTTTGTTTCTGTCCACAATAAACAATCAATACCGAGTTTCATTTCAAGTTCTTTGGTGACTCTACCTTTTATATCACGAAGCTTTGATCCCATTCCGATTAGTTCAAGAATTTCGTTTTCGCCATTATTATCAAAATCGGCAACTACAAAATCACCACTTGCATCGTCTTCTTGGGGTTGGAACCATTTTTCGCTGCCATTTTGGTTAAAAGCATAAATTCCTTCATTTTTTCTTGAAACAAGATATTCTGAAATGCCGTCATTATCTAAATCAGCAACAGTCGCAGATAAAATATATTTACTCTTTTCAAAGTTTTCTTGTCGTTTATTTTCTTCATCAAAAATTGAACCTAAATCAATTTCTTCTTTTCCGAAATCCCAAATTTGGTTTCCGTTTTCATCATAAACGATTACACCGGTTGTCAGGTCATCTGAAATAAAACCGTATTTTTCGTTATTCAAAGAAATGATTTCCAGATTGTCTAAACTCAGATCAAAAGTTTCTTTTTCAAACCCGAAAAAACTAATTTTTTTTGTTGTTGGTTCGAAAAAAAATTCTTTCTTTAAATTGCCTTGTAAATCAAAAACATAACCGCCAAAGTTACCGACTGCGACTATTTCGTCTCGAAAAACTTTAATATCGGCAAATCCAAAATAATTTTTCGCAGTTTGGCTTCGGATGAATCGCTCTTTTTCTTTTTCATCGGGTGTAGTTGCACCTCGTTTAAATGTTTCAAATGTGCTTTCAGTTGTAAGTTTGAACATTTCGGTTTTTTTCAAAAGGTCAACACCTTTTAAGATTCTTGCTTCTTTAATATCGTTTGGAATCTCTGCTTTTTCCGCTTTATATGATTCAAGTTGATTAAAAAATGAATACGTCCGATATACAAAGAATCCAACTAAACCGACAGTTATCAAAATTAAAACCGCACCGCATCCAATTAGTTTTTTAGTTTTTGATTGCATACTTAAACCTTCTTCACATAACGCTTTGCCGTAACTTCTCGAATTAAATCACGCATTTCCAAACCGAGCAACGCATTCAGCAAATCGCCGACCGATAAACCTGTGATTTCCACCAAATTATCCAAATGCGTCGGCTCATCGCTTGAAATTAACGACCAAATTGTCGCTTCGTGTTCGCTCATATCGGCGGGAACAAGTTCGACTTGGGGTTTAACTTCTACTTCTTCCGACGTTTCCTCGATTTTAGGCGGAAGAATTTTGGACGAAATTTCACGCGGTAATTCGTTGACCACATCTTGCCATTGTTGGACGAGTTTCGCACCGTCTTTTATCAAATAATTTGTCCCGAAAGAGTTTTTAGACGTGATGTTTCCCGGCACCGCAAAGACTTCACGGTTTTGTTCGGCAGCGAGTCGGGCGGTTATCAAACTTCCGCTTCGTTCCGAGGCTTCGACCACCAATACGCCGTAGCTTAAACCCGAAATTACGCGGTTTCGATACGGAAAATTCATACTTATCGGCGGCGTTCCAAGCGGGAATTGTGAAATGATTGCTCCGCCCGAATCTAAAATTTCGTCAATCAATTTCGCGTTTTCGGTCGGATAAACTTCATCGATTCCCGTACCCAGAACCGCGATGGTTTTGCCGTGTCCGTTGATTGCTCCGCGATGTGCGGCGGTGTCGATTCCGCGTGCCAAGCCCGAAACAATCGTGATGCCGCGTTCGGCTAAATCACGCGAAAGCATCAAACTTGCGTTCTCGCCGTAAGTTGAGCAACGCCGCGAACCGACCACCGCGACACACGGCGATTCAAAACACGCTTGCCAATTTCCGCGCACGTAAAGCGTAATCGGCGGATCGGAAATTTCACGCAGCAAAAACGGATAACTTCCGTCATCGAGTATCAAAACATCGCCGCCGAGTTGTTTAATATTTTCCAGTTCTTCTTCGGCTTTCGCGTGAAACTCTTTGTTTATAATACTTTCCACCGATTGAGGTTTAAGCCGCAAAGATTCGAGTTCAGTTCGCGTGGCGTGAAAAACATTTTCTGCCGAACCGAATCTTTCGAGTAGTTTTGCCGATGCGCGAGGTCCGACAAACGGTGTCATATTGAGGGAAATCCATTCTTTCATGTTTTTATTTAATCATTGTTTGATTACGGTAATTTCAGATTTCAAAAAGGCGGTTGTTTTCGACAAGTTTTTACAACATTTTCGACAATCCGCCGAATCAATCAATTAAAATTCTTTTTGACTCAGTTAAAATTACTTTTGACTGCGTTATCTGTCAAGCGTTTTTCTGTTATATTTGTAAAACTTGTTATGAAGTTTTGGAAGAAAGCAGTTTTAATTTTATTTTGTGTCGTTGCTTTGGCACAAATTCCGTTTATTTATCGGCGTTATAAAATCGGTAATTTGTCCGATAAAATTGCTGCAATGCAAACGACCCGAACAGTTAAACCGACTGCTTTCAACGATTACAAAGGAATTATTCACGCTCACACGTCAATCGGCGGACACAGCACAGGCACGTTCGACGAACTGATTTCGGCTTCAAACGAAAATGAACTTGATTTTGTCGTGATGACCGAACACACTTCCAATCTTTACGACACATCATCAATGACTTTGCGAGGTGTTCACGGAAAAACGCTTTTCGTCAGCGGAAACGAAGTCAGTACGATTGACGGCGACCGCTTTTTGGTTCTGACGGGCGATGCCGAAATTTACAAAGGAAACACGACAAAAACCGCTGATTTTATCGAACAAATTCACGCCGAAAATAAACTGATTTTCGCTTCTTATCCCGAAAAACTGCAAAGTAAAACAGCGAATTTCGACGGCGTTGAAATTTTCAGTTTGAATACGAACGCCAAGAAAATGAGTGTTCCGATATTTTTATTCGATGCACTTTGGGCATATAGTTCGTATCCCGAACTGCTTATCTCTAAATACTTTAAGCGTCCCGATGAAAACTTAGCTTTTTTCGATGAACAAACAAAATCGCGTAAACTGACGCTTTTCGGCGGAAGCGACGCACATTCAAATATCGGTTTTCATCTTTTCGGCGATGAAGCGAACAACAAGTTTTTGAGCATAAAACTTGATGATTACGCGACCATTTTCCGAGTTATGCGAACGCATCTTTTGATGGCAAAAGATAAACCTTTGACGCAAGAAAACTTAATTACGGCGTTGAAAAACGGAAATTGTTACGTTGGTTTTGATGCGATGAGCGACACGACAAGTTTTAGTTTTTCCGCCGGCGAGAAAATTCAAGGCGATGAAATTCTGCTCAACGGAAACGTAAATTTGAAGGCAAATGCACCGCAATCCGCAAGGTTTATTTTGTATCGAAACGGCGAGAAAATTCACGAACAGCCTAATTCAAACGAAATGAGTTTCGACGCAAAAGAACGCGGAACATATCGCGTTGAAGTTTATCTCGATTCGCTTGAAAGTCCTTTTAATACAATGCCTTGGATAATTTCAAACCCGATTTATGTGCAGTAAAATAACTTTTTACTTTTTACTTTTAATCGCTTCAAGCCGTTTTCCCATCTCGATTCCGAGTGCCTGCAAACCGTTCGCGGGACGAATCATCACTTCAAAATCGATTATCTTTTTGTCGTCGTTTATTTTTATCAAATCGATTCCACGCAGACTCAGTTCGCCGATATTTGCTTCAAATTCCAACGCCCAATCGTGTTCGCTGACGATTGCCCGCACGTAATTAAAGTTTTCAAAAATGCTCGCCGCTGTTTTCAAAATCAGCGAAGTAATCAATTTTCCTTCTTTCGGCTGCCACACAAACGGCGAATGAAACGTTACGTCGTCAGCCAAAAGTTCGTGCAAAATCGCCATATCTTGCGTTTCGGTAAATTTATGCCACAGCAAAAGTTGTTCTTTCATATTTTGATTTTAGATTACCGAAATTTTTGCGTAAATTCCAATTTGCGATAGAATCAATATTAATGAACCAACAAGCAACCGAAATTTCACCGCCAAAACTCATCAACGCGCTTCGCGGCTACAACTTACTTCCCGCGATTGTTTTTTTGCCGACTCGCCGCCGTTGCGACGAAGCCGCGACCGAAGTTTCGCTCGACAAATCTCAGCAACTAAACGCCGAAAAACAAATGTTGAGGCAAGAAATTTACGATGCGTATGTTGTTGATAATCCTGAAGTTAAGAAACATAAACACCGAAAATTATTGTTGCGAGACGGCGTTGCTTCGCATCACGCGGGACATATTCCGTCGTGGAAATTACTGATTGAAAAAATGATGTCGAAAGGTTTGCTCGAAGCGATTTTCGCGACTTCGACCGTTGCCGCCGGCGTTGATTTTCCCGCTCGTTCAGTAGTTTTGAGCTTTGCGGACACACGCGGAAACGACGGTTGGCGACCGTTTTTCGCCAGCGAATTACAGCAAATGACAGGTCGTGCGGGCAGACGCGGCAAAGATAATGTCGGATTTTGCATTCTTGCACCGTCGCAATTTCAGAATCCGCGAAAAATCTCGACGCTTTTAAAATCTCCGCCCGATGCGTTGCAGAGTCAATTTCGGGCAACCTATTCAAGCCTTTTGAACCTTTTGGATGCTTACGGAAGTTTTTCGCAAGTGCGTGAAATTGTCGAAAAAAGTTTTGCTTTTCGGGAAACTTCGCGGACGATTGTGCGGCTCGAAAAACAAATTGAAACTCGTAAAAATCAAATTACGCAAAAACTTAGCGGCAGCGATTTCACGGTTGAAGACGCACTGGGTTTTGAACGTCTGACTTCGACTCGGCTTCGTTTGCAGGAAAAAATTCCGCTCAATCGTTCGGAAAATCGTTATTTGTGGCTTAAGAAAAACGTGGTTGCAGGCAGAGTTGTCTCGCAAGGAAAAAGCGGTCGCCGAATCTTTTTGGTTTTGCAGATTGTCGGCGACAACGTTTTTACGATGGACGACAACGGCGACGGCAAAAACTTTGACATAAATCGTGTAAACAAAGTGTACGCAAACAAATACGAACTGCGTGAAAGTTCGTTGGAGATTGCTTTCGACGATATTTACAGCGATAAAAATCTTGAATTAAAAGAACAACTGACGAATGAAAACGATAATTCTGCTGAAAATGAAGCAAAAATTACTGAAGCAATCGACAAACTTTTGCCCGGAAATTTGAACGAAGACGGCAAACGAACCGCGTTTCAAATACTTTGGGACACTTGGAACGATGCCGAATTTATTCATCGCACGAACCGCGATTTAGATTTTTTGCGAAACGAAATTTGGTTGCCGTTTGAAAATCGGGCAAAGGTTTTGCGGCATTTCGGTTATTTGGATTTTCACAATCAAAAAGTTACCGAAACGGGAAAATGGCTCGCGGATTTGCGGATCGATCGTCCTCTGCTTGTCGGCGAAGCGTTGAAGCAAGGTTTGTTTGCGAACCTTGAAGTAAAACAGGCGATTGCTCTGATGGCTTCGCTTGCGTCCGATCCCGACCGAAATTTCGGCGAAATGCGAATGTCGAACGAAGCGGAAAATTTGCTCGTAAACTTTGAGAAGATTGCCAAGCAAATTGAAAAAGTCGAGTTAAAAAACGATGTTCTGCCATCGCCCGAAATGAATTTTTCGGCGGCGGCGACGGCTGAATTTTGGGCAAACGGCGACGATTGGGAAGTTTTGGTCAAAAAATCAGGTGCCGAAGAAGGCGATTTAATCCGTCTGCTTTCACGCACGGGCGAAGCCTTGATGCAGATTGCAAACTTGCGGGATTCACAGCCCGAAGCCGCCGAAATCGCCAAACAAGCGGTCGAAATCGTCATGCGTGAACCTGTCAGGTAACAATTTTTGAATATGCAAAACAGTTAAAGCAAGGTCGCCGGAACCCAAAGATTCCGCTTTGCGATGGCAAACCGGCTATGAAAATCAACACTTTAGAAGATTTGAAACAATTCGTCCGAAGGCATTAAATTTTGGTTAAATATCCGGGTTGATTACAAATTTCGACAGTTTTGTGATAAACAATATGTATGCTCTATAATTTTCGCCCATCGTGTTTTGCAAATTTGTGAAAGGATTTAAGTTATTTTATGAAACGTATCTACGCAGTTTTTTTGAGTATCGCTCTTTTGGCGATCGGTTCGGGTTTTATTTTCAAAGCTACGGCACAAATTGAAAAGTCTTTCGACGATCAAAATTTTGTTTCGACAAGTTTAGTAATCAGCCAGCTTTACGGCGGCGGCGGTTCGGCTAATGCACCGTATCAAAACGATTTTGTCGAACTGTACAATCGCGGAACTTCGCCGGTTAGTTTGAACGGTTGGTCAACGCAATACGCATCGTCAACCGGAACGGAGTTTTTGGTAACGCCGCTCACCAATGTCACGATTCAACCCGGACAATACTATTTGATTCAATATGCTTCAAACGGTGTCGCAGGGTCGGTTTTGTCGCCGGATTTGGTTGCTCCGCCCGTTACGAACAACGCGGGCAACACATTTATTCCGAATCTTTCGGGAACAACCGGCAAACTTGCGTTAGTCAATTCAATTACGCGGCTGCCTGCTTCAACTTGCCCGAGCAGCGATCCGAGCATCGTTGATTTTATCGGTTACGGTGCGGCGACAAGTTGTTTTGAAGGTGCCAGAACCGGCGATTTAAGCGTTACGACCGCCGCCAAACGCAACAGTAACGGTTGTGCCGATACGGATAATAACGCGGCTGATTTTTCGATTGTAACTCCGAGTCCGCGAAATATGGCAAGTCCGCTCGGTTCGTGCGATTTGGGAAGTATTTTGCAAGTCAGCGGTTCGGCGAATCCGGGAACACTTGCTCCGGGAGCGACAACGTTAATGACCGTTACCGTAATTCCCGCGATAACTCCGCCAAGCACGGGAATTACGGTGGTCGGAAATTTATCGCCGGTCGGCGGTTCCGCGACGCAAACATTTTTTGACAACGGCACAAACGGCGACGTAACGGCAAACGACAATATCTTTTCATATTCATACGCGGTTCCGGCGAATCAAATCGGCGGAAACTTCGTCATTACGGCAGTTGCCGCCGATGCTCAGGCACGAACCGCAAGTGCCAATTTCAATTTGGTGGTGGTTGCCGTTTCAGGCTCGGATAATCCGTTGTTGTTCGGTAATCCGAGCAATGCCGCCGTTGACATAAATGCTCCGCTTAATTATTTGATGATTAAACCGCAATACTCGCTTTCATATAACCGTGATAAAGGCGAGCCGAATTGGGTGGCGTGGCGTTTGGACAGCAGTTGGATCGGTTCCGCACCGCGACAGGATGATTTTCGTCCCGACCCGGCTTTGCCCGCAGGTTGGTATCAAGTTCAAACAACCGACTACACGGGCGGCGGTTATGATCGCGGACATATGTCTCCGTCAGGCGACCGTACGCGTTCGATTCCGGATAATTCAGCGACGTTTTTAATGACAAATTTCCTGCCGCAACTTGCCGCCAACAACCAAGGTCCGTGGGAAGATTTTGAAAGTTATTGCCGAACGCTTGCCGGCGGCGGTAACGAAATTTATATTACTTCGGGCGGTATCGGCAATATGGGAACGGTTAATAATGCAGGCAGAGTTGTCATTCCGCAATATACTTGGAAAGTGGCGCTTGTGTTGCCGAACGGCGACAACGATTTACAGCGAGTCGGTAAAACAACCCGTGTCATTGCCTTGATTGTCCCGAATTTCCTCGGCACAGGTTTGAATATCAACGATGTGTGGCGAAAATATCGAACTTCGGTTGATTCGATTGAATATCTGACAGGGTATAATTTCTTTCCGAATGTTCCGATGACCACGCAAAGTTTGCTTGAACGTCGCCGTGATACGCAATAAAAGTTTGCGGTGAACGGTTATAAAGTTGTGGAAAGGGTCAATGAATTTGAAACTTTCCGCAACTTTTTCTATTATCATTACATCCGACTTACAACTATGAAAAAACTAATTTCGTTAATTCTCGTTAATTTATTTTTTGCGGCGTGCGTCTTTTCGCAACAACTTGACACGCCGATTTATACGATTCAAGGCGAAGAAAATTCTTCGCCGCGAGTCGGTGTTCAAGTTTCGACGCGCGGCATTGTTACGGCACTCGTCAAAGACGGTTTTTTTATCCAAACGCCCGATGCCGAAGTTGATAAAAGCGCCAAAACCGGCGAAGGAATTTTTGTTTATTGCAAACCGACTGTGCCGGTCGAAGCGATTGTCGGAAATTTAGTGCAGGTTACGGGAAAAGTCGTCGAATATACGCCGCGCGACAAAAATGTGTTGTCTTTGACTCAGATCGCTTTTGTCAGAATGCAAATTATTTCCAAAGATAATCCGTTGCCGAAGCCATACATTTTGACAGCAACTGACCTTGATGCGGGCGGCAAGATTGACCAAATGGAGCGTTTTGAAGGAATGCGGGTGAAAATAAATTCGCTGACAACGACCAGCGGAACAGGCGGACGCATCGACGATAAAAAAGGTTATGCTTTTTCGGACGGCGTGTTTTTCGGCGTGTTAAGCGGAACTCCGCGACCTTTTCGCGATGCCGGAATTGATGTTTTAACGCTGATTATCAACAAGACGGGCAAAAAACTTCCGTCTTTTGATATGAATCCCGAAATGTTACGAATTGACAGCGATGCGCAATTAATCGTTAAAAACGATTTGGTCGGTGAAGCCAAAAGCGGCGATGAGGTGACGAAAATCAAGTCGAAACGGATCGAAGTTACGGCGGGCGCGACAATCAAAAATTTGACTGGTGTTATTCATTACGTCAGCGGCAGTTACACGCTGTTGGTCGATGCCGCCAATCCGCCGACGGTTGAAGGCAACAAGTCGGCGAATCCTGTGTCGGCTGCCAAAGACCGCGAAGTGATGGTCGCAAGTTTTAATTTGGAAAACTTTTTTGACGACGAAATAAATTCAACGAATATCGACAAGGAAATTGCGACCCCGAAAAGTGTCTTCGACGGACGTTTGAAAAAGGCTTCGTTGGCGATTCGCAATGTTTTGATGATGCCCGATGTGTTGGGCGTTATCGAGGTCGAGAACTTGGTCGCGTTAAAAAAACTTGCCGATAAAATTAACGCCGATGCGGTCGAAGCCAAACAGCCGAGTCCGAATTATGTTGCGTATTTGGAAGAGGGAAACGACGGACGCGGAATCGACGTTGGTTATTTAATTAAAAGTTCGCGGCTGAAAGTCGTTGAAATCAAACAACTTGCAAAAGATATTAAAATCGACGGAGCAGACGGAAAACTTTTCGACCGACCTTCGTTGATGCTTCGCGCTTCGTTCGACGACAAAGGAAAGTCGTTTGA
Source organism: Acidobacteriota bacterium (assembly GCA_031430435.1). Classification (GTDB taxonomy): domain Bacteria; phylum Acidobacteriota; class Blastocatellia; order Pyrinomonadales; family Pyrinomonadaceae; genus JANNVK01. The sequence continues at coordinate 21,969 of JANPBM010000128.1, forward strand.
TTTTACGGTTATTATCAATCACCTCAAATCTTTTCTCGGTGTGGACGATGACAAAGACGGCGAAAAAGTTCGGACTAAAAGACGTTTGCAAGCGGAATGGTTGGCGAGTTTTCTGCAAGATCGGGCGAAGGCAAATCCCGCCGAACGAATGATAATGTGCGGAGACTTTAATGCGTTTGAATTTTCCGACGGCTATAACGATTTAATCGGAATTTTGAAAGGGAAGCCGTCGCCAAACGTGGTTACGCCAAGTAAAACGGCTTTTCAAACAGGCTTGATAGATTTGGTTGACACCATCCAAAAGGCAAACCGCTATTCGTATGTTCACGACGGCAACGCCCAAGTTTTAGATCATATTTTAATCAACGAAGCGACTTTCAAAAACGCCGTCAGATTCGGTTACGCCCGACTCGACGCGGATTTTCCCGTCAGTTATTACAACGACACAAATCGTCCCGAAAGAATTTCCGACCACGACGGAGCAGTTTTATATCTGAGTTTGGACGAATTAGGGAAAAAGTAAGGTGAAATGTAATTATCGGTTTTGCGTTCAAAGTTCTTATTGCGTGCGGTTTTTTGCATTATTATTCAAAAAGTTCAAGATTACGGTTTTCGTGATTTGCGAACCCCAACCGTTGAAATTGTAATCGAAACCGTGTTGGGCGTATGGAATGTCAAGCGTTTCGTTTGCGATATTTAACTCGTTTAATTTACCTGACAGGCGATTCATGTTTTCCGGTAAAACGAGCTGATCTTTTCCGCCGTGAATCAATAAAGTCGGCGGAGTTTCCGCCGAAACATTCTCGATCGGCGAGGCAAATAAATATCGTTCGCGGATGTCATCCGATTGATACGGACTGCCGCCGAGGAAATTTGAAAGCGTTCCGCGTCCGTCGATAACATATTCGTTTGAAAGATTATCGTAATCCCAAAGTAAATCGGTCGGCGCGTAAACTGAAATGACGGCGGCAACACTTTCATCGGAATTTGCCGCCGAATAAGCTGTGATTAAAGCTAAATGTCCGCCGGCAGAACGTCCGAGCAGAATAATTTTATCGGGCGAAATATTAAACTCCGCACTCCGTTTTTTAATTTCAACCACGGCACTTTTTACATCGTCAATCGCGGATGAATAATTTGGTTGAGCAAGACTGTAATCAATGTCGAAAACCGTCAAACCATTGTCGGCAAACCATTGATTCCATTGCGGAAAATCATTTCTGACACCGCCGCTCCACGAACCGCCGTGAACAACGATAATTCCTGCGCCGTTGCCGACAACCTTTGCGAGCGGACGATAAACATCCATTTTTAATTCGGCTTTACCGTTGTTTTTGAAAACTTCCGTCGTAAATTGTCGAACCGATTCAGTCGCGTTCAAACCCGCGAAGTATTGCGTAAACGAAAGCGAAACGTTTTTTTCTTGCGCCGTTTTTACAGAACCGAAAAACGGATAAAGCGAGATTACAAAAGCGATTGCCCCGAAAACCAACGAAGAAACCGCAAAGATATTCGGTTTATAAATTACGCAAATACCGATTGCGGGCAAAATTCCGAGCAACGCAATCGCCCCGAACCACAAACTCCATTCGCTGACCGCCACCGAATAAAGCCAAATGTAATAAGATGGCGCGGGAAGTATTATCCAAATAACCGACAACAGAGCGAAAACGGCGCAAACAAGCGATGCGACTGTTAAAATTCGATTCATTTTAATCAAATACTATTTCACGCCTAAAACTTCGATAATAAAAATCAGCGTCGCGTTTGGCGGAATTATGCCGCCGGCACCGCTTGCCCCGTAACCGATTGCGGGCGGAATAATCAAAGTTGCGTGATCGCCGATTCGCAACTTGCTCAAACCTTCGTCCCAACCTTTGATAACCATTCCCGCGCCAACCTCAAACGAAAACGGTTCGTTTCTCGTGATTGAACTGTCGAACATTGCTCCATTGGTTAAAAGTCCGGTGTAATTGACGATGACGTTATCGCCGGATTTAATTGCCGCGCCGGCGCCGTTCTTGGTGATGATGTATGTCAGACCCGATTCGGTCGTAATTGCTTGATTCATAATTTATTTTCTTGCATTAAGGTTAGATTATTACGGATTATTGCCGATAAAACAAAGACAATCGCCTTTCCGAGTTAGAATTGATAAACTTTTACCGGCTGAATTATATGGAAAATGTATTTGAAATCTTTGGCGATATTGATATTTATTTGTTTGACCAAATTCAAAAAGGCAGATTTACCCGCGAGATGAAAATTCTTGACGCAGGTTGCGGCGGCGGTCGAAATTTAACTTTTTTTATGCGGACAGGTTGCAATGTGTTTGCGGTTGACCAAAACGCGGAAGCAATCGAACAAATAAAATACTTTGCAAAAATGCTGGCGCCGAATTTGTCGGCGGATAATTTTCAAACTTCGACGGTTGAAAAAATGCCGTTTCCCGATAATTATTTCGATTGCGTGATCAGCAACGCCGTGTTGCATTTTGCCGAAAATAAAAATCAATTCAATCAAATGATGCGGGAAATGTGGCGAGTTCTGAAACCAAACGGAATGTTTTTCGCCCGACTCGCCTCGTCGATCGGCATCGAACATCTGATTACGCCGACCGAAAACGGCAGATATTTACTGCCCGACGAATCGGAACGATTTTTAGTTGACGAAGATTTATTGATAAAAACCGCTGAAAATCTCGGCGGAACTTTTATCGAACCGATTAAAACGACCAACGTTCAAAATCTGCGGTGTATGACGACTTGGATTTTGTGTAAATAAATCAAAAATAATTTACAGCGACAAAGGCGATAAAAGCTGTATGAAATTATTTTATTTTGACCGCAGATTTTAAAAGCATTTGAAAATAGCTGCTTTGGTTGAAAATTAAACAAAGAAAATATCTGCGGTTAATTTTGCTTAATTACTTGTTTTGTGAAATTCTTATCCTGTTTTCATCCTCTTTATCCCTGTAAAAAATTACGCTTTGACAAATTTCAACGCCGTGCCGTTCATACAATAACGCAAACCCGTCGGCTTCGGACCATCGTCGAAAACGTGACCGAGATGCGCATCGCAACGGTTACACAAAACTTCGGTACGAGTTTCGGAAAGACTGTTATCAACTTTTTCTAAGACGTTTGTTTTGTTGATTGGAGCATAAAAACTAGCCCAACCTGTGCCGGAATGATATTTATTTTTAGAACTGAAAAGCGGTAAGTCGCAACAAACACAGGCGAAAGTGCCTTTGTCTTTGAGGTCAGTCATTGAATTTGTGTAAGGTCGTTCGGTTCCGGCTTCGCGTGTGATCCGATATTGTTCCGGCGTTAAAATCTTCTTCCATTCGGCGTTGGTTTTTATGATTTTCTCAAAAGGCAATTTGTCCGATTTACTGACCATAGCTTTTTGGGCATTACAGGAAAGCCCGGTTAAAGCTAATAAAGTTCCCAACATTGTTCCCGATTTCAAAAATTCGCGTCTGTTCATAATTTATCTCCAATTAAAGTCTCCTAACCAAATATACGAATCGCAGCAGATTTCGGATTCGTTCAATCACATTATTGTCAGGTTAAAATCGGGCTGAATTATTCCGCGATTTTATTATTGAGAATTAGCGAAGACTGAAACACGCATTGATGAAACGTATAATAAATTGACTATTTCGGCGCAAACAGCAAAACCTCGATATTCGTTAAATTAACAAAAGCCCTTTCAATCAAAGGTTTAACTTCCGCGTAATCCAAACCGCCGAATCCGCAACCGAGAGCAGGCATCGCAATCGATTTAATTTCGTATCGCTCAACGGCTTCAACCAAACTCTGCAAGCCGCTTTCAATATCGGCAATTCTGCTCGGCTGCCGCCAATGTCGTTTGGTCGGAAAATTGATAACAAACTGCGGATTAGTTTGGGCGTTTTTCAACTTATAAACCTGAACGCTTCCGATTGCCAATTCGCCGTTTTGACACGCGAGTTTGTAAGCATTGAAATAATCAACGGGAAACTTTTGCTTAAACTGCCACGCGACTCCTTTGCTCATTACGCCGACGCAATTGACGGCATTTATTAAGGCTTCGGCTTTTGCTTCAAAGAGGTTTCCGTTTGTTTCTTTTAGCATCGTGTTTGAGTTTATCTCAGGTAAAACTTAAAATCATCTTGGCTGACAACGCTGTGCCGTTTCAAAAGTTAGACGAGTTGATTGCGGTTTGATGAAAGTAAAGTAAAATTGGTGTAAAATTACATTTCGAGGTAAAAATATGTCAGCAGTTTTAGAAAGAACAATCCCCAAAACCGAAGTTTATCAAAACGGACAAGTCTTTAACGCCAGACTCATCAGCGTTACGCAATATGACGAAATGATTGAACACGGAATCCTGACAACTGAAGACAGAGTTGAATTATTAAACGGAGTAATAATTGAAAAAATGCCGAAAGGAATAAAACACGCCGCCATTAATGATTTGGCAGCTGAAATGTTTAGAGAAAAATTGGGGAATCGGGTAATTATTCGCAATCAAAATCCGATAGTTTTAGATGATTATTCCGAACCCGAACCTGACATCGTTTTAGCCAAACCGCCGCGTCAGATTTATTTGGAACGACATCCGACTCCCGAAGATATTTTGCTCGTTATCGAAATTTCCGATTCAACTCTTGGACGCGACCGCGTAACCAAAAGTTTGGCATACTCAAAAGCCGGAATACAGCAATACCTCGTGCTAAATCTGCAAAATGAAACCCTCGAAGAATACCGCGAACCAAGCGAAGACGGCTACCAATTCAAACGCACCTTACGAAAAGGCGATTCGCTAAATCTTGTCGCATTTCCCGAAGTTGAAATTACGATTGACGATTTATTTTGAGAAAAATTAAAACTTTTGCTTGAATTGTAAGGCGATTCTTTTGCCCATAATGCCGACTCAGGTTTAAGGCTCCGGCTTTTGATTCAAAGAGGTTTCCGGCGATTTCTTTTATCATTTGTGTTCGATTTAGAATAATGTGAAATCATTCATAGTTTATAGTATAATTCAATTTTCGAGGTAGAAATTATGAATCCTGCAATTTTTGCACATTTTGACGGCGATACAATCGTTTTAGACGAACCCTTTGAACTGAAACCCAGTATGCGGCTTATGGTTACGGTTTTGGGTGAAGAAACGGATGACCGCGATGAATGGCGTATTCTTGCTAAACAAAGTTTGGCGAGAGCATATGCAGATGATGAACCTGAATACTCGCTCGACTCAATTAAAGAGGTAAATCCCGACTATGAAGGAAGCTGATATTGCCTTAGCCCGACTGCCTCAAGCAGACGGAACTCTCAAGCGTCGCCCAATCGTCGTTTTGCGTGAAATGTCTAAATATAAAGACCTTTTAGTTTGCGGAATCAGCACCCAACTTCATCAGGAAATTAAAAATTTTGACGAAATTATCTCGCCAAAAGATGCGGATTTCGCCGACAGCGGTTTGAGAGCCGAATCGTTAATTCGCGTAGGTTTTCTCAATGTTTTGGTCAGAAAAGATATTCTTGGGAAAATCGGTGAAATCTCTGCCGAAAGACACCAAAGATTACTAAAAAATCTGAGCGAATATTTGACGAAATTAAACTAAAAATCCATAAACTCAACCGTTTCCAATTGCCAATTCGCCTTTTTGACAAGCGATTTTGTAAGCGTTGAAGTAATCGGCGGGAAACTTTTGCTTAAACTGCAACGCGATTCCTTTGCCAATCACGCCGACGCTGGTTGTCGGCATTTATTAAGGCTTCGGCTTTTGCTTCAAATAGGTTTCTGGCGGTTTCTGTTATCATTTCATTCGAGTTTATAATAATTACATCATTTCTGTTATCACCTATTTTTACCGGACGATAATGGTTTAAGATTATGTTAGAAAATAATGTAAATCAAATTATAAAGAGGTTTTTAGATCGTTGGACGATCAATGATGCCCAAGCGTATTACGTTATTAACGGAACTTCGGCGGGTTTGAGATTGAAAACAAGCGCGGATTCGGCGGACGGAAATGCTTCGCAAGCAGGTTCGTTTACGGCGATTTCGGAACGCAAAGACCGCACGGTTTATGCT
>JANPBM010000129.1:0-62187 GCA_031430435.1 Acidobacteriota bacterium
ACGTATTTTCCGTGATTCATTCAACAAGTTTAAGACTCAGTTGAATGCAAATTGAAATCGTAAAATGCAAATATGCCTGTAACTAACAGTAAATCAATAGTTTATGGCTGTAAAAACTTTTTTAACCGGACACTAATGAAAGAAAATCAATTCTTAATTCCTAATTGTTAATTCTTAATTCCAAGCTAAAACTACGTCGAGATTTTTGCCAACACAGGAATTTTTTCACGTTTGGAAACAACAACGCCGCCGGGTTTTTCGACCGTAACCGCAAACAGTTTCGGGTTTTTAACTTTCAGTTTCGCCGTAATCGGGACAACTGTTTCGCCGTCCGAATTTACGTCGAATACGCCGCCGTCAATCGGAGTTTTTTCGTCTTGAGTTTCGTCGAAAATCCATAATTGATATGTTTCTTTCAATTTATCGTTGATCGGCAAACCTTTGAAACGCATATAACCGGCTTGTTTTATGTCGCTCCAAACAAGGTCGCCGGAAACTTCGATTAAATCTTTGATGTTGCCTTTTGACCAACTTATTTGCAACGCATTTTTATCGGTATCTATCAAACGCTGACGAAGTTGTGATGCGTTAAGTGCAACCGTTGGAGTATTTTCCGGCGGTGCAGTTACATTTTGCGTTGACCAATTAAACGCCAACGCAATACAGGCAACGGACGCAAACGCCCAACCTAACCAACTCCAATTTGAACGTTTCGGCTCGAAATTAAAGGTTTTTTGAATTTCTTCGACAGGCTCTGAAATCAAAGATTTTTCCCAATCTGCGATAATCTTGGTTCGCAAATGCTCAGGCAAATCTTCGCTTGTGTTCAGATTAGTCAGACTGAACGCAGTTGTCGCAATTTCAAACGAATCATCGTCTTTCCACATCGGAAAAGCATTTTCCAGTTCGCGTAATTCGTTTGTTTCTGCGGCATTTAAGCCTTCGACTGCTTGCTGCGCGAGAAGGTCAAACAATCGTTCTTCCGTCAATTCTTTCATACGTTTGCCTCCTTTTTATTTACTCCCAAAACTTCTCTGACTTGAATAATGCCGCGTCTGGCGTGCGTTTTCACCGTGCCGATCGGCATTTGCAACGCATCGGCAATTTCTTGGTGCGAATAACCGTGATAAATCGAAAGTTGCAAAACTTGACGTTGTTCGGGACGCAAAGTTTCCAACGCTTTCGCCGCTTGTTTGGCTTCGACCGAAACTTGCATCGATTCATCGAAACGATTTTGCGGTTCAACCGGCATATCTTCAATCGAATCCGATTTCGGCGAACGATTCACCTTACGGATTCGGTCAATCAATCTGCGACGAGCAATCATCGCAATAAATGTCGTTTCCGAAGACTTTGTTTCATCGAACTTATCGGCATTTTTCCAAACATCGACAAAAATTTCTTGGACCGCGTCTTCGGCATCGTCCAAATTCGGCGACATCCGCCGCGCCAAAGACCAAACAAGACCGCCGTAAGTGCGTAAACACTCTTGCACGGAAGTCTTATCGCCTGCTGCAATTTGTTGGAGTATAGCTTTAGCCACAAAAAAATTAAATTCCTAAAAGATTTTCATTTCTAAAGCTATCTCATTTCAAAGAAATTTGCCAATTTACTTCGGCATCAAAACTGAATCGATGACGTGAATCACGCCGTTTGATGTAACGATGTCGGTTTTAATAACGTTGGTTGTTTTATTCAAAGTTACTTTACCTTTTTTTACTTTGATTTTTACCAACTGACCTTGAACGGTTTTAGCCGATTTCAATTTAACGACATCTGCCGCCATAACTTTGCCGGAAACAACGTGATAAGTCAGAATTTTTACCAACAAATCTTTATTTTCAGGCTTCAACAAATTTTCGACTGTTCCCGCCGGTAATTTTGCAAATGCTTCGTCGGTTGGCGCAAAAACCGTAAACGGACCATCGCCTTTCAATGTTTCAACTAAGCCGCCTGCTTGGACAGCGGCAACTAAAGTTTTGAAAATACCTGCTCCGACTGCTGTGTCAACGATGTCGCCGTCTTTTTTGAACGACGCTTTTTCGTATTTCACTTCAGCTTTTGCCGATGCTTTTGTCGCACATTCTGTTGTTTGTGCAAATCCGATGGTTGATAACGCGAAAACCGCAACTAATCCTAAAAATAACTTTTTCATTTTTCTTAACTCCCTTTACTCGTTTTATAATTTTATACTGCAAGCCGAAAGCGGCTATGAAACTGTTTTCGCCGGAGTTTTAGAAACGGTTTCAAATGTTTTTTGAAAAAGATAAAAAATACCGATTGCAGATAAACGCAGTTGTTTTGAATAATCGAGAATACAAAAGTTTAATAATCGCAGACAAAAAGTATCTGCATTTACTCTTTTCGTCTGCGGTTTATTTTGTTTTTCGGGCGACGACTTGAATATATCTTGTTTGGCGTTAAGATATTAGAGAGTTGGAAATAGAGTTCGGGCAAATTGTTGAGCATCAAAAAAAACGGTTGTGTTGTCCGATTTCAAAACCAATCGATCATAACTTGCGGTGATTACGCCGCAGGTATTTTTTTGCGGTTCGTGTTTTTTTCGTTGAAAATTTTGCCGATTTCAGCAAGGCGATTTTAGAATTTTCGGAGAAATAATCAGACTATTTTCCGGTCTTTTGCAGAATATGAAAGACTCGGCAATTTTTTCTGCCGCGACAAACGGTTTTACTTTACGATACTTTTTGAAATTATGAAATTAAAAATCGGTGATGAATTTACTGCCAAAAGACTTGTTACGGACGAATTGATTCGCGCGTTTGCCGAAGTTTCAGGCGATTTTAACTCGATTCATTTGGACGAAGAATTTGCAAAAACCACGCGATTCGGACAAAGAATCGCTCACGGAATGTTGAGCGGCGCTTTTATTTCAGCAGTTTTGGGCAATGAATTTAAGGATATGAAAATCGTCTATCTTTCGCAAACAATGAATTTTACCGCACCTGTTTTTATCGGCGACACGGTTACGACGACCGCAACTGTTACAAATATCCGCGAAGATAAACCGATTGTTACCTGCGAAACAATTTGCACAAATCAACGCGGGGAAATGCTTGTAACAGGCGAATCAAAGATTATGATGTTGAGCTGAAAAAAAGCTAATCGATTTGCGATGAAATTTTGTAAAATCGATAAAACCCGATAATCGTTCCCAAAATCACGCCGACTGTCAAAAACAACGGCGAAGTGTGAAAATAACGGTCAATCAGCCACCCGATTCCGAGAAAAACCAAAATAGCCGCCACCAATAAAGTTACGGCACCATAAGCCAAACCGCTTTTTCGATTAGTTTCGCCAATACTTTCGGAATTTTTGTCGGGCTGATAAAAGCCGTCTTTCACATCTTTTTCAAACTCGCGTTCTTCTTTCGTTTCAAATTCGTCATTCATACTTTCTCCGCCTCTTCATCGCTTCGTCTCGCTTTCACTTCGTCGAAATTCGCGTTTCGTGTGCCGATATTAACTCATATTTTGTGCCTCGCCAAACTATTTTGCGGGAAAATAACGCCGACACTGCGTTGTAAAAAAACAATATCGGCGAAATTAACCACAGCGAAATTTGCCATAAGAAACTTTTGTTTAATTGACTTTCGTAATCCTTCAAAACAAGTTTCGCGGCACACAAACGGAGTCGAGATTTCGCTGCTCCGAGTATGAAAATTATCGACAAAAAAGCCAACGTCAGCCAAAAATGAAAGCCTGAAATGAAGAACAGCAAAGCAAAACCGGTCCAAAAAATTGCGTTAAAAATAAATGAACCGATGAGTGCCGCTTTCCATAAATCCGACCGGTAAACCCGCGTTATTTTCATCTGCCGCGTGGTGAATTCGAGCAACTCGGCGAAACTGCAATCTTCGACCGAAGCCGTCAAACAACTCGGCACAAAGTAAATCGGCAAGTTTGCTTCGCGCATCGCGTTTGTCAACGTAAAATCGTCGGAAAGTGTGCCGTGCCAACGTTTACGGATTTCTAAACGCTCGAATGTTTCACGCAAAACCGCCGTTGAACCGCCCCAACAAAAGTTTTTTGTCGTATTTTGACCAAGTTGCGAGGCGATAGAAGCGTTCCAAATCGATCGAAGTTGTGTGCTGAATCCGCCGTTTTTGGCGACAAACCAACGATAACCCGTCGAGCAACCGATGTCTTTGTCTTCCAACGGCGCGACCAAATTACGCAACCAATGTTCGTTCGGTCGCGCGTCTGAATCTATAAACGCAAATACCTTTGATTCATCCGAAACGCGTAAAATTGCTTCACGCAAATTCTCGACCTTTTGGCTCGAAGCGGTCGTTTTATTTGCCACAATCAATTTTGAATTTTGAGTCTTAAAGCCTGAATTTATAAGTTTGGCGGCTTCGTCGTTTTCGTCGTCAACCACAAAAATTATTTCGTAATTCGGATAATTTTGCTTGAAAAGCGCTGACAAATTTTCAAACAAATCATCGTCTAAACCGCGACACGGCGCAATTATCGAGGCGAACGGCGTGAAGTTCGTTTCAGGTTTTGAAAGCTCGCTTTTGAAATAATTCAGCCAATCAATTCCGCCGCGCAAAGATTTATAACCGAGAAAAACAAGCAAAATTGCAAAAAGGTAAAAAGACTGCATTTTCAACAGATTACCACAAAAAAGACTGATTCATTTTGATATTCAGCGAAAATCGGCGATAATTAAAGTTTTTAAGTATCACAGCAATTTTACAAATTTTAGACAATCAGAGAGAGTTTATTATTGCGAATTCAACGCAATGATTTATTTATCAAAACAGGTGATTTAATGGAATCTACAATTCTTTATTTAATTCCGGCATTAGGAATTTTTGGTCTAGTCGTGATGGCGTATAAGTCTTCTTGGGTAACTAAGCAAGCAACCGGCGACGACAATATGGTTGAGCTTGCGGGCTATATTGCAGAAGGCGCGATGGCATTTTTGAAAGCGGAATGGAAAGTTTTAACTTACTTCGCAATTGTTGCGGCGGCTATTCTCGGTTGGTCGGGAACGATGGTTGAAACATCTTCGCCGGTTATCGCAATTTCATTTCTTATCGGCGCAGTTTTGAGCGCAACAGCCGGATATATCGGAATGAATATCGCCACCAAGGCGAATGTGCGAACGACTCAAGCGGCTCGCACAGATTTAAAAAGCGCCTTGAAAGTTGCTTTTACGGGCGGAACCGTGATGGGACTCGGAGTTGCCGGACTTGCGGTTTTGGGTTTAGGTTCGCTGTTTATTATTTTTTACAATCTTTATGTCGTAAATACCGGCGGTTCTGTGAACGGAACTGCGATGGAAAAAGCAATCGAAGTTCTTGCGGGATTTTCGTTAGGCGCTGAATCAATCGCACTTTTTGCCAGAGTCGGCGGCGGAATTTATACCAAAGCCGCTGACGTTGGAGCCGATTTAGTCGGCAAAGTCGAAGCGGGAATTCCCGAAGACGACGTGAGAAACCCCGCGACTATTGCCGATAATGTCGGTGATAATGTCGGCGACGTGGCAGGAATGGGAGCAGATTTGTTCGGATCGTATGTGGCGACAATTTTGGCAACAATGGTTTTGGGACGCGAAATAACCGTTACCGATAATTTCGGCGGACTTTCTCCGATTCTTTTGCCGATGCTGATTGCCGGACTTGGAATTATATTTTCAATCATCGGTTGTTCGTTGGTCAGAATTTCAGATGATAAAGGCAGTGTGCAAAAGGCTTTGAATCTTGGAAATTGGTCTTCGGTTATCATTACAACCATTGCTTGTTATTTTATTGTGATGTGGATGATGCCCGCAAATATGGAGCTTCGCGGTCATAAGTTCACAAATACGGGCGTGTTTTTGGCAATTTTAGTCGGCTCGATTGTCGGTGCTTTGATGAGCGTTGTAACCGAATTTTATACCGCGATGGGCAAACGTCCGGTTAATTCGATCGTTCAACAATCCGACACAGGCGCGGCGACAAACATCATCGGCGGACTTTCGGTCGGGATGGAATCAACGCTGATTCCAACGCTCGTTTTGGCAGCGGGAATTTATTTATCTCACGAGTTTGCGGGGCTTTACGGCGTGGCAATCGCCGCCGCCGGAATGATGGCGACAACCGCAATGCAACTTGCAATCGATGCTTTTGGACCGATTGCCGATAACGCGGGCGGAATTGCCGAAATGAGCCGACTGCCGAAAGAAGTTCGCGGAAGAACAGATATTTTGGACGCGGTCGGAAATACAACGGCGGCATCGGGCAAAGGTTTTGCGATTGCTTCGGCGGCTCTGACGGCTTTAGCGTTATTTGCGGCTTTCGTCGGTCTTGCCGGAATTAATTCGATCGACATTTATAAAGCAAACGTTTTGGCAGGTTTATTTGTCGGCGGAATGATTCCGTTTATATTTTCGTCGCTGTGTATCGCCGCCGTCGGCAGAGCGGCAATGGCGATGGTCAAAGAAGTTCGCCGACAGTTCAAAGAAATTCCGGGCATTATGGAATACAAAGCGAAGCCCGAATACGATAAATGCGTGGCGATTTCGACTCAAGCCTCGCTCAGAGAAATGATGCTTCCGGGAGCGATTGCGTTAATTACGCCGGTTGTCGTCGGGTTTGCTTTCGGACCCGAAGTTCTCGGCGGTTTATTAGCCGGCGTAACGGTTTCCGGTGTGATGATGGGAATTTTCCAAAACAACGCGGGCGGTGCGTGGGACAACGCTAAAAAATCGTTTGAAGCAGGTGTCGAAATCAACGGCAAAATGGAGTACAAAGGCAGTGAAGCCCACAAAGCAAGCGTTACGGGCGATACCGTCGGCGATCCGTTCAAAGACACTTCGGGTCCGTCGATGAACATTTTGATTAAACTGATGAGTATTGTCGCCTTGATTATTGCTCCGCATATCAACGAACATAAAACTCCGCACAAAGCCGAGATTATGCCGAAAATTCAAATCGAGCAAACGGTTAAAACAGAGCAACCAATCAGAATTGCGACAGGCAAAAACCTTAATTGAGTTTAATTGTAAATTTATTTACAAAGGCAGAAAGTTTCGGCTTTTTGCCTTTTTTGTTTATGCGGCTTTTGACTTCGCTAATTTATCCAAACAAATGACTTCGTCGGCTTGTTCAAATTCGGGCGTTTCCATTTGGATTGTGAGATGCAGAATGCCGAATTCATGCTGAATTTTATGGCGGATTTCCTTGAGCAATTCGGCTTGATTCGCCTTTTCAACCTCAAAAACAACGTGGCAACTAAGAGCGTGATTGCCCGAAGTAATCGTCCAAACGTGCAAATCGTGAACGGCTAAAACGTTGATAATTTGTAAAATCGAGTCTTCGACCGCCCGAATACTGATGTGCGCGGGCGTGCCTTCGAGCAACACATCAACCGATTCACGAATCAAATTAAACGAGCCGACAATAATAATCGCGCCAATCAAAACGCTGCAAACCGCGTCTGCCCAATTCCAGTTAAATGCGAGAATACAAAGACTTGCGATGATTGCCGTAACCGATCCGAGCAAATCGCCGAGAACGTGCAGAAACGCTCCGCGCATATTTAAATCGTGTTTATGATCGGCGTGCAGCAACGCCACGCAAATCAAATTGACGATCAAACCGCCAACCGCGACAATCATCATTTCCGAACCTTTCACATCCGGCGGAGTAATAATTCGTTGATATGCTTCGTAAAAAATCCACAGTGAAATAAGGACAAGCGAGATGCCGTTGACAAACGCCGCGAGAATTTCCAAACGATGATAACCGTAAGTTTTCCTTGTATTTGCAGGACGCGAACTGATCCAAAAAGCCGTCAGCGTCAACGCCAACGCCGCCACATCCGTGAGCATATGTCCCGCGTCCGCAAGCAACGCCAGCGAATTTGCAAACCAACCGCCAAAGGCTTCCGCAAACATATAAACGCCCGTAATTGCCAACGCAATTTGCAGCCGTTTGACGCTTTTTGAATCGCGTTTATGCGCGTGATTATGGTCGTGATCGCTCATTAAAATAAGTTTATCACAAATGAGTTGACCACAGAAAAATCGATAAATTTATGCGTTGAAATTTAGGACAGATAAGTTTCGGAAACTGTCGGGGAAGTTAAAAACGAACTGAAATATGTCGGCTGAGTCGGCGATTTATTTCTTCAACGTTTCCTTTGCAACTGTCTCCGTGTTACAACCGATGCCTTTGAATTTTCCGTTTGGCGAAAGTTGAAAATTGTTTTGTTTGATATTTATAAAACCGACTTCATCAATGCTTTGAACCAAGAAATTTCCGCTCGGTTTGGCTATATCCGAATCGCCGAGACCTTTGTTATTAACAATTACATTATTTTTGAAAAACTTTTGGACGGTTGTTTTATAATCATTCAACCCGTTAATTCCATAGCTTCCGTTCATCATTATATTGTCGCGAAACATCGTATTTCTCGGCATTGTGTTATAAAAAGTTACCGTATTTCCTTGGTTAAAAACAGTATTACCGGTAATCAAAATGTCTTCGCCGTCGCTGATTTGCACAAAATATCCGCCGCCTTGTCCTTCAAATTTGCCGTTGCCGATGTTCAGCAAAAGATTATTTACAATCTTCAAATGCTTCAAAGTTTGGCTCGGAAACGTATCGTCTTTGCCCAAAATATTGATACCTGCCGCCGCTCCGTTTATCACATTATCTTGGATAAGCACATCTTCAATCGTGCTGAACGGAGCCTTTCCGTCTTGGTTGCGAACCGTGATGCGAAATGCGGCATCTTCGAGATTATTTTCAAAATAGTTGCCGACAACCTGCACTCGTTTGGCGTTTTTCAACTCAAATAAACATTTAATTGTGTTGACTCCTTTCCACGCATCGGGTTTGTAAAAATAATTGCCGCGAACCTCAATATCCATCGGAATCAAATCAGCCGAAGCGGGATCGGAACCTCCGAAAATCACGTTTTCCGCACCGCCTTCCAAATAATTATTCAAAAGTTTAATGTTGCGCGTGCCTGTCCAGCCCGCGATTGCCTGAGTTTCTTCGCCCGGAAACGCAAAACCCGCGAGATATGAATTTTTAATCGTGGTGTTACCGCTGTTCAGCCCGATTCCGCGTCGAGTTTTTCCTTTCAAATTCGGGTGAAAATAACAGCGGTCAAACTCAAAATCGTGCGGTAAATCGTTTAATTTACTTGTTTCTGTGCCGAGTAAAACCAGATTGTAAACGTAATCGGTTTCGTTCGGCGTAAATTCGATGCCGATAAAACGGAAGTGATGAGCGGAGTTTTCGGTCGTCAGAGCAGGTTTTCCTTGTCCGATCGAAACAATTTTCGCCATCAATTTGGCTTGTGTCGCGTTTACCCGAACGTTTTCAGGCAGTTGTTTATAAGCCGCCGTGCGAATTGTAATAAATTCCTTAATCGGTTTATCGGGCAACGAAATTGCACTGTAAGTCGCGCCTGCTTCAAGCTCAATAGTGTCGCCCGATTGGGCTTGGTTGATTGCGTCTTGGAGTTTGCCCGTGCCGGCAACGCGAATGATTCGCCCGCCGGTTTCAACGGTAACGTCGTTTGGTTTTTCAAATAAATTAAAATAAGAAACGGCAGCAATCGAACTGACTAAACCGAGAAGTCCGACGACGGCAATACTGACAAACAAAACTACTTTGCCGCGATTTGATTTGACGGCTTCTTTGCGGCGAACTTTTACTTGATTTTCCATACTTTCATATTCCGATTTTTTTATTATAACGCGAAAACTCTTTATCTATAAACTGCTAAACTTTTTGATGCTCCAAATTTAATTTCGGACGGCAAAACTTTGTCGCCGGCTGAGTTTCGGGCGATTTCGTAACCGGAAAATAAAAAGCGGAAAAGTTTTCGACAATTAAGCCGCCAACTTTCCCGCTTTTTTACCGATCGGCTTTTATCGTTTTAGATAAATGCAAAATCGAATTGTTCTTGGTGAGCGGTCGCGTCGCTGACCACATCGACATTGCCGAGATAGGCTTCGATTTCCTCTAAAACAACTTTTTCATCGCCGCGTAATGACTTTGCAACTTCCGGATTTACCCGCAAAGTTGTGTGTTTTACATCATCAACGCCTTTTGATAAACGTCTCGATTCTTCTAAAATCTCGAAGCAAACCGTTTGCGCGGATTTAACCCAACCTGCGCCTTGGCAATTTTCACACGGCGTACACATTGTTCGTTCCAACGATTGTTTAACTCGTTTGCGAGTCATAATCACCAACCCGAAGTCGTTGAACGGCAATACTTTGGTCGGAGATTTATCGCCTTCCAAATGTTCGTTGAGCGCTTGCATAACCTTCGCCCGATTGCGGCGATCTTCCATATCGATTAAATCAAGCACAATAATTCCGCCCAAATCACGCAGACGAATTTGACGCGAAACTTCTTCGACGGCTTCCATATTCGTTTTTGTAATCGTGTCTTCGAGCCGCGTTGCGCCGCGTCCGACAAATTTCCCGGTATTGACATCAATCGCGACAAGCGCTTCGGTTTGATTTATCACCAAATAACCGCCCGATTTTAACCAAACTCGCGGTTTAATCGCTTTGTTGATTTCTTCCTGCACTCCGAAAGTTTCCAAAATCGGTTCATCGCGGGTGTAAAGTTTGACACGGCTGACCATTCTCGGCTGAATTCGGTGAACAAATTCAACGATGCGTTGATATTCTTCTTCCGAATCAACCCGAATCGCCGTAAAGTCTTCGCTCAGTTGGTCACGCAAAATGCGTTGCACAATGTCTAAATCTTGGTGAACAAGTGCCGGCGATTTTGCTTTTTCGGCAGATTTTTTAATATCGAGCCAAGTGCGAACCAAGTACCGCGCGTCGTCGCGCAGTGATTGCTCCGTTACGCCGATGCCGGCGGTGCGAACGATAAATCCGCCCGACGGAACATCTTCTTCGCTGCGAATTTTTTGAATCAGTGTGCGAAGACGATTACGTTCGTTGCCAAATTCGATTTTGCGCGAAACGCCCGTGTGGTCAACTGTCGGCATATAAACGAGATAACGTCCGGGAAGCGAAATGTGCGAAGTGATTCGGGCGCCTTTGCGGGCAATCGGTTCTTTGGCAATTTGCACCAAAACTTCTTGACCTTCGCGCAATAATTCGGAAATTGTCGGCTGATTTCGTCTGCCGTTTCCGCTGCGGGACGAAGCTCCCGAACCAACGACTTCGTTTTCAGAATAACCTGTTTCGCTCATTTCCGAAGTTTCAAAACGTTCTTCTTTTTTATACGGAGTACTCGGATTCGGTCCGCGATTCGGTCCGCGACCGCCGCGACCGCCGCGCCGAACAGCCATTTCGTCTTTCGGAGTCGATTCCGTAACTTTTGCTTCCGCATTTTTCAAATTGCTCGGCTTTTTACCTTTCGCATTTGGTTTATTTTGGTTCTTTGGTTTCGGCTGACCGGTTTTCGGAACTTCAACTTTTGCTTCAATTTTTGCTTCAACCGCAACTTTCGGAGCTTCTTTTTTCGGCTTGCTCGGACGTTGTTTATTCGGATTCGGCTGAGCCTCAGGTTTTACTTCGGCGACTTTAACTTCTTCTTTCACCACAGGTTCAACTTTTGCCTGCGGTTTTTTGCCGCCGCGATTTTTCTTGTGGCTTGGTTGAAACTTAGGCTTATTGTCGGTTTTGGCAACCACAGGTTCGTCTTCGTCGGCAATTCGTTCAAACGTTGTTTCCGATTCAGCCGCCGCGATTATCGAACCGACTTCGACTGCCGTAACTGATTCCATTTCAAAATTAATTGCCCGAACTTGTTCAAGCACAATCGGCTTAATTTCCGAAGGCTTGCCTTCATCTTCTTCGTCGGCAATTCGTTCAAACGGGTTCGGTTCGTCCGAAACAAAAGCGGGGCGACGTTGTTTGTCGCGGTTTTGTCGGTCATTTCGATTTCGATCGTTTCGTTTTTGCGGTTGCTCTTTTTCTTGTTTCGGTTCTTCGACAACTTCAACAACAATTTCTTGATTTTCTTGCGGTTGTTCTTCCGGGTTTTCGTCGGGTTGCTGTGCTAAACGAGCTTCTTCGCGTTCACGTTTTCCGCCGCGCCGGTTTCGATTATTTCGATTATTTCTTGAAATTTGTTCGTTTCTCGCTAATTCTTCCGAAGTTGTGGTTGTGTCCGTATCGCTCAATTCATCGGCAATCGGCTCAATGAGTTCTTGCATTTCCTCGATTTGATGTTCGCGTTGAAAACGTTGCGTGCGGACTTGTTCGACTGCTTCGCGTTCGGCAATTTCGGGCGATGCGGATTTTTTGGATTTCTCCTGAATGATTCGCTCAAGTTCTTCTTCTTCGTCGAAAAAGTCAGAAACGTATAAAAAGCCGTCGCGTTCCAATCCGATTTCAACAAATGCCGACTGCATGCCGGGCAGAACTCTTTGCACCCGACCTTTGTAAATGTTGCCGACAACGCCCGAGTTTTCTTCACCGCGTTCGATATAAAACTCGGTTGTGCGACCGTCTTCGATGACCGCAATTTTTTTTTCGCGTCCGTTAACGCTGATAATTAATTCTTTTGCCATATTATTTTCCTTAATACTAAGTATGGTTTGCTTGATTTTTTTTAACAGACAGGTTTCAGGATTGGAATCACAGCCGGACTTTTGCACGCGGATTAAAAATCCGAAACGTGCGCAGGTTGAATGGTTTTATAAACAAAAATTGTTCAGGAAGTTCACGGTAAGAAATCGTTATTTTCTAGGTTTTTTTGTTTTTAGAAGGAGCAACAAGTTTTTATAAACTATGCTCAAACTTACTAAAATATCAACTGTCAGTTGTAAAATCGGCTTTGTTTTTTAATCCCGCCGATACTCAATTCTTTTCGTCTGCTCTGATGCAATCAAAATCTGTTGTCTGTCATTTTTTAGTTAAAACTAAAGCAAACATTATGACTATAAACGACTTTTTGCCGTTTGTCATTCTTTTTCGCAAACATTCAATCATTTATGTTAAAATAGTTTTGACATTTAATACGGTCGTTGTTTGCAAATCTCAAACTCAGAACTTGAAATGAAATCCGAACCAACACAATTTCCGCTCGTCAGCATAATTATTCCGGCTTATAAAATCGCCGAATATATTGCCGAAACACTCGATTCCGTTTTCGCTCAAACCTTTGCCGACTATGAAGTTATAGTCATCAACGACGGTTCGCCGGACACGCCCGAATTTGAACGGATATTGGAAAAATACCGCGACAGAATCATTTATTTAAAGCAGGAAAACAAAGGTGTCGGACCTGCTCGAAATTTAGGAATCGAAAATTCAAAAGCCGATCTTCTTGCATTTTTAGACGGCGATGATGTTTGGTTGCCGAAGTTTTTAGAATCGCAGGTCAATTTTTTGCAAACACATCGCTACGATTTAGTTTATTGCGACGCGTTTATGTTCGGTGACAAGTATTTGGGGACAAAAACCTATATGAACGGAGGCTCACCGTCATCGGGCGAGGCAAATTTCGAGAGTTTATTGGCGTATAAATGTTGCGTGATGCTGTCCGGAACGGTTGCCCGAAAGCAAGCGGTAACAGATGTCGGAATGTTTGATTTGCACGATATTCGCGCCCAAGATTTTGATTTGTGGTTGAGAATGGCTCACAACGGAGCAAAAATCGGTTATCAACGCGATGTGTTGGTCAAATATCGCGTGCGAAGCGACAGTATTTCCGGCGATAACGTTCAACGTGTCCAACGCGAAATCGATGTTTTTAACCGAATTGCCAAAAATCTTAAACTGACCGCAAGCGAGCAACAAATTATCGATTATCAGCTTGAAAAACTTGCGGCTGAATTGCAATTTCAGTGCGGAAAGTCATATCTTTTGAAGGAAGATTTTGCGAATGCAATCAAATCTTTTGAAACTGCAAATGCTTATAAACACTCGACTAAATTGAAATGTATTACTTTGATGTTAAAGTTTTCACCGCGATTTTTATTAAAAATCTACAAACTTTTTCGTGCAGACGAAATGGCTTATATGCCCAAATAGCAGAAAGATAAAAAATCCGAAATTACCGTAATGCTTTGATGTTTTTTACTTTGTGTAAGTGGAAAGCGGTTGCAGTTTTACGCCGAAATCTTGGGGATTTTCACCGATGATTGCCGCCGCGAAAAACTTTGGAACATATTTGAAATTTTCGGCTTGAAATTGTTTTGAAAGTTTGTCGCCGTTGGCAATCAGCGACCAAAAATCACGCGGCAAACCTTCGTTTGATTCAAGCGCGGTTGTTAAATTCTTACTCAGTCCGCCTTCGCCGCTGTTGTAACTGCCGATTGCGAGCGGAACACTCGAAGGATCGGTGCCGTAACGACCTTGCAAAAATTTCATATAACGCGCCGCCGCGTGCGCCGCAGGTTCGGGTTTGCAACGATCATCGGGGTTGTTGACGTTTGAACCGTTGCGAATTCCGCTGCTTGGTTCAAAATACGCGGCGCCTGTGGCGTAGGTAAATTGAAACATTCCGAGCGGACCTGTTTTACTTTGCAAACAAGTACAATGTTCCGATTCAATCATTGCCAAGTACAGCCCGATTTGCGGGTCGATTCCTTGCGAATTAAAGGCGTGAATAATGAATGGCGCGTTTTTGCTCGCTCGTTCAAGAATGGTTGTCATATCGCTTCGGACCCACGAACCTTGCTTGCAATCGTCAATACGCGACGAACGAACACGCTGCGAATAACCTTCAAGAAAGCGTTTAATGTTATCAATCGCCAACGGCGGAATTGTTCCCGAATCACGGTTTCCGATCATTTGAGCGACTTTTTTCGCCCGCGATTCAATGTAACCGCGCTTCTCCGAATCAGACATTTCGCCGTATTTTTTGCCTGTCGGAAAGTTTTGCGGTGCGCCGCCGCTTTTTGCTTCGGGCGAATTTGTCAGATTTGTATTTGATTCAACTTGTTGGGTTGACGAAATTTTCGGCGTTTTGGTCGGCGTTGGCTTTGAATTATCGTTTGAATTTTTATTGTCTTCGTCGTCTTCGGGGAAATCTTTGGTCGCGGTCGGATAATCATCATCGTTATTTCGGACAACTTCGGTTTTTGTCCCGAACATTTTTACGCCGATGACGGTTGCCGAAATTCCGATGACCAAAACCGCGAAAAGTGTGACACCAACTGCGATTAGCGAAAATGCTTTCGACGAAGATTCAGCCGTTTGCGGTTTATTGCCGATATTTTGCGGTGTTTTAACCGACTTGGAAGTTTCAATTTTTACTTTAAGTTTAGTAAAATTACCGACTTTGATAACATCGCCGTTTTTTAAGATCGTGCCGTTCGCATTCACGCGTTCGCCGTTGACAAAAGTTCCATTGGTCGAATTTTCGTCAATAATCCAGATGCGGTCGCCTTCGCGGTAAATGGCGGAATTTATCCGCGACAAACCTTCGTCGGCAATCCGCAAATCGGCATCGTTGCCGCGACCGAAAGTTAAACTCCCGTTTTCGACGGCAACTTCCCGCGAACCTTCATCGGTTGAATATGCGATAAAAACTTCCACATAAACTTTTTATCACAAGTTTATGAGCTATGCTATAATTTTCTGCAATAAACCCCGACAAATTTATGAACTGCAACGATTTAGATATTGAAAATTGGAAGGATTGCGACATCAATTATGAGAATTTTTTACATACAGGGATAATAAAACCGCATTCTCAACATCGGTCTTAAATTTTTCAAGCATCTTTCTAACTTCGTCATGAAGTAAAAGGTAATCTTTTGAATCTAAAATAAGGTGTTTTCCATGTGCTATGTTGTTCCTATATTTTAATAATTGCTCATCAATCAAATTTGCTTTTGTTGCGTATTCAGTAAAATCAAGACCAATAGAAGTCATCATTTCTTTAAGAATTATAGAGTTAAGGTTTGATTGAGTTTTAATTACACTCTCTTTGCTTAATACAGCTCTATCTTCTTGATGTTCAAATAAAAATTCGATGAGTTGATTATATATTGTTGATTTATTAGTTTGCTCAAATTCTTTTATTTTTTGTTTAGCACAAATAGCGATAAAGTTATTTGATAAATCCTTATATTTCAGTTTTTTGCTTATGACATACTCTAAATATGATTCTGCGGCAATCTTCAAAAATCCTTCCCAATGAGCATAAAGCAGAACTATTCCTGACCTAAGTGCGGTAGCTTCAAGTTTCGGATTACTTTTTTCTACATTACTTTTTAAGGTGAATAATTCTTTCTTTCGCCAAGACAGTTCTTTATCAAGGAAATCAAATAACTGTTCTTTGCTTTTTATTTTCATGAGTTATTTTTAGAGAAAATCTTTTCTGCTAAAGGAACGATCGTCGGAATTCTTGAAGTTACATTTATTCCGCTACCTGTTTTAGATTGAAAACCATTCGTATTCCATATTTTAATAACCTTCTTTTTAATTGAATCTTTTAGTTCTTCATTTAATTCATCGTCTTTATATTGACTAATGTTTTTCCCCAATCCAAAGGCAACCGCTTCATAAGCGGAAATCAAAAATTTACCGCCAAATTTTGATGTATTTGAGTCGTATCTTTTAAAGCTAAAATCCCCAAGTGCAAAATCAAGAACTTGAAATGTTCTTATAAAATCTTGTTGTTCCTTTGCCTTATCAAACTTTTCATCAGTAGCTAATTCCCTCATTTTATCAGTTAAGAATTCACCTAAATCAGGAGTTTTTCTGACTTCACTTGGATTAATTTTCTTGAAAATAAGAAAACGTAGAGCTAATTCCATATTGTATTGTTCTTTTTCCAATCTCTCCGTTATTGAAAGAGTGTTCAAGAAATGTTCGTTCTTAGAAATCTTACGAAGCCACTTATAAAAATCATCGTTCAATAATACTAATAAACAGTTTCTTACTTCTTGATCGGATAATCTTGAACCTAAAGTATTAAGTCTTTGAAATAGTTCAAATTTAACGCTTTCATGACTTTCTTTTTTTACGATTTTAATATCAATTTTTTCTCGCTTAAAAGTAATCCTTTGACTAGCGGTAAATGAATTATTTTCATCATCTGTTTTGTCCCAATATTTACCCTCAAGTGATTTTAGATATTCAGTTTTTACAAGAGGCTTAGCCTTTACTGTTTTACCATCTTCATCAACCAATATGCCCATAAATTGAAATAAGGTGGACAGTCTTTGTAATCCATCTACCACATCCCAAATACCGTCTTCTCGTTGAGAAACGAAAATTGATGGGATTGGAATGCCTAGTAAAACGCTTTCTATTAATTTTGATTTTTGAAGTATTGTCCAACGAAAGAATCGTTGGAATTCAGGGTGAATATCTAATTCTTTTTCAGAATATAAACTTGCTAACTCACCAATTGACATTGGATAGCCATCAGTAGTTATTTCTTTCTTTTTTTCATCAATCTCACTCTGTAAATTATTCATAATGGTAGAAATTTTCAAAACAATTCCGCCTTGTCATATATTAAGATTACAACCATAAATCATAAGATAAAATCTATTTATCGACATCGACAAAACATTTTACATTCTTTAGTAATAAAACTGAAAACAGAAATCACATTGCAACCGAAACTCTCGAGTATTTGCATATTTTAGAAAAAACCTAAAGTAATTTTCACTTACACCAAAACTTTTTGCTTATGGCTCAACGCAAAATAGACGGCAATCACCAATGACAAAAGCATAATCGCCGAAGCTGTCCAAAAGGTGCGGAAAAGTGAGTAGTCGCTGATGTTTTCGGTAATCGAATCGTTGAGTAAAAACGCCGTCATCGCGGGACCGATTGCTCGCGCCAAACTCGCCGCCGACTGCAAAGTTCCTAAGGCTTTGCCTTGCGAAGCTTCCGCCGATTCTTTTGACGCAACGCTTGTTAAGGCAGGCGACGAGAGCGAATTTCCGATTGAAAAACACGCAATTCCAATCAGCAAAGCAGTCAAACCGCCCGACAGCGGACCAACATACGGAACCGCCGCGAAACTTGCAACCAACAACACACAGCCAATCACAATCAGCCTGCTTTCACCGAATTTTTTAACCAAAACACCAAATAAACCGCCTTGCATGATAACCGCCAGAATTCCGATGTACCCAAACAAAAAACCGTTTTGATTCGCGTCGTAATCGAATCGAAACATCGTGTATTGAGCAAAAGCCGTCGTCATCATCGAGAACGCCACGACAACCAAAAAATAGAGCAAAACCGTAATTCCGAAACGCGGGTTTTCAAACGACGACAGCAATTCCGCAACGCGACCGCGACGAACTAAGTCATTGTTTTCGCTGAATTTACGCGATTCGGGCAGAAAGAAATAAAGCGACATTGCGTTTGCAAATGCCAACGCCGAAACGAAGAAAAAAGGAACGTGAGTTCCGAATCGGCTCAAAAAACCGCCGATAATCGGACCTAAAACAAACCCCAGTCCGAACCCTGCGCCAATCAAACCCATTCCTTTCGCCCGATTTTCTTTCGTCGTTACATCGGCGATGTATGCCTGTGCGGTCGAGATATTTCCGCCCGTCATTCCGTCCAGCATTCTGCCGATAAAAACCATCCACAGCGTAGCGGATAAACCTGTTATCAAAGCGGCGACGCAGGTTCCGAGCAAACTGAAAAAGAGTATCGGACGGCGACCGTACTTGTCCGAAAGTCCGCCCAAAATCGGCGAAAAAATAAATTGCATCAGCGAATAAACCGCGAAAAGCATCCCGATTTCAAACGGCGAAGCGTGAAATTCCGGCAGTTTAACGTAATACGGCAAAACCGGAATCATAATTCCGAAGCCGATTAAATCGATCAAAATCGTGACAAATATAATTGCGATCGGTTTGGTGAAAAACTTTTCGTTTGTTTCCTCTTTTTCCATAAATTCAACTTTAGGTTAGAATAATAAACATAACATTTTAAGGAAATTTGCCAAAACTATGCGACCGAATTCAAAGCTGAAAACAATCATCATTCTAATCATTGCCATAATTTTTATGTATCGAGAAAATATTGACGCACAACCAAAAAAACCTACCTTGAAAGGAAAACAAACCATCGCTCGCGAAGTGAAACCTGTTCCGCCCGAAGTCGGTTACACAGTTTCAATGTCGAAACCTTTTACGCATTTGCTCGAAGTTGAAATGCGGGTAAAACTCAACCAAAAAAATGATTTAAGCGAAATTTCGTTGCCCGTTTGGACTCCCGGGAGTTATTTGGTACGAGAATATGCCCGGCACGTCCAAGAATTTTCGGTGAAAGATTCCGGCGGAAAAGATTTAGTTTGGGGCAAAACGAGCAAAAACACCTGGTCGGTCGAAACAAAAAGCGTAACCGAATTTGTTGCTTCTTATAAAGTTTATGCAAACGAGCTGACCGTTCGTACCAATGAACTTAACGCCGATCACGCTTTTTGGAATAACGGCGCGTTGCTGATGTTTCCGAAAGATTTTTTGAATATCCCGACAACTTTGACCGTCAAACCTTTCGGCAATTGGAAAATTGCAACGGGTTTGCCGAAAGTCGGCGAAAATACTTTCAGAGCCGAAAACTACGATGTGCTTTACGATTCGCCGTTTGAGGTCGGAAATTTTAAGGAAATTTCGTTTGACGTGCAAGGCAAACCGCATCGGTTTATTGTCGAAGGCGAAGGAAATTACGATTTGAACAAAATCGCCAAAGACACCGCGAAAATTGTCCAAGCGGCTTACGATATTTTCGGCGAATTACCTTACAACGATTACACTTTTATACTGAACCTGCGTGGCGGCGGCGGGTTGGAGCATTTGAATTCGACCGCGTTGCAATTTAATAAATTGGGTTTTACGACAAATTATACAAGTTTTCTGACGTTGGTCGCACACGAATACTTTCACTGTTTCAATGTCAAACGCATTCGCCCCGATGCTCTCGGACCGTTTAATTACGAAAGCGAAAATTACACGAAACTGCTCTGGGTTGCCGAAGGCGGAACGGCTTATTACGAAAACATTTTGGTCAGACGCGCTGGTTTGATTACCGAAAAAGAGTTTTTGAATAACGCCGCCTCGCAATTTCAAGCGTTACAGGAACGTCCGGGAAGATTTGAAACAAGTATTGAAGAAGCAAGTTTCGATGCGTGGATTAAGTATTATCGCCCCGACGAAAACGCGATAAACAATCAAATTTCGTATTACGACAAAGGCGAAATCGTCAACTTTTTACTCGATTTACAGATTCGCAAAGATTCAAACGGCGCAAAATCGCTCGACGACGTAATGCGTTATCTTTACAACGAGCATTACAAAAAAGACAAAAATTACACGCCCGAAGATTATCAGAAAATCTCGGAAATTATGGCAGGAAAGAGTTTAGAGGATTTCTTCAAACGCTTTGTGCGCGGTCGCGAAGAACTCGATTACAACGCCGCTTTGAATTCATTCGGCTTAAATCTGGATATTGCGAAAGGGAAATCGAATGCTTATATCGGCGCCACGCTCAGACAAGACGGCGATAAGTTGAATATCACATCATTGCCGAACAACACGCCCGCGTACGAGCAAGGTTTGAACACCGGCGATCAAATTGTCGCGGTTGACGGGCAACGCGCGAGTTTGGCTTTTTTGAACAACTATTTGGGCGAAAAGAAATCGGGCGATAAAGTGAAATTGACAATTTTCCGCTATGATGAGTTGCGTGGATTTGAAATCACGCTCGGCGAAAAATCGTCCGCGACTTATAAAATCAGTGCGGTCGAAAATCCGACGGACGCACAAAAAGCCTTGTATTTAAGTTACTTCGGCAAAGAATTAAAGTAGAAATGCAGAAACGTGAAAAAGTGAAAAAGTTATTTTTAATAATTTTGGTTTTGAGTTTTACGGCGTGCGAAAAAAACGTTTTTCAATCGCCGACGGTTACGCCGACATCGCTCAAAGACGTTGCGGCGTTGCGACTCAATTTTCGATTTGAATCCGATGTTCCGGCACCGACCACAGTTGTTCCGCCGCAAAACACAGAACTGAAAAATGATGCGATTCAAGCGGATTTCGACCAAACCCGTTCGCCTGAAACATTGGAAAAAACTCTGCCTTCGCCCGATAAAAACAGGTTTTTGGCAGTCTATCGCAAACCCGAAGATGTGCCGAATCAATATCGGCTCGATATGTATTCGGCGGACGGCAAACTTGTCAAAAAAATCACGCCGAACGGTTTAGCCGTGCAGTTTCCCGATTCGATTGTGTGGTCGCCCGACGGAAACAGCGTGGCGTTTGTCGGAATGATTCGCATCGGACAAACGGCGATTTTACAAATTGCCACGCCGACTCCGACTCCGGACGCTCCGATTCCGCCGACCGCCGAAGAGCTTGCCGGAAACGCGAATGTCGATGTGAATTCAAATACAAATGTCGATGCGAATTCAAACACAAACGTTAGTCCGCAAAACGCTTCCGAACCGCCGAAAGCCATTTTGACGCTTCGTACCGAGCAGGTTTATTTTTGTAACCGCGATGGCGGAGATTTGAAAATTCTGACGCAAAACGAAGGGAAAATTTACTATTATTTTGTTTGGTCGCCTGACAGCACAATGCTTTTGGCGTTGGCTTCAACCAATAAAGATTGGGACATCGGGCAATATGAAGCTAAAACCCGCACTGAAATTTTTGTCCCGAGCGGTCGTCTGCGAATCGTCGAAAAAAGCGGACGCGAACGATTGTTAGACGATAACGCGACAAGAATTCAGCCTGTTTGGTCGCCCGATTCATCAAAAGTCGCGGCGGCATTCGATAAAGATGTACGAGTTTACGATGCCGTCGGAAATGCTCCGACACAAGCCGAAATTCCGCTCAGAAATCCTTTGTTAATTTCATCCAAAAGCTATGACGAGATAAAAAAAGTTGAGGCAAACGGCGGAAATGTCAACGCCGTTGTAAATACACAGGTCGAAGAAACGAAAACTTTGCCGGATGAAAATATGCTCGTTTCGTTTAATCCGATAATTGAACTAAAATGGACTGAGGATAAATTGCTGTATTTGCAAACCGCGTATGTCCGCGAATTTGAAAAATCGACCGACAACGTGCGAAGTTACGCGCGCTGGCACCGTCTGCTGTTAAGTCCGCAAGCAATTAAGTATTAAAGAATTATGAATTACCAAACTATCGCCGAAATTTATACGGCAAATAAAACCATTCGCGAGAAACTACGCAACTTGCTGTCAACTTTAACCCACGATCAACTTATTTTTCGAGCGGATAAAAATACTTGGACGATAACCGAAATTGTCGAACACATCGCCATTGTCGAAAACGGAATGGCGAATATCTCATCCGGTCTTTTACAAAAAGCCGTTGCTGAAAATGTCGCCAACGACGGAAGTGCCAATATTTCCGCCGGCTTTCTCAAACGAGCTTCGCTGATTGCCGACAGAAAAACCGGAAAAGTCGTTGCGCCCGAAAGAGTTGTGCCGACCGGCAGACTTTCGGTTGCCGAATCGCTGGCGAAAATGGACGAAAACGGTAAACTTGTAAATCATATTCGCAAAGGTTTAGAAACCGTCAACACGCAAAACAGCAAGTTTCCGCACCCGTTTTTCGGCGATTTAACCGCGACCGAATGGCTGGCGTTAATCGGCGGACACGAATTGCGCCACATTGACCAAATCGAAGAAATTTTGTCGAACCAATGAAGCCGAAAATAAAAATCTTGCTGGCAGACGATGATCCTGTTTTGCGGCGTTTGTTGCCGTTTCAGCTGTCGTCCGAGGATTTTGAAACTTCAACCGCCGCCACCGGAAAAGAAGCCTTGGCAATTTTACGCGAACAAGATTTCGACGTAGTTTTACTTGACATCAATTTGCCAGATATTTCCGGCTTGGAAATTCTGCAAAAAATACGTCAGGGCGAAGATTCACCCGAAGTCATTATGCTGACGGCGGACAGCACGCTTAAAACCGGTATCGAGGCAATGCGGCGCGGAGCATATGAGTATGTAACGAAACCGGCGGCGGGCGAACAAATTGAAATAGTTGTCCGCAAAGCCGAAGAAAAACGTCGTTTGGTTCAGCAAAACGCTCGACTTCGGGTGGTTGTGCGGCAGCAAAGCGAGCATTCGATTATTTCGCCGGTTAATAAAAATCCGGCAATGCTGAGACTTTATTCGCAAGCCGAAAAAGTTGCAAATATAGACACAACCGTTTTAATCACAGGCGAATCCGGTACGGGAAAAGACGTTTTGGCACGTTGGATTCATTCGCAAAGTCTGCGGAACGATTTGCCTTTGGTTTCGATAAACTGTGGCGCATTACCCGAAAATTTGTTTGAATCCGAGTTTTTCGGACACGAGAAAGGCTCCTTTACGGGTGCCACAACGCAAAAGCTGGGATTGATAGAAGCCGCCGACAACTCCACGCTTTTTCTCGACGAAATCGGCGAATTACCTCTTTCGATGCAGGTAAAATTACTGCATTTTCTCGAAAACGGAAGTTTCCGCAGAGTTGGCGCAACCCGCGACAGACAAGTTGATGTACGTGTTGTTGCCGCAACCAATCGCCCGCTCGAAGACGATATAAAAGAAGGAAAGTTTCGCTCGGATTTATTTTACCGTTTAAATGTCGTGTCGTTTCATATTCCGCCGTTGCGCGAACGCCGCGAAGATATTTCATCGTTAATCGATTATTTTACCGCAACTTTCCGAGTCAGATTTAACCGTCCGAATTTGGAAATATCCGATTCGGCGAGACTTGAACTGGAAAACCACGATTGGCGCGGAAATGTGCGCGAACTGAAAAACACACTCGAACGCGCCGTTGTTTTTTCAACGACTGAGAAGGTTGAAGAAGTTTACGGTTTGGAAAATAAAACAATTACTCAACCGCAGACTACACAATCTCCGAAAAACGAAGAGTTGTTGCCGTTGGCAGAAGTTGAAAAAAAACATATTTTGCGAATTTTGGCTTCGGTTGCCGGAAAACGCGAAAAAGCGGCGGATATTTTAGGCATAACTTCACGCACGCTTTATCGAAAATTAAGCGAATATAAGTTAGACTGACATTTTGTCATACAAAGCGGATGTTTCTGACAAAATGTCGTGTCAAAAAAATGCTTTACAACTAAAACCTGTTTGTGGTAATCTTCAATCAGATTATGTAAACTCTTATAATACAATGGTTTACAAATTATTTTCGGCTGTTGTCAAAGTTTGGCACGCAAGTTGTATTATACATTTGAGGTTGAAGTTGTTTCTGCCAAAAAGTTCCTAAGGGGGCAGAGGAGTTTTAAGAATGATTCGGCTTCAACATCTCAATATCTTCACAATAGGGGGACAGAAACAACTTCACCGTTAAAGATTTTTTGAAAAGTTTTGGTTTTGCAAAGATTCGGGGGAACTCTGCAAAACCGGAAAAAGCACAGGCGAAATCCTGTTGCCGGTAAAATTGCAGTAGTGAGGAAGGGGGTAGCCGCACAACTGCATTGCTCAGTTTCGATATTAGACCCATCGAAACTGAGCGACCTTTTTTTGGGCAAGACTGTAAAGTCTTGCCTTTTTTAGTTTAACCTCAAGTCGGGATAAAATTTTATCACCGCAAAGGCACCGCGTAAAACAATTAAAATTTGACAGTAGTAGTAGAACATTTTTGATGTTTCCTGCCGGTATTCGTAATTTCGGGTAACTATTAAAAAAACTCGGTGTCTCTTTTCGGTAATTTTTTTCTTATCCCGAATTCGCGTTAGTTTGATAATTCCTAGACAAACAGGTCGCCTAAACGCTATCTTAAAATTGATACTCGCATTTATGTTGAAAGAAAAAGAAAACAAAGAAAATCTTTGGCAACGTCAAGTTCGCAGAAACGAACTGATTCTTCACTCTGCGGGCGAAGGGATTTTAGGCATCGATGTTACGGGGAAAATCTCGTTTATCAACCCGTCTGCCGGAAATATGCTGGATCGGACAACTTCGGATTTAGTCGGCAAACATTATCAAACCGTTTTATTTGAAGAGAAAGAAGTCGATTCGGTCGATAAATTTGAATTTAGCCCGATTCAATTTGCCTTAACGGACGGCGAAACTTCGCATGTCAATTCCGAAACTTTTTACCGTCGCAACGGTTCCGGCTTTTTAGTCGAATATATCTGTGTTCCGCTCAAAGAAAAAGATAAAATAATCGGTGCCGTTATTACATTTCAAGACATCACCGAACGCCGCGATATTGAATCTGCGATTGTCGAAGCACGCAACGCGGCAATCGAAGCGGCTCGCACAAAAACGGCTTTTCTGGCGAATATGAGTCACGAAATCCGCACTCCGCTGAACGGCGTAATCGGCATGACCAATCTTTTGCTCGATACAAATCTTTCTCACGAACAAATTCATTACACAAATATAATTAAGCAAAGTGCCGATTTACTGCTTGATATTGTGAATGAAATTCTCGACTTTTCAAAAATAGAGGCAGGGAAACTCGAACTCGAACACATCACCTTCGATTTATTTGAATTACTGAGCGGAACGGTCGAATTTTTCAAACCGGAAGCGAAACGAAAAAAATTGAAGTTAAAACTCGAAATTGCCGACAACTTTTCAACCTCGATTTGCGGTGATTCAAGCCGATTGCGCCAAGTTTTCAATAATCTTATCGGCAATGCCGTGAAATTTACCGACTCGGGCGAAATTAAAGTTAAGGTTTTGCAAGAAACTGATGCAGGTTCGGAAATTTTTCTGAAATTTATTGTTTCGGATACGGGAATCGGAATTCCGAAAGAAAAACAGGGCTTTCTTTTTCAACCTTTTACACAAGCCGACGCTTCAACCACCAGACGTTTTGGCGGAACAGGTTTAGGTTTGGCAATTTCCAAACAACTGGTTTGTATGATGGACGGCGAAATCGGTTTTGAAAGCGAAGCCGATCGAGGTTCAAAATTTTGGTTTACGGCAAAGTTCGGTAAACAAATAAAAGAGCAAATCGTATTTGCCGCAAATAATCCGGTTTATTTACCGTCAGTCGAAAAAGATTCGCAAGATTTATTGACCGAGGCAAAAATTTTAGTTGCCGAAGACAATGAAGTTAATCGCCAAGTTGTTCTCGGAATGTTGCGTTCACTTGGTTTTGAAGCAGATGCTGTTGCCAACGGACGCAAAGCTGTAAATGCCGTAAAAGCAAAGGATTACGAAATTATTTTGATGGATTGCCATATGCCGGAAATGGATGGTTTTGAAGCAACGCGTGAAATTCGTTCGCTCGGAAACGGCAAAAATACAGTTAAAATTGTGGCGATGACGGCAAATGCGCTAATCGGCGAAGAAGAAGTTTGTTTGGAATACGGGATGGACGATTATTTGAGCAAACCGATGTTAAAACACGATTTATCGAAAATTTTGGCAAAACATTTACCGTTAGTCGAAAAAAAACTTGACTCGCAAACGAACATCGTTCAACATCGTTTAGAAGATATTTTAGACAGCGAAGCACTCGAAAATTTGAGACAAATTGAATCTCGCGGCGAGCAAAATTTTATTGCCGAAACAATAAAACTTTACTTCAGCCATGCGGAAAAACAAATCAACGAGATAAAACAAGCGGTTTTTAATCGAAACGGCGAAAAGTTATTCTTGAAAGCGCACAGTTTAAAGGGAAGCAGCGGCAGTATCGGATTGAATAAAATGTTCAAATTATGCGAAAATTTAGAAGTGCAGTCGCAAAATGACGAATGGGAAAAATCTGAACAAACTTTAAGCGAAATGTTGACCGAGTTTGGTAAAACGAAAAAAGCTATAGCTGAAACAGATTGAAACAATAATCCCGAAATTGGAGTAACGAAATATG
Source organism: Acidobacteriota bacterium (assembly GCA_031430435.1). Lineage (GTDB taxonomy): Bacteria > Acidobacteriota > Blastocatellia > Pyrinomonadales > Pyrinomonadaceae > JANNVK01. The sequence goes on from JANPBM010000129.1 coordinate 26,753, forward strand.
AAAGCAGAAGCAAAAAAGCAAAATAACGGCGGCGAAATTGCCGAAGACGGAAACATCGACAAAGTCCGTGAGATTCTTTTCGGCGTACAAATGCGTGATTCTGACCGCAAACTTTCCCGAATGGAAGAGCGTTTTGCCAAAGAGTTTTCGGAAATGCGCGATGAAACCCGCAAAAAATTGGACGCTCTCGAAGATTTTATCAAACACGAAGTTAAATCTTTGACTGAAAGATTGACCGGCGAGCAAAATTCGCGGGTTGATACGGTCAAAGAACTTTCGGGCGAACTCAAAGATTTGTCGCATAATTTTGACCGCAAAGTTACGCAGATGAACGAACAAGCCGCCAAAAACGAAAGTGAATTGCGTCAACAAATTCTGACTCAATCAAAAAATCTTTCGGACGAAATTCAAAAACGCCACAACGAAATGGTCAGTTCACTTGATCGCGATGCCGGCGAATTGCGCGAAGACAAAGCCGATCGCGTGGCATTGGCGCAAATGTTCAGCGATATGGCGTTGCGTTTGACGAACGATTTCAGTTTGCCGACCGATTTCGACGAATAAATTTGACACAACAGCAGAACTTGGCAGGCAGAAACAAAAAATCTAACCAAAATATTCGTGTTTCTGCCTCGGTCAAATTTGTAACAATGCAACCGCAAGCCATCGGAATCGAGCAAGTTGAAAATTTATCGGACGTTGCCGAAACGCCCGATATTTCCCGTCTGCCCGAAAATACAAGTGAATTCGATGAATTTAGACGGCTTGTACTTTCCGAAGAGCAAGGAAAAATTGCCGAACTTGAAACGCAAGTAAAAAGTCTGCAATCGCAATTGGATTCCATTCCGCCCGCTTCTGCCCAAGAAGTTTCCGATGTGTTGCCTGCCGCAATCAAGCAAAGTTCTAAGGTAAACAACAATCTTTCGCGTTCGACTTTGCCTGTGGTCGAAGAAAATATCCGTCAATCTGTCAAAGAAAATCCGCAAATACTCGCCGAAGCGTTGTTTCCCGCAATCGGACCCGCAATCCGCAAAGCCATCGCCGAAGCTCTCGGCACAATGATTCAATCGCTCAATCAAACCATCGAATACAGTTTCAGCCCGCAAAGTATCAAGTGGCGGCTCGAAGCATTTCAAACCGGAAAACCGTTTGCCGAAGTTGTTTTGCTGAAAACTTTGCTCTATCGAGTCGAACAAATTTTCTTGATTCACCGCGAAACAGGTTTGCTTTTGCAGCACGTTACGGCAAACGTAAATAACGAACAAGATGCCGATATGGTTTCGGCAATGCTCACCGCGATTCAAGATTTCGTGAAGGATTCGTTTATGAATTCGCCCGAAGCAACGCTCGACACCTTGCAAGTCGGCGAGCTTGCCGTGTGGATCGAACGCAGCGGGAATCTGCTTTTTGCCGCCGTCATTCGCGGAAACGCGCCGCTTGCCGTGCGCGAAGAATTTCAAAATGCCATCGAACAAATCGAAACGGAACACGAAACTGATTTTGAAAAATTTGAAGGCGATTCCGCGCCGTTTGAACGAAGTCGTCCGATTTTGGAAGCATGCTTGAAGTACCAAACAGGCGACAAAAACAATAAAAAGAAAACTCTGTTTTCGCCGTTTAATTTGATTGGAGCGGCGTTGTTATTGACAATTTGTGTGGTCGGGTTCTTTTTGGGCAGAGATTATTGGCGGTGGTCGAACTATGTTTCCGACTTGAAAAACAGAGTCGGCATCGTCGTTACCGATTCGCATCACGGTTGGTTCAAAAATTCGATTCAAGGTTTGCGCGATCCGTTGGCGGCAAATCCGACTGAAATTATCAATGATTATAATTTGGTTGCCGACGATGTTCAATCGACTTGGGAAGAATATCAGTCGTCGAATGCCGAAATAGTTTTGACGCGGGCAAAGAAAATTTTGAATCCGCCGCCGACAATTTCACTGACGTTTGAAAAAGGAATTTTGATTGCCGGCGGCACGGCATCGGCTGAGTGGTTTGAAAAAGCAAAACAAATTTCGAGCGTTTTAGTCGGCGTAAAAGAATTTAAGACGACTCAAAATATGAGCGATTTGCAAAGTAAAATTGAAAATCAAACCGTAAACTTTACTTGTAACACGACTGAGTTACCGGAAAACCAGACGCAAAATATCAGAGAAATCGGCGAAAATATGCAAATGCTGTCAATTTTGGCGAAAGAGGCGAAAAAGACTTTGCGGATTGAAATTGAAGGGAGTTCAGACCTTAGCGGAACGTCCGATTTTAACTCGAAAATCAGCCGAATGAGGGCAGAAAAAGTTGCGGATGCTTTAATTGCAACTTTTCCGTCTTTGAAAAACACAAAAATAAAAGCCGTCGGATTAGGCACAACCGGCAACATTGGTTGTAAAGTGAAATTTAAGCTAAACTTGGAACAATGATACAGAAAAAAATATGTATGTTCGGTGCTTCGGGCGTAGGCAAAACGAGCCTTGTGCAACGTTTTGTGCAAAGTATTTATTCGGGAAAATATCACGTTACAATCGGTGTCAAGATTGATAAAAAAGAGTTTTCCGTGGCAAATCAAGATGTCAATCTGATGCTTTGGGATTTTCAAGGCGAAGATAATCAACACAAAGTTCGGTCATCGTTTTTGCGTGGCGCGTCCGGCTATTTGCTGGTTATCGATTACACTCGCCACGAAACTTTTGTAACGGCGTTTTCGATTCAAAAAATGATTGAAACCGAACTCGGTAAAGTGCCTTTTTTGATTCTTCTCAATAAAAGCGATTTAGTTGACGACTTTTCAATCAGCGACGACGAAATTGATGAAATGAAAGCCAAATACGGCTGGGAAGTTTTGAAAACAAGCGCTTTAACGGGTGAAAGAGTTGAAGAAGCGTTCACCGAATTAACCCGACAAATGCTCCGGCACGCTTAAATTTCAGACTTGATTTTACAAACTCGGACTCTCGAATAATCCGCAAGTTTTACAATTTTCTAACAATTTTTGTCAGTTTGAACCTGCCATTTATTGTTACTTTCGCAAAAAAATCTACACTCGCCACATCGCTGTTATCAATTTAAACTCAATAAAATGAAGAGTTAACAGTTTTTAGCTTCCGGCACTTAACTTGCTGTAAATTAGTTGGTGCTTTGTCTTTTGCAAGCACTTAGCTACCCTTTTGTATGCAAGTTTTTTGACCTTTTTGCACTATCCAATAAATATGAGACTAGACATAAATCCGAATACGTCGGAAACTTCTAAAAATGTAAGTTTTAGCCGTAAGATTTCCGTTGAAAGCGGTTCTAACGAGGTATTACAGGCTCTTCGACACGGAATCGAAGCGGCGAAATCAGGAAATCGAAATGAAGCGAGAGTTTTGTTGATGCGGGTTGCCGAGGCAGAGCCGAAAAACGAAACAGCGTGGTTGTGGCTGGCTTCAATCAGCGAATATCCGGAAGAGCTGTTGGTGTTTTTGCAAAATGTTTTGAGCATCAACCCTGAAAATCAACGAGCAATCGAGTGGACAAATCAAACAAAGTCGTTGTTGGCGAAAAATGTTGTCCAACGCGGGATTACCGCCAGCCAAGAAAATCAAAAAGATATTGCCAGACAATGTTTTCTGCAAGCCATCGCCCATGACAATAAAAACGAAATGGCGTGGTTGTGGTTGGCTTCAATCGTTGATTCAGCCGAAGAAAAAATCTCGCATTTGAAGAAAGTTTTGAGCATTAACGCCGAAAATGAAACGGCAATTTCATCGCTTAAGCTGGTAAAAAATCAGATGGCTCAAGCCATTTTGAAAAAAGCCAACCAATGCGTTGTCGTCGGCGATCGTGAAACTGCTCGCAATTATTTGCAAGAAGCAATGAAGCACGATGAAAAATGCGAAGAAGTTTGGTTATTGAAAGCTCATCTCGCCGATTCATTTGATGAAAAAGTCTGCTATTTCAACAAAGTTTTAGAATTAAACCCGGAAAACGAAGCGGCAAAAGGCGGTCTTATTTCGATTGAAGCCGTCATGAAATCGGTCATTGTTGAACCAAAAGCCAAAAACGTTTATTTGGAAGAAAAAGTCGAAGCATTTTCGCAAACGGAAATTCAGCATTCGATCGAAGAAAGTTTTGCGGGTGAAACGGCTGATGAAGTCGAAGAAGTCGCGGTGGAACAATCCGATGATGACGATGACGAGTTTTTGCTTGAAATAGCCGAACCCGAAGTCGCCGAACAAATTACGGTTGCACAACTTCGCGAAATCGTTGAACAAACGACGGTTAAAGAAGTTACCGAACAAGTTGAAACCTCAGTCGAACCGCAATCACGAATTGAAGAAGTTCCGGCTGAAAGTGAAGTAGAAGTTGTTACGGAAACTCAGCCCGAAGAAATTATTGCCGAAGAAAATGTCGAGCAATCAACCGAAGAAACGCAAGCAGAAGTGGCGGAAAGCGTTGAGCAATCAGCAGTAGAAACACTTGAAATTGCAGAAGAAGTTACAGAAAACGTTGAGCAGTCGTTTACAGAAACGCAGAAAGTTGCAGAAGAAATTTTTGAACAAGCGGTTGAAGAAACATCTGTAATTGTCGAAGACTATGAAAATTATATAGAGCAAGCGATTGAGGAAGCGCCCGAAGTTATTGAAGAAAATGTTGAACAAGAAGTTGAAAAAACTCTTGAGCAACAGGTCGAAACTGTTCACACAGAAGTTGAAATGTTGTCGGCAGAGGTGAAATCGGGAGAAATCACAGAAGAATTGTCGCAACATTCGGAACCTGAAACAAACGATAAAACCGAGCCGACGGCGGAAGTTAAAGCAATCAACGAGATTGAAAAAGCAACGGAAAGCGAAGTTTACAAACACGAAGAAGACGAGTCTTTACTCGAATTTAACGCGCCTTTAGCCGTGCCGACAGAAACTCTGCAATCTGAAGAAGTCGTTGCGGAAACCGTCAAAGTCGATGTTGCCGAAACTGTAACGGAAGTTTTGCGAGTTGAACCGCAACCCGCGGAATTTGTTGCCGAAACGCCGAAAGTTGTCGAAGTTGAGCCGGTCAGAGAAATCGGCAACATCTCGCTTTCAAATTTTAATCCCGCAGAAGGCTTAAAAGACATCGGTTCATATTCGTTTACCAAACTAAAACCCGAAGAATTTCCGCGCGAATCAAGCAAGTACTCGTTCTCAAACGCCAAAACCGAAGAAAGCGTCGAAGAGTTTCAACCTGTTTCGTTTGAACAACCTGTGCATTCAATGCTCGAAACATCGAGCGAAGCGAAGTTTGAACCGACTCTGCAAGTTGTAAAAACTTTGGTTGAACCCGTTCAGACAGAAGTTCCCGCAACGGTTGAAATGCCGCAAGTGACGGAAATTTTGATTGAGCCTGCTCCGGTTGAAAGACCTGCGGAAGTGTTTGAATACATCGCCGAAGTCGTCGAAGAAAAAACCGAAACTCGTTTTCAAGTTTGTCCGTTTTGCAGCGGAGCAACCGAGGCTTCAAAAAACGTGTGCGACACTTGTCGGGCAAATTTGAATCTGTCAGATTTGCAAGCAGTTTTAGACAATAATCAAGTTGATTCGGAAACCGTGTTTGACGCAATTCGCCAAATGGAACTCGGAAAATTGGACGGCGAACTCTCTGACCGACAATATAAATTGCTCGGTTTGGCTTATTTGAACGTCAAAGATTTGCAAAACGCCCACGACAATTTGAAATTGGCGTTGCATTTTAATCCGATGAGTGTGGAATTAAATTCGCAGGTAATGGCTTTGGCGGCAAAAATGGAACTCCGCGACGAAAAAGCTCACCAAGAAGAGGAACTTGCCGCCGAAAAAGCAAATCTGTGTCATACAATTTTGGTCGTTGACGACAGTCCGACGGTTCGCAAACTGATTTCCTCGAAACTGGAACGACACGGACACACCGTTGTTTCCGCCGTTGACGGAATGGATGCTTTGGCGAAAATTAACGAAGTTGTCCCGGATTTAATTTTGTTGGATATTACCATGCCGCGATTGGACGGTTATCAAGTCTGTAAATTGATTCGCAACAATGAATCGACGAAAGGAATTCCAATTGTGATGATTTCGGGCAAAGACGGCTTTTTTGACAAAGTTCGCGGTCGAATGGCAGGTTCAACCGACTTTATCTCCAAGCCTTTCGGACCTGAAACGTTGATGAAAATGCTTGAACTGCACATTCATTAAAGTAAAAAGGCAAACATAAAAAGTTGCCCGAAGCTGTTTAATATCTTGAGTTTGAATAAATTTTTACCGATCGAGTTTTACAATTATGACCAAAACAATTTTAGTTGCCGAAGACAGTCCCACCGAATTGCGTTTGGTTTTAAGCGTGTTGCAAAACAAAGGTTACACGATAATCACGGCGGTTGACGGCGAAGACGCAATCAAAAAAGCCGAACTAGGAAAACCTCAACTCGCGATTCTCGATGTGGTGATGCCCAAGAAAAACGGCTTTCAAGTTACGCGACATTTGAAAAATTCGCCGACCACGCCAAACTGCAAAGTTGTTTTGCTGACCAGCAAAAATCAAGCAGCCGACAAGTTTTGGGGAATAAAACAAGGTGCGGACGTTTATTTGACCAAACCTTTTGACAACGAAATGTTGCTTGAAACCGTTGCTCGATTGATTTGAAAAGCAACCGCGCCAAGTTTGAAACACGCCGGAAATAAGCGTGTTTTTATGCCGAATACTGTTATTTATGAAAAACTTTAACGAAGACAACTTGCTCGAAGTCGCCGATTTTGAGACCGCTCAACCGAATTCGGAGCGGTTTGTTGTCTTTTATCTCGACGAAGAAACTTTTGCCGTGCCGTCCAAATATGTTGCCGAAGTCGATCGGGCATTTGCGGTTACGCCTGTTCCGAATGTTCCCGACTGGTTTTTGGGAATCTCGAATTTACGCGGCGACCTTGTTTCCGTAGTTGATTTGCGAACCTTTTGGAACCGCGAAACAGTTGCTCCGCAAAAGGCTAAAACAATTATTTTGCGGTCGGGCAAAGACGGTTTTGAAATCGCTTTTGTAGTTGATAAAATAGGCGAGATTGCTATTTTAGAATCATCGCAAATCGAATTGATGACCAACGCCGAAAAAGATTTACCGTTGCTTCACATCAACAAAAAAACCAAATACAAAGATTCTTCTTTTTATTTGCTCGATGCCGAAAAACTTCTCGCCTCACCGAAACTTCTCAGACTCCAAGCGTGAAAGAAAATTAAAAAGTCTTGCTTTGTTTACGTTTTTCTCAATCCGATTTTTAACTCTTGCCGATTCTGAACTTCCCTGCCCTGTCGCTCTTCACTTTTCGCTTTTTATTTTAATAATATGACTGAATCTTCTAAAACTTCTTTGTTTTCATCGCTTAAAGGAACAGTTTTGATCGCTACCGGCGGGCTTGCATTGTTTCTCGGGGTATTTATTCCCGTGGCATATTTGGCGTTGGCGGCGATTGTCGAATCACCTGCGTACGCGATTATGCTGACTTCGTTGGTTTCATTCGCCAGTGTCGGGGCGTTTGGCTGGTGGCTTTCAAATAAAGTTGCCGAGCCTTTGAACAAAGCTATTTTGACTGCTAAAACACTCGAACGCGGAAGTTTGGCAACTTTGCCGAAAGATTCGGGTTCAAGCGAAATAGACGAACTTTTGGCAACCTTGCAACGCATCAGCATCCAAATTCAACGAGTTTCGGGGTCGATCGATGATGTTGCAAACGGTAATTTGAACGGTTCATCCCGTATCAATTCAACCAACGACCGCGTTACAAATTCGTTGCAAAAACTTGTTGCCAAAGTTACCGGCGCGTTCAAATCCGAAAAAGATTATTTGAAATTACGCGAATCTTTGCGTCATACTTGCGATTCGACTTCGAGCATTCGGCGCGGCGATTTTACCGCCGGCGTTACGCAAACCATCGACGAATCGAAAGACCTTGTTTCAACCGTCAACATTTTAATCAACGAATTGCGCGATTTGGTCAAAGACGTGCGGACCGTTACCTCCGAAACAAAAACTTCGGCTTTGACGATTCAAAGTAAAGTTGAAATTTTTACGCAAATGAGCGAATCCAAAACAAAAGAAATTACTTGGGCGACGAATTCGCTCAGATTATTGCCGGAAACCGTGCAAAGAATCTCGCGGGATTTGTCGAAAGCAGGGACGACTTCGGTTATTTCACTCGAACAAACGCAAAACAGTTTGCAAACAACGCAACAAACGGCGGTTTTGGTAACGCAACTTCGCCAACAAGTCAGTGAAAGTATGAGCCGTTTATATAAACTTAACGAACAAGCTCAAGAGATTCACAAAGTCGCGGGTTCGATGGAAGATTTGGCAAACCGCACAAATTTAGTTGCCTTAAACGCTTCGATTCAAGCAACTTCTTCGGGCGAACATAACCATAGTTTTTTGGTGGTCGCCGAAGAAGTTGAAAAACTTGCGAATCGGGCAAATACGGCAAGCAAACAAGTTTCATCGTTAAATAAAGCGTTTCAAGTGGAAGTTGCCGAATTTGAATCGAGTCTGAGCGTGGTTTCGCGCGAGATGTCGAGTGTTTCGCGGTTGGCTTATCAATCGGGAACGGCTTTGCAGGAACTTGAAAAACAAGTTTCGGAAATTGCGGGCATTCACGAAAAACTTGCGTCTTATACGGAAAATCAGGCTCAATCTTCGGAAGAAACTTTTATTGTTTTCTCCGACGTGGTTACGCAACTGCAAATCGGTGTGGACGAATTAGGCGATTCGGCGCGTCAAGCCTCACAGATTGCCAAGTCGATGGACACACTCGGAATGACGGTTTCGGGCTTTAAACTGCCGGTTTCGATTGATTTGAAACGCTCGCCCGCCGTGATTGAAAACCTGTCTGCCCCGACTGATTATCAAGAGAATTATTCAACGCTTTCTTAGGAGAAATAAATGTCGCAAACTTCTTTAATAAAACTTATTCCGTTTGTTGCCGTCGGTGTCTTATTCATCGGGCTGTTGCTCTCGCTCACTTCATTTTTGAACATCTACGAATCAAACTTCGGCGTTTGGATTCTGATTTTCGGGACTGTTTTAACGGCTTTCACGGCGATTTTTGTCGGCTTGGCGTATGCCAAAATGAGCGATCAAGTAAACGAAGCCACGCAAATCGCGTATCGCATCGGCGAAGGCGATGTTTCGTTTGAAGTCATCGAAGACACGCCGCTGAAGGCTTCGCTCAAATCTGTTTCGGTGTATTTAGCCGGCAAGAAAGCGATTGTCGAACAGATTGCTTCAAACAATTTAACGCTTGATGCGGAACCCGTTTCGGAAAACGACGGTTTCGGCAAGTCTTTCCAAGCAATGGTTGAAAAACTCCGCAACGTGGTGCAAAGCCAAGACGAACGCGACCGTCTGCAAAACTCGATTATGAAGTTGTTGGAAGAAGTTTCCGAAGTTGCCGAAGGCGATTTGACCGTTGAAGCCGAAGTTTCGCCCGAAATGACGGGTGCCATTGCGGACGCTTTCAATTATATGACCGCCGAACTTCGCTCGCTGATTCGCCAAGTCAAAGAGGTTACGTTTCAAGTCAGTTCGTCCGCCAACGATATGAGCGAAACGACTTCGGAACTGGCGCACGGCAGCGAAACGCAAGCCATTCAGATTTCACGCACCTCGACCGCCGTTGAAAATATGACGATGCAGATTCAAGAAGTTTCGCAAACCGCCCAACTTTCCGCCAAAGTTGCCGACGATTCGTTGAACACCGCGCGTTACGGCAGTCAAGCCGTCCAAGATAACATTATTGCCATGAACGGCATTCGCAACCAAGTTCAAGATACGGCGAAACGAATCAAAAAACTCGGCGAACGTTCGCAAGAAATCAGTCAAATCGTGCAAATGATCGACGATTTATCCGAACGAACAAGTTTGCTTGCCTTAAATGCTTCGTTGCAAGCGGCGGCGGCGGGCGAATCGGGACGCGGTTTCGTAACCGTTGCCGAAGAAGTCGAACGGCTGGCGGAACGCTCGAATCGGGCGACACAACAAATCGCGGGTTTGACGCAGGCAATTCAATTTGAAACAAAAGAAGTCGTGGCTTCGATGGAAGATACGATTCACGAAGTTGTCGTCGGTTCGGCATTAGCCGATAAAGCGGGACAAGCCTTGGTGGAAATAGAACAAGTTTCACAAAAACTGGCTCAACTCATTCAGTCCATTTCGGAATCTGCCAACCGACAGGCTTTAACTTCCGAAGATATTTCACGGGCAATGTCGAATATCTCGCGCGTGACGGAAATGGTTACGGCAAGTTCCAAAAAAGCCTCTAATTCAATGCGTTCGCTTGTTTATTTGGCAGATGAACTTCGCAACGCGGTCGCCCCGTTCAAACTTCCCGAAGAAAAAACGGGCAAGATTAAAAAGTTCGCATTACCCAATACGCAAGGCAGCGGCTTTTATCTTAACTAAGACGCAAACCGCCAAACTTTTAATTTATCCGCCGCATTGTTTATCGGCAAATTGCAATATGTTAAAGCTAAACATACAAAAGATGACTTTAGAGACGCACCGAATAAGATTAAACGTGCAGACGACAACCTTTCGTCCGCACATTAAAGCCTTTCACGCGGACACGATAAGTTCTCGTCCGCACACGATAACCTTTCACGCGGACACGATAAGTTCTCGTTCGCACATTACAGGCTTAAACGTGCGGACGATAAGACCAAATTTGCATATTACAGGCTTAAACGTGCGGACGATAAGACCAAATTTGCATATTTAGAGTGCAAATGCACAACGGACGACTCATATTATTTTATAAATTAACCCCGATTACCAAACTCAGACATTAAAAATATGGATTCAGAAATCATCATCAGTTTTCTAAACGAAGCAGTTAATTATTTGCCGTTGATTCGGCAAGCGGTTAACGTCTATCAAAAAGACAACACTCAAATCGAGCAAATTGACACGGCGTACCGACACATTCATACGGTCAACGGCGCGTTAATGATGATTGGTTTGTCTGAATTAAGCCTGACTGCCAAACAAATCGAAGACGAACTCGAAGCCTTGACCGTCTCGAAAAAGAAATTGACGACGAAAAAGTTTGAAACACTTTCGTTAAAGATGATGTTGCTTGAATCGGCTTTAATTGATGCGAAAGACGCGGTGCAAGAGGTCGCTTCAACGGTTGAACCCGGAAGTATTGCGGCTGAATTTAACAAAGAAGATTTTATTTTTGACGAACAAACTTTTGAATTGAACGCGGTCGATGATAAATTGGACGCAGCCGATAACAAGTCAGACACAGCCGATAATAAATTGGAAATACCCGAAGTTTTGTCCGCCGAAGATTTTGAGCTGGACGAAGAAATGTTGGAAGTTTTCAAAGAAGAAGCCGAAGACTTGTTGCGCAGCATTAACGCCCAACTCGAATTGCTCGAACAACACTCGAACAACCGCGACGCATTGATGGAAATTCGGCGAAATTCGCATACTTTGAAAGGCGCGGCGGGCATTTGCGGTTTCAAAAAGATTGCCGATTTATCGCACCGAATGGAAGATTTGCTCGATTATCTGGCAGATCATAACGTTGAAAGCAATGTCGAAGTATTTAATCTGTTATTTATTTCAACCGATTATTTGGAACGGTTTGCCAATGGCGACAACGCGGGCGAACTTAACGAAAAGATTACAAAAATCTATAAAACATTTGACGAAGTTTTAGCGAAACTGCAAAATCCCGCGCCGAAAGTCATTGCAGAAGCGCCGCCGGTAATCGTCGAAGAACCGACGGTCATTGCGGAAGTGCCGCCAATAACGCTCGAAATTGCTCCGATTATTGATGAAACAGTCGATTTTATTTCAGTCGAACCGGAAATCGAGACAGAAGCGCCGGAAGATTTACATTCGCTGCACACCGCTGAACGGGCAGTCGTTCGCGTGTCGTTGGAAAGGTTGGACGAACTGGTTAAACTTGTCGGCGAAATGGTTTCCAGCCGTTCCGTGTTTGAACAACGCTTGAACGAATTTGAAAGTCAAATTTCGGAATTGCAACACTCGACCGGCAGACTTCGCCGTTCGACCAATCGTTTGGAAGTTGATTTTGAAGCCAAAGCGTTAAAGAGTTCGCCGCTGATTTTCTCTTCGTTTGCGACTTCAAAATCAGGTTTTAATCTGTCAAGTTTGCCGCAAGATACGTTCCAAGAGTTTGATTCGCTCGAATTCGACCAATACACCGACTTTCATCAAACAACCCGCGAATTGATTGAAACCGCGACCGATACCGGCGCGATCAGTTCCGAACTCGATGTTTTATTGAGCAATTTAGAAACATTATTCAGCGGACAACGCCGAATGATCGATGAAATGCAAGATAAACTTTTGCGGTTGCGAATGGTCAAACTCGATTCATTGACCAAACGCTTGCAACGCACCGTTCGCGTTACCGCTAACCAAGAAGGCAAACTCGCCGACTTTATGTTAGAAGGCGAAAACCTCGAAATCGACACCCAAATTTTGGACACAATCGCCGAACCTTTGCTCCATTTACTGAGAAACGCGGTGGCTCACGGCATTGAAACCGCCGAATCGCGCCGAATGCTCGGCAAAAATGAACGCGGCTCGATTAAACTTCGCGGATTTAGCGAAGGCACGCACATCGTCATCAAAGTTTCCGACGACGGACAAGGCATTTCACCCGACAAACTGAAACAAAAAGCCATCGCCAACGGCTTTATTACGCCGACCGAAGCCGCCGAAATGTCGGAAGAAGAAGCCTTGGAATTAGTTTTCGTGGCAGGTTTTTCAACCGCCGAAAAACTAAGCCAAGTTTCGGGTCGCGGCGTTGGAATGGACATCGTGAAAACCAACATTTTGCGTCGTCAAGGCGAAATTTCAATCGAATCGGAGCAAGGCAAAGGCACAACTTTCACAATGCGGATTCCAATGGCGGTCGCCGTAACTCGTTCGATTTTGGTCAAAGCGAACGGACAAACATTTGCGTTTCCGCTCAGTTTGGTGAAACAAGTAGTCGAAACAACTTACGAAGAACTGGGCAAAGCCAAAGAGAAAGGCGGAATGCGTTTAGGCAACACAACCTACACCATCTCGCATTTGAACGAAATGCTGAATTTGTCGAAAAATTCTTTTAACAAAGATGCAAAAGTTACGCTCTTATTGATTGAAACACCCGATAAAACAGTCGCGTTAGCCGTTGACCAAGCCTTAAAACCACGCGAAATAGTTATTAAACCGCTCAACAAACCGTTGCAAAACCTCCGTGAAATTCTCGGCGCAACCATCTTGGGCGACGGCAGCGTAGTTCCGGTTTTGGATTTAATCTACATTCTGAAACGCAAACCGCGAACCGCGAAGAAACAAAAGACCGTCGAACAAAAAGTTAAATCGCAAATTTCGGTGTTGATTGTGGACGACAGCCCGAGCGTCCGCCGCATTATGTCGAACTTAATTACCGTTACGGGTTGGCAATCGATTGTGGCAAAAGACGGCTTGGAAGCGTTGGACATAATTCAAGGTTTGCCCGAACTGCCCGACGTTATTTTAACCGACGTTGAAATGCCGCGAATGGACGGTTACGAACTTTTAGCTTCGCTTAACCGCCAAGAAAATCTCCGCAAAATTCCGGTCGTGATGATTACTTCGCGGGCGGGCGACAAACATCGCCAAAAAGCCTACGAACTCGGCGTGTCCGAATATCTGACTAAACCGTATGAAGATTCGATATTAACTGAAATCATTCAACGACTTGCTCTCGCAAGATTCTAAAAAAAGCAATAAAACCGCACTTTGCCATCAGCCTGACATTTATGTCGGGCTTTTGCGGTTTAAATATAGGTTATCAAATATACAGTGTGTAGTAATGTAACACTTTTTACAAAATACGGCTAAAGCGTTGTGTTTGAACGAGTAAAGGCTTTGTAACAAGGTATATTGTCAAAAGTGTTAATTTAGTAACCACTTTCGAGCATTTTTACACACGCGGCTGAAAGTGATTAAAAATATCCGCAAACCTATGTCTAGTATAGATTTACATAAATCGGTCAGACCTCCGAAAGTTTTGGCGCACGGTTTGTATTGTATTAAGAGTGTAAAAGACGGAAAGTCTTAAATAAAAAACTTAGGAGAACAAAACAATGAAAGGATTAATGATTAGCGACTTTGCGGGAAAAGGATTAATGATTTCAGATTTTTCGGGAAAAGGATTAATGATTAGCGACTTTGCAGGGAAAGGATTGATGATTAGTGATTTTTCGGGAAAAGGATTAATGATTAGTGATTTTGCAGGGTAAGGCATCTCGGTTATGGATTAGTAAAAAGTTTCGTCCGCACCCAAGACCATCTGCCACAACTTCCAATAAGTTTAGCTTCGTCGTAAAGGCGAGGCTCTTCTTTTGTTTACTGAAAAGCTCGGTTAATGTTTTTTCTTGAGTAAAAAGACCAACGGAATCATCAGTAAATAAAGCACCATATACAACTTAAAAGCATCGACAAACGCAAGTATGCCGGCTTGTTTTTCCAGTGAATTTAAAATCAGACCGTTTGCTAAACTGCTTGATTCTGCCAGTGTGTAACCCAAAGTTTGAAAATGTGTTGCAGCCGTTTTCAACGAATTTGTAAATGCCGGATTAAAGTTTGAAAGATGAGTTCCCAAAAGACTTGCGTGTGTTTGAGTTTGAACAAGAATAAAGGTTGACGCGACCGCAATTCCAAGACTCGAACCCGTATTTCGGGCAAGATTTGTAAAAGCCGAGATACTGTTTCTGGTACTGTCGGGCATTCCGGCATAAACGCTTGTCATCATTGAAACTGCTCCGAACGATAATCCGAATGACTGAAAAATTCTTGCCCAAACCAAAAACGAGTAATCTGATTGAAAAGTAATTTGCGATAAGTTCCATTGCGAGAACGCCAAAATCACAAACCCCGCCAAAAGAATCAGGCGAAGATCGACCTTTCCTATCAAAAAACCGATCAATTGAATTGAAACCAACATTACCAATGTTCCGGGCAGAAATATCAAACCTGAGTTAGTCGCACTGTAACCAAAGAGCGATTGAGCCATAAAAGGAAATAAAAAAACTGCTCCGGTTGAAATAAATGAAGCCAAAAAGATCAATAGTGAAATGACTGTAAAATGCCTGTACTTAAACAACGTGATGTCAATCGCAGGTTTCTTTTGATAGTATTCCCAAGTAATTCCGATAATCAATGAAAGTCCGGCGACCACGCCCAAAGTTATAACATAGCTTGAATCAAACCAACCTTCTTTCGGACCTTCGTGCAAAAATAATTCTAAACAGGCGATTCCGCAAATAAACAAAAAAATGCCGACGAAATCAACTCCTGCCCCTTGTTTTTTGTAATTTCGGGTACGTTCTTTGGCTTGCGAAGATTCGCTGATAAAAATTGCCGTCAAAATCAGCGAGATTATGCCGACCGGAATGTTGATGAGAAAAACCCATTGCCAACCAAAATTATCCGAAATAAAACCTCCGACGGTCGGACCGCAAATCGGACCGAGTGTAACGGCGAAAGCGTAAACCGAAAAAGCTCGCCCAAGTTTTTCGGGCGGCGTAATATCGGAAATAATCGATTGTTCGCTGGAGGCAAGACCGCCTCCGCTTAAGCCTTGAAGTACGCGAAAGATAATGAGCATTTCCAGATTTTGCGAAAAAGCGCATAACAACGAACTGAGGGTGAAAAGAATTACGCAAATCATATAATAACGTTTGCGTCCCAAATATGTTGCCAACCACGCGCTTATCGGCACAATCGTGGCGTTTGCTATTAAATAAGCTGCGGTTGACCAACCTGCTTCATCCAAAGAAACACCTAATCCGCTGGCAATTTTTGGCAAAGCAACGTGCGCGATGGTAATATCCAACGCTTCCATAAATGTTGCCAAAGTCAGAATCAGGGTTGCAAAATAAGGACTTATCTTCGGTGGGTTTTTGAAATAATCAAAGATTTTCATCGGTTTTACTTCACCTTAACGTGCGGCACCGAAGACATTCCGGGAACTAAAAATAATTTTTCGTCCGGCATTTCGTCAAAAACAATTTTGACCGGCACCCGCTGAACTACTTTGACAAAACCGCCGGTTGCATTCTCTGCCGGCAAAATGCTGAACCGCGAACCTGTGCCGGCTTGAAAACTGTCAACTTTACCGTGAAAAACCACACTCGGATAGGCATCTATTTTTATTTCTACGGGTTGCCCGATTTTTATTCGATCCAGCTGTGTTTCTTTGAAGTTGGCAATTATCCACAAATCGTTTTGCGTAATCGCCATGAGCGTTTGATCGGGTTGGACAAGTTGTCCTTCTTGGACAGTTTTGCGGGCGACAAAACCTGCTTGCGGAGCATAGATTTTCGTATAGGAAAGTTCGAGTTCGGCTTGATTAACGGCAACTTGAGCCTCTGCAATCAACGCTTCGGCAGTGTTTATTTCCGATGAATCGACCGCCACTTTTTCCGGCAGAGAATTTGCCGACTGCAATCGCCCGTTTGATTCGTCCGCTTGCGAAGCAACCACGCTGACTTCGGATAATGATTGACGATACGAATTTTCAGCCGAAGCAATCTCGATTTCAGCTTCATTCGCTTCGGCTTTGGCGACATCAACCTGTCGTAAAAGAGAGTTTAATTGTGATTGCGCAATCTCGATTTGTTTTTGAGCCGCGAGTTTTTCGGTTTTGGCTTCGCTCAATGTTTGATAAGTTTGGTCGAGTTTTTGTTTTGAAACATCGCCCGTGGCAAACAGCCGATTGTGGCGTTCGTAATCGTTTTCGGCAACGTTTAATTTGGTTTGGGTCAGCGGAACATTAGCTTTGGCTTGTTCGAGAACGGCTTGAGCAGCGGGAATTTGCGATTGTGTTCGTCTGATATTGGCGTTGGCGGTTTGCACTTCGCGTTTCGCTTTTTCGATTGAAGTTTGTTTGGAAGTTGCGTCGATTTTTGTTTTTTCGACCGATTTTTTCGCCGTCTTCAAATTAGAACTTGCTTGATTGACATCGGCGACACCGGTTTTTTTGGTCAAGGCGACATTCGCTTTTGCTTTATCGCGGTTGGCAACCGCCGATTTTAACGCGGCTTTCGTCTGTTCCAACTTGGCTTCCGATTCGCTTGTGTCCAGTTCAACCAGCAAATCGCCTTTTTTTACAAGCTGATTTTCTTTGACGTTTATTTTAGCGATGCGAGCCGAAATTTTCGGGCTGACTTGCGAGATGTTTCCTTCCAAAAATGAATCTTCGGTCGTTTCGTAATTGCGAGTATTCAGCCACCAAAGCGCGCCGATAATTGCTCCGACCAGAATAATTCCGGTCGTGATATAAATCGGAACGCGAGATTTCTTCTTTTCTTCGGTGGAAGATTCAGCCGCAGTTTCATCGATTTTTTTTTCTTCGTCTTGAGCCATAATATCAATTAAGGGAAGGCAGCCTTTAGATTAGTAGCACAAAGTATTTTACAAAGCAATATTCTTTGCTCCGATTTACCTTGGCAGAAGGGCAAACAATATAAGTTTGTCAATCTGACTTTAAAAACTTTTGATTGATTGGTAATAACTTCTTATCAGTTTATAACAACCGTTCATCAATTAAAAGTTGTAACATTACCCTGTTTTCGTTTAATCTCTGAATTTACGATGAATTCCTTTAATTCCGCATCGCTGATAAATCTTTTAGGCTTCACGGTCGGCGTAGCTCTTTACGCTTTGTTGCTGATAATGGTCGCCCGCCCGCGTAAAAAACTCGACAAATTACTTTTTGCCACCGGAATTCTCGGCATTTTATGGAACTTCGGCGAATTTTTCACTTTTATTTGGCGTGATTTTCGCGGCACTGAGGTTTCGCCGATTGTTACCGCGATTTCATATTCCGCACTCGGCTTTTTGCCGTCGGTTGTTATTCAAAATGCAAAACGCAAAAGTCTGACATATTCGGCGTATGCCTTGAGTATTTTTGCAACTGCTCTGCATTTCCGGACAAATTTTCCTCCGTCCGATGTTGCTTTGCAGATTTTAACGGTCGGCTCACTTTTATTGTTGTTGGCATTATTTGTTTTTAAACCCGAAAACAAATTAGTTTTAGCGACCGCATTGATAATTTTCGCAGTTTCGGCGTTGCATCTCAGCGTTCATCAGACAGAAGACAAATTTTGGTTAATTGAATTGATTACACACCAATCTTCGTTGCCGTTGGCGTTGGTTATTTTATTGCAAGATTATCGTTTTGCGTTTGCCGACTTGTTTTTGAAACGTGCCTTGTCGCTGATTTTATTGGCTTTAACCGCGTTCGGACTTTATGCTTTTGTCGCCGTTCCGATGTTGGCGTGGCACGAAACGCACGACCGAAATGATATTCAAGCCGCAGTTTTGGTCATCACGCTTTGGATGATGACGGCGTTAATTTATCCGAAAATTCACAAACTTGCGGTGTGGCTGGTTGATAAAATTATTTTACGCCGTGCCGATTACGAAAAACTTCGGCGTGAAATTACCAAAGAAATAGACAAAATTGACACCGGCGAATTAGTTTTAGACGCAATCCGCGACAAATTGAAACCTGCGTTGACGGCAAATAATGCGAGTTGGAGCGAAGTTTACGACGATGATTATTTGACCGGCATTACTTCGGAAAAAGCCGAAATTTTTATTCCGACAACCGAATCACCGTTTTATAAAATCAGTTTAAGTAACTTTGCGGGCGGTCGTCATTTGCTTTCAGACGAAGTGGAAATGCTTGAAAACATTGCGTTTATTGCCGCCCGCAGAATTGATGCGGTTCGCGTTACGCACGAACGCTGTCAAGCCGAATATCGTGAACAAGAATTTTCAAAACTCGCCACGGAAGCGCAATTAACCGCACTTCGTTCACAGATAAATCCGCATTTTTTGTTCAACGCCTTGACGACGATCGGTTATTTAATCCAAGCCTCGCCTGAAAAAGCATTTGAAACCTTGATGCGTTTAACTAAACTGCTGCGTTCCGTGTTGGGCAAAACAGGCGAATTTTCGACGCTTGGCGAAGAAATAAAATTGATCGAAGCGTATTTGGAAATCGAGCAGGCACGTTTTGAAGAACGTCTGCAAGTTAAAATTGATGTTCCGAAAGAGTTGGAAAAAATTCATATTCCTTCGCTGATATTGCAGCCTTTGGTTGAAAATGCCATTAAACACGGCATTTCAAAAGCAAAACTTGGCGGTGAGGTCAGAATCTCGGCAAAATTAGAGACCGAGAACGGCGAAGTTTTATTGAAAATGAACGTGTTCGATTCGGGTCGCGGTGCAAATACGGACGAACTTTTGTTCGGAATCGGTTTGAGCAATGTGAAAGATCGATTGCAAAATTATTACGGAAACTCCGCAAGTTTGCGACTTGAAAGTAACGAAAATAATGGCACGAACGCGAAAATAAGTTTACCGATAAAATCTGTTTTATGAATAAATTACGAGTTGTGATTGCCGACGACGAGCGTCCGGCGAGAATGTTTTTGAAGAATCTTTTGTTGACTTTTGAAAGTGTTGAAATTGTCGGCGAAGCGGAAAACGGTGTCGAAGCCGTTGAGATCATCAAAGAAACTAAGCCCGATTTGGCTTTGCTTGATTTGCAAATGCCCGAAGCAAGCGGTCTTGAGGTCGTTAAATTACTTCGCAAAAATCAACTTCCGCTCATTGCGTTCGTAACCGCACACGATGAATTTGCGATTCAAGCATTTGAGATAAACGCAGTCGATTATCTGCTGAAACCTGTTGACAGACAACGACTTAACGAAACTTTGCAGCGTGCCTCAGAACGTCTTGAGCAAGCCGATTTTCGTTCGGTCGAAGCCGATAAACTTAAAAACACGGTTGAAACATACGCTGAAATTTCAACGCCCGAATTCATCGAGCGAATTCCTGTGCGGTTAAAAGATGAAATTTTCCTAATTCCGATTGGCGAGATTGCCTCAATCGTCGCGGACGGCGAACTTCTGCACATCACAACCTTTCAAAACAAACGTTTTATTATCAATTTTCGACTTAAAGACTTGGAAGCGAAGATCAAGCCGAATAAATTTATCAGACTTTCACGCGGAACTTTGGCGAACCTTGAAATGATAAGCAAAATCAGTCCGATGTTTGGCGGAACGTATCAAATTACGCTCAAAACCGGACAAGAACTTTCGGTCAGTCGTCTGCAATCAAAGATTTTGCGTGAGAAATTTTTGAAGCTTTAGTTAAGATTCTATGTTTGATTTCATTTCAATTTACGATTGATATTTCTCCAAAATATCGTCAGAAATAAAATTGCGAAGGTAAACTCGGACAAAATAATGTTTGGGATTTTTCTTGCTTGAGTTTCGTTCGTAAATTCGTGTTTCGGCAGATTTTGCCAATTTACTTCGTCAACCTTAGCATTGCGAAAAATATCGGGATAAAAATATTCACGGATTTGTTTATGGTAGTTTCTGACAGATTCCAAATATTTCAAATGATTTTGTAAATCGTTATCTGTCAATGAATTGAAGCCGAGTTGCGTATTGATTGTCGGTAAAAACAGAGAGACTTGGTTGGTTAATTTATCACGTTTTTGTAGTTTTTCGACATATTTGCCGCTCGAGTTTTCCGCTTCAAGGTCGCCCATTAAATTCATTGCGTAATACCAGCCCCAAGAAAACTTGTCTTCGGGAATCGGAAAAATCTTATATTCGGGATAAATTTCGTAAAACTTTTGCATCGTTTCAGCTTTCGATTTGTCCCATTTGTTGTGATAGCCTTCGCGTTGTTTGACGGTAACTTCAAATGATTCGGAAACAGGTGAAACCGTTGAAATTACAAGGTTTAACAATGCAGGTGCGAGAATCGTCAGAAAAATCCAACTTCCTAATAACGAAAGTGCGTTGTAGGTTGAAGTTTTTTGAAACGAAATAACAAAAGCTGTCAGGGCAAACCAAAATGTCAGATAGGAAACCGCAATCAGCAAAGCGTAAAAAAATCGAATATCAAATGCACTTTGCAGATAAACGCAACTCGTTGTAATCACGCTAAATACAATCATCAGAACAAATATATATCTTATCAGCAATCGCCAGCCGATGATTTTTGCAATCGAAACAGGTTGCGAACTCAGTAGATTCCAAATGCCGTTTTCCTGATCGGCGGAAATTAGATTGTGGCAAAATGCGATAATTAAAAGTGGCAACAGAAAGACAATAACAAACGCTAAATCAAAGTTTCCATAGAGCAAATTTGTCGGATTTGACATTTCAGAGTCGTAAATTTGACCTTCGAGCGTAAGCATTTTTACCTTAATGTTGTATGGATTGACATCGCGTTGACCAATTGAAAATGCTGCCCAACTTGATGGTTGATGAATCGTATTATGCTGCAAATAATAGAGCATGTTTCCGAAATCGTCTTTGTTTAGTTCGAGTTGTTTTTTGAAGTGTTCGGCTTGGAATTTGGGGATTTCCGCGATTATCGCTTGTTGTTTTTCAATCGTATTCTTGCCGTAAAACATAGCGTAACAACTTGCCAACAAAAGACATAGACTTGCGGCAAGAACCGTTTTGTCACTAACGAAATTCTTTACTTCGAGTTTTAGAAAAGTTGATAAATTCATCCGACAGTTACCCTTTTCGGCAGAAACCAAACCGCCAAACACGACATTAAGAGCCAAAACATTACAGAAAAAATTGCCAAATACTGCTTTTGAAGCGACTCAAAAACGGTCGGTTCACGATATTCAAATTTCGGAAACTCTTGCCAATTTTCACTGCCGATCTTTTGTGTTCGATCATTCTGCGATTTAATTTCGTTGGCGTGAAAATCATTCAGTTTTTGCACCATATTGAAGCGAAAATCTTCCGCCTGCCATTGGAAACTCTCGTATGCGGAAAAATCCGATCCGGCAGTTGCCATCGAAAAATGTCGAATCGCCAAATATGGATTGAGCAAACTTGCGATTTCCGTAACGCGGGTTTGCAGGCGAAATTTTTCAAGCAGCTCGCCGTAATGTTTGCGAAAAATTGTCGAACTTATTTCCTCAGCCTTGCTCATCACAAAACCGCTGTAATTAAACGGCAACTCTTTGACATCATTCACTTTATACTTAGCCAAAGTCTCACGTTTCAATTCAGCAAATTTCGCGTCGTTCGCGTTATGACTGTCGCCTTCTTTGGCTAAATCGTCTTCCAGAATCTTCTCAAATTGTGACTTTGAAGCCGTCGGGTAAACACTGGCACCAAGATTTTGCGAAGCTCGCGGCATCACAATCCAAAACATAATCCAAACGACCAGCAATGTGATTAGAGAATTCCGCGAAGTTTTTGTGAACGATGAAATTATCACCGTAATCGCCGCACAAACTGCAAAATAGATTGAATAACCAATGAGCAAAAATGTGAGCCGAAACAATGAATCTGATGTAATCTTGAAATCGTTGAGAAAAAGCCACAAAGCTATTGAGATCAGCAATAGCGGCGTTAAAAGTGCAAAAATTACAGATAAAATTCCAAAAGTTTTGCCGATTAAAAGTTCTCGCCACGAAACGCCGCTCGAAAAAATTATCGCCAATATTCCGCTTTCGCGTTCGCCTGAGATAGCCGCAAAACCGAGAAAAAATATCATCAAAGGCACGAGAATTTGTAAAATCAACGCTAAATTCAATTCTCCGAAACGTAATAGACCATTTGAATGCCTTGCTTCGCTAAAATTTACGGTGTTTTGCCGATGCGGTTCGAGAAAAATCGAAGTTCCCGCAAAACTATCAACGCCCGAATCAAAAAAACTCAAACTCGATTTCGGACGAAACGCCAAGTAACCGTAATGCGACGAACGATGCGGATGTCGATCGGGTTGTTCAAGCCAATTTGAGCGAACCAATTCTTGATATTTTTCACGTTCGGCATTGAGCGTTTTGGCGTTTTGCCAGCCGATAAACAATGCTGAAAGCAACGCGATTCCCAACACAATCGCTGAAATATAAACGACTTTTGTCCGAAAAGCATTGCGGCTTTCTTGATATGCAATTCGTTCGATATTTGAAATGTTCATATTATATTTCCACCACGGAGACACAGAGTTCACAGAGTTTTAATTCTTTAAATTTTCTATGTGTTCTCCGTGTCTCTGTGGTGAATATTCCTATTTTTTTACGAACGACAAAATCGTTACACTTGCCGAAAATGTTCTCGGTTGCCCCGGGAAATTTCCTGCTCGTGAATTGAACAGCGAACTGACCGAATAAACTTCGTTGCCAACATTTTCCATCTTCAAATTAAGCCGAAAACGCTTGAGAAATGTTTGGTAATAGTTCAAATCGAAAGTTTTATACGCAGGCGATTTCAGGTTTGCAAAAGGCTCGATTCGGTCGTCAACAAACTCACCGCCAACTCCAAAACCAATTGAACTCGTCAAATCATATCGCGTAAAAAAACCAAAAGTATTCGGCGAAACATTCGGCATTGACAGCCCGATAACCCTTGCAACATTGTCTTTTGTGATCCGTGAATTGATATGGGAATAATTCATTGAAACATTCCAACGTCTTGTAATTGCTCCATTTAGATCAATTTCAAAACCACGATTGCGAATCGCCCCAACGCTTAAAAGTGCATTGAAATTATTACCGCTCGGACCAAAAAGCGGATCGGCACGAAGAACATCAGTCTTATCGATTTGATAAACCGAACTCGTAATAAACAATTTTCGGCTCAGTAATTCGAGTTTTACGCCGCCTTCAAATTGCTTGCCTTTTTCGGGTGAAAACGGTCCGTTTGCCGCCGGAGTTTGTGCCAGAATACTGGGTCGCGTGTAGCTGTTTGAAAAATTGCCAAAAAAAGCGATATTCTCACGCGGTTTGATGACTGCACCAACTCTGCCGGTAAATGCAGATTCACCGCCATTTAGCTGAACGCCGGAAAATCCTGTGTCATTAAATTTCTCGATTCTGCCGCCCGCGACAAATTGAAAATACTTGTTAATTTCAACTTGGTCTTGAAAATAAAAACCTGTTCTGCTTGGTTTCGCGGTGTCGCTTGAAATGCGTGAAAGCGTGTAATTCACGCGATTTGCAACGCCGTAAATCGGATTGATGATGTCGATTGTCGGCACGCCAACTCTTGCCCGATTAAAAATAAATTCGTGATCTTGGGTGTAATATTCCAAACCTGCGTTGAAAATGTGATTACCTAAACTGCTTGTTGATAACGGTTTAGTAAAGTTTCCCGTAAAACTCCAATCGTTGTTGGTGCGAATTTGGTCACGATATTCGCGGGTCAAAGTTCGTCCGTCGGCAAGCAAAGTTCGCGGTTCGTGATAGTTTTCAAAACGATCATTGGTCAAATAGCGAAATGTCGCTTCAAAACGTGCATCCTTCCAAAAATCCTGACTCAAATTTGCCTGAAAAACATTAGCATCGAGTTTTACAAAATCGTTTCTTTCAGTCGCGGTGAACGAAATGTCGGTCAAAAACCTGCCGTTTGCATCAATCGGCACACCACGCAAACGATGTCCGCGTTGAAATTGTTTAATGTATTCATATTCAACATTTACGCGGGTTTTATCGGTCGGTTGCCAGAGCAAATTCGTGATGTAATTTTGATTGCTTAAGCCTGCATTATTGCGAAAACTGTCGCGTTCTTCAATAAATGCCGCTACGCGAGAATAAAATTTTCTACCTAGCGGAACGCTGACATCAAAGTTTCCCGAAGCCAATCCGTATTCTCCAAAACGAAATTCTGATGAACCATCAAGCGTTGTTTTTGGCTTTTTAGTGATGAAATTGATAATTCCGCCCGGCTCGGCTGAACCGTAAAGCGTTGAACTCGGACCTTTCAAAACCTCGATTCGTTCAACATTCGAAAGACGCAAAATACTCGTCGAAAAGCCGGAATTATTGACATCGCCTTCAAGCGAACCGTAAGCATTTCCGCGAACTCCGTTAAAAAGTGTTTCGCGTTGCGTGAATCCGCGAAAAACAACGGCACTGTAAGTTGTCTGATTTAATCCCGCAACATTTTTGTAAATATCATTAACATCAGTCGCCATACGGTCGGCAATCATCTGCGGCGAAATGGACGTAATTGACTGCGGCGTATCGAGTAGTCGCGTCGGAATCTTGGTCGCCACGGTCGTATCTTCGGTGTGATATTCGCTGATTCGCCCGACGACATTGACCGTTTCAGACAAAGTTTGCAGTTTTATTTCAAACGAATTTTCGCCCGACGAAACATTGATTTTTTGCGAACTCGGCAAATAATCGTTACTTGTAACCACTATGTTATACTCGCCGTTTGCGATATTATCAAACGAAAAACTGCCGTCTGAATTTGTCAAAGTTTTGTTGAAAGTTCCTTCTATTACAACATTTGCAGCGACAACAGCTTTGCCGTCTGACGTTAAAACCTTCCCCTTGATCGTTCCTGTATTTTGCCCGAAAACGGACAAACTAAAAATGCTTACACAAAGCATTAAAAATAAAATTCGATTCATAATTAATTAATTTCTAATATGTTCCAGATAAATTTTTTCCAAATCGCTATGCCCGATTTCTTCGGTCTTCATTTCCGCAACCAGTTTTCCGTGCTTCATAATGCCGATTCGCGTGCCTGTTTCTTTGGCTCGAAAAAGGTCGTGTGTTGCCATCAAAATCGCCACGCCTTGCTTGCTCAGTTTGATTAAAAGCTCGGAAAATTCGTTTGAAGCACTTGGGTCTAAACCACTTGTCGGCTCGTCCAATAATAAAACCTCCGCTTTTTTCGCGACTGCGAGAGCGATGCCTACTTTTTGCCGCATTCCTTTTGAATATGCGGAAATTCGCTTATCAAATGCTTCCGATTGCAAACCTGCTTCGCTTAAAAATGAACGTAAATCTGTTTTTGAATAACCGTGTTTTCCGGCTAAACTCGTAAAATATTCAAGGTTTTCTAAGCCTGTTAAGTTCTTGTAAAGATTGACTTGTTCGGGAATATACGCAATGAACTTTTTCGATTCAAGCGAGTTTTTCGTAACATCCAAACCGTTAATTTTCGCTTCGCCGTTTGTCGGTTCGATAAAGTTCAAAAACAAATTTATCGTTGTAGTTTTACCTGCTCCGTTTGCACCAAGCAGGCAATAAATATCGCCGCTTTCAATTCGCAGATTAAGCGAATCCAAAGCAGTATTTCCGTTGTAGATTTTTGAAAGATTCGTAGCTTCAAGCATAATATTTTAATTTGTCAGACTAGCTTGAATGACATACATTAGGAATAATTTTTCAATAAATAGGCTAAATCAGCGAATGAACGGTCAATAAACGCCGTAAATAAAAAAATAAGTTGCTTCTTACAAACAAGTCTTTTTCCCGTTGCATAACCAATCTCTAATCATTTCAGTTACACCTTTTTTGCCTTCGCCGATATATTTTTCACGGCGAATTTTGTAGTCTTCAAAAATCTTTAATGCCTGTATTTTCAATGTTTTATCAACTTCAGTATCAACCTGACCTTTGGGGACGGCATAAACAAATCCGTTTTTCGGACTCGAAAATGTCGGGTTTGAGAAGAAATCGCGTTCAACAAATTTTCCGCTGAAATCTTCTTCGTCAGCCGATTGAACAAAAAACCGAATCGCATAATCGGGATAGCCGAAAAGATAGCCGTAACCGCCAAACCTCGCACCTGTTTCGTCATAATCGACCGCATAAAGAACTTGCAGCGGATGAGAATTTTCAGTAATCGCCCAACGCTCAAAAAATGCAGATTTACTTTTTAACATTACTGATAAATTACTTCGATTAAAAATTACAGCATCGCTAAACATCTTGCCTTCAAACGATTTAGCGAAATGATGAATGTCGGCGAAGATATTTTCACCGCATTTGAAATGTCGCAAAATTTCGCGTGTATCGTTAATTTTTGCCAAAGTATTTCGGCGTTCTTCCGCTTTCTTTTCGTCACGCGGAATGCGAATTTCGGTCTGAAAATTTGTAAAACCGCTCGACATTGGTTTCAAATCGCTGACCATTGTGTAAAGTGCTTCTGAATCTAATGCTTTGAGTAACAATTCCTCGGCGGCTTTACGTTTTTCCGGCGAAAGTTTTTCAAACGGAAAACACTCGGAACGCTGTCCGAAGGCGAAAATTGTAAACGTGAAAATAAGTAAAATTGAACAAATAAGTTTCATAAAATAATTGTTTGAGATGTTTAATGTGCCTCACAACTCTTGCAATAAGAATGATTTAACAAATGTGCTGTTGTAATTCCAACTGCTCCAAGCAACAAAATCATCACTTTTCCGGTTAAGTTTTCTTCAAATAATAAACGCGATAAAAGTATCATTGAAATTCCGCCAACGAATAAAAGCATC
This sequence comes from Acidobacteriota bacterium, assembly GCA_031430435.1. Lineage (GTDB taxonomy): Bacteria > Acidobacteriota > Blastocatellia > Pyrinomonadales > Pyrinomonadaceae > JANNVK01. The sequence continues at coordinate 54,063 of JANPBM010000129.1, forward strand.
GGATTCAATTTGCGATGATGTTTGAAATATGACGGCAGAAAACTGATGATTGCCGATAATATTGAAATGCCGATTATTACTAATTCCGTTGTTTCATCAGCTAAAAAACTAAGCCCGAAAAGTGGTAGAAACGAAACCAAAAGCGGCATTGTCAAACAATGCACCAAGCACAGCCACGAAACCGATGTTCCGGCGTAATCTAAAAATTTTGTCATAAAATTAGTGTTTATCTTTATCTTTGTCTGCGTGTTTTTCTTTGCTAACTTATTGCGACCACAGGATTTTACCGTTTGCGTCAATCCAATGATGTTGATGTCCGGCAGTTACAACCTGAGCAACGCCGCCGCTGAATTCTTTTGCTTCTTCAAATTTGGCTTCAATAACCATCTTGCCTGTTTTGTCGATATAGCCCCATTTTCCTTCTTTTTTTACAGCTAAACGACCTTCCTTGAAACCAATTGCAGTTTTTTCGAACTCTTGCGGTTGAATGACAATTTTGCCTGTTTTATCAATCCACGCAGATTTTTTGTCGATCTGCACCATCGCTAAACTGTCCGAAAACATATAGGTAAAATCGAATTGCGGTTTTATAATCCAGTCGCCTTTGGTATCAATATAGCCGTATTTTCCGCCAAGTTTGGTCGCGGCTAAACCTTCGTTAAAACCCATCGTATTTTCAAATTGCGGTTGAATTACAGTTTTTCCAGTTTTATCGATGTAGCCGTATTTGCCGTTTTCCATCACCCAAAAAAGTGGCATTGCGTTGTCTTTGGTTTGAGCAAACGTAATGTTTGCAAAGGTTAAAAGTAAAAATGTCAGTAGTAAGTTTTTCATATTTTTTCTCCAATTTTTTATCTGCCGTGCGGCTCCATATTCGGTAACGGAGATTTGTCTCGCACGTAATTATCAAACCAAAGTTTTGTTTGGTCGTTAGTTTCATCGCGGTATTCGCGGATTCCGTGGTCAGCTCCGGCGTAAAAGATAAATTTAACCGGAATTTTTTCTTTATAAAGTTTTTCGATAAAACCGAAACTGTCATCAGCCGAAACTCGCCAATCCGAACTGCCTTGCATCAACAAAATCGGGACATTTTTCGGTAATTTGTCAGTCCAAAATATCGCCGATCTTTTCTTTAATTCGGCATCTTTATTTTGCGGATAATTAGGTATCAACTCACCAAACACATTTTTTTCAAAATCCATTCCGTCCTTGCGTTTGATGTTTGAAAACATATTTATTGCCGGCGAACCAACGACAACAGCACGGATTTTGTCGGTCTTGGTCATTGCCAAAAACGTTGTCATTCCGCCGCGACTCCAGCCCCACATCCCGATTCGATCTGTATCGGCTTGCGGAATTTCTTTCAACGCAGGAATCAAATTCAGCGTATCGTTGACATCGTTTCCGCCGAATTCGTCCTTGCCTTCGCTACCGCAACAACCCCGATTCTGCGAACCGATAACGACATAACCCCAATTTGCAAACTTTGCCATAAAGTAAAGTTCAAAATCATTGAGCGAACCGAATTCACGATTTCCGCCGCGATTGTAGATAATTACCGGAAATTTACCTGCCTTTTTCGGCATTGCGACAAAACCTTTTATCTTCAAACCATCGCTTAAATATGTGATGTCTTTGATTTTTGTTTCATCGAAAATTACTTTTTCGGCAGGTTTGGCTTTGACGATTTCATCAATGGTCGCGGGCGGAAAATTCCACTCTTTTTGCTCGATAATTTTGCCGTTGTCTTGGGCAAAAATTGATACTGAAAAGATTAGAAATAAGATTGTAGTTTGTATTTTTTTCATATATTTCGACGTATTCGTTTTGTTTGTCATTACTTCGTTCGGGCTTTTGCGTTTCCAATAAACCCAAGTCTTAAAACAAAAATTTCAACGAAAATTGCAACGATCTTGCTCCCCCGACTTGGTAAATTGAATTAAATCCATTACTTGGGCTTGTATTTGAAGTTCCGCTCAAGCCGCGTCCGAGCATTGATGTTGTTTCGCCAAAGCCTGCAAAACCAAACGATGCCGCAGGAAAATTAAAGTTTGGCGTGTTGAGAATATTAAATGCTTCGCTGCGGAATTGGATGCGGGCTTTTTCGCCTAGTGCAAAAGTTCGGCGAACCGATAAATCTACTTGGCGAAGATTAAAACTGCGTAAGGCATTGCGTCCCAGAGTTCCCTGAAAACCAAGTTGAGGTGCGGAAAATGCAGCGGAATTCAACTTTTTTCCACCGCCGACATTTGAGTCTTCGAGCCAAATCGGCACGCCTTGAATCAAATTTACACGGCGAGTTTGTCCGATATTCAGCGGATCAAAATTTTGTGAAATGACTGAAAATGGCAATCCGCTTCTCGCCCGAATTATCGAATCAATCGCCCAACCGCCAAAAATCGCTCTCGTGAAACTATTCGCCTTCCATGTCGGTAAATCATAAGAAATTGCCGCGACAAAATTGTGTTTGACATCAAAATTTGCCACGCCTTTTTCTAATCCGACCGCCGCATTTTGAAATGGAATTCCGGTAATTGTTTCGTCTGAAACATCGTCAATCGCTTTCGCAAACGTATATGAAACAACGGTTTGCAAGCCAGTCGACAGTCGACGTTGATACTGTGTTTGAAGTGCGTGATAGTCAGAAGTCGCACCGTTTCGCGTAATTGAAACTGCCGAACCGTTTAAGATTTGCGTTCCGTCATTCAAAGCCGCCGGATTTGGTCCGAAAATCGCCGGATTTATCAAAACAACAGGTGGCGGAGCGGCAGTCGGCGAACAACTTGCGGGAACAGGATTTGGCAAAGGTGTGCAAAATCTGGCACGCACAAAACCTGAATTAAAGTTCTGTAATTGTTCATTACGCAAGAGTTCACGTCCCATTGCCCCAACATAAGAAACCGTCAGCGATTGATTTTTGCCGAAACCTTTTTCAATCGAAACATTCCATTGTTTTGTATTCGGCAACTTCAAATTCGGATCAAAAAAGAAGAAATTTGATGAATATGGCGGCGGTGTTGTGTCTAAAAAAGGAAGTGGTTGAATGTCAATTTCGTTTGCCGGAAAACGCAACTGAGCCGAATTAGTAATCGTCCGATTCGAGTTATACGGAAAACTTGTGTAGCCTCGCAATGCCGTTCCCGTGCCTAAATCGTAATAAAGCCCGAAACCTGCACGAGCAACCAAGTTTTGTTTTTCGGAAACAGTGAATGCCACGCCGATTCGAGGTGCAAAATTATTATATTCGGTTTTCCATTGCGGAGTTCCCGCAGGTGCGAGCGTGGCGGTCAATAGATTGTCAAAACCTTGTATTTGAAACGGTAATCTTTCACCCGAAAGCGGCGGATTCAGTTCCCAACGAAGTCCGCCCGTGAGCGTTAAGCGTTGATTTATTCGCCAAGTATCTTGGGCAAACACCGAGAAATTTTCAATCTTAAAATCGGTAATCGGCGACAATGCTTGCACTTGAATACTGACCGGAATTCCGCTTGCACGGCTCGCCGGAGTTGTGAAATTGTAAGTGATTCCCAAGGCTCTCGAATCAATTTTCGGGTTCATTCGGCGATAATCAACACCAAATTTCAGCTCGTGATTTCCGGCAATCGCGGTAAAATTATCAACGATATTTATCTGCCGTTGTTTTGTGCCGATAACTTTTCCTTGCGTCAAATTTGCCGAGGAAATGTTGCTTCCGCCCGTTCCTAAAATCAGACTCACCGAAGCATTTTCACGCGGTGCAAAACTTGGAAAAAGCAAACTGTCGTCGGGCAATTTCGAGCCTTCGGTTTCAATTCCCTGGAACAAAAACAGACCGCGAGTGTAGCTGTAATTAACCCGCAAATCATTGACTAAACGCGACGAAATTGTTTGCGTTGAACCGACTGTAATCGTCCGAATATTGTTTTCATAAGCGTTATTTTGACTTGGGAAAGCACGGAAAGTTTGGCTTGAAGGTGCATCGTTAAATCGCCCGAAAAGATTGATTTTTTCCGTAATTTTTTGATTAAGTTTGAAGCTCAAAGCATCAACTTTTGACGGATAAGAAAGTGCGGCGGTGTAGCGTTCGGTATCAGCCGGATCGCCCGCCACAAAACCTCCATTCGGAAGCGGAAAAGCATTCAAAACTTGCTTAAAAACTCCGGTTGCAGCATTTCGTGCAGCAATTGAAGGAACGCGAGACAATAAAACATTCGTCTGCGGTTGTTTCAAACGTAAACCTTCGTAACTGACAAAGAAAAACGAACGATCTTTGCCGTCATAAATTAACGGTGTGCCTTCGCCAAAACGCGGCAATTTTATTTTTCCGCCGAATGTTCCGCCAAAATTGTTTTGTCGCAACGGACGACGATTTCTGCCCGCTCTATTTTCAAACCAATCGTTTGCATCAAGTGCTTCATTACGAAAATAATTGAATAACGAACCGTTGTAAGTGTTTGATCCCGAACGAGTTACAAGTGAGATTTGTCCGCCGGGCTGACGACCGAATTCTGCATCGTAACTTGAGGTTTGGACACGAAATTCTTGCACGGCATCAACCGAAGCGAGCGTATTTGTTCCGCCAAAAACCGAAAGTCCGGGCAAACTTCCGGCGGCTTGTTGATAAAATTGAAAGTTTGTTCCCGAACCGATATTGCCAGAAACACCGTCAACCGTAAAATAATTTGCGTTTGAGCGTTGTCCGTTGACCGAAAATTGTCCGGTGCTTTGCGTTGATGTCGGCACGAGAGTTACGCCAGGCGTAAGTTCGATTAAGGTTTGAAACGAACGTCCGTCGAGCGGTAAATTTTCGATAAATTTACGGGTTACGAGCGTTCCGACAGCCGCCGAATCTCGTTCGACCAATTCAGTTTCGCTTGTTTCCACCGTAACTTTTTCTTCAATGCTGCCAACCGAAAGCGTAAAATTCAAAGTCGTATTCGCACCGATATTCAAAGTGATTCCATCACGAATCGCACTCTGAAAACCTTGTTTGCTGACCGCAACTTGATAGTTTGCGGGTGCAAGTTCCGGCACTAAATAAAAGCCGTTGCCGTTGGTTGTAACGGTAATTTTTGCGTTGGTTGCGATGTTGGTAAGTTCAACCTTTGCACCTGAGACAACTATGTTATTTTTATCGGTTACGCGACCCGAAAGTGTGGCTGAAGTTAAAGCGAAAACGCTTGAAATTGTTAAAAATAGAATCGTAATTGCAAATAAATATTTCGTCATTCTGAAATGTCCTTATAGGTTAAAATTTCGTAATCTCCCATTATTTCAACATTTTAGAATTTAGCGACAAGTTTTTAGCAAGCGGTCGAAAACAAGCAATCGGCAACATTTTTATTACAATAGGGATATTATTGGATAGGCAGAAACGCGACCGTTAGGAAGCGTGTCGGTAATGTGGTTTACGCTCCTTAACAGTCGCGTTTCTGCCTTGTTTGCGAATATATTTCTGACTTAATTTGTGTGAGCCGCTTCTCGCAGATATTGAATCTCGCCGTCCCACATTCCGAAAGGATTGTTTTTTCGCTGCCAATCTTTGGTTGATAAATAACCTTCCGCGACATTTATCAAACACTTATCAAGTTCTACGGTCATTGCTTCGTGGTCTAAATCTGTGCCGATAAAAACAATTTCCTGGCGACGGTCGCCTGTCTTTTCATCCCATTTTTCATTGAGTTCAATCAACGAATCAGCGTCTAGTTCCCATTCCTCTTTCGGCGTATCTGCCCACCAAACGCCCATCGGTTCAACTCGGCACGCTCCGCCCGCTTGCGAATACATTCCGATAAAATTTGAATGACACGCCAACCAGAAAAAGCCTTTCGCACGCAGCAAGTTTGCCCGATCTTTTTGTAGAAAATCCCAAAATTTAATCGGATTAAAAGGCTTTCTAGCCCGATAAACAAAACTCGAAATACCATATTCTTCGGTTTCGGGCGTGTGTTCGCCGCGAAGTTCGGACATCCAACCTGCCGCCGCACTTGCATCGTCGAAATTAAATAAACCTGTATCTAAAATCTCGGTTAGTTCAATTTTGCCGAAGTTTGCGACTAATATCTTTGCCTTCGGGTTCAGTTTTTTAATCATCGCCCAAAGTTTGTCGAGTTCATTTTTCGCAATCAAATCGGCTTTGTTCAAGATAATTACGTTGGCAAATTCAACTTGCTCAATCAATAAATCGACGATTGTGCGGTCGTCGTTTTCGTCCAATTCCAGTCCGCGATATTTCAATTCTTCGGCTTTGCGATAATCGTTTGTAAAATTATAAGCATCAACAACCGTCACCATTGTGTCGAGTGTGGCGACATCGGAAAGGCTTTTTCCGTCTTCGCCTTCAAACGTGAAAGTTTCGGCGACAGGTAATGGTTCGCTGATTCCGGTTGATTCAATTAGCAAATAATCAAACCGCTTTTCTGCTGCCAAACGCGAGATTTCAATCAGTAAATCTTCACGCAAAGTGCAACAAATACAACCGTTTGACATCTCCACGAGCTTTTCTTCGGTTCGATTAAAAGCACCTTGTTTAACTAGCGAAGCATCGATATTAACCTCACTCATATCGTTGACAATAACCGCGACTTTCAAACCGTCGCGATTATTCAAAACGTGATTAAGCAAGGTTGTTTTTCCTGCTCCCAAAAATCCGGACAATACAGTAACCGGTAATTTATTCATATATTTATTTGCCGCGTTTGTATCGTTGATTAAATTTCTCGACGCGTCCTGCCGTGTCAATCATTCGTTGTGTTCCGGTAAAAAACGGATGCGAAAGATTTGAGATTTCTATTTGTACAAGCGGATATTCTTTTCCTTCAAACATAATTGTTTTGTCGGTTTTAATGGTTGAACGCGTTAAAAAAGCGTGATTGATTGAAGTGTCTTGAAAAACGACTTCGCGGTATTCGGGATGTATTCCTTTTTTCATATTGTTTGTAATTTTTTCCAGTTTCGTCTGATTTCTTTGATGTTCATCTCAGTTTTTTCCCAATCTTGCAGACAATTTTTTCGCCAAGAATTTCGGCAAACGCCGTCAACCCATTTCTCGTATTGTAAAATCCAACGACAAAAATCGTTGAACATTAGTTTTGCGGTTTTTATATCGCCTTCATTGGTCGGCTGAAAACAAAAAGGCAGTAATTCGTTTCGCCAAATCGGTAAATTTAAAGTTGAAGAATTCAGTATTTTCGGGCTGCTGTTGTATCTTTGCAAGATAATTCCGCCCAAACGCTTATCGCCCCAAAAGACTCCGAAGCCAAAAAGCACAATTTCTTGTAAATCGTTGATAATTAACCGATAATTGTTTGTTCCGTCTTTTCCGTCGGGAACTCCGATTCGCTCAAATCCGTAACGAATTAAAAGGTTTCCGTCTTTGTGCCAAATGTCTTTGCCGAAAAACCAAAGTTGGTGATGTAAAACTTTTTCGCCTAAATCGCGTGTCTGTTCACAAAACATTATTTACCTTCCCTATACAAAACGTGTTTTCTGATAGTAGGATCGTATTTCTTAAATTCCAATCGTTGCGGCGTGCTTGCCTTGTTTTTGGTTGTGTAATAACAATGGGACGATTCAGTACTTTTCAATTTTATTTTTTCGCGTTTTGCCATTAGATTTTTTCACCTCTCGCCCGCATCTTGCGAACTTCTGCTTCAATGCCGTTTTTCGAGATTGTTTTTATTCCGCGAGCTGTAACTTTTAACCGAATCCAACGATTTTCGCTTTCCAAGAAATAGCGTTTCTTTTGCAGATTAGGTAAAAATCTGCGTTTAGTTTTGTTGTTTGCGTGCGAAACATTGTTGCCGCTCATCGGGCGTTTACCTGTAACTTGACATACTTTTGACATATAAAACTCCTTTTGATTTGTATTGCTGTTTGCGGAGAACTATTTTTTTAGAAAACCGCAATTCGACATCATTTCAGATACTATTTCATTTAGCGAGCAGTTTTTAATAATCAGTTGAAAATTGCAGTTTAGTTGTTTGTTCAAGCAAACAGGCATATTTTTATGGTTCTACCGACATTTTAATGGTAACAAGTTAAGTTTCCCGTAAAAGAACAAAATGGCACTTCGGAAGTTATCAAACTTTCGATAGCCTCTGCCGATTGCTTTGAGCAGTTGGATTTTACCGTTCAACCGCTCTGC
>JANPBM010000130.1:0-20638 GCA_031430435.1 Acidobacteriota bacterium
TTGAATTCAACGAATTACGAAGACGGCGATGAACGGTTTTTCAAAGTTTTATCGTTGGCAAAAGAATACGGTGCGGGAATTGTAGTCGGGACAATCGATGAAGACGGAATGGCGAGAACGGCGGTTGATAAGGTGAAAATCGCTCGTCGGGCGTTCAAAGACGCGACCGAATTCGGCATCGAAGCCCACGATATTTTCTACGATCCGCTCGCTTTGCCGATCTCGACGGGGATCGAAGAAGATCGGATGAACGCCTTTGAAACCATCAAATCTATCAAACAAATCCACGAAGAAATGCCCGACGTGAACATAATTTTGGGCGTTTCAAACATCAGTTTCGGGCTAAATCCGGCGGCTCGCGTTGTCTTGAATTCCGTGTTTTTGCACGAATGCACGGAAAACGGAATGAATTCGGCGATTGTTAATGCGTCGAAAATTATGCCGCTCAGTCGGTTTACCGAACACGAAATTGAAGTTGCACTTGATTTGATTTATGACCGCCGAAAGTTTGAAAACGACATTTGCACTTACGATCCGCTCGGCGATTTTACGACAATGTTTATGGGCAAAACCGCTCAATCGATGAAGGTTGACACGACCAATTTGTCCATCGAAGAAAAGTTGAAACATCATATTATTGACGGCGAAAAAATCGGCTTGGAAGATAATTTGAAAGTCGCCCTCGAAAAATATCCGCCGCTCGATATTATCAACACGCATTTGCTCGGCGGAATGAAGGTTGTCGGCGATTTATTCGGCAGCGGACAGATGCAATTGCCGTTCGTTTTGCAGTCTGCCGAAGCGATGAAATCTGCCGTGAAATTCCTCGAACCGTTTATGGACAAAGCCGAAGGTTCGACAAAAGGCACGATGATTTTGGCGACCGTCAAAGGCGATGTTCACGATATTGGTAAAAATTTGGTCGACATTATTTTGACAAATAACGGCTATAACGTAGTAAATCTAGGCATCAAACAGACGATTGACCAGATTTTAGATTCGCACGATTTACGCAAAGGCGATGCAATTGGGATGAGCGGTTTGCTCGTAAAATCAACGCTGATTATGCGTGATAATCTGCTTTTGATGAACGAACGCGGGATAGATGTTCCAGTAATTCTCGGCGGTGCGGCGTTGAATCGCAAATATGTTGACAGCGAATTAGTGCCGCTTTATAACGGCAAACTTTTTTACGCCAGAGACGCTTTTGACGGACTTCACGCGATGGATGTGCTGACGCAAGGTGACGCGGAGACGAACGGACGCGGCGACGCGGCGAACGCGGACAGCCTGTCTGCGATTGAAGAAGACGATGTTATCCAAACAGTTACGGACGCAGAAGATTTAGTCGGCGAAGATGCGAAACTCGGAATGGTTGCCGCGAGAGTTAATCAAACCAAGACCGTTTTCGACACTTCGCACACAACAAAATCAGACGTTCCAAACGCCGAAATTATTCCGACGGCTCCGTTTTACGGCTCGAAAGTTGTCGAAATTACCGACCTAACCAAAGTTTTCGCTTACATCAACGAAACCGCACTTTTCAAAGGTCAATGGCAATACAAACAAGGCAAATCATCAAAAGAAGATTACGCGGCACTCTTAGAATCAACGGTTTATCCGAAATTTAAGGAAGTTACGACCAAAGCGATTCGTGAAAAATTGCTCGAAGCAAAATTGGTTTACGGATATTTTCCGTGTAAATCGGATGGTAACGATTTAATTATTTTCCAAGACGACGAACGCACGGAACGTCTGCGTTTCACGTTTCCGCGTCAGCCAATCGAACAACGCGGCAGTAAAAATCTGTGTTTGGCAGACTATTTTTCAGCGGATAAAACCGACGTTGTGGCATTCCAATTAGTAACGATGGGACGCACAGCATCGGAACACGCCGCCGAACTTTTCAAAGCGGACAACTACACCGATTATCTTTTATTCCACGGTTTATCGGTCGAATCGGCGGAAGCATTAGCTGAAATGTGGCACAAAAAGATCCGCGAAGAACTCGGTTTTGTTCAGAATGATGCAAAAGATTTAGCCAAACTTTTCCATCAAGGCTACCAAGGCTCGCGTTACAGCTTCGGCTATCCGGCGTGTCCGAATCTCGAAGATCAGACGAAACTTTTTGAATTGCTTCAACCCGAAAGAATTGATGTCGAATTATCGGAAGAATTTCAGCTTCACCCGGAGCAATCAACTTCGGCGATAATTATCCATCATCCTGAGGCGAAGTATTTTAATATTGAGTAGAATGTTTTTATGAGTTACAGCGAACAAATTTTCAAAGAACCGAAAGAAAGTGCTGATTATTGCGAAGCGTCCACATTTGCGATTCAATCAATCTAAAAGATTATTGAAAATGCAATTTTGCGTGGCGAGAACAAAATAATCATCAATACCAACCTGAAACTTGGCTTGCCGATGGAAAATATCAACAAAATTGCAGGTCCGTTTGTTGAAGCGTGGGCGTGTGAAACTTTTGTAAATATCTTTGAAAATCCACATAATGAATGGGATTTAATCAATGTTGAAGCATTGGGAAGATTACATCGGGCAGATGTTTTGCTTCAATTTAAGCGGAATCAAAAAGTAAATTCGGTCATAACAGCCGAAATTGATGTCAAAGCAACCGCTGAAGATTTTAAGTCTTCGGGCAAATCTCCGAACATTACGTCGTTTGCACGAATTAGATGTGCATACGTTGAAGACCCCGATTTTTTGTTTGTAATTTTATCGCTCAAACACAAGGTTTATTCGCAAAGGAATTTTGAAACAAAACTGATGGATGGAATAATGGAGGTTGTAAAATATAATGCTTACGACATAAAATATCTTTCGGATTCGGATATCAGTTATAATCCTGCACTTGGCACAGGACAGATTCAAATTCGGGATATTCATTATGTAACTACTGTAAACAGAACGGCTTGGGAGTTTTGTCAAATGTTGGATAGAAAGTATCTTGCTTCTTCGAGGCGTTCATTTGATAATTGGCTGGAATTAGCGACAAAATGCGGTTGGATAAAATGAGTAATAAAATAGAAATTTTACAAGGTGAAGCGACTGATAAATTTAAAGATTTACAAGCTGAATCGGTTGATTTGATAATTGCCGATCCGCCATATAACCTCAACAAAGATTACGGTAATAAGTCTGATTCAAAAAGTTTCGACGAATATATTTCATTCACCAAAGATTGGACAAAACAAGCAACCAGAATTTTGAAACCGAACGGAACGATTTACGTTTTTATGGGTTTTCGATTTATTTCGTATTTATATCAGATTTTAGAAAACGATAACTCTTTATATTTCAACAATTGGATTTGTTGGTTTTACACGCAGGGAATCGGGAAAAAGAAAGGCTTTTCACCTCGCCACGATGATATTTTGATGTTCACCAAAAGCAAAGATTTCACTTTTAATTTGGATGATGTCAGAATTCCGCAAAAATTTTATCGTTCCGTCAACAATATGCGTGGAGCAAATCCGGGCGATGTTTGGGAATTTTCACACATCCATTATTGCCAAGAAAACCGACAAAACCACCCGACGCAAAAACCCGAAGGCTTAATGGAGAGAATGATTTTGGCTTCTTCAAATGAAAATGATTTGGTTGTCGACCCGTTTTCGGGAAGCGGAACGACTTTGCGGGTATGCCAGCAACTTAAACGAGACTGTGTCGGCATAGAACTAAATGAAGAATACATAAAATTAACAGAAAAAAGATTGTCCGAAGATTTCGTCGGATTTGACAGCATTGACCCAAGAATGGAAAGAGTCCCGAACGATTTGAACGATCCGCAATTACGCGAAGAATACTTGGAAAATCACGTTGATTGGTTTTTGAAAAATCACAACGGAGCGAAAGATATTTTCAACGAAGAAGTTGAGAAGAAATATGGCAAAAAGATTTCAAAAGGTAAGGCATTAGAGCAACAACAAGCACTTTTTTAAGCACTGTTTTTCACCAAGATTAAATGAACCTATTCAACCCAACCAAAAGAGCCGAGATCATCGCCCGCCTAAACAATCTTACGCCCGAATCAAAGGCTTTGTGGGGCAAAATGAGCGTTGGCGAGATGCTTTGTCATTGTCTGGACGGCAATAAAATGGCTCTCGGTGAGATTCCGCCGACTGATCAGAGTAATTTTTTTACCCGCAATTTGGTTAAATATTTGGTCGTATATGTTGTCCCGATTCCAAAAGGCGCGCCTGCTCCGCCGGAAATTAATCCGCATAAACACGGCACCAAACCGCTCGACTTTGAACGCGAACGCGGGCTTTTAATTGACGACATCAATAATTTCGGCAACTTAAAAGCAGAAGATTTCAAAGGCAAACATCATATTTTCGGCAAACTGACTTACAATCAATGGGGCAGATTGGGTTATAAACATCTCGATCATCATTTGAAACAATTCGGGGTTTAGCTTTTTAGAAATCAAATTTGATTTGAATGAAAAACTTCGGCTATATTTAACTAACTTCTTTAATATAAGTGTTTTAAGATTAAGTGAATTGAGTTTATGGAAACTAAATACAAGCAACCAAAGCTAAAAGATTCGTTCTATGGCGAGATGTTTTGGCAAGATTTCGACGAAGATTCGGAAACACATTGGTTTGCCCGAATCGGAAATGTCCCGAATGAACAATTTGAAGTTTCAATCGCTGCAGAATCACCGTTGGATTTTATGGCGGTGCGAAACACATATTCAACATATAAAAAGTTGCTTGCCGATTTACCTTCAATTCGGCAAAAAACGATTGAGTATATTTTAGAAAACATTGATGAGTGTGCAGAAAATCGGACTGAACGAAAGGAACTGAGAGAACGATTAAATCAGCCTTTAAAACTTGCTTTAATTACGATTTATTATGATTTGTCTTCCACTATCGAGTTTGCCCAAGAAGACTATATTAATGTGCCGTTTGATGAACTCCAAGATAATTTATACGCTTTAATCAGCGATGACGGCGAATTTTTAGAAGCGGGAATTGAACACGTTTAGCCGAAATATGTATTGGAAACCGAAATAGTAGAAGGCTTTATGCGTGAAATGCCGAAACGCTCAAACGCTTTAACAGACAAAGAGTTAGCGTGTTTATTTGAATACGAAATCGCCGAAAATCCACATCTCAAAAAACTCTGCCGATTAGTCGGAAAAAGTTCGTTAATAGTTTTTGAATCGGACGAGAAAAAGTTTCGTGAATTCGTCAGAATAATCGGCTACGGAGTTAAAATTAAATAACTTGGAGAAAATTACATGAAAAGAATAGCGGTAGAATCATCGAATTTGGCTTCAGTCGGCTATGACGAAGCAAACAAAACGCTCGAAATTCAATTTCACAGCGGCGGGATTTATGAATATGACGACGTAGAAAAAGAAATCTATGACGATTTGATGAACGCCGAATCAAAAGGAAGCTATTTTATGTCGATGATTCGCGGCGCATACAGTTACAGTCGCGTTCGCTAAACTTGAAAAATTTACTCCCGCAACTTGTCAACAATGTTTTTCTCTTGTATATTTGTTGCATAAATGAAACATTATTGCATTTCAACGTTTCATTTAATCAAAATTCAAATAAACAAAATTTCAGGAGAAAAAAAATGGCTAAAATCAATCCGTATTTACATTTCTTAGGCAATGCCGAAGAGGCTTTCAACTTTTACAAATCGGTTTTCGGCGGTGAATTTGCAGAAATGCAACGTTTCGGCAGTTTGCCGGCACAAGAAGGCAGTCCCGAATTATCCGACGAAGATAAAAATAAAATTATGCACATTACGTTGCCGGTCAATGACGGAAATGTTTTGATGGCAACGGATGCAATCGGCGAACACGCCGAAGATGCGATCTTCGGCAATAACATTTCGCTTTCAATCGGAGTGGAAAGCAAAGCCGAAGCCGACAAAATCTTCAACGGACTTTCTGACGGCGGAACAATTACAATGCCGATTACAGACACATTTTGGGGAGCATATTTCGGTATGTGCAAAGATAAATTCGGTATTCAATGGATGGTAAACTACGATTATCCGCAAGAAGCGTAAATTTATGAAATTCAATTCAATCGAACCTTTTGTGCCTTCGGGCAAAGATTTTCAAGCGTCTCGGCAACTGTTTTCGGAACTCGGTTTCAGCATTATTTGGGAAGCCGCCGATGTTGTCGGTTTTGAAAATAACGGCTGTCGTTTTATTTTGCAAAAATGCAACGAGAAAGCGTTTGCCGAAAACTTTATGCTAAGTGTCAAAGTTGATGATTTAGACGAGTTTTGGGAGAAAATCGGTAAACTGAATCTGCCCGAAAAGTTTGGTGTAAAACTCACCGAACCGACCGATTTTCCTTGGGGCAGAGAAGTGAATATGATAGACATCGCAGGTGTTTGTTGGCACTTTGGCAAAGGTTGAAAATCTGCAAAATAAATGCGTCGCCATACCAAACCGGCTTTTACGGCGCCTCGAACGGCACATTCCAAAAGAAAACTTGAAGGTTCCGCCGTTGTGCCTCAAAGCTCGGAAGCCGCATTTTAAGGCACAAGAGTTAAACTTTGAAGTTCAGAAGTAAAACTTTAAGGCTCAAAGTTTAAGCCTTGAAGCTGAGAAACTGAACTTTAAGGTTCAAAGTTTAAGCCTTGAGGCTGAGAAGCTGAACTTTAAGGTTCAAGAGTAAAACCTTAAAGTTGAAAGATTAAACTTTAAGGCTTGAAACTATTTACATATCGGGCGCGTAACAAAATTTGTTCCAATAAAAAAAATCCGGAGAAAATCTTGTGTCATTTCGTAAATTCATTGCATTTTTGTTTATTATTTCGTCCGTAACCGTTGCGTTTGCCCAAAGTAAATCAAAGCCGAGCGATAAGTTTCGCCAACTTGCCGAAGACCAACTTCCTACGCCCAACGAGCAACGTACAGGCAGCGGCGCACCCGGAAACAAGTATTGGCAACAACGCGCCGATTATGTTATTGACGTTGAACTGGACGACGTAAATCAACGCATTATCGGCAAAGAAACGGTTACGTACAAAAATCTTTCGCCCGATTCTTTGAATTATATTTGGTTGCAACTGGATCAAAATATCTTTGCCAAAGATTCAGAAACACAGTTGACGGGAACTGCTCCGAACCTGAAAGATGTGCCGTTGAGTAGGATTCAAAATATTGCAGCCCGCGAATATGAAGGCAAAGTTAATTTGACCGAAGTAACAGACGCAACCAAAAAACCGCTCAAATATACGGTCGTCAAAACGATGATGCGGATAGATTTACCTGTTCCGTTGACTCCGAATTCAACCTTTGTTTTTAACGTGGCGTGGAATTACAACATCAATAATGCGAGAGTTTTCGGCGGTCGGGCAGGTTACGAGGATTTTCCCGCCGACGGCAACAAAATTTACGAAATCGCCCAATGGTTTCCGCGTCTGGCGGCATATAACGATGTCAACGGCTGGCAACACAAACAATTCCTCGGGTCGGGTGAATTCACGCTCGAATTCGGTGATTATTTAGTCAGAATTACTACGCCCGACGACCACGTTGTGTCGGCTTCGGGTGTTTTACAAAATCCTGCCCAAGTCTTGAAACCCGAATGGATTCAACGACTTAAACAATCTGAAACGGTCAAAGAACCGATAAAAATTGTAACCCAAGAAGAAGCGTTAAAGAACGAATCGAACAAACCTGCGGGCAAAAAAACTTGGATTTTCAAAGCCGATAATGTCCGCGATTTTGCGTTTGCGAGTTCGCGTAAATTTATCTGGGACGCGCAAGGTCATAATTCCGAAGGCAACAAGGTGATGGCGATGTCGTTTTATCCGAAAGAGGGAAACCCGCTTTGGGAAAAATACTCGACGCAGGCGATTATTCACACGCTCAACGTCTATTCGCGGTATTCGTTCGCGTATCCGTATCCGACCGCTCAAAGCGTCAACGGACCGGTCGGCGGAATGGAATATCCGATGATTTGTTTCAACGGACCGCGAGCAAATCCGGACGGCAAGACTTATTCAAACGGTGCAAAATACGGGTTAATCGGCGTAGTCATTCACGAAGTCGGACACAATTATTTTCCGATGATCGTAAACTCCGATGAACGCCAATGGACGTGGATGGACGAAGGTTTGAATACATTTTTGCAACAGTTGGCGGAACAGGAATGGGAGAAAAATTTTCCGTCGCGTCGCGGTGAACCGCAAAGTATCGCCGAATATATGACGAGTGAAGACCAAGTTCCGATTATGACAAACTCGGAATCTGTCTTGCAATTCGGCAATAATGCGTATGCCAAACCCGCCACCGCGCTCAATATTTTGCGTGAAACTGTTTTGGGACGCGAAAATTTCGACTTTGCTTTTAAGACATATTCGCAACGTTGGAAGTTCAAACGACCGATGCCGGCAGATTTCTTCCGAACGATGGAAGATGCTTCGGGCGTTGATTTGGATTGGTTTTGGCGCGGTTGGTTTTACACCGCAGACCACACGGATATTTCGATCGAGAACGTGAAACTATTTAAAATGGACACGAAAAACCCCGAAGTCGAAAAACCGATTCAGAAAAAACAAGCCGATGCCGTGCCGAAAACTCTGTCGCAACAACGCAACGAATCGTTGCCGAAACGAGCGGACGAATTTCCGAGTTTAATCGACGATTACAGTTGGAAGCCGAAAGATTGGACGGTTTCCGAGAAAGAACGCAGTGATTATCAAACATTTTTCGGTACTCTCGACGACAAAGATAAAGCATTATTTGAAGCAAATTACAATTTTTATGCGGTTGATTTGAAAAATATCGGCGGACTTGTGATGCCGGTCATTTTCAAAGTTGCGTATGCGGACGGCACAAGCGAAGAGATTAGAATTCCGGCGGAAATTTGGCGATATAATAATTTCAACGTTTCAAAACTGATTATCACCAAAAAAGAAGCGGTTGAAATCGTGCTTGATCCGAATTTGGAAACTGCCGATGCCGATTTAACCAACAATTATTTTCCGCGTCGAATAGTTCCGACTCGTTTCCAAGTTTTCAAAGCCGGACAACAACCGCGCCGCACCGCCGCCACACCGCCGGTCGGAACCTCGACGGCATCTGTAAACGTCAGCGGAAAGTGGAGTTTTGCGATTGACGCGGGCGGGCAAACGATTGTCGCCACCGCAACTTTAGTGCAAAACGGCACGAACGTAACGGGCAGCGCAGCTTTTACGCAAGGTGAAATTCCGATTTCAAGCGGAACGTTTATCGATGGCGTGCTGACGCTCAAAACAACCGCGCCGTTTGCTTTCACGTTAATCGGCAAGGTTGCGGGAACTCAAATCAGCGGAACTTTTTCGGCACCGCAGGGCGAGACGACCTTTACGGGAAGCAAAATGAATTAAATGAGTTCAAAATTCAAAATTAAAAATTCAAAATTGTGGGCGGCAGTAATTCTGTTGCTTACAATTTGGTGTTTCGAGACAACGGTTTCCGCCCACAAATTCCACACGACTTTAACGCGAATCGATTATAACGAAAAGGAAAAACTCGCGGAAATTTCAATCCAAGTTTTCCGCCACGACTTGGAAATTCTGCTCGAACGCCGCACGAAAAAACACTTGAACCTTGATAAAGCAGGTGATTTAGAAAAACCGATGTCAGATTATCTGAGTGAAACTTTTGTTTTGAAAAACGCCGAAGGCGAGATAAAAAAGTTGAAATGGATTGGTTTTGAGCAAGATGTTGATACGGTTTTAATCTATGTTGAAACCGAAATGCCCGAAGGTTTAGCGAGCGGAACGCTGCTGAATTCGATGTTTTTCGAATCGTTTCCCGAACAACTTAACTTTGTTCATTGTCGTTTTGACAATAAAAAAATCGACTTGAACTTCAAAGTCGGCGACAAATCGTTTGAAATTACGGAAACCCGCAAATAATTCTCATTCTCAAAAATAAAACTCCCGACGTTGAAAAAACTTAGCAAAAAAGAGGAAACTTTTCTTGAAAATTACCGATAACTGATACAGACCTAAATATCACTAATTTAAGGAGACTTCTACGATGTCAATAAACGCAACGAGTTCGTTACCGAAATTTAACAACAATATCGGCAGCACGCCTAAGCCCAAAACCGTAAAAACTAAATCAATTCCGCGTGTGCCTGTAAAACTCGTTTTTACTCCAAAAGAAGTTGGCGTTGATTCGAAGTTACGCATCAAACCAAGTACTGCAAAAGTTACTGAAAATCAGATTGAAGCCAAATTATTTAAGCATTTTCGGCTTGATTCCAAACAAGACGAAGACTTGATAAAAAAACGGCTCAATACTGCAAACAACCCTTTTAATGAGATAAAAACTACGGGGAATTTTACAGCTGTATTAAATCCCGAAACTAAAAACTACGAACTTACGAGTAATGTCGAAAAAGGGTTGTATAAAAGACTTGAAGGCAAAGCCGTTGAAATTAAAAAAGAAGTTGAAGCCGAAAAGTCAGAGCAAAAAAACGCTGATTTGTCGCCGTCGGACAAGTTTGCCAACAAACAAGGCTTTGATAATTCGGCAAATCAAAAAGCCGAACTTGATGCAAAGTTAAAAGAAAATCAAGCCTCGATGTCTGCACCGAATCGAAATGATGCTGAAAAATCGGTTAAAAGTGCGACTGATACGATTGAAAAAATAACCGGCACACAAGATATTTTTGATTCGGGCGAAATAGGAAAACAATTTAATCGTTTGGGCGTTTCGACCTTGCGGCTCGGCGGTAAAGCGATGGAACTTTCAAATTATTTAAGTGAAAAAGTTAATGCCGCCGTGCGTTACGTTGCTCCCGATGCGGTTGATACGTTGCTTGATAAAGCAGATCAAACAAACCGCGAAACGGCAAAAGCCTTGCAAAATGCTAACTCTGCGGTTACGAATGACGATAATTATATTGACAACAAAGCAAAGGCGGAAGGTTGGAAAATTCCGCTTGAATCCGATTTAGCAAGAAAGATAATGTATGCTCCCGAAGGTTTGCCGAATGCGATAGATTCAGCCGTTAAAGGCGATTTTAAGGACGACGACGGCAGTTATTCGGATAAGGTCGGCAAGATAATCGGCGGCTTAAATCCTGTCGGTGATGTCAGAGATGTTATCGCCAACGCCAAAAATGTTTTACAAGGCAAACAAGGAGCGGTTGTCGGGCTTGGCGCGGCAATAATCGGAGCTGCTCCGATTGTCGGCGACGGTGCAAAAATTCTTCTCAAAGCCGAAAAAGAAGTAATTCAAGAAGGCTTGGAAAGTTTGGTCAAACAGGAATCTAAAGAACTCGGCAAAGAAGGTTTAGAAAAGTTAGCGAAAGAGGAAAGCGAAAAGTTAGCCAAAGAAGCGATTGAAAAACAATATGATGAAATTGCTAAAAAAGGTCATACCGTTCAAAGACACGGAACAGAAGTAACCGAAAGACAACTTGACGCGAGAGCAATCGAAGGCAAAGACCCGATTACAGGAACAACCAACGATGGAGTGACGGGGAAAAATCATAATTATGGAAAAGATGCTACTAAATTTACAAGTAAAGAATCACTTGTTAAAGCTGAAAATTTCATTAAAAATACCCAGTCTTTTAAGGATAAGTTGAATAACGCTAGACAATTAAATGATGATATAATTGCTGTTAAAGATGTAAAACTTGAAGATATTTATGGTAAAGATTATAAAAAAGAACTTTTTGGAAAAACTCGTCAAGGAACCAAGAATAAGCCGGCAGGAGCAATCGAAACAGATTTTACTGATGGAACTATTACAGCAATTTTCAAAAAAGATGTAAAAGGTAGTTGGTATTTAGATACAATGTATCCTGCACCTAAAAATTAACATTTCGATAAAAAAGAAATTATGAAACAAAATCAAGAATCTATAATGGAATATGTATTGGGGCTATTTTTTCATGTTAATCATGGTTTAGAAATAAACGATGTAAAAAAGTATTTATCCAACACCAACGCTTTACATAGGAATCAGGAATTCAAGAAAGAAATTGCTGAAGCAATTATAAATGAAGCATTAAGTCCACAACAATTTGAAAAACTAACTGGGGAAGAGTTTGAAACTCAAAAAGAACTCAGCCAGTTCCTAATCAATGATATATGGAAACCGCTTTACGGCGATGAGCCGATAAAAGCATAGGTAAAAACTCAGGTTATATTTGAAGCGTGATTTAATTTTCACGCTTTTATTTTTGTAACATCAAAGCCGAAAAAGAAGCCATCAAAGAAGGTTTGGAAAGTTTGGTCAAACAGGAAGCTAAGGCGAAAATGTCTCATAAAATCCGAATAAAAAATGCCGTATTATTGTCGATAAATTAACCTTTAATAAAGTGAGAGCAGATTAAAAAAACGGTAAGTTGTTTGGACAACTTACCTTCAGACGGTCGGGGTGAAAACAGAAAGTCTAAAACTTTCTGCGACTCTAAGGACAAAAGAACTGTGCAGTTGTTACGAACAACAAGGGAAATAAAACACACAACTCTCAAATATGATTGACAAAATTTGTAAAAGGTTTCACCTCTTTTTTTCAAAAAAATCCGAAAGTGTTTTTCAGAATCGGCTAACTCTATTCTAAGCAACAATTACAGGCGATAAATTTATTTTGATTTTTGTGATAAAATTTATGTAAATTTGAATAAAGTTATAAATTTATGAAATTATCATTGAACGGCGCAACCACGATGCACGCCGATTTAGTTACGGACATCAAAGCCGCGAGCCGCGCAGGTTTTGAATTGATAGAAATTTGGGCGGAGAAATTGCGTGTTTTTTTGAAAACAAACACCGTTGCGGATTTGAAAAACTTGCTGAATGATCATCATTTGGAACCGTACTCCATCAATTCAATCGAATATATTACGTTTCGCAACAAAGCGGATTATCTGAAAATCCAAGCAGAATGCGAAGAACTTTCCGCCGTTGCGGGCGAAATCGGTTGTCCGTATGTGGTCGTTGTGCCGGGCAAATTACCCGAAAATTCGACGAAAGACGAAATTGTCGAGGAATCTGTCAAAGTTTTGAACGAACTCGGCGATATTGCCGAAAAACATAATGTTTCATTGGCGTTCGAGTTTTTAGGTCAAACCGATTGTTCGGTGCAAACGCTCGATTTATGTAACGAGATTGTCGAAAAAGTGAATCGAAAAAATATCGGTAACGTGCTTGACTCGTTCCATTTTTACGCGGGAAACTCCACGTTTGAAGCGATTGATTCGATGAAGTCCGAAAAACTTTTCATCTTTCACATCAACGACGCGGAAAATTTGCCGAAAGAACAATTAACCGACGCGCATCGTCTTTATCCCGGACTCGGAATTTTACCGCTCAAAGAAATAAAATCACGGCTCGATAAAATAGGTTATAATCAACCGGCTTCAATCGAAATTTTTCGTCCCGAATATTGGAATCACGATCCGTTTGAAGTTGCGAAACTTGCTAAATATCACACAGAGAAGGCTTTAGGATTAAACTGAAATATGGAAAAAGTCAGAATCGGCATCGTCGGAACAGGTTATATCGGCAACGTTCACGGGCAAATTTATGCGCAAGACGCACGAACGGAAGTTTCCGCGTTGTTTGATATTGTGCCGAAAAAAGCAGTACAAACGGCGAAGGCAATCGGTGGAAAAGTTTGCGGTTCGCGTGAAGAATTACTGGAAAATTGCGACGCGGTTTTAGTTACCGCACCGAATAAAACTCATGTTGAAATTGCCGCACACGCGATTGCGGAAGGCAAGCACGTTTTCTGCGAAAAGCCTTTTGCCATCGGAATCGACAACGCCAAAAAGTTGCTTGAAACCGCACAATCTTCGACCAAAGTTTTTCAGGTCGGACACAATCGACGTTTTGCTCCTGTTTATGTCAAATTAAAAGAATTATTGGCGAACGACAACGCGCATTCGGCACATATCAAGATGAATCGCGGCGAGTTATTGAACCCGATTTGGACCGGCGACACAAATGTAACGGGCGGATTTTTGTATGAAACGACCATTCATTTGTTTGATATGATGCGTTTTCAGTTTGGCGAAATTGCGGAATTGGTTGCGTATGGTTCGCAACACGAATATCCGGAATTGGACGAATTTTCGATTATTTTCAAATTTAAAAGCGGTTTTCACTGTACGTTTGCGTCAAGTTCGGATGCAAGTTGGCACTTTCCGTTTGAACGAATCGAGGTTTTCTGTCATCATCGGACGATTTTGACGCAGGAGATGGAACATCTGATCGATTCAAACGGCTTTGACGCAAATTTCCAAACTCATTCGTGTCAAATGCTCGAAAAGCAAGAAAAATGGGGGTATCTGCAAGAAAACAAAGCATTTATCGATTCTATTTTAGAAGGAAAACCGCCGCTCGTTTCGGCTTTGGACGGTTATAAGTCGGTTGAACTGGTCGAATCGGTTTATGCGGCGATAAAATCGGGCGAGAAAGTTCGTTTTTCCTAAACTTTCGTGTATTATTCTACGTTGAAACAGTAGTTATAAGGCTGTTCGGCAGATTTTCGGTTCATTCAAATTAGTTTGCCTTTTACACATTTACTTTCTAAATATGCTTTGCCATAATTGCGGACAACAAAACGAGAACGGTGCAAATTTTTGCAGATTTTGCGGAACAAAATTCGCGCAACCACAACCCGTGAGCGATAACCAAAACGATTATAACGCTCAACGTCAGCCTTATTCGTGGAAAACCGACGAATTTCAAGTTACCCAAAACGATGCTCGGCGATCGCAACACTTTTCACCGCAACAGATTCCGCAAATTCAACCGGCACCGCAATATCAGCCGCAACAACTGACATATCAGTCGCCGCGACCTTTGATTAATAATTATCGCTGTTTTCGTTGCGGCACTAATCATCCGCCCGTTATTCAACGTCAAATTTCGACTGCGGGCTGGGTTGTCTTTGCAATTATTTTGGTAATGTTTTTTCCGCTGTTTTGGATTGGCTTGCTTATCAAAGACGATGTCATGATTTGCCCCGTTTGTAATTTCAAATCAACTTAAGTAATCGGACCGAATTATTATTTTACCGTTGAGCAAATAAGAATAAGGAGCGGTAGCGACTTGGCTTCTTGCCCGATTGCTGCCGTTCTCGGTTCTGATTCTCAGTACTTAATTATTTTTTGTAAACATAACCTTTTGGATGTTCGATTTTTACATCCGGATTTGTACTGTAAATTTGAATTTTGTGATAACCTTTTTTCATATGCGTTGAAAGATAAGTTATTGCGAACTGACGATTTAACGTTTGATTCAGTTCCTTGAAAAACGGTAAAAGACTGATCGGAGAACGCGTTCCGGAAAAAAAAGCGCGTCCGCCCGTTTCGTCCGACAATTTATTCAACAAACCCTGTGCCGTCAAAATAACGCTTGAACTTGCGTTTTCTGTTCGACTGGCGGAAGTGTAAATCGAATAAACCGCCACGCTTTTTCGCTGAGCTTTCAAAACTGCCCGGTCAAGATCGTTGCTTTGCAGAGAAAGCGAAACACCGCCCGAATCGTCTAAACCGTCTGAAATCATCACAATAGCTCGTCTTCCGAGCGGCAGAGAATCAAATCTTTCCAACGCTTCGTCAATTTCAATATACGGATTATTGGGTGCGGTCGCTGACGAACCGGAAACAATTCGCAACGACTTGGCGGCTTTTTCTAAATCTTCGGTAAATTTTTGGCGAACGCTCAAACTTCCGTTTCGCATATATGCAACCATTACGCGCGATCCCTTAGGCATTCGTTTAATAAAATCGGCAAGTTCCTTCAATTCTAAATTAAAAGTCGAACTCAAATCGTCTTGAACTAAAATCGCCAACGCGAGCGGATTATCGCCAACACTTCTAATTGAAAGAATCGTTTGCTCTTCGCCGTCTTCTTTAACGAAAATATCGCCCGCATCCAAAAATTCTTCGTTCTGTTTCTTTTTCAACTCTTCTTTTGAAAGTATTGAAATAGGAATTGTTACGGTGCGAACTTTAGATTCGTCTTTCTTTTGTTTTTTCTTGTCTTTTTCAGTTTCAGGTTGCGAAAAAACTGAAACTGAAAAGATAAAAACGGTTAGTAAAGCGGTTAAAAGTTTAGTAAAATTCATCTGTTGCCTCGCAGGTTGCAGGTTTATGATATTACATTTTTAGATAAACCGGTAAATTACTTAGATGCAAAAAAATATAATTCGGCTGTCCGGTATATAATTTCAATTAAATAATGAACGACTTGCAAATAAATTACGAAATTACCAATAAAGATTTAACCAAAGATAAAGCGTTGAAATACGGTGCTTTAGCTTCACCTTTTCTGTTCTCGATAATTCCGGCGCTGATTTTTTTAATTATCGGAGTTTTGAGTTTAACTCCGGCAAGTGCGGCTTTTTTCTTTTTTATAGCATTTGTTTCAGCCGTTGCCGGATTTATTTTGGGTTTGGCAACTTCCGGCGGAGTCATGCTTTATCGTTCAAAATGGATGGCGAATATGCGTGAACGGCTTGCGGTTGACGGCATCAAGGCTTCGGAACTCAATTGGTTCATGCACGAAGTTTCAAGTTCGGATAAAAAATCTTTGCGTGAATTAGAAGCAATAAACCCTTTAACTGCGGACGCTTACAAAGAAACGTTAGCGGCAAAACTGACAGCTTCGCGGATTATTAAATCGAGCAAACAAGAACTTTTATTGGTGCAAAGACGGCAAAGTAAACTGAAATTACTGAAAGGCGAGAACTTGAATGTTTTGCTTGAAGAGTTAAAGTCGGATAAAGAAAATCTGGAAAAGATAAACAAAGAAGCAAGCGGAATGAAAATTGAAGCAGAAACTCGTCTGCAAATGATTGAAGCCGCATCGCGTCGCGGAACGAATTTTGTTGACACCGAACTTGCCTTGAAAAAACTTTCCGCACGTACGCAAGAACTTCCGCTTGCTCTTCAATCGCTCAAAATGGAAGAAGAGTTCCGCAAAGAGTTGGAAAATGATTGATTCATTTACGATTGGTTCATTTATTCATTGTAAGAATGGATTTGTTGAAAATGAAGACAGGTTTTCCAATGAATCAATGAAAAAATGAACCAATTCACCTATACGTTGTTTCAATTCTCAAACGTTCAATCTTCACTGCTTCGCCCGTTTCTTCGTCAATATCAATCACCACGGCACAAATCCAAACATCGCCTTCGCAATGGTCGGCACGTCTGGCGGGAACTTTCATAAACCGTTCAATGACGTGATCGCTGTTCATTCCGATACAGCCGTTGTAGCTTCCCGTCATTCCGATGTCGGTAATATAAGCAGTTCCGCCGTCCAAAATGCGTTCGTCCGCCGTTTGTATATGTGTGTGTGAACCGACAACCGCCGAAACTCGACCATTCAAAAACCAGCCCATCGCATATTTTTCAGACGTGGCTTCGCAGTGCATATCAACCAGCCGAATTTTTACATCATCGGGAATTTGTTTCAAACATTCTTCCGCCGCACGAAACGGCTCATCAATCGGCGGCATAAAAACTCTGCCTAAAAGATTAAAAACTGCGATTTTGAAACCGTTAATTTCGCCGATGAAAAGACCGTTTCCGGGCAAATCGGCAGGATAATTTGCCGGACGCAAAACACGCGGATTTTGTTTGATGTAAGGAATTATTTCGGGTTTGTCGAAAATATGATTTCCCGATGTCATTAAATCGATTCCTGCATTGAAAAGTTGGTCGGCGTTTGCGGGCGTAATGGAAAATCCGCCCGAAACATTTTCGCAATTCATTGTGCAAATGTCGATTTTGTATTGCTCACGCAATTTTTGCAGTTCGCCTAAAACAACTTTTCTGCCTGAACGTGCAACCACATCGGCAAGCATTAAAACTCTCATATAAATAAAAAAGCCAAAGAACTCTGAATCAAATTGTTTGATTCTTCACGCTTTGGCTCAGAAAAAATGTCAGCAAAAGAAAACCGCAAAAGCCGTAGTTTGACGATTGAATTGAACCTATTTAATAGGTGGGCAACCTCACGAATTGCTCCGCATTAGACGCAGTCATTTGTATTTTTAACCTAGAAAAATAACACCGAAAACGCCATTGGTTTCCCGTTCAATGCAATGTTGGCTCAATAATGTAAAGTCAACCTCGAACTCAGCAGAAACTTCTTTTGCTATTGAAATACTATCAAATTGAAACGTAAAAAGGAAAGGTGATAAGCGACTTTTGCGACAAACCGACGGCGAGACAGCGAGACAAAAACAAAATGCGACGCGAGACTTTCAAATTGTCCCGCCGTCGCATTGTCTCTTGGTCTCAAAGTCAAATTTATTGCTCAACTTCCAATTCCTGCGTGCTTGTTTCTTTTTTGAGAAGCGTGTCGAGCATTTCGGCACATTCGGCACTTCTTGAGGCAAGTTGTGCGTCGGTTTGTTCTTGCTGAGCTTTTAATTGATGATATTCATCGGCGATGTGAAGTGCAGCTAAAATTGCGACTTTCAGCGAATCAACCGTCAATGTTCCTGCCGATAGTTCACGCATTTTTCCGTCAACATATTCTGCAAGACGCAAAATATGCGCGTTATCGCCGTCTGAACGAATGTTATACGTTTGATTATAAATTTCGACTCTGATTGATTGTTCGCTGCTCAAATCTTGATTTCCTCGTGTTCCAAACATTATCTTTGTAAAACCTCGCCGACTTCGGGTTCAATGACCGAAATCGCGTCCAGCATCGCTTCAATTTTAAGTTGAAACACATCACGCTCAGACATCAAACTTTCGACTTTATTCTCCAAACGCATTTTTTCTTCCAGCAAACTGCTGACTTCGTGCCGCAACGAATTGCGTTCACGTTCTATTTTTTCTTTTTCTTCACGCATCGTTTTAGCCACATCAAGCGTGCGGTAAATTTTGTCTTCAAGATGCGAGAACTTTTCCATACCCGAAAGATTACTCATCCGTTTCTCCAAACTTTTATTTTGAATTTCAAAATAAATTATGTTGCCATTTCGCAAAAACTTCAAGCGATATAAGGAAGTTTCCTAAAATCTTTGTCGTGCGTTCAAATTTTTGTCTAAAATCGACAATATTTGTTGATGTGTTTCCTCAACCTCGGCTTCCGTCAGCGTTTTTTCAAGCGAACGATACGAAAAACGAATCGTGATCGAACGTTCATTGTCCGCCACGCCTTTTCCTTCGTAAACGTCAACAAATGTTACACCTTCGCATAACGGAAAGTCTTGTGATTCAACGGTTTGCACGATTTCCGCGAAAGCTGTGGTTCGCTTTACCAACAGCGAAACATCAATCCATTTAGCAGGGAATTTAGACAACGGTTTGTAAAAAACAGGCTGTTCGGCTGATTTGAAAAGCGATTGCAAATCAACTTCGGCGACAAAAACTTTTTGATCTTTGAATTTATATTGATCTGAAATTTTCTTATTCAATAGTCCGATTGTACCGACGGTTTTTCCGCCCGAAATAATTTCCGCCGACTGACCTTTCTGCAAATGTTTGACATCTTTCGCGGCAAAACCCAATTCAGGCAAATTTATCGCATCCAACGCAATTTCCAACGCACCTTTGGCATCGTAAAAATCAAGTTCTTTTCCCGTAACAGCTTTATTGTCAAATACTTCGCTTCCGGTTAAAACTATCGAAAACAATTCACGTTCAATCGGAAGTTCGCCGGTTGAAGTCGCAAAAACTTTGCCTAATTCAAACAATTTCACATCTTTTCGTTGATAATTGAAGTTGGTTTTGACCGAATCGAGCAAACCCGAAAGCAAACTCGGACGCATTCGTACCGCACCTTCGATAATTGAATCTTGCAAAGTTACAAATTTTTCATCCATATTTTCATCAACTAAACCGCCGATAAGTTCAAACGTATCATCAGTTTCCGGCTTGATAAACGAATACGAAATTGCTTCGTCAAAACCTAGATTCGACATCGCCGTTCGCAAAGATTTTTTGCGAGATTCGGTCGGCTGATATTCGCCCGCAGATTGTGTCGGCGGAAGTTCGGAACCGATTTTGTCGTAACCGTAAATTCTGGCAACTTCTTCGACCAAATCTTGTTCGATTGAAATATCGTGCCGCCAACTTGGAACGGCGAAAAGTCCTGAGTCCAAAGTCTTTAGTCCCAAGTCGTTTAGAATTTTCTCGATTTCAGTTGTTGAAATATCTAAACCTGTTAATTGCATAACCTTATCGTAGTTGAATTTAACCGTTTTTTCGACTCGTTTGGTCGGATAAATATCAACAAAATCTTCGGCTGTTCCGCCCGCGAGTTCACAAATTAATTCGGTTGCGCGGTTTGACGCGCGAATCAGATTTTCAATATCAACGCCGCGTTCAAAATGATGACTCGCTTCTGTATTCAACTTGAGTTTGCGTGAAGTTTCGCGGATAGATTCACGTTTAAAATATGCAACTTCGAGCAAAACATCGGTTGTTTCGTCCGTGATTCCGGAAAATTGTCCGCCCATAATTCCCGCGACCGCAACAGGTTTTTCCGCATCGCAAATCAGCAGCATATCTTCGGTAAAAGAGCGTTCAACTTCGTCCAAAGTGTGCATTTTCTCGCTCGGTTTCGCACGTCTGACGATAATTCGGTTTTCCGCTAACTTGTTGAAATCAAACGAGTGCATCGGGTTTCCGAGTTCGTGCATGAC
>JANPBM010000131.1:0-7774 GCA_031430435.1 Acidobacteriota bacterium
ATTTGCAATTTATAATCAGTCGTGTATATTACAGCTAAATTGAATTTACAAGCAAAAATGTAAAAGTTGAAAGTACCAAAAAAATAACAAGGAGATTCCCAAAAATGTCTGTAAAAATAAACCCGCTTTTGCCCAAACATCAACCGTCAACCAATTATAAGCCGACAATTAAACCTAAAATTGCGGATAAAACCAAGCAAACCAATCAAGCAATTAGAAATTTAGCCGTCAGATTCGGCGGTGGTGATGATGAATTTGAAAAAAAGATTAAACCCGCAAAACCCGAAATATATCTGCCGAAAGCAGTTATTATTCCGCTCAAAGACGGAAAGAAATCAATCACACACGAGGCTTTAAGCTATCGACTTGTCAAAGCAACTTTGGAACAAAACGGAATTAAGCCTTCTAAAATCGAGATGGAAGAAATGATGGCGCTTCCGCAAAATCAAAAAATCGATATGCACGGTTGGCTGGATAAAAAGTGGAAATTTCACAATTTGCCGGGCATTATGCCTTCGCCCGGAAATTACAAAGATATTACCGGCAAAGAGTCTTTTGGTTATAAAATGACGCTTTCGCCGAAATGGCAAGCGGGAATTGTCGACGATTACAAACAAGTTCGCGGTGAATTAGCCAAACCCGAAAATGTCGGTAAAAAAGCCGTGCTTGATATGGATATGAAAGAACGGCTGAAAGAAACGCTGAAGATTGCTTGGGATAAAGGTTACATCAGCGATGAGGTAAAGTCGCAAGTCGGCAGCATTACGGCGTTAGAAGCAGTTGTTACAGCCGGAGTCGGCGGCGGACTCGGATTATTGGCATCAACGGAACTCGGTTCAGCAGTTATCGGACCGGCAGGACTTGTTTTAGGAACAGCATATTTTGCCAAAAAGACAATGGAATTCGCCCAAGTTGCCGAAGATGCGGGCGAAGCAAAAAGCCGTAACGGATTAGATAAATCGGCAAAAGGAATGGGACAGTTGATTGGTTCACTCGCCCGCGACGGAGTTTTAACCGCTATCGGAGCCGCCGGCGGATTTGCGGCAACCAAAGGAATGCCGCCGTTAGAAAAAGCCTTATCAAATAAATACGGTCAAGTAAAAGAAACATTAAAAACACAACCCGAAGGAGTTACGCCCGAAGGTTTTAGGGTGAAAGTTCCGCAAACGGAAGACGTAAAAGGTTCTAATGTTTTGGAATCAAGAGCAAACGGTTTTCCTAATCAACGTATTCCGAGCAAGGACGGAAGTTGGGATGGAGAAGTCGGTGAATCGGGTTGGTTATCCACTAAACCCAAAGTTACGGCTGTTACAAACGGCGAACCTGTACCTTTCAAAAACGGCTTTCCTATTTTTGATAAATGGAAAGTAGGCGAAGTTAAACTGCCTAAAATGAAAGGAAATCACGGGTCTGATTTTAGTAAGGCGGATGAGTTATTCGCTAAAAAACAAGGTTGGTACAAACCTAACGGCAAAATTGATGGTCAAAGAGTAAAGGATATGCGTGATACTCAAAAATTAACTTGGCATCACCACGAAGATATGACCACAATGCAACTTGTTCCGGCTGATTTAAATAATGGTATTTCACACACAGGCGGTGCGTCGCTTGTGAAGAGAAAATAAAATATGACTGAACAAAATATTTATGATGATTTATTAGGAAAACTTGAAAACCGTCCTGATACGGATTCTTGGGAAGGCGAGTGGAAAGTCAATGACAATTTAGTTGTTGACGTTATGATTTGTGCGGAAAAGGACATTAATACTGAATTAAAAACTGCTAAAGATTTTCTACTAAAGTTTATTGAAAATGAACTTAAAACACGAGAACATCTTTCCAAAAGCCTTATTAAACTTTGTAATGAAGATTGGAATGCGGAAAAGCCTTTAACTGAAAAAGAGTTTGCCGAAAGAATTTCATTACAAGGAATAAACATATACTTTAAAGACAAAGTAGCGGATGCAGAAATTTTCTATAATGATGACGATATATTCGGTGGACACGCAATATCATTTTTTATGAGATCAAGCGGTGAAATCTCTGAACCAAATTTAGCAGGCTAAATTTATTTTTATAAAACAGTTTATGGAATTAAAAGAAGATAAAAACAATGTATTTATCGCAATTGCCGGTTGGGCAATCGGTATTATTTTTCTTTGTATTGGAGTTACTCTTTTTTCTTGGGGTTTGGCAGTCGGAGCATTTTTAATTTTCTCGGTTGTTATTTACGGTCAAATTCAAACCGTAAAAGAACACTTTGAAAGTCTGCGTATTGATTCAACTATTTCGTCATCAGTTAAACTTTATAACTATGTTGGTATTTTTCATGCAATTTTAACCATAGTATTTTGCATTTTGATTTTGATTTTGTTTTCAGATTCAATAATTTACCATAAGAGCAAAGACCAAATAATAACCGAACTTATACAGCCGAATAAAGCCGGAAGTATATTGATTTTGACCGGAATTTGGGTAATTTCTAATTCGATTTTACATATTTGGTATGATTTTTTGGTGAAAGAGTTTAGCAATTTCAGTATTTCCGAAGTTTTTTCTAATTTTAACAGGATTCTTAAAAGTCTTATCGGCATTCTACTTTTGTTGACCGGAATTTACGTTCGGTATTTTTAATAAAGGTAAAACAAAAGTAGGCAACAAAAGTAAAAGTAAAACAGTTCTTTTTACTACACAATTTGACGATAAAAATAAAAAACCGGCACTCCCAAACTTAAGAAAAACTCAAGTCAGAAAGTGCCGAAGTTATAAGTTGTTTTCAGTTGATTAGAACGCGATTTCAATAAAGTATTTTGTAATATTATTGAAGTATTCGTTAGCTGTTTCGGTAAAAGATTTGCTTGCCGGTAAATCTTTTACTTGTTCAACTTGGATGTCGGGATTAGCAAAACAATTTGCGGTGCAGGCTTTACCGCCTAATTCCATAGTCCCGTCAGCCAAAGCGGACAGCGAAAAGAGTACGCTAAGACATACTATACAAAGTATTTTTTTCATTTTTATTGTCTCCAATTTTTGATTGCTTTTCGTAGAAGAAGAAGCAGTTTAAATAAACCACTAATTAAAGCGAGATTTCAAAATATGTTCTCCCGAATTTCAGACGAGATAGAAGAAATTGTTCAAAACGCAAAACAGCACGAAAGCGTCGGCAGATACGACGAAGCCGCCAAGAGTCTTTCGACGTATTGGAAAAACACAAACAACCGCCCCGACACCTTCGGATTAAACCAAAGAGAGCAAGCGGAAATTCTTTTGCGGTGCGGCAGTTTAGCGGGTTACATCGGAAGTTGCAATCAGAAAAAAGATGCTCAAGAATTAGCTCAAACTCTTATTACTGAGGCAAGTCAGTTATTTTCACTCTTTGGCGATGTTGAAAAACTTGCGGAATGTGAAACCTATTTGGCACTTACTTATTTGCGAACCGGAGGCTTGGATGAAGCCAGAAGTTGGATAAGCAATGCGTTTAAGTATGACATTGACAAAAAATGCGAAACCCGCCTTTATACTCATGTTCTTGACATAATGCTGCTTATCCGAGAAGGAAAATATGCGGAATTGGTGAACAAATGCAAATTGCTTGAGCCTTTGTTTCGCAATAGCGGATTCTTAATTCTGCAAGGCGATTTTAATAATAATTATGCTTACGGTTTAATGAAATTGGACAAAAAGAATGAAGCCTTGACGCGGTTTGAATTAGCGAAACAGTTCTATAAAAGAACAAAACACTATCTATTTTTAGCAGGACTTGAGAACAATTTGGCAATTTTTTTTCAGAAAGAAGGCTATTTTATAGAAGCCCATAAACATGCAAAAGCCGCAAGAGAAGCCTTCAAAAAGTTAGGCGATAAAACCCGCGAAGGTTATTCGATTGATACACAAGCACAAATATATATGGCACAAGGCAGATACGAAGAAGCCTTAAAATGTGCAAACGAAGCAATCAGAATACTTTCAAACGGAGAAAACTATTTATATTTAGAAAACTCGTTACAAACAAAAAGCCACATTCAACTTTACTTAAAAGATTACTCGGGATTAATGGAAACAGTCGCTGAAGCCATAAGAATTGTTAATTTATTCAGTAATAAACCGGATAAACGAATCTTGATTGTCAAAGAAACAATTTCTTCGGATTTTCAAAAATGTTGGAAACTTGATGAATTAGCCGGCACTATAAATCTGTCAAAATCGCGGTTTAAGGAATTATTTAAACAGAAAACTCAACTGTCGCCAATTCAGTTTGTCAGACATTTGCGTTTTGAAAGAGCAAAAGAATTGCTGAAAACGACGCATTTAACCGTGAAGGAAATCAGTTTTACGGTCGGTATAAATGACCAAAGCGGGTTTGTCCGCGACTTTAAGAAAAAATACGGCTTAACTCCAACCGAATATCGCAATAAATCTTAAGACTAAAACCAAAATCACCAATAAACAGGCTTTTTCACCAATAGAAAAGTGTTGACTTGCAGAAGATTACACAATTAAAATCAAAGGTGTAATCAATTTATAAAATTTAGCTTTGAAGCCGTAAAAATTAAAAGTGCGGAAAAGCTAATAACAAGGAGTCTTCTACGATGAAACTAAACGCAACGAGTTCGCCACCAAAATTTAACAACAACATCGGCAACACAATTAAACCGAAACCGGTTAAACCGAAAATCCCGACAGTTGTTACAACCACTATCAAAAAGAATGAAACGCCGTTGTCGGACGAACATTTTTCGTTAATGAAAGCGGCGAAAAGAGCAGGTTTGCCGACAACCGAACAAAGGAAATTTGCCGATGCCAACGCCGACGGCAAAATGAATTGGACAAAAGGCAATGACCCGACTCCGAACGACAATTCAGATATTAAAGCCGATGATTACAAGAAAATGGTCGGTCAAAAATCTACTTATGCTCTCGGTCAACAAGACCTTGCAAACCTCAAACAACAGGTCAAAGAATATGTTGCAAAAGGCGGAAAACTTTACAGTAACCGAGAAGTTATAAACAATCCGAATCAAGCAATCGCGGGTAAAAACGGCATTGCCACGCCAAACGCAAACACGCCGAATGTCGGCGAAACATCGTCAATAATTCCGCTCGGCAATGAACCAAAGACAAGATTTTCCGTGCTATTAAATAATGACGGCAAACCGATCACTAACGAAAGAATCCTGACGCAATTTGTCCAAGACCGCTATCAAGGCGGAAATCTGTGGGGCGAAAATTACAATCAAATCGCTAATATGTCGATTGCTCAAGGTGCAAAAGCCGACAATATCAACGATAAAGGCAATGTCGGCAACAAAAAAGTCGTGTACTTTGAAGTGTCGGTGAAAGACCAAGTAAAGATTCACGAAAACTATAAAATTGTTCAAGACAGAGTTAATGCAGTCGAGAAAAGCGTTGACGAAATAAACAAAGCTAATCCTGTCAGTCAATTTATTATGGGAGCGGTTGACGGCGTAAAAGATAATATTGTCGGTACGGCAACGATGATTACGCATCCGCTTGAAACTTTGGGGGCAATTAAAGATGTTGCAGTTGCTTTAAGCAGTTTGACGGCGGAAGATGTCGGCAAAATTGCGGAAGCCGTGAAAGGTAAAATCTCAGACACATTTACAACAAAAGACGGCATCAACAGCATTCCGTACGGTGCAGGTTATGCAGTCGGAATGTTGGCAACGGATATTGTTGTCGGCAAAGGTGTCGGGATTGCCTTAAAAGGTTTGAAAGGTATTCCGGCAATCGGTAAATTGTTGACAAAATTAGAGGATTTGAAGTTAGCGACACAAGGAAAGATAGCGGAAACATTTTCAAACGATGCGGCAAGTTTGGCGAAAGAAAACTTTATCAAAAGGATGAAAGTAATCGGAGCAAACCCGAACAACATTACCAACATTGCACTTGACCCGGAATTGTGGACAAATGCGACAAAGGTAGCGGGCAACACGCTTGCCAAAGGTTACAAAAGTTTTGCCGAATTTTCCGCTAAGATGATTGACGAATTGGGCGAAACAGTAAAACCATATTTGGAGAAACTGCATCGTGAAGGTTTAACCACACTTGATTTGAAACCGGATTTTACGAACTCCAAAGAAGTAGAAAAATTTCTCGGAAAGGCAGTTAAAGACGGCGATAAACTGCCCGATGGTTATAATTGGAGAGAAGGGCAAATAGTCAGAAGTGCGAACAAAGCCGAAGCAGGTTATATGCCGTTAAAGTTTGAAAACGGCAGAATTATGGAGCGTGAAGGTTCGGACAGATTGAGTAAAGCTACGGTGATGAACCGAAATTTTGAGAAATCAATCAAAGAAGAAATCAAAGCAAAGAATCCGAATTACACGGAAAAGCAAATTGAAGCTGAATTTAAGTTAGAGAAGGCAAGAGTGCAGATTCATCACATTATACCCGATGAAATTGTGCAAACATCAGAACTTGGCAAAGCGGCACAAAAAGCAGGCTACGACCTTGATAGAGCAAGTAATTTAGATGGATTGCCAAATAAAAATAGTTTTGACCCGAATAAAGATAAAATTGGTCATTGGGGAAGTCATAAAGATTACTCCAAATCAGTAAGAAATGAGATAGAGCAAACTACAAGGAAATTAAAAGCTAAATTTCAGACCAAGAATTTAGAAGATATTCCACCTGAAACTTTAAAGAATGAGATGAAAAAAATAGAAGATTATTTTCGTAATCTTCTAAAAACCGGAGAAGTGCCGAATAAAGGCGGCAGATTATCTTTGATTCCTTCTAATGTCGGAGGTAACTATGACGTTAGAGTTTGATGAAGTTGCTTATAAACTGGATCAAGAAGTTTATCATTTTGAAACTTATGGCTTAGATTGGAACGAAGATTTAGTCTTTGAAAAATATGACGGTTACATTAGTTATGACACAGAAGGTATTGAATTATTCGAACATCCGACTCCGGTTATTTTTCTAGGCTCTTTAGATGTTGTTAAATATATTGACTACCCTGTGTGTAGTAATAATTGGCACATAATGAGTAAGCGAATGTATGAAACTCTAATTTTGGTCGGAGACTTTCAGCATCGAGTAATTCCGGTTGCAGTCGTAGATTGGACAATTCAAAAAAAAGATTGGTTTGATTCAAATGGAGAACTAAGGAAAGAAATTTGTCTTTGGAATTACTTAGTTGTGCAACTTACTGAGTATCTTGATATTTTTGATTATGAAAAATCTACTTACAGAAAAGATTCAGACGGATGGATTGATAAAATATCTAAATATGTTTTCAAAACATCGGCAGAAGATTGTTTGCCGCCAATTTTTAAGATAAAAGAAGAAGACTTATCTCTTTTTATATCTGCCGAGGCTCGATCTGCTTTAAGAAAAAACCGAATTAATGGAACAAGATTTATTTCACTTCAAGGATTTGGAAAGATTGATGGCGGAAACTATACAGATGTTCCGATAATTTTATCTGACTAAATATATGATTAATCAACAAAGGCTTGTGAGAAATTGCAAGCCCAAATTTATCTGTCGGAAGGCAAATATAAACAGGCGTTAGCGTGTGCAAACGAAGCAATCAGAATACTTTCGGACGGCGAAAACTATTGCTATTTGGCAAATTCGACGCAAACCAAAAGCCACATCGAATTTCACTTAAAAGATTACGCGGCATCGTTGGAAACAATGATTGCGAGCGTCAACATTGCCTCGCTTCACGTTTCAAAAACACAGGCAAAGAAGTTCATGGATGAATACGTCGAATTACTGAAGAATTGCGGACTTCGGTAAATCG
>JANPBM010000132.1:0-12989 GCA_031430435.1 Acidobacteriota bacterium
CGGGTCTTTTATTTCTCCGACTTTTTCAAATAAACTCGTTGCCTTTAACTGTTTCAACGTTTTTCTCACCTCAATTTCAGAATTAAATTGAAGTTTGACACATTTTCTCCTTTTCTTACATTTTTAATGCGTTCGCCCTAAGGTGTAATTTGTTCAGATACTTAAAGTTTACTTACGCAATATGTTCGTGCATATAAGCACAAAGAAAAGTGTTGATTGTTACCAAATTCAATTCCCCAAAATCTCGTTCAAACCCTCAAGTATCATTTTCATTTCGTCATCCGATGCTGTGCCTAGTTTTTTGCTGATTCACAAGGTTGAATTCGGCTGATTTTTGCCCGCAGCTGTTTTAGTAGTTTTGCATCGGTTCACCGCTTTTTTGAGTTTTCTACGGCTTAAGGTATTTTGGATATTGAGCCGCGTTTTATCGCTTAACTTTCAGAAAAACAAAAAAGGCTGAGAACTTTCTCAACCTTTTCCGAAATTTATGGGGCGGCTAGTGGGGCTCGAACCCACGACCTCCTGAACCACAATCAGGCGTTCTAACCAACTGAACTATAGCCGCCATAAAACTTTTAGAATTTGGAATACCCTCGGCACGACTTGAACGTGCGACCCACAGCTTAGAAGGCTGTTGCTCTATCCAACTGAGCTACGAGAGCATAAAACCAAGTTAAAATCTTAACTATTGTGCGGAGTTAAGTCAAATATCCAATATACGATTACAAACCGGCGGCTGATTATTCGCCGCTTTTCTTTCACGCACGACTTTCATGATTTGTTCAAACGATTCATCCAAATCAAGTTCGCCGGTATCGATTAAAACCGCGTCGGCAGCAAGGGAAAGCGGTGAATCGGCACGAGTTACATCGCGTTTATCACGCTGATTTATTTCCTGTAAAGTGTGTTCAAACGTGGTCGCAATATTTTTTTCGACTTCTTCGGCGTAACGTCTTCGCGCCCGCGATTCGGATTTTGCCGTCAAGAAAATTTTAATGTTCGCGTGCGGAAAAACAACTGTCCCGATGTCGCGTCCGTCCAAAACACAACCTTTTCCGCGATTTCCGAGCTTTTGTTGCAGTTTGACGAGAATCTTGCGGACTTCTGAAATTGTGGAAACAATCGATGCCGTTTGTCCGACTTCGTTGGTGCGAATTTCGCGCGAAATATCTTGACCGTCAAGCAAAATTTGCAAATTATCGGGTTCGCCGACCAGTTCAATTTTCGCGGCTGACGCAATTTCGATAATTTTTGCGTTATTGTGTGCCGCCTCAGCCTGTAAGACCGCAAACGCCACGGCGCGATACATCGCGCCTGTGTCCAAATAAAGCAAGCCTAAGGTTTTTGCCAGCCTTTTTCCGAGCGTAGATTTTCCCGCACCCGAAGGTCCGTCGATCGCAATAATCATTCTTTTATTTTTTAATCGGTTCAAAGACTTTTTTTCCAAGTAATATCGATAAGGCGAACAATTTGGCGTAACTTTTCGCTTTTACCTTTTTACTCGGCTAAACGCCTTTGCCGACTTGCACCTTTGCGGGACGCAAAAGTTTTTCGCCAAACTTGTAACCGCGTGCAAATTCGCCGGTTATAACGCCGTCTTGGTCAGCTTTAACTTCAACCATATCAATCGCTTCGTGAATTTGCGGATCGAATTTTACACCGACTGCCGGAATTATTTCAACGCCCGTTTCACGCAACGAATTTTCAAAACTTCGCGCAGTTCCTTTTATTCCGCCAATCAATTTTTCGACCGAATTATCTTTTTCGGCGTGTTCAATCGCTAAATTCAGGTTGTCCAAAACAGGCAAAAGCGTCGTCAAAAAGCCGGCTTGCGATTGTTTCGCGCGTTCTTCGAGCGTTTTCATCAACCGTTGACGCATTTCCGCCGTTTCTTTTTCAAGGTTGTTTTTCGCTTCGTCAAACCGCTTTTGTACTTCAACAAGTTTTGTTTCGGCGGCGATTCGGCGTTCGGTTTCTGTCTTCAAATCGCTTTCTAACTTGATTGTTTCAAACGACTTAACCGGTATCGCTTCCGCTTCGGCAACCTCCACCGTAACCCGTTCGCCTTCGGTATTAAACCGTCTTTTATCGTCAACCTTCACTTCTTCTTCGTTAAAAATCTCTTCTTCGTTCTTCATTTTTTTATTAAACCACGACATAAAATATCTTCTTATTATTTTAGCTTGTCCGTCAAAAACTGTCATTCGCAAAATGTCGGATGTGATAGAATGTGTTCAAAATGAGAGTTTTAGGAATTGATCCCGGAAGTGAAACGCTCGGTTGGGGCGTAGTGAAAAAAGACGGAAATTTTTATCGGCTGATTGATTACGGCACGGTAAAATCAAGTCCGCGTGATGCTTTTGCCAAACGTTTGGCGAAAATTTACGATGATTTACAAGATATTATCGAACGTTTTCAGCCCGATGTTTTGTCGGTCGAAGAAGCCTTTTTTGCCGTCAACGTAAAAGTTGCCTTAAAACTCGGACAAGTTCGCGGCGTGGTTTTGCTTTTGGGCGAAAAAAACGGCTTGGAAATCAGCGAATATGCTCCGCGTTTGATAAAACAAACCGTCGTCGGTTACGGAAACGCGGAGAAACACCAAGTTCAAGAAATGGTCAAAATTTTGCTCAAACTGCCGACAATTCCACAACCGCACGATGCCGCCGATGCTCTCGCGATTGCGATTTGCCACTTTCATCACGCGGGAATGAAGGCGAAAATCGAACGGGCGAAATTGAAATAGTCAGCTTTGTTTGCGGCTAAAATACTTTTTGAATGATTGAAAACGCCGAAAAAATTGCGAACATGGTGCGGTCGAAAGTACTCGGCGGAAAGATTTTGAGCGTTCATTTGAGCGATAAATACAATCCGCATTTTGCCAAAATACTCGTCCGAACTTATACAAACAAACGAATTGCGGTGATTGCGGAATTGCAAACCGAAACGGCGGAAAATCTTTTGACAACTTCGCTTTTATGGTTTCACGAACTCGGCAAACTGAAAACAAAAGCGGCGGAAAGTATTTGGATTGTTTCAAATCAAGCGACAAAATTATCAAAAATTTGTTCGGCGTTAAGTTTTGACCGACAACAAAAGATTCGTATTTTCGACAATCATTTAATTGAAAAATCGTTTGAATTTGCCGATGTAAAAAAGATAAAGCCCGCCAAAATTTCGACCGGTAAAATTGCCGAAAAAATAATCGAACTTTCGCCCGCCGAGATTCAAATTAACGGCGTAAATTTAACTTTCAAAGGTTTGCCGTTTGCCGAAATCAAAGGTGAAAACTGTCGGTTCGGCGTAGAAAATCAAACGGAATTATCAGCCGCAAATAATTGGCAACAGTTGGTTCAAACGATTGAAAACATTCGACTTTACCGCAAATATAATTCGCCGAACAAACATCATATTTTTTACAAATTGCTGCCCGAAGCGTGGCTTGAATCTATTTTGAGAAACGATATTTCGCAGCTTGACGCAAACCTGATTTTATCGCCGATTCACAATCAATTTCGGGCTTCGGCGGAACAAATAGATTTGTTGGCAATCAGAAAAGACGGTCGAATCGTGATTATCGAACTAAAAGTTTCGCCGAATTCGGAACATCTTTTTCAAGCGGTTGATTATTGGCAAGAGCTTGAAAAACAAAGACTTGCGGGAAATTTGAAGGGCGTTTTCGGTGATTTGGAAATTGCAAATTTGCCGTGTTTGGTTTATTTGGTCGCACCGCGTTCGAGTTTTTACAAAGAGTTTGATTTTTTGGCAAGCACGATTTCAGATGACCTTGAACTTTATCGTTTTGACATCAACGAAAATTGGCGAAAAAACGTGCGGGTTTTAAACAGACAAAAAACAGTCGGTTCAGTTTGAAAGAAAATTTTTCTAATCTTTTACAAATTTGTAACCGATGCCGCGAACGGTTTGCAAAATTTTCGGGTTGTTCGGCTCATCTTCCAAAAGTCGTCGCAAACGGACAATAAAATTATCGATTGCCCGCGTATCGGTGTCGGCGCGCAAGTCCCAAACTTCGTCCAAAATTGTTTTCCGCGAAACTGCATTTCCTTCGTTTTCAAGCAGATGACGCAAAAGTTTGGCTTCCATCAAAGTTAATTTTACCGTTTCACTTTCGGTTTTCAGCTCAAGATTAGCGAAATCTATCGACTTTCCGTTGACGATAAAA
This sequence comes from Acidobacteriota bacterium, assembly GCA_031430435.1. GTDB lineage: Bacteria > Acidobacteriota > Blastocatellia > Pyrinomonadales > Pyrinomonadaceae > JANNVK01. Next base: position 4,181 of record JANPBM010000132.1, read on the forward strand.
ACTTCGGAGATTTTCGCCGGTTTAGCCGATTTTTGAAACCATTCGCGCCGCCGCAACAAGCCGTTCAACCGTGCGAGAAAAATCGCCAGTTCAAACGGTTTCGGCAAATAATCATCTGTTCCCGCTTCAAAACCGCGTAAAACTTGTTCGGGATTATTTAATGCCGTAAGCATCAGAATCGGCGTAAAATCTTCGCGTGAACGCAACGTTTCGGCAACCTCAAAACCGTTGATTTCAGGCAACATCACGTCTAAAACAATCGCGTCGAACTTAGTGTTTGCCAGCATTTCCAACGCAGTTTTACCGTCGCCCGCAAGTTCGACCTCAAAGTTTTCCACTTCCAGATTAAACCGTAAACCTTCGGCAATATGTTGTTCGTCTTCAACGATTAAAATTTTCATTTTTTTCTTAAGCGGATAATAAAAGTTGTCCCGAAACCTTCGCCGAGACTTTCCGCGAAGATTTTTCCGCCGTGTTTTTTAATAATAGATTTAACGATAAAAAGTCCCAAACCTGTGCCTTTTGCTTTTTGCGTGGAAAGACTCGGAATTCGGTAAAAGCGGTTAAAGATTCGTTTTAATTGCTGTTTTGCAATGCCGACACCGTTGTCTTTTATCCGAATTTCGATAAATTTTTCATCGAATTTTTTTAACTCGACCAAAATTTTCACATCTTTATCGGAATACTTGACGGCGTTATCGAGCAAGTTTACAAACACAATTTGGAGTTCGTTGGCATCACCGATAATGTCGGCATCGGCGACTTTCGCAAAACTAATCACGTCTTTGTCGAAGTTATAGCGGCTGCGGATTTGCTCGATCGAATCTTCTAAAAGTTTAGCCGAAGTAACGGTTGTGGCGTTGGTCAATTTTTTCTCGTCGCGGGTGCGTGAAGCGTGCAAAACCTGCTCGACCGTACTCAGCAAACGGTCGCTGTCTTTGAGCATGACGTTATAAAATTCCTGCCGTTTTTCTTCGCTTACATCACGGGTTTTGAGCGTTTCAAGGTACAGCCGAATCGAGGCAATCGGCGTTTTAAGTTCGTGCGTAACCGAATTGAGAAAAGCGTCTTGTTGTTCGTTTCGTTTAATTTCGCGGAGTAAAAATGTCGTGTTCAAAACCAAACCGGTAATAATAATCGCAAAAAAAACGATGCCGAGAACCAACAATGCAACTTTTTCGAGATTGAGCAAAATCCAACTGACATTAAGCGTAACAGCCAGAATAATCAGACAGATTCCAAGAACCAAAAAGAAAATTGTTGATTTTCGACGACGCATAAGTCCATTATAAAACACTTCGCGAAATAAATTCCCGTGAACGCGGTTTAATTCAAAAATTCTATATCATTGTCGCTTTCAAAATAAATCGGTTCATCAAACTTCGGCGAATCTTCTTCCAAACTCCAAACTTCAAATAAAACCGGCGGACATTCCATCACAAAACGACTCGGTTTTTGCAAAATTGTTTGCCGATTGTAATCAACTGTCATCAGCGGATAAGTGATGTAAAGTTCGTCTTTTGCACGAGTTAAAGCAACATACCAAAGTCTGCGTTCTTCTTCTTCGCTGTCGATTTCCTTCAAACTTCGCGGACTTGGGAACTTTCCTTCTGCCGCCCAAATCATAAAAACAACTTTCCATTCCGCGCCTTTTGCCTGATGAACCGAGGTGAGCGTCAGAATTTCGTCTTCTTCGCCGCCCGAAACAACGTCTTCGGCGACTAATGCGGTCGGTTCTTTGAAACGTTCGGTGGAAATTAACGCTAGTTCCGACAAAAACGCTTCGGTCGTTTCGTAACGCGAGGCGTAAAGGGCAAGTTGCCGCAAATCTTCGGCTCGCATTTCGGCGTTTTCGTAAGTTTCCTGCAAATGCTGTTCGTAACCGCTCGTTAAAATCAACTCAATTTGTTTGCTCGGCTGATTACGATTTTCATCCGAAACAAGATTATCGAGCAGTTCGATAAATTGTTGAAATGCGGTTTTGTTCCGAACGAGATTTGTAACCGACTGTGAGACAGACAGATAGCGAGACGGAGAGACGGAGAGATGGGGAGACGGAGAGACAGCGAGATTTTCACCTTCAACGCCAACACTCATCAACGCCTCTTCGTCGCTCTGTCTCGCCGCCGCTTCGTCCCACAGTCTGTCGGTCGAGTTTTCACCAAACACAATCTGCTCATAAATCCGATTCGCCGTGGCATTTCCAACACTCGGAATCATTTTCAAAAGACGCTTCCACGCCAATTCGTCTCGCGGATTAACGATAATTCTGAGATACGAAATCACGTCTTTGATATGTGCTTGTTCAAAAAATCGCACACCTGATTGAACGCGATACGGAATATTTCGACGTGTCAGTTCGAGTTGTAATTCAAGCGAATGATAATGCGAACGATATAAAACCGCGATTTCTTCGAGCGAAACGCCTTCGTCGCGGAGTTCTAAAATTCTGGACGCGATAAACGCCGATTGCTGTTCCACATCACTGCAAGGCAGCAACGCGGGCAAAAATCCGCTCGATTTTTTGACCGCTTGGAGCATTTTCGGAAACTGTTTGCGGTTGTGTGCGATTGAAACATTTGCCAAACCCAAAATTTCGGGCGTTGAACGGTAATTTGTTTCAAGTTTATAAGTTACGGCTTCGGGATAACGCGTCGGAAACTCGTAAATGTTGGTAAATTCCGCGCCTCGCCACGCAAAAATACTCTGGGCATCATCACCGACAACCATTACGTTTCGATGTTTGACCGCCAAAAGATCGATAATTTCGGCTTGAAGTTTGTTCGTATCTTGATATTCGTCAACCAAAATATGCTGAAATTGTTCGGCGTAAACTTCGGCAATCGCCGGGTTTTTGAGCAAAAGTTTTTTCCAGTTGAGCAACAAATCGTCGTAATCCATCACGTTGCGTTCAAGTTTCCGCTGCATATACGCCAAATCTACGCGGTGAATCTGCGTTGTCAACGGCTCGAAATACGGATATTTTTTGACGATAACTTCATCGATCGGCGTATCGGTATTGTTGGCATAGGAAATAATATCCTGCACAACTTCGGCTTTCGGAAAGCGTTTCGCCTTGGTATCGATTCCGCATTCGTCGATGCAAACGTTGATAAATTCCTTCGCGTCTTCGCTGTCGAGAATCGAATAACTGCTTGAATAACCGAGACTTACGGCGTGTTTTCGCAAAATCAAATTTGCAATCCGATGAAAAGTTCCTCCCCAAATTCGATGAACATTCTGCGAACCCGTCAGCGATTCAACCCGTTTCAGCATTTCTCTCGCCGCCCGATTTGTAAATGTCGCCAGCAAAATACGTTGCGGAGAAACGCCTTGTTCAAGCAAATACGCGACGCGGTAAGTTATCGTCCGAGTTTTTCCCGTTCCTGCGCCCGCAACCACGAGCGTCGCACACGGCTGAGACGTAACCACGCGAAATTGTTCTTCGTTCAATTCATTGCGGTAACGGGTAAGTTTTTCGGGCAGCGAAGTTTCATTGCGTTTTATGACGTATTTTTTCATTTAGAGTTTATTTTAGTTTGTCTTAAATTATATTGCTAGACTATTGGTTGGTTTTGTGTGTAAAATAGAAGTGTTGTATTGTTTATGCAACATATTATTTACTATGCAAATCCCAAGTGAAAATGTAAAAATACGATTTTTTGAAAATATTTATAAAGAAACTGTTGTAAAAGCGAATATACAAGTTCCTTTTGATAACTTGGATTATGGAAGAAAAATTTTAGAGAACGAAGAAGAATGTGAAAGATATATTGCTCTTTATGGCGGACATCATTTTCATAAACTTCGAATAGCGTTTGAATCGACTAATTTTAATTACCTTAATGGAAAAAATATAGAAATCATTGATTGGGGAAGCGGGCAGGCTTTGGCGACCTGTGTTCTGATTGACTATTTGATTGAGAGCCAAGTTAAAGCCAATATACTAAAAATAACGCTTATTGAGCCTTCAAAAATTGCCACCAAAAAGGGTTGTGACTTAATTACTGATATGGTTCAAAATGAAAGTGTTAGTGATATAATTAAGGTCATTAATAAACCTCTTAATGAACTTATATTAGAAGATTTTGAGACTACATATGAAAATATAAAGATTCACCTTTTTTCCAACATACTTGATGTTGAGGTGTTTGACATAAAAAATCTTTATAATTTAATCACCAGACAATTTAAAGGGCTTAACAGAATGATTTGCACAAGCCCCAAAAACAGTCGTCAAAGAACATCAAGACTAGACCTGTTCTACGAATTATTTAAAAATAATTATGCTGTAAATCCTCTTTTTGAATCGGAAACAGACATTACTGAAGAAGTTTTTGTAGTTAGTAAAAATAGATACGAGAAATCTACGATAAAAAGATATGAAAAGCAGTTTTCTGTAGATTTACCTCCTTTTTAGAAGGTTTGTATGAATAAAAATTTTAATTCATCAATTATTCAACCAAATTTATTTTTCAACTCTGATGTTGTTGATGAACTGCCAGTTGTTGAAAAAACAGAGGTTGCAATCTCCTTACCTGATGCAGAAATACATTTTTACCCGCAATTTTTTACTAAATCAGAAAGCGATTTAATGTTTGAAAACTTATTTAGTGAAATTAAATGGCGTTCAGACAAAATAAAACTTTACGGAAAAGAAATTGATTTACCAAGAAAAACAGCATGGTATGGTGAATCGGGGAAATCTTACAAATATTCCGGAATCCAAATGTTACCTGAACCTTGGACACCTACGCTTCTGAAAATTAAATCTGAGATAGAAAAAATTGCTAACGTAAGATTTAACAGCGTAATGATGAATCTTTATCGTGATGGTAACGACGGTATTTCTTGGCATACTGACGCAGAAACTGAGTTGGGTAAAAACCCAACTATCGGTTCAGTTAGTTTTGGCGAGTCAAGAAGATTTATGCTCAGACACCGATATAACAAAGAATTAAAATCCGAAATTGACCTGACACACGGAAGTTTTTTACTGATGGGCGGCTCTACGCAACATTTTTGGCAACACCAAATCCCTAAAACCTCAAGAAAATTGGAAGCTAGAATAAATCTGACTTTTAGAACAATAATTTAAATTTTCACCGCGTTTTATGACGTATTTTTTCATCTCTTCAACTATCGTAAATTTTGTTTGAAGATTAGACAAATAATGAGATAAATTTATTGAGATAATCAAGCGAATCCGGCAGTCTTAAGCCGTTATTTACGCAATTTTATCCGGTACGAAAATCCAAGTAAAAAAACTGCCTTGGGTTTTATTGACCCAAAGCAGTTTTCAGACTTAAAAACCTTGCGTAAAATTACACAAAATTTCTGATAACATCAACAAACGGCTCAAGTTGTGCCGGCGTAACGATACCGTTGGTTGTCGCAAAGGAAGCCACGTTTGCCGGAATTACATTTGCGACTCCTGTGTACGGAATGTTATTTTCGGCTTGTCCCGAAGCAAGCGTCAACGACGTATTAAGCTGACTGACTCGCGATAAATCGCTTGTAAAAGGGTCTCTCGTCGGCACAAATGTTCCGCGTTGTTCAGCCGAATGCAAAATCGGAATACTCGCGACTCTCGATGCAGTCGTTATGTCTGCGGCGACTATTGCCATCGCCAAATGACTGCGAATCTCTAATTTCGGATTTAGAAGTACGTCCGGATTACCCAAAAAAGGCAGTATCGCCAACTGTGCTGTCCAACCTCGACAAAGTTTGTACTGTCTTGTCAGATAGAAAAAATTACATTCGGACTTTCCGATATATTGAAGCTCACTGACATCAGTTTGCCCGAAAGAATTGCCGCCCGTAATGTCCCAAATGATTGTATGGTTTGCCGTTCCGCCAAAGCCTGATGTTGTATAGGTTCTGTCAGAGAACAATTCAGCGGGATTTTGTCCCGCAACATCGGGACGCGGACAGACAACCAACCATTGCACAGCGATAGTACTGCTGAAAAGATTGGAAATTGTCAAAAAATAACCGTTGATGACGGTTCGCACAAACGGCACCGACGGATCGGCGATTGGTTTAACTAAATTTTCGACGGTTGATACACGAATACTCTTAGACATAAAATATCCTCCTTTAATGTCTCATTTTAAAATGGTTTAAGTTATCGCTTTAAAGATTGTAAAGCGGGGGAAAATCCGAGAAATTTATAAAACGCGGCTAAAAAGCCATCCAACCTGCTTTATATTGTTTCTCTGAATTTGTAGAATCTTTCTGTATCGGTGCAACTTCTTCGGTCGGAGTTTCATTGACCGTATCGGAAAGAACTTTTCCGGTAAAGGCAAGAGCGACTGCGGCAGTAGATGCTTTTAGAAAGTAACGACGGTCAAGAATTGTGGATGTCGGAGCATCCGCGGTTTCGTCTTTGTTCATTTTAATCTCCTTTTAAATGAAATAGGGAAAATTCACTCAAGCAATAAATTTCATTACTTGATTTTTAAAGAAGGCGAAAAATCAAATAATTTGACTTTTCCTTCCCACTTGTTCGTTTTGCTTAATCGATTATTAAGCCACTTCCGTTTTATAAATAATGATTTGGAAGTTTACCGAAAAGCCTCGCTTAACTTTGCCGGTCAAATTATTTTAAACAACAAAATGTCGAAAAATAACTTGATTCAAATCTTTCACAAGACTTTATTAAATTGAAATTAACATCTCTAATGCTATCGAACCGACAAAGAGATGTCAAGGTTTTTCAAAAATAAAAAAGACGACGATTATTTTTCGCCGTCTCTTTTAATTTGTAAACCCCGAAACCGCTTTTTAATACTGCCAATTTACGTTGGTAAACCCGACTCCGCTCGCGGGAACGGTGTAAGTATGGTTCGCACCGTTTTCCCAAGTTACGGTTCCGTTAGCGGCAATTTTGATAAATTTGAACTGAATTGTTTTGCCGGCGGGAACGCTCACATTCAAAAACCAATTCGGATAATTCGGTGTCAGTAACGGTCCGACCGCTCCGTCCCAAGTTGTATTCCAATTGCTTAACTCAACTGTGTCGCCGGTCAAAAAGATATAATCTCCCGAACTTGTCGGCGAGGCATTATTAACCGTAAACGTTACGGGAATAAGTTTTGCGGCTAAAACCGTAAAGTTGATTCCGTTTGAAACAGAAGCTCCGCGTGTAACCGTTACGTTGTAATTCCCGTTCGTCACATTCGGGACGGTCGCCACGATTTTGTCGGCTGTCCAAGATTGAACGGTCGCGCCGGTTGTTCCGAATTTAACTGTTCCGGTTGTTGTTCCGAAGTTCTTTCCGCCAATCGTAACTTTTACGCCGGCTTGCGCGTTCGTCGGTCCGATTGAACCGATTTGCGGTGTTGTTACGGCAGGTGCCGTATATTGCCAAACGCCGACCGTATTCGGGGCGATATTAAAGCCGACGGCAGGATTATTTCCGGCTGTTCCGGTATTGACAGTCAACGCAAAACCACTGAGCGAACCTGTCAGATAATCGGCGTAAGTTCCTGCCGGAAGCGATGTCAAAAGTCCCGAAACATTATAGGTTGCGGTCGTGCTTTTGTTTATCGCCACCAAAACGACATTGTTATTAAACTTTCGTTCATAAACATAAACATCGTTGTTCATCCAGCGTTGCGTCATTGAACCGTATGCAACGGCGGGATTATTTTTGCGTAAATCGGACAATTTTTTAACCAGCGAATATGCCGGCGTTGTGGTTGAAAAATTTGTCATTTGCGGACGATTGTACGGATCGTCACCGCCGCTTGTGTTATTGAAAAGATACTGTTCGGTTCCATAATACAAACACGGAATTCCACGAGCCGTTTGGATAAAAGCAATGGCTTGATGAAGCCGATTATTGTTATTGTTGACCGACAAAAACCGTTTCATATCGTGATTGTCGATAAACGTAATTAAATCGTCTTTCCAATTATAATCTGCATTTTCCCGGTTCAAAACCGTGTCGATTTCCGAAAAGTTCGATGTTCCGCCGAAAACGTTTCTGATTGCTTGATTCAAAGGAAAATCCAACAAAGAAATTCCGCTTTTATTGGCAAATTTATAAGAATCGCGGTAAAGCGGATCGGACGTATTGCCTTGATACCATTCGCCGAACAAAAAACTGTCGTTGTTTGTATAAACCGTGTTTGCAAAACTGTATTGCCAACCCCAAGTCGCGTGTTTTACCGCATCAATCCGAAATCCGTCAACGCCGTGTTGCTGCAATAAAATCGCCGAATCTTTCAGGTATTGGTCAACCGTTGCGTTTTCTTGGTTAAGGTCTGCCAAATTGAACAACGAATAATACTGAACTTGGTAGCGGTCGTCGAAATTGGCGATATTGCCGTTGTGATGAAATAAACCCGTTGTATCGCTCGGATAATTTCCGACATAAACACCGTTATTGTAAAACGCGCCGAATTCGCCCGCATCATCTTGGTTCGTATGATTCGGGGCAAAATCCACAATAACTTTGATGCCGTTGGTATGTGCCGCCGCAACCATATTGTCAAAAGCCGTCCAAGAATTTGCCGCATCGCCCAAGTGTTCTTCGATTCGCTTAAAATCACGTCCTTGATAAGCGTGATACGGAGCCGTAGATTGTCCGGCAAACGGAACACTCAAATTCAAGTTGTCTATCGGCGGAGAAATCCAAATCGCCGTGATGCCCATATTTTTAAGATAAGCAGATAAGCAAAAACAATGTAAGATAATAACATGAATGTGCCGAATAAATTTATCAAGTTTTTGTCTGAGCCGGACTACGACAAACTGATTGAAAATCATCAAACTGCCGATAATCATCGAGTTCGTAATCGTT
>JANPBM010000133.1:0-24457 GCA_031430435.1 Acidobacteriota bacterium
GCGAATCAGAAAATGCCGTAAAAACGCAAATTTGGATTGCCGTTTGCACATATTTAATGGTGGCGATTGCGAAGAAAGAACTGAAAATAGAGCGAAATCTCTACGAAATTCTACAAATAATTTCAGTCTCAATCTTTGACATTTCCCAATTAAATCAGCTACTTAACGAATGTCGATTACAAAACTCGGAAGTTCAGACTTCTAAACAGTTGAGTTTATTCGACTTATAACCGGACACTAATGAAGTATTTTCATAACTTTTTCACCTTCTCAAAAACCTCATTCAAATCCAATTCGCCAACATTTTGCACATTTGAACAAATTTCCATCAACAACTTATCCTGTGCATTTCCTTTTTCTTTAGCGACCGAATAAGGCAAATCTGCTTGGAAAGTTACCATTGAGTATTTAGAAAAATAGTCGGGAAAAGTTTGCTCTAATTTGGTTTCGAGTTCGCGTTTTTTCTGAAAAGTTTCGTCCGCCACGGCATCTCGCATTTCGTAAAAATTCTCTTGTGCCATATCCGCGATTGCGTCCGCGTTCGGCTTGCGGACGAGACAAAATTCGTCGAAAACTTTTTCCCAATTCGTGCCGTGTTCGCCGATAAGTTGATTCAAAACTCGACAATCTTCAAACGAAGCGTTCATTCCTTGCCCGTAAAACGGCACAATCGCGTGGGCAGAATCTCCTATTAACAAAGAATTCCCAGCCACATTCCACGGAAAACATTTAATTGTGCCAAGGTTGCCGACAGGATTTGCGAAAAAATCTTCAACCAAAGTCGGCATCAAAGGAATTACATCGGCGAAGTTTGTTTCAAAGAAATTAAACAAAGAATTTTCGTCCGTAATTTCTTCAAAACTATTTTCGCCCGAATGTGCGTTGAACATTGTGCAGGTAAAACTGCCGTCGAAATTCGGCAACGCAATCATCATAAACGAACGTCTTGCCCAAATGTGCAAAGCCTCTTTTTCCAATAAGAAACCGCCGTTTTCACTCGCCGGAATATGTAATTCTTTGTAACCGTGTTCAAGAAATTGTTGCGAAAAATTGAATCTGGGAACGGCGGAAAACATCGTGTTTCTTACGACCGAACCTGCTCCGTCGGTTGCAATCAGCGTCTCACCTTTGGCAATTTTCCCCGAATCAAACTTTGCATCGCCCGATTTGCAGTCAAATTCAACACATTTTTCGTTGAATAAAAACTTAACTTCCGCGTATTTTTCGGCTTCATTCATCAACGCGATATTCAAACCCGACCGCGAAACCGAGTTGATAAATTCGCCTTTTCTGCCTGAATACGGCAAAAGTTTCGTCTGTCCGCCAACCGCGTGAATCATTCGCCCGAACATCGGAACGGCTTCGGCAAGCATAAATTCGTCCATTCCGACTTCTTTCAACGCCGCAATTCCGCGATCAGACAACGCCAAATTTATCGAACGTCCCGCCGATACAGTTTCGTTTCGCATATCGCCGCGAGCTTCGTAAATTTCGCTGTGAATCCCGCGTTTGGCAAGATAAATTGCCAGCAAAGAACCCGATAAACCTGCTCCGATGATGATAACTTTTTGTTTTGACATAAATTAAATTGTTACAATAACCAACCCAAACCTCCGCAATCTCCGCAAATAAATGGACCAATGGTTTCCGAAGGTTTAAACCAACCGATTTTTTCACAGTTACTGCAATCAACGGCATTGTGCGGTCGCAACGGTAAAATTGACAATAGTTCCGGAAAATTTCGAATTTTCGCTCCCGCGACAATTGCAGTTGCTGCTTCAATTAGACTGCTTGCTTCTCTCGGCAGTTTTTCATTTAGCATATCTTCAATAATAATTCTGCCGTCAAATGTCAGATATAAAGGGTCGCCCAAACCGTAAAACATAACAACTGCATCTTCTGAAACCGTTATCGGATAATGAAAATCATTCTTTTGCAATTCTCTCAGTTTTGGTAACAATTTGCTCGGAATATTAAACCGATTCATAAACTTTCCTTCAAAATCTCAACAAACATCCAACAATCCGTAAACGAATTATAAAGCGGAACAGGTGCGACGCGGATCACGTCAGGCTCACGCCAATCGGCGATTACACCGTGTTCGGAAATTGATTTGAATAAACTTTTATCGGCATTTTTAACTCTGATTGAAAGCTGACAACCTCTTTTTTTAGAATCGTTTGGCGTGATAATTTCGATTCGGTCAGTTTCAACTTGATTGAGCAAAAACTCTAAATAACCGGTCAACTTTTTTGACTTTTCAACCAAGTTTTTCATTCCTGCTTCGTGAAACATTTCTAAACTTGCCAGCAAACTTGCCAACTGAAAAATCGGCGGATTCGATAATTGCCAACCTTCGGCAGATTTTATCGGCACAAATTCGTCGCCCATCAAAAAACGTGTTTCTTTATCGTGTCCCCACCAACCTGCAAAACGCGGTAAATCGGCGTTTGCAACGTGTCTTTCGTGAATAAAAACTCCGCCTATTCCGCCCGGACCCGAATTCAGATATTTATACGAACACCACGCCGCAAAATCAACATTCCAATCGTGAAGTTGCAATTCAACGTTTCCCGCCGCGTGTGCAAGGTCAAATCCGACAATCGCTCCGCCGGAATGTCCGACGCGTGTAATTGCTTCAAAATCAAAGGCTTGACCTGTGTAATAATTTACGCCGCCGAGCAAAATCAACGCAATTTCGTCGCCGTTGTCGCGGATTGTCTGCAAAATATCTTCGGTTCGCAAACAACTTTCGTTTTCTCTCGGTGCAAGTTCAATTAAGGATTTTTCAACGTTGAAGCCGTGAAATTTAATCTGTGACGCAACTGCATATTGATCGGACGGAAACGCATTTTTTTCCATAACAATCTTGTTGCGTTTACCGTTCGGACGATAAAAACTAACCATCAAAAGATGCAGATTCACGGTCAACGAATTCATCACGACAACCTCAAGCGGTTTTGCTCCGATGATTTCTGCCATTTGCTCGGTCAATAATTCGTGATACGGCATCCACGGATTTTTTGCCTGAAAATGTCCTTCAACGCCGAGGTTTTCCCAATCTTTTAATTCTTGTTCAATAAATGTTCGCGTGGTTTTCGGCTGTAATCCGAGCGAATTTCCCGTGAAATAAATTACATCTTCGCCGTTTTTTTGCTTCGGAATAAAGAATTTGTCGCGGAAATGATTGAGCGAATCTTGCTCGTCCGATTTTTTTGCAAAAGATTTGGTTGATTCAAAATTCATAATTGATTTAATAAGTTTACGTTATTTTTAATTTGTCCGGAAACTCAAACAAAAGCAACTTGGCTTTTTCGGCATTGCAATTTAATATTTTCATTATGATGCGAAAATTATTTGTTTATATCGGATTGTTTTTAACGGTTTACGCCTTGCCGATTGCGGCTCAACCAAATTGGATGAGCGACAATGCGGCGATTCTCGGCAAAAAGCAACTAAACCAAATCGCCTTGCCCGGAACGCACAATGCGGGAACTTTTACAATTATTCAATCAAAAAAAGGTGGGATTTTTGGTCCGAAAATTGAAACTTCGCCCGATACAAAACCGCTCAAACAAATTCTTGCCCGTGGTTCGGTCTTTACGGATTGGGCAAAAACGCAGGAACGGACGACTATTGAAATGCTCAACGACGGCGTTCGTTACTTTGATATTCGCGTTTGCGTTGACGGCAAAGGAACGTTGATGACTTGCCACGGCGTTTACGGCACATCGGTCGAATCAATGTTGAACGACATCAAAGCGTTTAGTGATAAAAACACTAAAGAGTTGATTCTAATAGGTTTTAATCATTTTTGGGATCGACAATTTCAAATCGAACAAAACCGAAAACAAGGTGAAATTGAAGGTTTGCAAAAAACTAAATGGGTTGAACTTATCAAGTTGATTAAAACGAAATTAGCCGGAAAATTGGTTGACGGAAATAAATTCAGCCCGAAAAGTAAGTTGGAAGAATTATGGAAACTGAAAAAAGATAACCAAATTATCGCACTTTTTGATTCGGACGAAGTGCAGAACGATGCGTTGATTTGGAATCGAAAGGAAGAAAACACTTGGTTCGCGGGTTGGGAACTTGATGCGTTTAAGTCGAATACGCTCAGCATTTTACAAAACGCAAAGGACGGGAAATACACCGATAAATTTTATGCGATTCGTTCATCGGTTACGCCCGACGAAAACGGCAAATTGATAAGTTTAGGTTTTTTCAACGACCTTTATCCGTCATCCGCAAGCGAGTTGGCAGATATGACAAATCCGATTGCGTTAGGTTGGATAAAAAACGATTGGACAGGGAAATATCCGATAAATTTGATTTGGGCAGATTATTACAACCGTTGCGATTTAGTGAAATTGGCAAAACACATCAACGGAATTAAGGTTGATTTCAAAGATACAAAAATCGGTGCGGACACAAATTGGACTCGTTGGAAAAAGACCGCAAGTTCAACAAAATAAACTTTTATAAATCAGTTTTCGGCGGAATTTTACTCATCGCACGTTCCGCTAAAGCCGTAATCGTCAGCGATGGATTTACGCCCGGATTCGCCGAGATCGCCGAGCCGTCAATTACATATAAACCGTTGTAGCCGAATAGTTTATGCTCGTTGTCAATCACACCGTTTTCCGTTGAATCGCCCATACAACAACCGCCTAAAATATGTGCGGTGGTCGGTACGCCGAGCAATGTTTCGCTCCACAAAGTGTAAGCTGTTCCGTCCAATTTTTTCTCGAAAGTCTTGGCGAGTTGGGTCGCTTCGGGAATATACGCAACGGCTTTTTGTCCCGTTCCTTCGCCCGTTGTCAATTTTCGTTTGAAAAATGTGTACGGATTTCTGCCGAGTTTGAATTTCAAAGTTCCTTCGAGCGAACGCATATAAAGCAAAGTTACGCTTTGACCCGAAAAATCGGCGACCGTTAAAGTTTTGAAAATCCGCCACGGCTTGGTTAAATAAGCCTTGACAACGTTGATGAAGCGTTCGGCTTTGGCGTGTCCTTCAACGTGCGGACCGATTAAAAACCGAAAAAAACCTGAACCGCGAGAATATCGGCACGGCTCGATATGCGAATTTTCGTCCGTGTTGATGATGGAACTTATCGCAATTCCTTCACTCAAATTGTGTTTTTCGTCTTCGCTGACAATTTGAATCAACGCTTCTGAATTCGTCCGCACAAAATCGCCTAAACGTTCTGAAATTTTCGGCAAGCAATCCGGTTTTTCTTTTAATTCAAGCAGAAGCGGGACAGTTCCCATCACGCCGGCAGAAAAAATAACGTTGTCGGCGGTAAATTTCACGGTTTGTTTATTTCGCGTAACACCTTGTTTCGCTTCAACTTCGTAACCTTTTTCAAGCGGACGAACGGCGGAAACTTTTGTTTCGATTTCCACTTTCAAACCAAGTTTTTCAGCCAAATAAAGATAATTTTTGTCGAGCGTGTTTTTCGCGTCGTGCCGACAACCGAGCATACAACCGCCGCAAAAAATACAGCCTGTGCGGTCGGGACCTTTGCCTCCAAAATACGGATCGGGAACTTTTTTGCCGGAATCGCCGAAGAAAATCGAAACTTCGGTCGGATGAAACTGATCGCCGCGTCCGATTTCATCTGCAACTTCTTTGAAAATTCCGTCGATATAAGTTAAATTCGGATTCAAACTTGCACCAAGCATTTTCTTGGCTGTTTGATAAAACGGTGTGAGTTCATTTTGCCAATCGGCGAGCCGCGACCACGAATCCGATTCAAAAAACTTGGTTTTCGGAATCGGTAAAGTGCTGCCGTACACAAGCGATCCGCCGCCATATCCAACGCCTGAAAGCACAGTAATTTGCGGCATAAAAGTCATCTTAAAAATGCCTTGCAAACCTAATTTCGGCAACCACAGCCAACGCCGAATGTCCCAATTTGTTTTCGGGAAGTCTTTGGCGGAAAAACGTTTGCCTTTTTCCAAAAGTAAAACTTTGTAACCCTTTTGCATCAGCCGAAGCGCCGAAACACTTCCGCCGAAACCCGAACCGATAATGATAAAATCGTAGTGCATTATGTTATGAATGAATACTCATTCATTTTGCAACAAAATTCGGGAAAACTAAAGCGGAAAAGAATAAAGCGAGAATGAAAATTGAATTTACCAACATTTGAGAAGACGGAAAACTGACAACATCTGTAACTCGTCAGATGTGCGGGAAATTAAAAAAAACATACTTGCCCTCGTGAAATTTTATAATTTTTTCAGAGGTAAATATGTTTTAAGTTCGATTGTAAAGTCTTTACAATTTCAGTTTAAGCGCGGCGGTAACTGCCTCTTTATCGCTGTCTGCGGTAATTGCTCCGGCAATTTGTTCCGTGTCGTGTTCAACCCAAGCAAGTAAAATCCCCATTTTTGTTTGCAGAAAAGAAAGGTTGCGCCCTTTCGCATCTTCCGGAATGTTTAGCAACACTTTGTTAATTTCCTGTGTTGCGGCGATCAGCGCGTTGTCGTGAAAACATGATTCTTCAGCTTCTAAAAGTGATGCTAAACCGCAAGTCGGGTTGCCCGAACTGCATGAAATTAAATCCCCCATTACCTGAAACATACAATCATCGTCTTTGCAGGCGGGGCTGGTTCTATCCTGATTTTCCATAAATAATCTCCTCGTTTGTTGAATTGACAGCTTATCTGTCTTGGTAAAACGGTTGTGCAGGTTTATTATTTGTTTGAAATTTACCTGAAATTATCAAACAAAACTATATCCGAAGACTCTGTTCCGCGCGAAAATACGAGACTTTTCCCGTCCGCCGTTAAATCGAATCTTTCGATCTGACCGGATTCAAAAAAGGTCAGTTGTTTTGGCGGAGTATTATCAAGCGACTGAATTTGTAAATTATTTATGCGGTCGCTTTTATCGATGTAAATCAAAGATTTTCCGTCTTTTGTCCATCTGAACACTTTTGATTTAAGAACCGCCGGCGCGTCAACGATTTTTTCGGGTTTTCCGCCTTCGATCGAGATAATTGCAACTTTTGCAGTTTTACCCGAACCATACTGACAAGCAAAGAATTTTCCGTCGGGTGAAACGGTCGGTTTCCACGCTTCGGATTCGGTCAGTCGGATTGTTTTTCGGGTTTCCAAATTCAATTTCCAAATTGCAGATAAATTATTTGAATCCGATTTTCGGTAAATAATCCATTTACCGTCGGGCGTAAAACTTGCATAATCGGCTAAAGCGTCGGGTTCGGTCAACGCGGTCGGGTTGCCTCCGTCAATATCCATCCGCCAAAGAATCGCTTTTCCCGTGCGGCTTGAAGTAAAAACAATAGATTGATTGTCGGGCGAAACCGTCGGATTAAAATTTGTGCCTTGGTCAAAAGTGAGTTGCCGATTGCCGCTTCCGTCCGCGTTGACAATCCAAATATCGAATGCGTCTTTTATTCTGACAGTGTAAACAATGTTTTCGGTACGAGTTTGCGAAACGCCGGAGATGCCGTCGTCTCTGCCCTCTTCGATTGTGATTTTTTTCGCTGATACTTGGTTTTCGGCGGATGCAGTCCAAATGTTATAAAGTCTTTCTTGTTTGATGGTTACAATCGATTTACCGTCAGCCGTCAAATTCAGACCAACGTAGGTGCTGAAATCGTTTGTTATCCGCTGAGGTTTTCCGGTCGGATACGAAATCTGCCAAAGCTGAGAAAATTTTGTTTCCGGATCGCGTCCGACAATCATAATGCCGCTTTTGTCGGGTAACCACGCCAAACCGTTTATCGCCATCCACGGCAAAGCGGAAAATCGATTCTCGGTGCCGGCGGTAACTGAAATTTCGGTCAAATAAAATCTACTCTCGTCTTTTGAAAAAACCGAAGTCAAAATCGATGCGCCGTCCGGACTCCATTCTGCCAAAACACGAATTTCTCCTTGATCGGAGGTTTTTAAGATTCTTTCGGAACCGCCTTTGGCATCTGCCAAAATCAGAGAATTGCGGGTGCGGACGAACGCAATCGTTTTTCCGTCGGGCGAAAAAGTTACTTTTCCGTCAACATCGTTGATTATTTTACGGGAATTGCCGCCAAGCACGGGAATTTCGTAAACATTGCCGGCGCCGTTTTCATAAACCGTATAATAAACATAACTGCCGTTCGGCGTAAACGTTAATCCTTGATAGCTTACCTCGGCAGCCGGCACAAGCTGAACGGTCGAGGAAGTTTCGGCTTGTCGCAACATCAATGTTTGCTTATTTTCGTTTTGCAGGGCGTAAACAATATATCTTCCGTCGGGAGAAACCGCAACGATATTGGTTGCCGTCCCGTCGAACGTAAGTTTTGCAAGTTTCATTTGCTGAAACGAATCGGCTTGATCGGCGGATGAACTTTGTTTTGAATAAACGAAGCCTAAAACAACTAAAAGCGAAGCGGCGAAAATTAAAATAAACGATGAAAAAGCCGGATATCTTCGCGGTTTGGAAATTGTTTGACTAACATACGAAAAAAAATTACTCGGTTGAAAAACCGCTTCTTCGACGGTTACGGGTGTCAGTTCGGGGTTGGTTTTTTTCTCGTGTTCGATGCCCGTATCGATTCTGAAATTAAGCGATTCCGTTTTATTTCCAAACTCTAATTCGCGTCTGTAATTTTTTATGTCGGTTGAAATTTCTTCAATTGTTTGATAGCGTTCATCGCGGTTTTTTTTCAGAGCCAGAAGCGTAATTCTTTCTAATTCGCCTGAAACATAATCGGTTAAAGGAAGCGGTTCGGATTTTAAGATCGAAGCGACAACATCGGGCGTTGTTTCACCTTGGAACGGAAGTTTTTGCGTAAATAATTCATACAATAAAACTCCGAAACTCCATATATCGGTTCGTTTATCAACTTTTTTTCCGCGTACTTGTTCGGGCGACATAAACTGCGGAGTTCCTAAAACCACGCCGTGGATGGTTGAAATATTTGTTCGATTGACTGTTTCGCTGTCAATCTCGGCTGTTTCTTGAATCAGTTTGGCAAGCCCGAAATCAAGTACTTTGACGATGCCGTCGCGGCGAACCATTATATTGTCGGGTTTTATGTCGCGATGAATTATTCCCGCTTTGTGAGCCGATGAAAGCGCCGAAGTTATTTGAATTGTAATATCGAGAATCTCACCAAGCGTCTGTTTTTTGCCCGATAAAAATTTTTTAAGCGTAACGCCGTCAATAAATTCGGTGGCGATAAACGGCTTTCCCGCAAACTCGCCGATTTCGTGAACCGTGATTATATTCGGATGATTCAGTGCCGAAGAGGCTTTGGCTTCGAGAAAAAAACGACTTAACCCGTTTCCTTCGCCGGGGAATCTATCTGAAAGAAATTTGACCGCAACTCTTCGTTCCAACTTTGTATCCTGAGCCAGATAAACCGTTCCCATGCCGCCTTCGCCCAAAAGCGCAAGAATTTTATATTGATTGATTTGCGAGCCGATTAAGTCTAATGTCGGAAAAGAGGCAAAAATTTCGTTGATTAAAAATTCGGGCGACGAGTCAATGACGTTGCCGAAAGTTTTGTCGAATGAAAGCAACGAATCAATTTCCCGCCGCAGTTCTTCGTCCGCGCCGCAATAATCTTGCAACAAAAGTTCTCTTTTTTGAGGTGAAACTTCTAAAACCGCATGGTAGATTTCTTCAACTTTTTTCAGTTGTTCAGAGTTCATAAAATCCTCCATCAGCAATTTCCGTAAAAGATACGAAACCACTTGCTAAGTATATAAACGAGAATTAGCAGGGAAACGGGTCATAAAAAGTATTATTATTTCACTTAATTTTTTCTTGCCGGCAACCTGATTTGCGGAGAAACATAAAAACTTTATTGATTCTTAAAAAGCCGATTTACTCAAACCCAGCCAGTCCAAAGCCGTTTCATGAAATAGTTTTGCTTTCGTTGCATCGTCGTAAGTCATTGAATCGATTAAACTTCCCGCAATTTCTTCGCCGAGCGGGAACGGATAATCCGTGCCGAGAGCAACTCTTTCCGCACCGACTAAATTGACCAAATAATCCAACATCCGAGGTTCGTGAACGAGTGAATCGTAATAAATTTTGTCGAGATAATTTCGCGGATTGAGCGGATTATCAACCGCGCAAAGATCGGGGCGAACTGAAAAACCGTGTTCGATTCTGCCGATTGTCGCGGGAAACGAACCGCCGCCGTGAGCGAAACAAATCCGCAGATTCGGGCAACGTTCCAACACGCCCGAAAATATCAACGAACAAATTGCCCGCGAAGTTTCCGCCGGCATTCCGACCAACCACGGCAACCAGTATTTTTGAATATCCGCTTCGCCGAACATTTCCCACGGATGCACGAAAACCGACATCGAAAGTTCTTCGCAAGCCGCAAAGAATTCAAAAAATTGCGGTTCGCCCAAATTAAGCCGATTAACGTTCGAGCCGATTTGTACGCCGACCAATCCAATTTGTTTGCAACGCTCAAGTTCTTTGACGGCAAGGTTTACATCTTGCAGCGGAACAGTTCCGAGTCCGATAAAGCGGGTCGGACAGGCTTCGACGATTTCGCTGATTCCGTCGTTTAGAAACTTTGAAGTATCGGCGCAATCGGCGGCGTTCGCCCAATAATTAAATAAAATCGGCACGGTCGAAAGCACTTGAACCTGCACATTTTGCGAATCGCATTCCGCCATTCGCCGTTCGGCTGACCAGCAGTTTTCATCGATTTCACGGAAAAATGCGCCGTCGTCTTTGAGCATTTTGGCGCAACAAGGCTTGTGATGTTCGAGCGTGATAAATCCGCCGTAGCCGAATTTGTCCTTCCAACGCGGAATGTTTTTCGGCAAAATATGTGTGTGAATGTCAATTTTCAGCATCAAACGGTTTCCAATTCGGCTTTTAATCTGCTCGACGCAGTTTTGTCTTGCCACAGTTTTTCAATCCATTTCAACGATATTAGTGTAAAACAAAACAGTTAAGCCGTTTCGAGATGTTTGACCAATCGCGGAACAGCAAATTTTATCGTCTGAACGTTCGGCATTTTCACGATAACTTTTAAATGGATTATCAAAAACGTCGGATATTAAGGCAAAATCTGCTTAATGATTTTCGATAACTTCTCGTCTTTTTGATTCGTCTTAAATGAATGTAAATAAAGATTATATTTATAGTTTATGGATGTCAATTATGTCGCTTGGGTTTGAAACGATACGAAATCGGTTGCGCTTTGTCGAATGTCCTGAGGCTTTTATCGAAATGTTACGAAGCGGGATGAAAGTAGGCTGCGGACGGGGCGGCATGAAATTGAGGTTCGGTGTAATCGATGTCCGGCGGCAGAAATTCACGCCACGTTTTTTCGTTCAACCACAAACTCTCGGCTTCGGGTTGCGGAACAGGACGCGAAAACAGAAAACCTTGCCCGTATTCGCAATCTAAATTTTGCAAAAGCCGGAATTGTTCGACGGTTTCGATGCCTTCGGCGATTACTTTCATATTCAAAGCCTTTGCCAACGAGACAATGGTTTTGACAATTTCGCAGTTTTCGCTTCCGGCTTGTATTTTGTTGACAAACGATCGATCGACTTTGAGCGTATCGGTCGGGAAGCGGTGCAAATAACTCAAACTGGAATAACCCGTGCCGAAATCGTCGATGGAAAGTTGTAAACCGAGATTTTTTAATCGCCGCAACATTTCGATGGCGTTTTCGGCGTTTGCCATGACGGCGCTTTCCGTGATTTCCAGCTTTAAACTGAGCGGATTTACTTTGGTTTCAGATAAAATTTGCTCGATTTGTTCGACCATATCGGGTTCGGCAAAATGTTTGCCGGAGATATTAACGCTGACGGTAATTAACTTTTGCTTCGGCGACAACTTTTGCCATTTGTTTATTTGTTCGCAAACTTCGCGGATTACCCAAAATGTCATCGGAATCACCAAACCCGTATCTTCGCTCAACGGAATAAATTCGGCGGGAGAAACTAAACCGCGAGTCGGATGATTCCACCGAATCAAGGCTTCAAAACCCATTAACGCGGTCGAATTCAATTTGATAATCGGCTGATAATGAAGGCAAAATTCGTTTCGTTCGAGAGCGTAGCCCAAATCTGATTCGGTTTGCATTAAACCGACAACTTTGGTGTGCATGGCTTGGTCGAAAACCGCGTAATGTTCGCTGTGTTCTTTGGCGTAATACATCGCAATATCGGCATCGCGGATAATGTCATCGGCGTTTCGGTAAGCGGAATTATTCATGACGATGCCGATGCTCGAAGACGAGAAAATTCGTCTTCCGTGCAGCGTAAACGGTGCCGATAACGACGCTTGAAATCGTTTCACCAGTTCAATGGCGTGCGCCGAATTTGTGATATTTCTAAGTATGACGGCAAATTCGTCGCCGCCGAAACGCGACACCACATCGCCTTTGCGGGCAACTTTTCGCAATCGTTTGGCAATGTTTATCAAAAGTAAATCGCCGGCAGAATGACCGAGACTGTCGTTGATGTTTTTGAATCGGTTCAAATCTAAAAATAAAACGGCGAAATGTTCGGATTTATTGCTTTCCAACAGGACGGCTAATTCGTCCGAGAAAAAACTGCGGTTCGGCAAATCCGTCAAAGAATCGTGAAACGCCGCATACCGAAATTGTTCTTCGCGGTTTTTTAAGGCAATTCCCGAAAGTTTCAGTTCCGAAATATAATGCTGTAATTCGATGACGTGATTTTCGGCTTGTTCGGCGCGCAAACGATCCGCCTGTTCGGCTTTGGCGGCGGTTGCTTTTATGTCGTTGACATAGTTTTTATAACTTAAATAAACAACGACAGCCGCCACGGCAGCAATAAAAAACAACACCAAATCAACTTTTTGAAACGCTTTACAGGTCAAACACGCAATAATTGCTCCGGTAATATAGACAACCGAAGTGTTGATTGCGTATTCATTCCAAACTTGGCGAAACGGTTTATCCGATTTGAGAGAAATAAACAAAGCGGCGAAAGCCGACAGCCAGAGAAACTGTGAAAAAAACAAAACGCTCAACAAAATCATCAATGATTGCGTGTCGGCAAGCACAGATTCAAGCGACCGTTCGTTCAAAAGCAAAGGCAGCAAACTGCCCGCCGCAAAGACGGAAATCGTATTTATTGCCCCGTTCAAAATAAAAGTTCGGGGTTTGACGGGAACGCCTTTTAAGAGCAAAGAAACATTGCCGTTAATCGATTCTAAAATTGCCAAAAACACCGCGACTTCGGTTCCGAAGACAATAATCGCCAGCGTAATGATCGCATCAGCCGCCGTAATGTGAATTTTGGTGCGCGGCAGTTGGATATTTAAAAATGCTCCGGCAAACAACGTTCCGACAACCAATCCGATTAAATTAAAACCTATTTTGTCGTAAGAAAAAGTCCAAGCCGAAAACAGACAGATAACCAAACTGAGTCCGATGGTCAGAAATCCGGTGATTTCATAAATTTTCTTCTTATCTGCCATTTGAATGTTTAGCGGGTTTTGACGGAGTCTTCGGGATAGCCTGACGCTTTCAAAAAAATAATTCTGCAAATAATGCGCCACATAAAAAATAACGAATAAACAGGCTGAAATTGAGGTTTGCGGCGCGTAAAAAGACTTTGCGATGCAGAGAAAGCGAACAGAACAGGTCAGTCGCAGTTTCAAAATGAAACAATTCGGTCAGTTTGAACAGTAAAAAAGCGATTAACTTCGGCAACGCGTTTTGCTCGATAAAATACTGAACTGTGATTCGGAAAAGTAATAATCGGTCAAATATAAAATTATGAGTTCGGGAAGCCTTTGTGATTCGGAAGAACGGCAAAATCGTCGAGTAATGCAGTTATCGTATTTTTAATCGGCACAAAAAAACTCTGCTCAAATCAACCGCAGGCTTTTACCGATAATCTAATCGATTTACGGTGCAAACGCGTTTGGACAGGCATCTCGCCGCCGGCATCGAAGCCGACAATTCGGATTCCCGAAGTTGAACGATGCAGTTACCGAAACAGTTGTTTATTGTCAATAATGTTCAACAATTTTCGGCGGTAACAAAAAATGTCCGGAGCAGTCTTTTTATAATTGCTGAAAGACCTGCTCCGAACATTTTATTTGCGACGTGATTTACGGCGTAGTTACGACACTTGCAATATCGCTGAATTGCCCGACTGTTTCGTTCTTTTGCAGAAACACGCCGCGATATTCGCGTTTTTCGGGTTTCCCGTCGGTGCTTGCGGTGTTGTCGATAAACGGCGTGCTGGTCGGATCGCCGACGCTCAGCCAATCAACCGCGCCGCGCCGCATTTGGACACGCATTGCATTTTGTCCTTGTTTACCAAAGGCAATCTCCATACAATCGTTTATTTTTGCCGATACTTTGAGCGACGGTCT
The DNA here is from genome assembly GCA_031430435.1 of Acidobacteriota bacterium. Classification (GTDB taxonomy): domain Bacteria; phylum Acidobacteriota; class Blastocatellia; order Pyrinomonadales; family Pyrinomonadaceae; genus JANNVK01. The sequence continues at coordinate 14,351 of JANPBM010000133.1, forward strand.
CAAATCTGCGAGGGCAACCTTAGGCGGCGACGCGACTAAGATTCCCAAATCGGAGAGCGATTCGTTTGTCCGACTCGGATGCGCTTTCAGAAAATTGTACAGTTCTTTGTTGCGGATTTGGATGCCGGGTTTTGCCCCGATAACCAATGCCGGAAGCGGTGTCAAAGTTACTTCGGGATAAGCCGCCGCCGCGCTTGTCGGAGTGCCGGTAAACATATTGACTCGATATGACGAGAGTTCACTGCGGTCTGATTCAAACTGCAAAGTTACATCAAGTATATGTTTGTAAACTATTGCATCGTCTTGCGCTTGTTTGACGGTTTCGTTTGAAAGTCCGTAAAGAGTTGCCCAGTTCTGAATTTTTACCAGCCATATTTGGAGCAACGCGTTTATTTCGGCTTGTGTATTTGGAAAAGCCATTGTTTTGTCTCCTTTACGTGCAAACATAAAATTTTTATAAGCGTTTGCAAGTATTGGCATCTTACATTAAGTTCAGATTTATTTCAATGCTTTGTTTGACTGAAAATAAAGTTTTACCGAGTAAAATCAAGCCTTTCGAGAATCGCCAAAGATTGTTGGAGCATCGCCAAACATTGTAAGAGTATCGCCAAAGATTGTAAGAGTATCGCCAAAGATTGTAAGAGTATCGCCAAAGATTATAAGAGCATCGCCAAAGATTGTTGGAGCATCGCCAAAGATTATAAGAGTATCGCCAAAGATTGTTGGAGCATCGCCAAGACTTGTAAGAGCATCGCCAAACATTGTAAGAGTATCGCCAAAGATTTTAATACCGGTGAATGATGAATGATAAATGGTGAATTAGATTGCTCTTTCATTAACCATTCACAATTCACCGGTATAAACAATCCGCTTTAGACGCGATGCGTCTGCCAATGGATGGACGAGACTGACAGCATAGTATTTAATTAAAGTTTCAATCCGCTTTAGACGCGAAGGAACTTCCGGCTAAAAAGTTCAGAGTCCAAACTTTAGTTTGATTCCGATGCTTAAGCATCGCCGGCACGATAAATCGTGTACTCTGAACAAAATCCGCTTTATACGCGAAGTACCTTCCAACTGTATTAAATTTAGCTAACATTATGTCATTTGAGTTTCAATCCGCTTTAGACGCGAAGTACCTTCCAACTATAAACCTAGAATTGAGGTTGGAACACAAAAGTTTCAATCCGCTTTAGACGCGAAGTACCTTCCAACAATTTTATTGATACATCAAAAATTTCCGTCAATAAGTTTCAATCCGCTTTAGACGCGAAGTACCTTCCAACCTTACACACCATGCATCGGGTGGAGGTTTTTGTTTCAATCCGCTTTAGACGCGAAGTACCTTCCAACAAACCAGAGCTGAAGATGTAGATATTGCCGTGAACGTTTCAATCCGCTTTAGACGCGAAGTACCTTTCAACTTTGAGTACTATAAAATAATCAGCATCACAAAAGTTTCAATCCGCTTTAGACGCGAAGTACCTTCCAACAGTTTAAGTTTTACTTAGATTCGGTAGAAGCAGAGTTTCAATCCGCTTTAGACGCGAAGTACCTTCCAACTTCCAGATTCACATTTCGCAAAGTTAAGTTTTGTTTCAATCCGCTTTAGACGCGAAGTACCTTCCAACTAAAATTAATACTTATAGGGTTGATGCCCAGTTAATGTTTCAATCCGCTTTAGACGCGAAGTACCTTCCAACAGAAAATCCTGAGCTCTTATTTCAAATAGGAGACGAAGTTTCAATCCGCTTTAGACGCGAAGTACCTTCCAACTTTTGCCAGCAATATTGCTAGTAATGACCGTAATGTTTCAATCCGCTTTAGACGCGAAGTACCTTCCAACTATGTTTGTGGTGCTTATCGTAATTCCAGTTTGCGTTTCAATCCGCTTTAGACGCGAAGTACCTTCCAACAGCTACCCTTGTAAGTGTTGCAAATGCAGAAATTAAACCCTGCAAAGTGCGAACCCCATTGTTTAACGTTGACTGATGTATAATTTGTACCATAAAACAGGTGCTAAGTCCAATAGAATCAACGGGTGCGAACCGTTTAGCATTTCGGATGTTGCTCGGAGCGTTTAACCTAAAGGTTTACAACAACTTACAGGTTTCGTGCATCATTCCGACACAAATCGGGCGGAGGTTCGCGCCAAATACGACCGTTTACGCAGTTAAATCAATCTCCGGCAACACTTTAGCCAAGATAAACAACCCGAAATAATGTGTGTCAAATAATGCGGACATTCTGCGGCGACCTTTAGAAAACTTGCTCGGATAATAAAACTCTCCGTTTTTACCTGCCGAAAACTTGTTCGACTTTCCCGAAAAAGTGCGAACGGCTTACGCTCCCAATAGTAAACCGTTCGCGGTGCGAAACGCATCCCACAACATTTCGCATTGATCCGCTTGAGCATTGCACTCAAACGGAAACTTTATATTATCAAATATGCAACATTTGTTCCAATTCTAATTCAGATTTTCTAAAGCGTTGATACGCTTCGTACTCTAATGCCAACGCTTGTTCAAATTCATCAATACTTTTGTCGTGTTTAGCTTTTGCCGTTCGCAATTCATCAACGTTTGCAAACGCTTGCAGAAAATTTATTTCTTTATCGTAAAACTTCCGCGTTTCAATCATCTCAAGCAGTTTAGCGAGCATTTCGTTGTAATTATCGGGCATTTCATATTCAATTTTGCTCATAGTTTTATCCGGTTTTGTAATTATAGTACAAAAAAAAGCCTCCGCTCAAATTGAACGAAGGCTTTTGTCTAACATCGGCAAACGTAAAAAGTAAACATTTTACGTCTGCCGTTTTACTTTGGAACTTACATTCCCATTCCCATACCGCCCATTCCGCCCGGCATTCCGCCCATATCGCCGCCTTTATCGTCCGGCAATTCGCAGATCATCGCTTCGGTCGTGAGCATCAAGCCCGCGATTGACGCGGCATTTTGCAATGCGGTTCGCGTAACTTTCGCCGGATCAATGACACCTGCTTTGACTAAATCTTCAAAGACTTCGGTTGCCGCGTTGAATCCGAATGCGACATCATCCGATGCGCGAATTTTTTCGACGATAACCGCACCTTCTTTGCCCGCGTTGCCGACAATTTGACGAAGTGGTTCTTCAACCGCGCGTTTGATGATGTTGACACCGATTTGTTCGTCGGAATCGCCTTCGGCTACAAAATTATCAAGAACTTTTGCCGCTTTGACCAATGTAACGCCGCCGCCGGCAACAATTCCTTCTTCGACTGCCGCACGAGTTGCGTGCATTGCATCTTCAACGCGAGCTTTCTTTTCTTTCATCTCGGTTTCGGTTGCTGCACCAACTTTGATAACTGCCACGCCGCCGACTAATTTAGCCAAACGTTCTTGCAATTTTTCGCGGTCGTAATCAGACGATGTTTCTTCGATTTGGTTACGGATAAGTTTGACGCGACCTTCAATCGCTTCGCCCGCGCCGCCGCCTTCAACAACGGTTGTATTGTCTTTATCAACCGTGATTTTCTTGGCTTTTCCTAAGTCTTCAATCGTAATCGATTCAAGTTTGATGCCTAAATCTTCGCTGATAACTTTACCGCCGGTCAATGTGGCAATATCTTCCAACATTGCTTTGCGTCGGTCGCCAAAGCCCGGAGCCTTAACTGCCGCAACGTTCAATGTTCCGCGTAATTTGTTGACAACTAATGTCGCAAGTGCTTCACCGTCAACATCTTCGGCGATAATCAAAAGCGGTTTGCCGAGTTTCGCAACTTGCTCCAAAATCGGAAGCAAATCTTTCATCGACGAAACTTTCTTTTCGTTGATTAAGATAAACGGATTTTCCAAAACGGCTTCCATTCTTTCGGCATCGGTGACGAAATAAGGCGACAAATAACCGCGATCGAATTGCATACCTTCAACAACTTCAAGCGATGTGTCCATCGTTTTTGATTCTTCAACCGTAATCACGCCGTCTTTACCGACTTTTTCCATCGCTTGAGCAATGATTGTGCCGATTGTTTTGTCGCCGTTAGCCGAAACTGTGCCGACTTGAGCAATCATTTCGCCCGAAACAGGCTTCGCCATCTTACCGACTTCGGCAATAATCGCGGCAACAGCTTGCTCGATTCCGCGTTTCAACGCCATCGGATTTGCTCCGGCGGCAACTGTGCGAACGCCTTCTTTGAAAATTGCTTGAGCCAAAACGGTTGCGGTGGTTGTTCCGTCGCCGGCAACATCGCTGGTTTTAGAAGCAACTTCACGAACCATTTGCGCGCCCATATTTTCCAGCGGGTCTTTCAAATCGATTTCTTTTGCCACGGTTACGCCGTCTTTTGTGATTGTCGGCGAACCGAACTTTTTGTCGATCACAACGTTGCGACCTTTTGGTCCCAATGTAACTTTAACCGCGTCTGCGAGTTGGTTGACACCACGCAAAATCGCTGCACGCGATTCTTCACCATGAATAACTTGTTTAGCCATAATATCTCCTAATAATTTTTAATTATAAATTATTAATTGTTAATGTTAGTTTTGTAATGGTTTTCAATTAACCGGTTACAATTAACAATTAACAATTATTTAGCGTTTGCTCCTGCTCTTGAAATGATGCCGAGAATTTCGTCTTCACGCATAATCAAGAATTCGTCGCCATCTAATTTGATTTCCGAACCGCTGTATTTACCGAACAAAACTCGGTCGCCGGTTTTAACGTCTAAAACTTGACGTGTTCCGTCTTCGCGGTATTTGCCTTCGCCCGCCGCGATTACTTCGCCTTCTTGCGGTTTTTCCTTTGCCGAATCCGGAATGAACAAACCACCTGCGGTTTTTTCCGTGCTGTCTTCGATGCGTTTGATAATTACGCGGTCGTGTAACGGTTTAATTGTTGTAGCCATTTTTTATTACTCCTTTTGTATAAATCGTTTATAATAGTAGTTTCAAGTTGCAAATAGTTAGTTTTAGCACTCGCAACTTATGAGTGCCAGTATATTGGAATCAAACCATAGAAGTCAAGCGTTACTTTGCAACCAACAGAAAACTTGACAATACCGTTATCAAGTTTGAAAGCTATGAAAGTGTCAGAAATAAACATTTATCCGATTAAATCACTCGGCAGAATTTTGCTGAATAAAGCAATAATCGAGCAACGCGGCTTACAACTTGACAGACGTTGGATGTTGGTTGATGAAAACGGCAAGTTTTTAACGCAACGCGAATTCCCGAAAATGTCAAAAATTTCGATTAGTTTGGCTGAAACCGGTTTGCAAGTTTCGGCTGATAAATTTGACGATTTAACCGTGCCGTTTGAAGTTGAAGGCGAGAAGTTGAAAGTTGAAGTTTGGGACAGTAATTGCGAGGCGATTTTGTCCGCTTCGCACATCAATCAATGGTTTTCGGAAGTTTTGCAAATAACCTGCAAACTTGTTTACATGCCCGATGATTCACGCCGCGAAATCAATCCGCGTTTTGCGGTAAATAACGATATAGTCAGCTTTGCAGATGGATATCCGATTTTGATTATCGGCGAAAGTTCGCTTGCTGATTTGAATTCACGGCTTGAAACGAAGATTCCGATGAATCGTTTCAGACCGAATATTGTTGTTTCAGAATCTGAGGCTTTTGCAGAAGATAATTGGAAAACAATAAAGGTTGGTGAAACAGTTTTTCGTGCAACCAAACCTTGCGCAAGATGCGTAATGACGACCATTGACCAAGCAAACGGAACGCCAACGGGCAAAGAACCGCTCAAAACTTTGGCAAAATACCGACTCGCAAAACAAGTATTTCCGTCAACTTACGCAGATTTCGGTTTAGGTGAAAATGTGGTTTTATTCGGACAAAATTTAGTTGCGGAAAACTTCGGCGAAACTATTATGGTTGGCGATAGTTTGAAAGTTTTGTAAAGCAAACAAAGTAACGCAGAACGCAAAGTTTCGCAATGAATTTAAGTAAAATGACTTTCGTTTTTTACTGCTTTCAGTTACTGCCAACTGCTTACTTTCAACGAGATCGGTGCGAAATCAATCTCTTCGGTGTTTTCGGTTTTTCTTGATAAGTTGAAACTCTTTTCGACAACGTGTTGCGGTGAATTCCCAAAATATCAGCCGTGTTCGACAAATGTTCGGCGTTGCGTGATAAAGCCTTTTGAATATATAGTTTTTCAAATTCGGAAATTGCCTCGTTAAGCATAATTTGTCCGTCCAGCATTTCGTCGATTAAATTTTCCATCTGCGAGCGTAGTTTCATAAGTCGTTCCCCGTTAATAGTTTATAGGCTTCCAAGTATTTTTCTTGTGTTTTTTCGACAATCGTTTGCGGCAAAATCGGTGCCGGCGGTTGTTTGTCCCAATCTAAAGTTTCCAAATAATCACGCACAAATTGCTTGTCGAACGATGCTTGCGATTTTCCGGGTTCGTAGCGTTTCTCATCCCAAAAACGCGAAGAATCGGGCGTTAAAATTTCGTCAATCAGCAAAATGTTTCCCTCGTTATCCAAGCCGAATTCAAACTTTGTGTCGGCGATTATAATTCCGCGAGTCAAAGCATATTCGCACGCTTCCGAATAAATTTTAAGCGACTTCGACCTTAAAATATCCGCTGTTTCTTGACCGAGAATATTCGCAAATTCAACTTCACTGATATTTTCGTCGTGTCCCGTTGCGGCTTTGGTCGCGGGCGTAAAAATCGGGTTTGGCAATTTATCCGATTCACGCAAATTTGCGGGCAAAATATGTCCGCAAATTTTGCCGGTTTGTTGGTAATCCTTCCAGCCCGAACCTGCCAGATATCCGCGAACTACACATTCGACAGGGAAAACCTTTGTCTTTTTAACCAACGTTGAACGACCTCTGAGTTCTTCGTTTTGTTTAATACCGGCGGGCATTTCATCAAAATCCGACGTAATTAAATGATGTTCGATGAAGTTTGAAAAACGCTTGAACCAAAAAGCGGAAAGTTGTGTTAAAATCTCGCCTTTGCTTGGAATCGGTGTCGGTGAAATACAATCGAATGCCGAAAGGCGGTCGGTTGCAACCAGCAAAAAACGAGCTTCGTCAACTTGATAAACATCCCGAACTTTACCTTGATGAACAAGTTGCAAGCCTTCAATTTTAGTTTGCGAAATTGATTTTAAAGTTGTCATTTTTTATTAAATTTATAACTATTTATTGTTCGGGTAAAGTCGTGTTTACAAAAAAAGATCAAAAATAAACCGGATTTAACGAGTTAGAAAAGTTTTTAATGACAAATCGGGAAAATTATTGCATAATATCAGTTGGGTACTTACAAAAAAGTATTCAAACTTTGAAGCAACCTCTGATAAATCCACAAGCATTTACAAAATCCAATGAAATTAAAAGTCTTACTAATTTGCTTTATATTGTTTTACGGCGGGCAAACCGTAAACGCTCAAATGCCGTCCGTGCCTGTGCGTCCGCCTGCTCAAACAACCCCCAAACCTTTGTCGCCAAAGGTTATTCTGCCGTTACCGCCGCAACAACCGCCGGCAAAACCTGTTGTCCAAGAAGATAATACTTGGTGGTATCTCTCGCTTTTTGTTTTGGTGGCTGCTTTGGGCGGAGCAATTTTTTGGTTAATCGGCAGCAAAAAACAAGCAAAAGCAGCAGAAGTCGAGAAGTTAAATTCTAAAAAGAAAGGTAAAAACGATGAATCGGTTGATGCCGACCGCGAATTGGAATGGCTCAGAAAAAACAAACAACTGATCGATAAACGAAAAAGACGCAGTCCGGAACAAATTAAAGCCGCCAAAAATGCTTTGCCGAACAGTAACGTGTTTGCCGAAAACGGTTTCAACAAAGATGTTGAAGTAAACGCCGAAGTAAAAAATGTGCAACTTTCGAGCGGAAAAGATTTGCCGATTTATCAAATAACTCAAATCGAAAGTTCAAATTCGTTTCCGCAACTTTCATACTCAAACGATGAAGGCGTGCTTGGCGCCATCGAACAAACGCAGGACGAATACGAAGAAGACGAGTTAATCCGAGATTTAGCAGTCAAGATTTTGGCGATGTTCAGAAACCGAAATTCGATTGAAGCCTTGACCCAAGTTGCGTTATACGACCTTTCGTCGTCGTTGCGAGTGAAATCGTTGATGACTTTATCCGATTTTGACCACGAATCCGTCTTTGAACCGATTTTGTTGGCGTGTGCCGATCCGACGCGCGAAGTTCGGGCGGCGGCGGCGCGATGCTTAACTAAACTGAGTTTTAATCGGGCTGATGCGTGGGCGAGAATTACGGAATTAAGAGATACTTGGCGAATGAAACAAGCGGCAAAAGCGGCGATTGAAAGCGGTTTGGTCGAACGAAGTTTCGATCGGTTGATTCACAACGACTACAAAAATGTTTACGAAGCCTTTACTCTTTTAGGTTTGTTGGTGAAATCCGATGAAACCGAATTGATTTTAGACAAATTGGACAATCATCCCGATTTGAATGTCAGAATGGCAATTTTGCACATCATCAAAGTCTTGGAAGCGACCAATGTTTTGCCGCATTTATATCACGTTGCGACCTTGAAAGATTTGCCGCACGATTTCAGCGATGCCTTGGAGGAAACTATTCAACGCATCGGAAACCTCGAATTGGTTGCGTAAACTACCGATAATCTAATCGAAAAGTTGTGAAGTTTAATTACTTCGCAACTTTTTTTTGTTCGGGTTTTTAGTTATAATTTCATCTATGAAATTCAAACTCATTTCAGAAAACACGCCGAAAGGCGATCAGCCGCAAGCCATCGAAACACTTGTCAACGAACTTAATAATAAGACAAAAGACCAATGTTTTGTCGGAATTACGGGAAGCGGAAAGACGTACACAATCGCCCAAGTGATTGAACGCACACAGCGTCCGACGCTTGTACTCGCACATAATAAAACGCTTGCCGCCCAACTTTATCAAGAATTTAAGACGTTCTTTCCCGAAAATGCGGTCGAGTATTTCGTCTCGTATTACGATTATTATCAACCCGAAGCCTACGTTCCCGCGTCCGATTTGTACATCGAAAAAGAAGCGACAATCAACGAAGAAATTGACCGTTTGCGGCTGTCGGCGACTCGCGCGTTATTCGAACGGCGTGATGTGATTGTGGTCGCAAGTGTTTCGTGTATCTATGGTTTGGGCGATCCCGACGCATATTTCGGAATGCTGATTTTTATCGAAAAAGGAATGAAGTTAAAGCGTGAAGACTTCATTAAAAAACTCGTCGAACTTCAGTATGAACGCGTTGAAATTGATTTTGGTCGCGGAAACTTTCGCGTTCGCGGCGATGTCGTCGAGATTTTTCCGAGTTATCAAGAACAGGCTTACAGAATCGAATTTTGGGGCGATGAAATCGATTCGGTTTCCACGATTGATCCGTTGCTCGGCGAGGTTTTGCAACGCCACGACACACGCATTCCGATTTATCCTAAAACTCATTATGTGATGACCAAACAGACGATTAAGAACAGTTTGAAAACTATCAAAGCCGAACTTGATTGGTGGGAACAAGAGTTGATAAAACAAGGCAAACTCGTTGAATCGCAGAGGCTTCACCAACGTACGATGTACGATTTGGAAATGATGAAAGAGATGGGTTTTTGTCGCGGAGTCGAGAATTATTCACGCCATTTAACGGGTAAAAAAGCGGGTGAACCGCCACCGACTTTGCTCCATTATCTGCCGAAAGATGCACTTATCGTCATCGACGAATCTCATCAAACCGTGCCGCAAATCGGGGCGATGTTTAAGGGCGACCAAAGCCGCAAGGGAACTTTGGTTGATTACGGTTTCCGTCTGCCGTCTGCCAAAGATAACAGACCGCTTAATTTTACAGAATTTAACGAGATGATCGGGCAGACGATTTATGTATCTGCCACGCCCGGAAATTATGAGCTTGAATTGACCGAAGGCGAAGTTGTCGAACAGGTAATTCGTCCGACGGGTTTGCTTGATCCGATTATCGAAGTTCGTCCCGTCAAAGGTCAGATCGATGATTTACTGCACGAATGCCGTGAGCGTGCCGCGAGAAACGAACGTGTTTTGGTAACAACTTTGACCAAGAAAATGTCTGAAAGTTTAACCGAATATTTCCTTGAAGTCGGCGTGAAGGTCAATTATCTTC
>JANPBM010000134.1:0-36412 GCA_031430435.1 Acidobacteriota bacterium
AACGTATTTTCCGTGATTCATTCAACAAGTTTAAGACTCAGTTGAATGCAAATTGAAATCGTAAAATGCAAATATGCCTGTAACTAACAGTAAATCAATAGTTTATGGCTGTAAAAACTTTTTTAACCGGACACTAATGTATTCTAGTTTATATTTGTCAAGAAATATGACAAATTGGTAGTGGGTCAGTTTGAATTAAATACTTTGTTCAAAAGCATCCGCAATTGCCATCGCGTCTTCATGCGTTGCTGCGATACCTATTATTAGATAATCTGAGTTACCATTACCTGTTGCTAACAATTCAAGATTGTTTTCGATTGTTTTACTGAGACGTTGAATATGCGTTTCCTTGTTTCTCAGGTTGCATTCGACTGCGAAGATTTCTGTTGCGTCTATCATTTATTAAATTCTCCTTATTTTGTTTGGGTTACGATGTTTCATAAAACTACCATAACTTGTTCTGCGAATGCAATAGTAAATTACTTTGGACTTCTTGTTTTATAAACCGCAGTTCAAAGCAAATTTTGAAAGCGACTAACAATGGTCAGCTACATATCAGAGAAGCCGATCTTAAGAATAATCTTTTACCCGATAAACTCGAAAAACCTGACGGATATATTATAAAATGTCCGCCACAATGGCGTTAATAATAGTTTTTCTCTGAACTTATCTTGCAAACGTTTCGTAAAAATTTTGTCAGTCATTCCGGCAACATTTATGAAACGAGTTTATTCATTCTATATTGATGCTTTCCGCATCGCCATACAATCAATTTTTGAACATAAACTTCGGGCGTTTTTGACGCTCATCGGTATTATTATCGGCGTTGCTTCGGTGGTGGTGGTTGGCGCGTCGATCAGCGGTTTGAATACTTACGTTTCTGCGCAAATCTCCAAAGTTCTCGGCGCTGACCATTTTATGATTGCCCGCATCGCGTTTTCGGGTAATTTGGACGACGAAGGTTTCGAGCGAATGAATCGGCGAAACAAACAACCGACGTGGGACGAATATTTGTATCTGAAAGAAACCTGTACAAAATGTTCCGAGGTTGGCGCTCAAATGGTTAATCGAACTGATTTGGACGAAGACGGCGTTGAAATGCCTTCGGTTACGGTCAACGGCGTTTCGGCAAACTTTGTTGAAATTGAAGATAAGAATATCATCGAAGGTCGTTTTTTTTCCGACGAAGAAGTAAAAATTTCCGCAAAAATCTGCGTCATCGGCTCTGATGTTAAGGAAAAATACTTTAGCGACGTGTCGGCAATCGGCAAAAAACTGCGGGTTAAAGGCACCCAAGTTACGATTATCGGCGTGGAAGATAAACGCGGTTCGTTGCCCGGAACATCGTTTGACCGAGCTTTATATCTTCCGATTACTTTGCACATTCAACTTTACGGACGCGGCGCCGACGGTTTGCAAATTCACGGCAAAGGGTCAACGCCCGAAAAGTTTCTCGATTCCATTGACGAAGCGCGTTTGAAATTACGCAATAAACGCAGTTTGGTCGGCAGCGAAGACGACACTTTCGGTTTGGTCAACACCAAAGAACTCGGCAATCAGATTGACCAATTTACCGGTGCGATTGCGGGCGTAATTATTCCGATAACGCTGATTACGCTGATTGTCGGCGGCATTGTCGTGATGAACATTATGTTGGTTTCCGTAACCGAACGGACGTTTGAAATCGGTTTGCGAAAAGCTCTCGGAGCAACGCGCAAACAAATTATGTTGCAATTCCTGATCGAATCGTCGCTGTTGTGCATTGCCGGCGGGATTTTGGGGCTTTTGCTGGCTTCGGGCGTAACCACCGCCATTACAATTTTAGCCGGCATCACGATGACAATTACTGTCGGTTATGTCGTTATGTCGTTCGGTGTTTCGACAACAATCGGTGTGGTCGCGGGACTTTATCCTGCATACAAAGCATCGAAACTCGATCCGATTGCAGCTTTGACAAAGAATTGAGCAGTATTCGGTAAACGGCGGTCAGTTATCGGTTATTTTGTTCCGAATCTGACTTCCGGCTACGGACTTCTGACTTCTGACTTCTGACTATGGACTTCTGAATCTATGTATCTTTTTCGTGAAATTCTTAAAATGTCGTTGGACAGCATTCGCGCCAACAAGTTTCGTTCGTTTTTGACGATACTCGGCATCGTGGTCGGCATTATGACGGCGATAATTGTCGCGTCTATTTTGACCGGAATGCGGCAAAGTATCATTGCGACTATCGAAGATTACGGCACAAATAACATTTACGCTTTTCATTTAACAACCGGTTTCGGTCCGCCTGACCGTTCCGAACGGACGCGAAAGCCTTTGACCGAAGAAGATGCGGAGGCAATCCTTGCCCAAACATCTGCCGTCGAAGATATTGCCCTTGTCGCACCCGGAATCGGGAATTTCGGAGCCGCGAGTTTCGACGACAACATAACTTACGAAGGAAAAAATTATCGCCGCGCCAATACCGACGGTGTTTCCCCAAATTATTCGTCAATCGTCAATCTTAACCTCCAAGCGGGACGATTTATCACCGAAGCAGACGACCGACAGCGGCGAAATGTTATCGTTATCGGGATAAATTGCGCGCAAGCGTTGTTTGACGACAAACCTGCGGCGGCGGTCGGAAAAGTTGTTCGGATGAACGGTTCGATGTGGGAAATAATCGGCGTGCTGGAGAAACGAAAAGCAGGTTTTTTCGGTGAAAACGAAGAAGACAGCAAAGTTTTTCTGCCGTATCACACCGCCCGCAAAGTCGCTCCGCAGCGAAATTTCCTTTTGCATATTATCCAAGCCGAAAAAGGTCGCTTAAATGACGCTTTGCAAGATTCGGAAGACATTTTACGCAAACGGCGCGAGGTTAAATTCAGCGACCCGAACAATTTCGACATCAAAACATCGGATAAATTTATTCAGCAGTTCGATTCGATTACGGGAATGGTCGGAATCGTGGCATTCGCCATCTCGTGTTTAGGTTTGTTGGTCGGCGGAATCGGCGTGATGAACATTATGCTCGTGTCCGTCACCGAACGCACGAAAGAAATCGGAATTCGCAAGGCAATCGGGGCGACTCGCGGGGCAATCGTCACGCAATTTTTGCTCGAAGCAATGACGTTGACGTTCTTCGGCGGAATTATCGGCGTAACGTTGGCGGTTGTCATCTCTAATTTAATCATTTTGCTTGTGCCGTCGTTGCCTGCCTCGATTCCGATGTGGGCGATTATTATGGGTTTAACGGTTTCCACGTTGGTCGGACTGATTTTCGGCGTATTGCCCGCGAGAAAAGCCGCAAAACTCGACCCGATCGAATGTTTACGGTATGAATAAACGAGGTTTATTCAATTACGAATTAAAAATTATGAATTAAGAATTGTGTTTTTGCGACTGTTATTTGTTTTTCTGCGACTGTTATCTGTTTTTATACAACTAATGCTTGTGTTTTAGTGACTCTTACCTATTTTTTTGCAACTGATGCTTGTGTTTTAGTGACTGATGCTTGTGTTTCTACGACTGTTACCTGTTTTTTAACGACTGATAATTGTGTTTGTGGGACTGTTACCTGTTTTTTAACAACTGATGCTTGTGTTTCTGCGACTGTTACCTGTTTTTTAGTGATTGACGGCTGTTTTTTTGCGGCTGTCATCTGTTTTTCATCGGCTGATGATTGTTTTTATACGCGAAAGGAAGCGGTTTAACCGCTTTAGCTTGTCGATAACCTTTAACAACCGGTTTTCGGCGAATATAACCGCGTCGGGCTTTTTTGCAAGCTGATTTCCGGTTGTGATAATTACTCGTTTTCTCGGCTCATTGTGCGTTTAACGGCTTTTTTCCAACCTTGATACAAGTTATTTCGCCGCGCTTCGTCCATCTTCGGCGCAAACACTTTTTCGATTCTCCGATGGTTGATAATGTCTTCTTTTTTCCAAAGTCCGACCGTGATTCCCGCCAAATAAGCGGCGCCGAGAGCGGTTGATTCGATGACTTCGGGACGTTCGACCTTGGCACCGAGAATATCTGATTGAAACTGCATCAAAAAATTATTGGAGCAGGCTCCGCCGTCAACTTTCAAAACCGCGAGTTCGATTTTTGAATCTTCTTGCATCGCGTTCAAAATATCTTTCGTTTGATAGGCGATTGATTCGAGCGCGGCTTTGGTAATATGATTTTTGCCCGTGTCTCTCGTCAAACCGAAGATTGCTCCGCGAGCGTACATATCCCAATACGGCGCGCCGAGTCCCGCAAAAGCCGGCACGACATAGACAATATTATCGCCTTCGACTTCCAATGCCAACCGTTCGGATTCCGCCGCAGAATCGAAAAAACGCAAGCCGTCGCGGAGCCATTGAATCGAAGCTCCGGCAATAAACACACTGCCTTCGAGCGCGTAAAAAACTTTGTCGTCCAAACCCCACGCAATCGTTGTCAGCAAACCGTTTTCCGAATACTGCATTTTTTCGCCCGTATTCATCAACATAAAACAGCCTGTGCCGTAAGTATTTTTTGCCGTTCCCGGTTCAAAACACGCTTGCCCGAAAAGCGCGGCTTGCTGGTCGCCCGCAATTCCCGCAATCGGAATTTTTACGCCGTTTAATTCGTAATCGCCAAAATGATACGCGGATGGTTTGACGGCGGGCAACATCGCGGCGGGAATGTCCAATTCATTCAACATTTTTTCGTCCCATTTCAGGTCTTTGATGTTGTAAAGCATTGTCCGCGAAGCGTTCGAGTAATCGGTAACGTGAGATTTCCCTTTGGTTAAATGCCACACCAGCCAAGTGTCGATTGTGCCGAAAAGCAGATCGCCGCGTTCCGCTTTCGCCCTCGCGCCGCTGACATTATCAAGAATCCATTTAACTTTTGTTCCCGAAAAATATGAATCGACGACGAGTCCCGTGTTTTTTCGGACATAATCCGCCAAACCGCGACTTTTCAAATCTTCGCAAATCGGAGCAGTTCGGCGATCTTGCCAAACAATCGCATTATAAATCGCCGTGCCGGTATGTTTATCCCAAACAATCGTTGTTTCGCGTTGGTTGGCAATTCCGATTCCGGCAATTTCGCTCGGCAAAATGTGGTTATTCGCAATAATTTGAGCAAGCGTGCCGAATTGAGTTTCTAAAATCTCGGCGGGATTATGTTCAACCTGACCCGCAGTCGGAAAAATCTGTTTAAACTCCAGTTGAACCGTCTCCGCCAACTGTCCTTGTTCGTCAAAGAGAACCGCCCGCGAACTTGTCGTGCCTTGATCCAAGGCGATGATGTATTTTTTCCCCATTGATTTGACTCGTATTGTTTGAATTTGAGAGTTTATGTAACGGCGGTCGGGCAGAATTTCACTTTGACCGTTATTGGCTTTCCGTTTGAGGCTTAAATAACTTCTTTCGGGAATGTTTGCCGGATTTTATGATAAACATCTTGCAGAGTAATTTCGCATTCAATCGAGTTTAATCTGACAATATCTTCTGCTTGGCGAAACTCGAAATACGTCCATTCATTTTTGTTTCTCCGAACAAATTGTTCGACGCGGAAAGGTTCTTGGGTGATTAAAACGTATTCGCGAAAACTTTCAATCGTTTGATAATACTCGAATTTTGCTCCGCGATCATAGCCTTCGGTTGATTTTGAAAGCACTTCGATAATCAGTTGCGGATTGAGGAGCGTGTCCTCCGTGCTGTCTTCGTAAATTTCTTCGCCGCAAACTGCCACAATATCGGGATAAGTATATTTTCCGGTTGGAGTAATCTTGACTCGCATATCGCTTGAAAAAGCATTGCAATCTCGTTCGAGAAGCTGATTGCCGAGCAGACGAATAATATTTGCTGAAATTTGATTATGACGCTTGACGGCGCCTGCCGGCACGAAAATTTCGCCGTCAATAAGTTCGTGTTTAACTTCCGATTGACGCTCAAATTCAAGATATTCGGCAGATGTGTAAAGTTTAGGTTCTTTTAGTGCAAGTCCCATAAACATTTATTGTAACTATTTGCTTTGATTACGGCAATCGGAGTGTAGTTTTCGTTATTCTAAAACAATAAAAAGATATGGTGAATCGGTAAGATTACCGAAACATTGGTTGGCGAGATTTTGCAGAGAAAGTAGAAAGTGTATTGGGTAGCATTAAAGCAAAAACCTTCGTTCATTATGAGCAAAGGCTTTTGTTTATAAACAATCTACGGCACAAACGCATTCGGCACAGGTTGATCGCCGGTTGTCCCGAAGCCGATAATTCCGACTCCCGAAGTTGAACGATTCAGATACCAAGTATTTCCGCTCGGTCTGAATACCGCCGCATCGAATTTACCGTCGCCGTCATAATCGCCCGACACGGGAATATCGCCCGACGTGCCGAACGGAAAAGCATAAAACGACGAATCTTCGCTCCGCAGAATATACCAAAAACCGGTCGAAGGACGATAGAACGCGATGTCGGTTTTGCCGTCGCCCGTGTAGTCGCCTTGCACAATTTTGTCGGTCGAAGTGCCGAAGGTGAACGCTCGATTCGTGTTGTCCGAACTCCGCAAATACCACCATTGACCGAGCGAAACACGGTAAATACCGATGTCTGTCTTACCGTCGCCGTCGTAATCGCCGACTGCGGGAACGTCGCCCGTTGTGCCGAACGGAGTAATCGTCGTGCCGCCCGAAGATTTGCTGATGTACCAAATTTGGGTTGAAGGTCGAAAGACTGCAGCGTCTGCTTTGCCGTCGCCGTCATAATCGGCAGAAGCGGGAATGTCGCCCGAAGTGCCGAACGGAAAGCCGAAGAAAGTCGAATCTTCGCTGCGTAATATGTTCCAAAAACCCGTTGACGGTGTGAATGTAGCAATATCCGTTTTGCCGTCGCCCGTGTAATCGGCGGGAACAATTTTGTCGGACGAGTTGCCGAACGAGAATGCACGATTTGAGTTATCGGAACTTCGCAGATACCACCATTGACCGAGACTTGGGCGAAAGATACCGATGTCAGTTTTGCCGTCGCCATCGAAATCAAAGTTAGGGGCTGGAATTTTCACAACTCTCGAAAACTCAGAAGTATTACCGTTATTGTCAGTAGCTGTCGCACTCACAAATGGAGCATTGCCGCTATACGAAAAGGAAAGGCTAAAACTTCCGTTGCAGCTACTATCAGTTACCAGACTTTGTGAACCAATAAACGCTTTGCCTTCACCATAACCTGTAACATCGGGACTCGAACTTGAGTAAAAATCAATTGAAAACGTAGAACTTGGAACGCTATTTAAATTACCTTGAATTGTTACTGTTGAACCATTTCTTGCTGCCGATAACAATACCGGATAGTTTTGCAATTCGTTACTGATGCCCGGTCCGGTATCGATATCACAATTATCGTTTGGCGTAACACCTCTGTTGCCAACCAAATCAATTCCAATCCCTACGTTTGAAAAAATAGAATTGCCTCGAATTGAATTTCCGACCGTTAAGATATTAGGAGAACTAGCAATAAAAACACCATCTCTTCCATTAAAAGCAATTATATTTCCGGCTCCGGTAGTGACTCCGCCAATAATTGTGTTTGTGGTATCGCTTAGAGCTATTCCAAGATCGGAATTCGGAATTGGCAGCGTGCCGGTTATATCAGTTCCTATAAAATTTCCCTGAATACTGTTATTGCTGCCACCGCCCACAAAAATTCCGGTTCCGCCACCCGAAGAACCAAATCTGTTTCCTGATATTATATTTCGGCTATTGATATCAGTTCCACCAATAATGTTGTTTGAACTATTAACAATAGATATTCCTTGACCGCCAAGTAGAACGCCGAACGGGTTTGGAATTCTTGCTGTTCCGGAAGCATTGGTTCCAATAAGATTTCCCTTTATTATATTGGCACCGGAAAAACGGTCAATTGTTATTTCATCGAAGTCATTTGCAGATATTAAATTTCCCGCACCGGGTACCGATCCTCCGATCAAATTATTGGTTGCTAAGGCACCGCTGTTATTGCCTTCAATCCGAATGCCACTTCGAGCGTTAGATATCGCGACTGTTCCGGTTATATCGATTCCAATATAGTTTCCTTGAATCGTATTGTTTGATCCGACAACGTATATTCCTGCCAATCCGTTATTTCCAGAAACAAGATTGCGAAGATTACTTGTAGTTCCGCCAATAACATTATTCGACGATCCTCCAATAAAAATCCCTTCTGCTCCATTACTTTGCCCAATAGTACCTGTGATATCAGTTCCGATATAATTATTCACTATTAGGTTTCCGTTGTTATTTCCACTAAAATTGCGAATCCAAATTCCGCCTCGGTTGAAATTATTTATGACAAGTCCGCGTATTGTTGAATTTCCTGCCTCTAAAGTTATTCCAAACGTTGACCCAAAACCACCCGGACCTTTGAGTTCAATAATTGGAGAACCGGAGTAGCCCGGTTGAGTCGTGCCATCAATTATTACGGAATCTGTAATTCTCGGCAGTTCTGTCAAAGAAATAAGAATAGTTTGAACACCGCCGGAGCCGATATTGAAGTTTATAGTATCTGTTCCTACATTTGAGTTAGCGTCTAAAAGAGCTTGACGATAACTTCCAATTCCAGTATCTGCATTAGTCGTAACGGTAAAGGTTGCGGCATTGGCATAACTTACCGCAACTGCCGATAATGCGAAGAAAATCAAGTATTTTCTTAAAATAAATGCCGTAGCGAAAAAGGATTGAAGAACGGTGTTTAATTTCATGAGTACCTCTTTAGTGTTTTTTGTTCGTATCGAAAGGATTATACGACCAAAACGCTCCGTTGGCAATAAAATAAATCGGAGTTCATAATTGTTAGTTTATGAACTCCGAAATTTTGTGCGTCAGTTTACGGCGTTGTTACAATCGTCGCAATATCTGAAAATAATCCGACGGGTTTGTTGCCGTCCAAGAATCTTCCGCGATAGCGTCTGACTTCGGGCGTGTTCGGCGTGATGGTCGGCGTGTCGTCTTCGGCGGGCGTTTTGATAAACTTGCCGATTCTTGTCCAACTTGATTCCGAACCGTGTTGGATTTCGAGTTCGATGCCGTCCGATTCGCCTTTCACAAATCCGATTTCAACCAACGAATTTGCCAACGCTTTGATTTTCAGGACGGGTTTTGCGGTTGCCGCCACAAATTTATCGCCCGTCGGGTTCATCACTTGAAAATCTTGCCCGACAGCTTCGTTATAATTCGGTGAAGCCTTCAGACGTTTGACGAATGCCCGAACTCTTTCGACTATTCCGCTTTCAATCGAAGTTATAAAGGTCGGCACGGTCGGCGAAGTCATCGCGGGAAAAATCGGGGTCGGATCGGTTGCTCCGCCGAAGACAACTATCTTTTTATACGCAATATATTCGCTTTGATTAACGCGGATTGTTTCAGAACCTTGCACAAGCGAATGCAAAACCGAGTAATCGTCTTTAATGCGTTTGATTTCGTCGCCGGAAAAACCGTGTTGGTCTCCGCTTGCTTCCGCCTTGGTTGAAAAATTAAGCAACCAAGTGTCTAAATTAGTTTCGTTTGTAGGTAAGTAGTCAGCCATAAAATAACCTCCTTTTAGGTGTTTAGAGTGATTGGGACGGCTGATAAGATTGCGGAATCTCGGAAACTCGACAAAAATACCAGCCGAATAAAACTTTCCGTATGAAAGCAATAGATATGATTAACCGAACCGCCGAATGGTTGCCTCAGACCGGCGAATTATTTGAACAATCAACAGAATGATTGATGTCAGCGTCAGAATGACAGGCTTCGGCAACAGTTTGGTTGATGTCGGCAACAGTTTGGTTGATGTCGGCAGAAGAATGGTTGGCATCAGCAAGAGTTTGGTTGGCATCAGCAACGGAATGATTGATGTCGGCAAAAGAATGATTGCGATATTCCCGCGAAAGATTGACCTCTTGCAACGGTCTGCTATATGATAACCGCATCAAATTAACGCTATGACTCCTGAAGAAACCGTAAAACCTAAGCGAACACGCAAACCTAAAGAGGAACACCTTTGCCACGTTCACGATGATATTAAATTTTTGCATGATATTGATGATATCCACCAAAAAGTATGTGTTTCCAAAACTGAATACGATATAACCGAATTTGAAGGTAAACACTATTGTCTTTTTCATCTGCCAACTATAAAAGATGTTAATAAATTTAGAGAAATCTTTATAAACAGACTTAAAAAAATTGATAATGTTGCAAAAGAAATTGAATCTGAATTTTATGATGACAAAATTAAACAATTAGAAGATAAACGTAAAAAACATGTTCGTTATGACTTTCGCTACGTTTGGTTTCCTATTGTCGTTAATTTAACTAATCAAAAGTTTAAAGCTCCGGTAGATTTCAGTTCGGCAACTTTTACTAAATATACATATTTCAGTTCAGCAACCTTTACAAATTATGTAGATTTTAGTTGGACAACCTTTGAAGAAAAATCTGAGATATTTTTTATTAAAACCAATTTTAACAAACCGATTTATTTTAATTACACAAATTTTAATGGGTTTGTTTCGTTTGAAGGTATTAAAAGTAACTTCGTTTTTATTGGCGAAGATTCTTTGCTTGATTTACAGAATGCCCGTATTGATGATGCCAAAAAGATTTCTTTTCACACCGTCCGGCTTGAACCAAATTGGTTTGTAAATGTGAATGCGAGCGAGTTTGTTTTTACCGATTGCAAATGGCGTTATGCCGACGGCAAAAAACTAAAGGTCAAGCAAGAGATTGAGAATCTTTTACAACGCGAGGCTTCGCATAACCCGCACGAGATTCTGACAAAAGCCTGTTGGCAACTTGCCGATAACCACGAAGAAAGCAAGAGTCTGAGCAAAGCCTCGATGTTCCGCAAGTTTGCAAGTGAATCAAAACGTTTGGCAACACCTTGGTATTTGCAACCTTTTACTTTGCATTGGTGGTATTATGCCGTTTCGTATTATGGTGAAAGTTGGCGGCGGGCGTTGTTTGTGTTGGTAATAGTTTTAGGCGGTTTCGGACTGTTGTTTGAATCTCCGTTTGCAAGTTTTGAACTGCCGGAAAAGAATAAGACCGAAGTTATTGCAAAACAAACGACCGACAAACTGGAACAAACGAAGATTTATAAAATGAATTACGGCGAAGGTTTTACTTACAGTCTTTCAGTCGCCACCTTCCAACGACCCGAACCAAAGGCAAATGATGTCTTGACCAAATTATTTATTGTTTTAGAAGTAATCTTCGCACCGTTGCAAGCCGCGTTGTTGGCGTTGGCGATTCGTAGAAAGTTTATGCGGTGAAAGTAATTGTTAATGGTTAATTATAAATTGTTAATGACGGAAAGAAACAAATAACACTTTACGCCACCGTTTTATCAAAAAGCTCGTCCAACTCCGCATTTACGCCACGCAGACCCTCGACAACTTTCTTTGCCCAGACAATATATTCACGCTTTCTTTCCTCTGACCAATCGGGCGGATTATTCAGAATATCGGAAACATTGCTGATTTTATCGGCGAGTTTTACTTGTTTGGCTTCGGGTGAAATATGCGGCGAATGTTCGATTTGCAAAAGTTTCCGTTCGCTCTTCGGCAACAGTTTATCGTCTGTAACTTCCATCACGATACTGCACACTTTTTCGCCGAAAAGTTCGGTTAATTCTTCGGCGGTCGTGTCCGTGTCTTCAACCGTGTCGTGCAAAATTGCGGCGGTTAAAATGTTGTAATCCGTAACTTTACCGACATTTGCCAGAATGTTTGCCACCTCGATCGGATGATTGATATACGGTTCGCCGTCAACGCCTTTGCGGGTTTGATAACGATGCTTTTTTGCCGAAAAACTGATTGCTTGCAACAAGTTTGGTAGATTGTTCATAGTATTTTTAGGGACAAGGGACGAGATTAAAGGGACAAGGGAAGAAAGGTTTTCTCTCGTCCCTCGTCTCTTTAACCTTGTCCCTCACTTAACCACCTCAATCGTCAAAACCTGTTGCCCTGAAACAACATATTCAATCGGGGCAATTTCCTGTTCGGATAAAACGGTCAGCACAGTCGGCGTGACTCCGCCGGTCGAACGGTCGCTGTTGAGCGTTGCCAATACGGACGGCGGCAGATTCGGCAGTTCGTTCGAGCCGATAATCGCGCCGTTTGTAATTCGATAAAGTTGGGCGTAAAAGCGGTCGTTCTTTTTAATTTGATTGATATTCTTTATCAGTTCGCCCAGAGTTTTCGGCACAAATTGCCGCATCGGCGAAACTTGTTGGACGGAATTTCCGTCGCCGAGTGAAACCAAAAGCGTTCCCGCCGGCGTGTCGTTCGGAACTTTGACGGGAATTTTTTGGACAATCAACGTTCCCGCATCGGTTCGCAAAAAGGCTTGAATCTCAAAAGTTTCACCCGCTTTTACTTCGCTTCGGTCAAGAATCGTGCGATCTAAAACAGCGGTTTTACTGCCGTCGAACGATGTAATATCAAGGCTGATTTTGCTCACTTCAACATTTTGGAAACCGCTGTTCAGCAACATTCCGGTAACATTTGCAACCGTGCCGGCAGTAAACGCATTGGCTTGTCCCGACGAAAAACGGCGGTCGATTTTAATCGCCTCTTGTCCCGCCACATCAATCGTTCCTTTGACCGTAACGGTCGTATCGCCGAGACTTCGTTCGGTCGCGGTAATCGAATTAAAAACCGAAATGTTCATCAAAAGCGGTGAAAGAAAATCGTCTTTCGCAATTTCAAAATCGTATATTTCGTTGTTTCCGCGACTTGTTCGGACGTTTAATTTGACCGGAATCATCTTCGGCTGTTGTCCGAGTTTACCGAAAACTCCCGTGTTACGGTCTTGCGTCATACTTCCGACCAACGCATCGGCAACGGCTAACTTGAATGAATTGTTGAGGTTAGGAATGACGGTTACAACGTGCGATTCGCTCATCGGCAAATCCGACACGCCCAAACTTAAAAACGGATGTCCGAAAGCATAGATTTTGTCGCCGTTGCGATATGTTACCGTTCCCGCCGCCGCCATCGAATAATCGCCGCGTGTCAGTTGCATCGAAACAGAACTGCCGCCGAGCAATGTTTTGTCGTCGAACATTTTCAGCGGTGTAATTTTCGCCGCTCCGCCGATTGCCGAAACCGCCGTAAATCCGAGTGTTTGCAGTTGCGGAGCAAACAAATTCAACGTTTCTTGGCTGAAACCGCTGAACGAAATCGGCGTAGAAATCGGTTGAAACGTTTGTCCGACCAACGACGAAAATTTAGCATCGACCAAAACCGAAGTTACGGCGGATGTCGGCAAGCCGTTCGGTTGCCAAGTTGTCGCGGAAAGTTGAGCTTGCGTAATTGCTTTCGGAGCGTCGATTTTCGCTTTCATCGGCAAATTTTTCTCGAATATGCCGATCATTTGTTCAATCGGCGTGATGCCGCAAATCGGTTCTTTCGAGAACGGAAAACTGTATGAAATCGAGCCGAGCAATTTGCCGTCGATATAAACCGGCGAACCGCTCATCCCCGCGAAAACAAAAGTTCGATCAGCCTCGCCGCCGCTCAAACGACCGATTATCATATCTTGTTTCGGACCGACTCCGCCGTTTAAGACTCCGAGAATTTCGACGTTAAATTCGGTCGGCACAGTTCCTTTGAAAACCGTTCGCGCCGTGCCGCGAAGCCCTTCTTTGACATCCGCCAGCGGAAAAAAAACTTGCGGCGATTGCCCGAAAGCAGTCAGACCGAGCAAAATAAAACAAACTGCAAAAATAACTTTCATTCTCATAATTTTAATGCTAACATTTTGTTGTAATCAATAAAAATTTAGCGATGCGTTTGGCTCAAAATAATTTTTTTGAGGTTGCAAATTCTATATGGCATCAATCGGCAAACTGACAAAAAGTTTTTTCCTTCTAATTTTACCCGTCATTATTTTGATAATCGGGGCGACTGTCGGCATCGGGTTTTGGATTTTGCAAAAAACTTCGACTCCGCCGACCGCGATGTATTTGGTTACGCCCGATAAATATGTCGGGTTGAGCAGTCGCGGCGCGAAAA
Source organism: Acidobacteriota bacterium (assembly GCA_031430435.1). Taxonomy (GTDB): domain Bacteria; phylum Acidobacteriota; class Blastocatellia; order Pyrinomonadales; family Pyrinomonadaceae; genus JANNVK01. The sequence goes on from JANPBM010000134.1 coordinate 14,007, forward strand.
TCACCGATGAAACTTGGGCAAACAAAGACGGAAGCACGGCTCGCGGTTGGCTTTTGCGCGGCAGCGAAGGTTCGCCGACCGTGATTTTATTGCATCGTTACGGCACCGATCGGTCGCACGTTTTGAATCTCGGCGTAAAACTTAACGAGATTACGAATTTTACGATTTTAATGCCCGATTTGCGCGGACACGGCGACACGCCATTGGTCAAAACAACGACTTTCGGCGGAACCGAAACCGATGACGCGGCGGCGGCAATCGAGTTTTTACGCGGTTTGAAAACAGACGACAAAAAAGATCAGATCGGCAAAAATATCGGCATTTACGGAGTTGAACTCGGAGCTTACGCGGCATTATCCGCCGCCGCAAACGATGTCAACATAAAAACTTTGGTGCTTGATTCGGTGCCGTCAAACTCGGACGATTTACTTGCTTCGGCGGTTGAAAAACGTTATCCGTTCGCTAGTTTTATAACCGCCAAGATTGCCGGCTTCGGTACTTATCCGTACTTTCGCGGCAACTATAAATCGGATTCGTTGTGCGATGCGGCGGCAAATATAAAAGACCGCAAAGTTTTACTTCTGGCGGGTGTCGATGTGCCGAGTTTCCGAAATTCGACGGTCGAATTGGGTAAATGTTTTACTTTTCAAGTCGAATCCAAAACGGATTTGAGCATTTCGGGTTTCAGCCTGATCGGTGCCGGCGGTGAACAATCCGAAGCATATGAACAACGAGTTATCGAATTTTTCAAAAAAGCGTTGTCGAACAACTAAAGAGACTTAAAAGTTATCCGAAGTTGTTTTACCCCAAATTTTTACAACGCAAAAGCAGTAACAAATTTTAGTCTGATTATTTTCAGGAGGGAACAATTGTGTTATCAAAACTAATACTTGCTCTGGCTGTATTGGGTTTAATCGCATTGTTTATTTTGTGTCCTTGGAAGCACGTTGCCCAAATTGCGGCAATGCGCGGAGGCGCGAATACAACAGTTGCGACAACTGCCAACGTCAATGTCAACAAACCGCTCGGTTCGCCGATGTTTAAATCTGTGTTTGACAACGGTAAATATCGCTTAACGGGAACTCTTCCCGATGAAGCCGCGAAACAAAAATTCTTAGCCGAAGCCGAAAAGGTTTACGGAAAAGACGGATTTATTGATGAATTAAAGGTCGGCGGAGTTTCAAATCCGAGTTGGATGCAATCCGCTTTGGCGTTGTTGCCGTTTACCAAAACCGGCGTTACAAACGGCGGATTAACCGCTGAAGGCAACAGCATTTCGCTGATCGGACAAGTTCCGACCGAGGCGGATAAAACCAAAATTTATGCCGATGCGGTCAAAGCGTGTCCGCCGAATACGGTAATCAACAATTTGCTGACAGTCGGCGGGCAAAAAGCGATGACCGACGAACAAGCGAAAGTTCAAGCTAAATTGAACGAATCGTTGGCAGGTAAAATTATCGAATTTCAAACCGGAAGCGATAAATTAACGCCGAAAGGTCAAGCTATTCTCGATGAAATCGCCCCGATTATCAAAGGCGCGACCGACAATTTAGAAGTTGCCGGACACACCGACAACGCGGGTAACAAAGCATCGAATCAATCATTGAGCGAACGCCGGGCGAAAACCGTGCTGAACTATTTGGTCGGCAAAGGAATCGAAGCCGGAAGATTTACTTCAAAAGGTTTTGGTCAAGATAAACCGATTGCGGAAAATACAACGGAAGAAGGCAAACAAAGAAATCGTCGTATTGAATTTCAAGTAACGACCGGAGGACAAAAATAATGTGGGATTGGAGTATAGTATCGGCAATTTGGTGGTGTTTGGCGATTGCCGCGCTTTTAGGCGGAATTATCGGGTGGATTTTGAAAAGTATTTTCGGCGGAAATAAATCTGCCGCGTTGTATGCGGATTTGAGCGCGAAAGACGATGAATTGACGCGTTTACGAGCATCTTTGAGCAAAGCCAAAGGCGATGCAAGCACCGAAAATGCCAAAGATGACAGCGAAATTGCGGCGTTGAAAGCACAAATCAAAACACTTGAAGGAAATCTGACGGCAAGTGCAAATTTGGACGCTGAATGGAAGGCGAAACAGGCTTCGACCGAAGCGGATTGGAGCAAAAAATACGGCTTGTTACAAGCAGATTTAACCGCAAAATCTAACATTGCTCCGGTTGTGGTTGAAAAAATCGTCGAGAAAATCGTTGAAAAGCCGGTCGAGGTTGTCAAAATTGTCGAGAAAATCATTGAGAAACCGGTCGAGGTTATCAAGGTTGTCGAGAAAATCGTTGAAAAACCGGTCGAAGTTATCAAAGAAGTACAGGTCAACAACGATGCGGAATGGACGGCGAAGTATGAAAAATTGGAAGCGGATTTACGAATTTCACAGGACAGACAAGGTTCGATGGAAGGCGAAATTAAACAATTTGCATTGCTTGGCGGAACAGCTGCCGCAGCTTCGGGCGTAACTGCCGCCGCAATGTCGGGCGGCGATAACGATGCGGAAGTTGCCAAACTCAAAGCCGAAATCGATTCGTTGAAAGAAAAATTGGAAGAAACCGAAGGCGAAAAAACTTACTTGATGACACGAATGAAGAGTGCCGAAGCAGGCGAGGTTCGCAAGGTTGTGCCGATGGATCAACGCGATGATTTGGAATTGATTCACGGTGTCGGACCTGTTATCGAAGGAATGCTGTATGACGAAGGAATTTATTTCTTTAAAGACGTGGCAGGTTGGGACGATGCCAAAATCGAGGAAATTTCAGCCAAACTTCCAAGTTTCAAAAATCGTATCAGACGCGAAAATTGGATTGACAGTGCCAAAGACGAGCATTTCAAAAAATACGGCGAAAAGCTGTAAGTCATTGTAAAGATTCGACTAAAAGACGTAACAAGATTATTTTTTCTCGTTGCGTCTTTTTTTGCAAATTCTTTTTTGCGGGTTTCAAAAGTTATGCTACAATCCAATTATTCAAAAATAACGTTCACAAAAAACAGTAGTTTCACACTCAATTTTTAATTAGAAATATGCAGGAAATTTTATCAAATCCTTTTTATTTTGTCCCAATCGCACTTTTAATCGGTTGTGCCGTCGGGCTTGGTTTTTCGCACAGTTTTTATGTTCCGAAAATTAATTTGTTTGAAACAAAGTTGCGTGAAAAAGCGCGAAGTTTGTATGCGACCAATCACGCGCTCGAAAAAACTCGCTACGAACTCGTCATGCTTGCTTCGGACGCAAACGAACAATATAAATTTACCGATAAAGCTCAACAAATTTTGTCGGATAAAAACGTCGAAATCGAACTTTTGAAAGAGGAAATCACAATTTTGGAAAACGCTTTGGGCAAAAAGCAAAATGTTTTCAACATTCGTTCGCATAAAACCACGCAAAACAAATTGGACAAAGTTCGGTCGAAACAACAGCAACTTTTGTTCGACGAAAGTGGAAACGTGGAAATAAATCAACGAAAGTCCGCGTAAATTTATAGCACCCGAATAAACGCAATCAGCAAAATCACCGCGAGAACGATAAGTGAACCGATAAGTTGATTGCGTGAAAATTTCATATAACCGCCAATAAATCTCTACAAATTAAGTTATAAACTCAAGAATTAAATAAAACCATCTTTTTTGCAAAACATCAATTTAAGGTGTAAGTTAATTAAAAAGTTTGGAGTCTCCTGTATGTTTCACGAAGGACAAAAAATAGGCAGCTATAAACTACTTACCAAAATCGGCAAAGGCGGTTTCGGCGAAGTTTGGCTGGCGGAAAAACGTTCCGAACTCGTGACCAAGAAAGTTGCCGTCAAACTTCCGCTTGAAGACCAAGTTAATCTTGATACAATTCGTCAGGAAGCCGAACTTTGGGAACAAGCCAGCGGACACGCCAACGTTTTGCCGATTATTGATGCCGATATTATTGACGGACAAGTGCTGATTGTCAGCGAATATGCCGAAGGCGGTTCGCTCCACGACAAACTCAGACGCGAAGGAAAACTGTCAATCAAACAAGCCGTTGAAATGACAATCGGAATCCTGAATGGCTTGGAGTTTCTACACAACAAACGGATTATTCACCGCGACATCAAACCGCAAAACATTCTGCTGCAAGGCGATACGCCGCGTCTGGCAGATTTCGGCATCTCGCGGGCGATGCAGACAACCGCAATCAGTTCAACCATTATCGGCACAGATTCATATATGTCGCCCGAAACTTTTGAAGGCAAACGAAGCGTGCAAACCGATATTTGGGCAGTCGGCGTAGTTTTGTATCAGCTTTTGCAAGGAAGTCTGCCGTTTCCGCAAGAACATCCTTCGGAACGAATGTTTGCAATTATCCAAAAAGATTTTGAACCTTTGCCCGCTGAAGTTCCGTTTGGATTACAACAGATTATCAAAAAAGCGTTGGCGAAACTTCCCGAAAACCGGTTTGAATCAGCATCGCAAATGCGTGATGATTTACAGCATTTTGTTTCGAACGTTTCATCGCCAGTAAAGGTTCAAGTAAAAATACCGGGAATCCAGCTAAATAAACAAAATGTTATTGTTCCAATTCTGAAAGAAAATTCTACATTGACCGCAAAAGTTTCGCCAAATTTAAAACGGGATGCGATAGATACTCGTATCCCTAAAATTCGACTTATCCATAGTATTGGTCTCGGTATGCAGAGATTTTTTAATTGGGTTCACCTTATTTTACCGGAATGGGTGTTACCTTGTTTTTTGCTTTTAATTATTCTATCCATTGGTGCGAATGTTTGCGGTAGAAAACCAGAGGTAATTAACGATTCGAGCATAGTGAAAACAGATTCATTAACACGAAATTCAAATTTAGTTAAGGCAAATTCTTCAACCAATTTGTGGGTTAATGCAAATAATTCCTCAGTTACTGCCAATATAGTCACAGATACTGAGCGTGTAAATAATAACAAAAGTGATAATTTAACAAAACTCAATATTGAAAGCAAAAATGAAGGTACTCCAAAACCAAAATCAATTGAGATTCCAAATCCAATTGATTTCGAAACCCAAAATGAAAGTACTCCAAAACCAAATGAGCTTCCAAAGCCGATTGAAATTGAAAGAAAAAATGAAAGCACCCCAGAACCAAAGACAATTTCAACACCTCATCCGACTCCCAAAACCACTACGACTTCTACCTCAAAACTTACAGGACCTGTTTCAGGAGGCGTTGTCAATGGTAAGGCAACCAGTTTGCCGAGACCACCATACCCTGCCGCCGCAAAAGCTGTGAGAGCGGCAGGAACCGTAAGCGTTCAAGTTTTAATTGACGAAGACGGAAACGTAATTTCCGCAGAAGCTACTAGCGGACATCCTTTGCTTCGTGCGGCTGCTGAACAGGCTGCAAGAGGTGCAAAATTCAGCCCGACACTGTTTTCAGGGCAAAGAGTAAAAGTATCAGGAGTTGTTGTTTATAACTTCGTTGCACAATAATTTTTACCTTTCAGAATCTAGCCTGATAACTTACACGAACCTCGTTACTTTTGACGAAACATTTGCGGGATATGTTAAAATCTATTCATTATGGCGACACAAGTATTAGAAGGCACTTGGGAAGAAATCACGCGGCACGCGAACGAGTTTGTCGGGCGAAAGGTGCGGATTACCATTTTAGAGGATGATGTTTCACCCAAGCCGAATTATGAAATGTTGGAAGCACTTCGCAAAGTTTCGGAACGCAGTAAAAATATGCCTGTCAGTTCGGATAAAGACACTTTGAAGTTGATTCGTGAAGCACGTTCGGGAGGAATGTTCGGCGAACAAAATAAAGTATTTGATTTTCTCAATGATGAAGCCGAAGATATTTATACTTTAGCCGACGGGAAACCTTTTTAACTATGGGACTTGCACTAAAAAAACCTGAACTTTACACATCTGCCGAATATCTTGAATTTGAGCGTCAATCGGAAGTTAAACACGAACTTATTGACGGCGAAATTTTTGAAATGGCAGGAGCCGTCAAGCGTCATAATCAAATTTCATCAAATATTATTCGTCTGCTCGGCAATCAGCTTCTCGAACGAGATTGTAATGCTTTTTCAAGCGATATGCGAGTTAAGATTACTCCAACCGGAAAATATACTTATCCCGATATTGTGGCAGTTTGCGGCGAAGAAATTTACGAAGACAGCACAGAAGACACATTGATTAATCCGCAATTGATTATCGAAGTGCTTTCAAAATCAACCGAAGGCTATGATCGCGGAGCAAAATTCGAGTATTATCAAACGATTGAAAGTTTCAAAGAATACGTTTTAATCACCCAAGAACCGTTTCGCGTTGAATAATTTGTGAGGAGAAACAAAAATGACCGGACATATTTCGAGTTTCGCCAAGCAGAAGATATTGTCAGATTAAACTCGATTGAATGCGAAATTACTCTGCAAGATGTTTATCATAAAATCCGGCAAACATTCCCGAAAGAAGCTATTTAACACGCCGAAAAAAACAATTTACAGGTTTTGAAACAACCTTTATTTCACATCAAAAAGTTCCGCCGGATTCATTTTAAATTGCAGTTGTTTTGCCGTCTCGCGTCCATTGTCGCCGCCTTTGCGTTGCATCGTGATGCGACCGATTCGCAAATTTCCGCGCGCCGTTAATTCCACTTTACCTTCGCTGAAAAATTTAATCGCGTCATCGATTTTAACTAATTTCCAACGATTTATAACCGATTCTTTTTGAACGACAAACAACCACGGAGCGAAAAATTCGCCGTCGCCTTTCAGTAAATCCGAGACAATTTGAAATTTATTTTCCGTAAAAAACTCGATTACTTTTGTCTGCGTTTCCTTGTCTAACTCGTTCAAAAACATCCGGTTTGCCTCACGCGAAGCCTTATTCGGCAGAGTTTCGCCGACAAACTTTTTTAACGCTTCCGCAACAGCCGGCGGAATTTTCCACATTCTGACGTAAGTCGCCAGCCGGCGTTTGTCGATTTGATTAAACCCAGTCAGCGAACTGACAAGTTTTATCGAAATACCTTCTTTGAAAACAGGCGGATTAGTTTCGGTTTTAGCTTTTAAGGTAATTTTCACTTCGACATCAGCTTTGTAGCCGTGAGGTTTTTCGGCAAAAACGGAAGATATTTGCGAAAGTTTAAAGCCCATAATTTCAAGCCATTTTTTCGCGTCGTCGTCCGTCTGCCAAGCGTTGAACTTATCGCGCATCGCATCTTCGTTTTTGAAGCCGTCTTTCGCTGTTTTCGAGCCGATTTGCTGCGGCGTTTGGGCTTGACCAAAGAAAACAAGACAGTTGAACAGAATTGTCAGAGCAAGTATTTTCAGCATAATTTGAGCGGTTGAAAAGTCGGAACCGGATATTTGAGCGGCAAGTAAAAGAGAGAATTGCCGGAAACCGTTGTTTTAAGATTTTGTGAACCGGCTGAATAAACCTGTTTTTTTGAGGTGTGGTTTGAGTCGCTTCCAACCGAAAAAATATCTTCCCGCAGGTTCGTCTGCCAAACTTGCGAAATTAAAATCGTAATCGAACAAAAAAGTTATTCCTTTATCGCCGACGGAAAACCCTTCTAAATCTGCCAGTTCGACGGTTTCCAATTTAACTTTCGATTTGAAGGCAAACGCAGTTTCAGGCTCGAAACCTGCTTTTTCAAGTTCGCGTTTCATTGCCGATCTAATCATTTTTTCGACCGTTCCGACCGATTTCGGTTCAAACAAATCACGGACTTTAACGCGCTTCCCTGTCCGCAAATCCAAAACAATGAATCGCTTTTCCGTCCACGGATACGCCTGTTGGCTTTCCTGCGTGAGCGTAATGTCCAAAATAAAATTTTTGTTGTAATTGATTTTATATGAAAGTTCCGTGATTACCGACTCGGCTTTTATTTCGTCGAGCGTGGTTTCAAAGTTTTTCCAATAGCTGATTTGTTCGGAAATTTTCGCCGAAACATTTTTATCGAAATTCGATATTTTCGGATACATCACCGAAACGTTTCGCCGGTTGTCAAATTCTTCGACACTTTTTCGAGTATAAACAGTTTTTTTAGGAACGATGGTTATACTTTGCGCGAAAGTATTGACAGCCGCCGGCGTGAGCAAAATTATCAGTAAAAAAACCGTTTTCATTTATTTATTTTGCAAATTTACCGAATAAGCCGTCGGTTTTAAGATAAGGTTTAAGCGTGTTCCAACCGTAAAAATAATCGCCGAGAGGTTGTAAAGCCAACATAGCGTGCGGAAATTCATAGTTGTAATGAAATGTAATGCCTTTGTCGCCGACGGTAAACGCCCACAGATTTTCGGCTTTGAAATCGGCGTTGTTAAAATACTCGCCGGCATCGAAATCGGCGGACTCAGGGTCTTTTTTGTAATCCGTCGCAGCTTTTTTCATCTCTGATTTTTGCGCTTTTTTAATCATTGCGGCTAATTCGTCGAGCTTAACGAAAACGTCCGCAGGTTTTACGCGAGTTCCTGTTTTTGTGTTTATAATCAGATATTTACTTGACATCGACGGATACGCGCCTGAACCTTCCATCGACAACAGCACATCTAAAATGTCGTTTTTGTTGTAATTGACTTTGAAATCACACGAATCGAGCCAAGTGTCTTCGCCGCTCAGTTGGTCTTTCATTTTGAACTCGAAAGTCTTTTCGTAGTTCAAAATTGCTTCGATTTTTTTGCCGTTCGCGCCCGCGACAACCGGATACGTTATCGAGAACTCTCGCTTATACTCGTTTACAACCGAATTCGGGCGTTTGTAATTAACTAGCTTGGCGGTAACTTTGACTTGGGCAAATCCAATGACTGAAAGTGCCGACAAAGTTGCAATAATCAGTAAAATTTTAGTTTTCATTTTTTAATTTTCGGAGATAAGTAAAACTTTTATTCAAAATCCATATTAGGCGAGGCAAAGACGCAACGCAATTTGCCGAACAAAGTTTTCTTGGTTTTCATCGTTTCGCGCATTTCAAACCAAGCGTGGGTGTTTATCCAAAGCCAGTTAAAACTTTTAATCGGTTTGATAATTCCGTATCGCGGTTTTTCGGTTTCTTCGACAAATGTACCGAACATTCTGTCCCAAATCGAAAAAATTCCGCCGTAGTTTTTGTCTAAATACTGCGGATTGACGGCGTGATGAACGCGATGTTGCGACGGTGTATTGAAAATATATTCGATAAATCCGAGTTTCGGAATAAAACTTGTGTGAATAAAAAATTGGTAAATCAGATTTAAACCGTGAACCGAAACCCGCACGACCAGCGGAAAACCCAAAACCGCCAACGGCAAATAAAACAGCCACGCGACCGAATTTCCGAACCAACTTTGGCGAACCGCAACGCTCAAATTATAATGTTCGCCGGAATGGTGAACGACGTGAAAATTCCACCAAAACCTAGATTCGTGGCTGACGCGATGAAACCAATAATATAAAAAATCATCCAAAACAAGAGCTAAAACCCAAATATACCAAGCGTTGGCAGAAAGTCGAAACGGAGAAAGATTGTATAAAAAAGTATAAGCGGAAGTAAAAAGCAGGGCAAAAAATGCACCGAAAATCAGGCTGATTAACCCGACGAAGATATTTGTCCAAGTATCTTTTCGTTCGGAGTATTCGCCTGTTTTGCTCCAATAGTCATAAAAATACTCAATCGCAATAAATAGCGCAAACATCGGCACGGCAATTACGGTCAAACTTGTCATAACTTTATCTTATTCGGTAAAACTTCGGTTGCAAAGAGTGGTTGTTACACTTTGTCGAAGTATCACAATCAAGAAGTTATGATTCGGATTTTCGGAATTAGGTTTGTCGTAAAATTATTTCGCCGAAAATAGTTTCCTGCAAAAGTTTGACGGTTTCGGTTTTGACGATTTCCAACACGGCGAGAAATGCCAGCACAAGTTCGCCTTTTGATTTGGCAAGGGCGAAAAATTCGCTGATCTTCAGTTCTTTGCGGAGTTTTAATTGTTGACGAAGCGTTGCCAACATTTCGCTTAACGACATTTCATCGCGGGCAATCTCAAGTTTGATTTCTTCGACGCGGCGAGCTGTTATTTTTTGAAAAACTTTCAGTAAATCGAAAACCGTGGCGTTTATTTCTAAGTTATTGTCGTCTGTTTCAAGTTTTCCGCGTGTGAAAGTTGATTGTTCGACCGTTGATTTTTCCCACAACATTTGAGCGGCGTTTCTGAATTTTTCGTGTTCCAAAAGCCGATCGACCAATTCTTTTCGCGGGTCGAGAAGTTCTTCGTCCGATTCCGCCAAAATCTCTTTCGGCAACAACATTTTCGATTTAATTTCGATCAAAGTTGCCGCCATTACCAAAAAATCTCCCGCGACGGTAATATCGAGTTTTTTCATCAAACGAATATATTTCAGATATTCGTCCGTAATTCGGGCAATCGGAATGTCAAAGATATTCGCTTGTTCCTGTCGAATTAAATACAGCAATAAGTCGAGCGGACCCGCGAATTTGCCGAGATTCAAACGCAATTCATCCTTTGACTCGGCGACAATACTCGCTTTCTCGGTCATAAAATCAAAGGTTAATTGTTGCGGTTCTTCGGTTTTCAAAAAGTTTAATGTTCGATGCTAAATCTCAATCGCGTGTTCTTTCAATTCTGCCAACGATGCGTAACGCAAAGTTGCTTCGTGCGTTGATTCCAAGATTATTTTCGGGGCAACGCCGGCATCGAACGCTTCTTTCCAACGCATTGCGCACAAACACCACTTGTCGCCGTCTTTTAATCCGACAAAATCGAATTCGGGTCGCGGTGTCGATAAATCGTTTCCGGCGGCTTTCGAGAATTCTAAAAAATCTTCGGTTACATACGCGCAAACCGTGTGTCTGCCGCGGTCGTCAACGCCGGTTTTACAAAATCCGTCGCGGTAAAATCCCGTTAAAGGCTTTAAACAACAGCATTTAAGTTCAGTACCCAATACATTTTTCGGTTTCGGCTGATGACCGTTTCCGTTTCCGTTCGTTAAACTCATAAATTAATCAGAAAAAGTGTGTAAATTTGCTTTTAATATCTTAACGCAAAGCGGCGATGAGGCAAAGATGCAAAGGAAAACAATCGAGTGAAAACATTTTACGGCAGTTGAAAAGTAAAGACTTCGGAAAATTTTTGCTTTGGCAGAGAATTTTGCAAACGAACTGTTTCGTCGGCAATTTGTCGGATTTATCGGGGAAAGTATTTATTTGAATTTTAATTGTTGCGGCTTAATCTTTCGCCGATGGCTTCGTTTCGATTATATTTATAAATCAATCCGGCGGCATATTGCAGTCTTAAAATAGTTGAACGAAGTCCGAGCATATAATGACGAGTTTCGGGAATGCCGCTCCAAAATTTCAACACAAAGAATGAAAAACACACGCCGCTGTTTTGCATTTTTTTTAACGACTCAAGAGTTGCTTTATTTGTTTTGGAATAACCTCTGATTCTATCTGTTTCTGCCATCAAATTAAATACTCGGTCAAGTTCGGCTTGCAGTTGATTTTCGTCTTCGTCATCATCGGAAAAGTATTCTATTTCTGTTTTGGGATAAAGCGTACCTTTTTCCAAATACTTTATTGATTCAAAACGAGGCAAACCCATGTATTTAACCACGTACGTTTTTTTATTCAGCCTTTGCATTGAAAAAGCCGCGACTGTTCCGATCGAACCGATTAAAGGCAAGTCTTTTTCACCTTTCGGGCTGTAAATCATTCCGATATATTTACCGTTTTCATAACATTCAAGCAGTTTTTCCAATAATTCGGGATTTGTAACTTCTTCGTGCCACCATTCATACGGATAAATAACTTTTTGCACAGGCATCACAGGAATTTCGTCTTGCGAAAGAGCTTCGCTGAATATTTCTTTCCAATTTTCCTCAAGCATTTCCATAAATTTTCTTATATTCTAAAGGCAAAGCAAGTAAACTGCAAGAAGATTGAATATACCCGAACGGAATTGTTTTGCGAAAGTATGACACGCTTTAGCTTGTCGATAAACTCCGACCTGAATAATGTTAAATGTCGCAATAAACTAATAGTATGTTGTACTTTTCTGCAATTATTTTGCAAACTAATTCCCGTTCGGTATAGCTGTTTTTTCGTAATAAATAATAGTCGATAAATATATGTGTTGTTGCTCTTAAAATTTTGGTTAAATGATTTAGATTTGATAAATGTAATTCAGTTTCTTTTGTTTTAACAACTGATGTTACGCAAACCGGTTTTAGTCGCCGGCGGCGATAAATATAATAGCGTCGGGTAAAGCGAATGATAATGAGCGACACCCGACGACCGATTAGTACCGGGTTTCGACGCCGGAAGTGTCGAACCGGCGTTTAATTAACCGCCGCTCAATTTATTGCTCACTTTCAGCGAGCAAATATGTTGCTTACTTCAACGTCGGGTTTGATTCGCTTCACTCATTGCACCCGACGCTATTAACTTTGTCGCCGCCGGCGACCTTAGAAATTAGTTTTGCGTAACATCAGTTAATAACTGAAATTATCTTCAATTCTTCGTAATACTTCTTGATAATCTAAATCATTTTCTATTAACATCGGGAGTTTTTCTCTGTATTTGTGAAATTATTTGGAACGCTTTGATTTTAATTGCGGTTGCCGGCTAAGTCAGGAAGTTTGTTGAGTGAAAAAGTAAAAGTTAAAAGATGAAAAACTAAAAGTAATCGAAAAAAAGAAACATTATTTGCGGACAATATTGTTTTTTTTCTACACTTTTATAATTTTATTCGCAACAAAAATAATTTTCCTTTAACTTTTACAAAAAACTTTGCAAATAAAACTCAATTCCTGCAAAAAAAAACAAAATTATTTATGGACAAAACTAAATTCCTGCAAAATAAATAAAAATACTTATGGACAAAATTGAATTATTACGAAATAAAACCACATTATTTACGGACAAAATTGAATTGTTACAAAATAAAACTAAATTGTTTATGAATAAAACTAAATTTTTATGCAAAAAAACTAACATATTTGTAAATAAAACTATAAATTTCACAATTAAAAACTAAAAATTGCGTAAAAAAAACCTTAAAATTACAAAGACACGCACACTTGTCGGCGTACGTGTCTCGGTTTGTCTGCGGAAAAACATCGGGTTTAGTGTTTTTCCCAATAAGTTTCCAAAAATTCTTTTAACTTTTTCGCCGTTCCGTGCGGTGCGGCTTCAATAATAAAAGATTCGCGGTCGTCGCGGAGAACTTTTGTTCCCAAGTGTTCGGAAATAACGGTTTCAAAATTATCCCAATACTTATCGTCTTTTTCGCCGTTGTAATCTCCGTTTGCGGGCGGCATAAAATTAAACATAATCTCGATTCTTTCGGTTTCCGTTACCTTTATTTCGGGTTCGCCGTCGGAATCAAAGCCTGAAACTTCGATAGTTTTAGCGTTGTTTTCCATATTTTTATTTTAAGCAGGTCAGCAGCAGTTTTCCGACATTTTGAAATATCTAAACTATTGAATTAAAGGATTTTAATTCATCATTCACAATTTATCGTTTACCCGAAAGGAATTGGTTTGCGAAAGTACGACACGCTTCAGCTTGTCGATAACCTTGAGCTTGAATGTTATTAAATGCCGCAACAAACTAAAGTATGTTGAACTTTTCTGCAATTATTTTCGCAAACTAATTCCCGTTTGGGATAACAGGTATCGGACAAAGTTTTGATAAATTTATTTGGTTTATTCATACCGCTATTGAATCATAAAACTTTTGCTTACCTGCTTAAGTAAAATTCATCGGATAAACTTCCGCGTAAAATTTGTCGTAACTTTACTTCTCCGAATCTCTCGCAAGTTCTTCGGCGACCGCGTTTCGTGTTTTATTCAGCACGGTTTCTAAATCTGTTTCGATGTTAAGTCCTTTTGTTTCAATCGGTTTGAGCAAATATAAACTGATTGTCCCCGCGTTTGCGATTCCTTTTTTCTTGCCCATTAAATAGTCCGTGTTTTTGATGACGACCGGCACAATCGCGGTTTCGGTTTGCATCGCCAAATGAAACGCGCCTTTTTTGAACGGCAATAATTCGCCGGCTTTCGCCCGCGTTCCTTCGGCAAAAATTCCGATAGAAATTCCGCTGTCCAAAACGTTTCGCATCGCGTTCATTGTTTCCAACGCTTTTTTTGAATTCGAGCGGTCAATCGCCAAAATGTTGACAAACGGCATTACCCAACCGACAATCGGAACTTTCGCAAGTTCTTTTTTGGCAACAAATCCGAGCTGTCTGCCCGTGAAAGAAAACATTGTCGCGGTGTCCAAATAACTCTTGTGATTCGCCACAAAAATATACGATGTGTTATCGTCCAAATTCTCTTTGCCGAAAACTTTGACGTTCGCGCCACACGCCCGAATCCACACTTTCGCTCCCCAATCGCACATCGGATAAAGCATGCTCGGACGGCGAAAAACCTTGGCAATCGCCAACACGGGCAACGCGACAAAAATAAACATCAACGCCGCCGCCGACATTCCGCGAAAATAGCGAAGTTTGCCGATGACGCGAGATTTGTTAGACTCTTTAACAGGAAAAACTAACTTTTCATTGTCCATAAATTTATGAATTTCAAACTAAAATTCGGTTTCTTCGTCCTTTTTTTACTGTTTGCCGGCAACTGCTTTCTGCCGACCGCAAATGCCCAACCAAGCCCGAAAGACGTTCTCGGTTTTCATCCGACCGATGATAAAACTATCGCCGATTGGTCGCAAATAACCGGTTATTTCAACAAGTTAGACACGGCAAGCAAACGAATTACGGTTAAGGAAATCGGTAAAACCACGCTCGGAAAGCCGTTGATTGCGGCGTTTATTTCGTCCGAAGAAAACATTGCGAATCTTGAAAAATATAAACAGATTAACAAACAACTGGCGAATCCGCGAAGCATCAAAGACAAAAATGAGGTTGAAAAGCTGATCGCCGACGGCAAAACGATTGTCGCAATTTCGTGTTCGATTCATTCGACCGAGATTGTCGCTTCGCAAATGTCAATGAATTTGGCATACGATTTGGCAACGGCAAAGGACGCGGACACGCTCGAAATTTTGAATAACACGATTTTGATGCTGATTCCGTCGGCGAATCCGGACGGCATCGACATTGTTGCAAATTGGTATCGAAAAACGCTCGGCACATTTTACGAAGGAACCGCTCCGCCCGAACTTTATCATCATTACGCGGGACACGACAACAACCGCGATTGGTTTATGCTGAACCTGAAAGAGACGCAAGCAATCACGCAACTCTTTTGGAAAGAATGGTTTCCGCAGATTGTTTACGACATTCATCAGATGGGACAAAATGGCGCGAGGTTTATAATTCCGCCGTTTTACGATCCGCCGAATCCGAATATTCCGCCGTTAATTTTGCGTCAAGTCGGACTTCTCGGCTATAAAATGGCGGCTGATTTACAGGCAAACCGGATTGCGGGCGTGGCGACCAACACGACTTTCGACACTTGGTGGCACGGCGGTTTTCGTTCCGCGCCGTATTATCATAATTCCGTCGGGATTTTGTCCGAAGCCGCAAGCGCGAATCTGATGTCGCCCGTCCGAATCACCGAAGAAAAGATGAAAAATCAGCGATCGAGAGGTTTGAATTCGCCGCTTGAACCTTCGACTTCGCACCCGAATCCGTGGCGACCGACAATTTGGGGACCAAACAATATTGCCGAAATCGAAACAATCGCGTGTCGTTCGATTCTGACTATGTCGGCAAAGTTTCGGACAGATTATTTGCGTAATTTTTACGATTTGAACCGCGTTAATTCACAGTTCGGAGCAAATCCCGCGCAACCGATTTCGTACGTGATTTTTGCGGGACAAGGACACGAAGAAACTGTCTCGCGGTTTATCGAAATTTTGCTCGGACAAGGCATCGAAGTTTATAAAATGAATCGTGAATTAAAGACTTCGATTGCGGGTTCGGCAGAGGTTCACACCGAAGTTCCACTCGATTCGTTTATGATTTTTCTCGATCAACCGCAGCGCAATAACGTTGACGCATTATTCGGTAAACAGGTTTATCCGCAACGACTTAACGCCAACGGTGAAGCCGAAGTTCCATACGATGTCGCGGGTTGGACATTGCCTTTGCAGATGGGCATCGAGTATTATCCCGTTACGCAAATCGTTGAATATCCGAATTCGGCGCGCAACCTTGAAAAGATTGAAAACATCAACCAAGTTCGCAAAACTTTGAACCTCGACAATGCCGAAGAACCGTTTGCAAAACTCCCGAACCCGATTAAAAACCAAGTAAAAATCGGGCTTTACAAAGGCTTTACCGCGTCGATGGACGAAGGTTGGACGCGGCAGGTTTTCGATGTATTTTCCGTCAAATATCAAACGATAAACAACGCGGATTTTCGCAACAATAACCTGAATGTCGATGCGCTTATTCTGCCGTCGCAAAGTGAAAACGACATTGTGAACGGTTTTAAGAAAGATACTTATCCCGATGAATTTGTCGGCGGAATCGGCGAAGAAGGCGTGGCGAATTTGAAGAAATTTGTCGAAAACGGCGGACGGCTTATTTGCTTCGACGACAGTTGCGGAATGATTATCAAACGGTTTAATTTGCCGCTGAAAAATGTTTTGAACGATTTGAAACGCTCGGAATTTTATTGTCCGGGTTCGATTTTGAATCTTGAGGTCGATAAAACTCAGCCGGCGGCGAAAGGTTTCGGCAAAACTGTCGCCGCATATTTTATCAACAGTTCGGCGTTTGAAATCACGGACGAAACAAAGGTTAAATCGATCGCCAAATACGCCGCCAAAGACGCTTTGCTGTCAGGTTGGTTGCTCGGCGAAAAATATCTGAACGGCAAAACCGCACTCGCGGAAACTGATTTCGGCAAAGGAAAAATCACTTTATTTGCGTTCAGACCGCAACATCGCGGACAGACATTTGCAACTTATCCGTTTATTTTCAATGCTTTGGAAAAGTAACAACAGGGTTTCGCAGACTTGATTTAATCATAACCGGTAATGGTTGACGACAACTGAAATGATGCTGAATAAAATACTTCGGAAAATGAAAACAACCGCAAAAGACTTTGGCAAAGTTGGCGGAATGGCGGGAATTACTATGTTTCTGCCGATTATCGGTTCAGCGATTCTGTTGGTTGCAGTTTACGAAATCGGTCCTTGGCTTCGGCAGAACAAAGAAATCGGCGTGGTTGTTTTCGTTGTCGGAATGTCGATATTTTCCGGCTTGGCATTACTGGCGACAAATGTTTTGGGCATTGTCAGCGGTTTTGCCTTTGATTTTCAGGTTGGAGTCGCGGCTCAAATGCTCGGCTTGATCGGAGCATCAACCATTATGTTTTATCCGGCAAAGCGATTTGCGGGAACAAATTTACAGTCAACCGTCGAACAAAAACCGAAACTGAAAGCGATTCAAGCCGCGTTGCTGAATGAAAGTTTCTTTCGCACTTTACTGATTGTTACCCTAATCAGACTTTCGCCCGCAATGCCGTTCGCATTGACAAACTTTACTCTTTCCGCCGCCGGAGTTTCGCTCAAAATATATCTGTCGGGAACAGTCTTAGGAATGCTTCCGAGAACTTCTGCCATTGTCTTTGTCGGTTCAAGCCTCTCGGAATTAAACTTTTCCGAACCGCAAGAAGCGTGGATGCTGATTCTCGGAATTATCGCCACCGTTTTAGCGGTTGCGGTGGTTGGGATATTCAGCAAACGGGCTTTGGAGCAGATTACGGTTGTTTAGTTAAACTTTATCTGTCTTTGTGGAATTTTCTTTTCTTTAATTTCTTACTCCTAAGACATTCTGGTGATAATTAAATCCCATTTCTCAATCTTTTCTTTCGTAGCTAGGAATAAAGTATCATCCGGTAGTAACGTAAGTGCCTTAGTCAATACTTTCTTTGCTTCTTTAATTTTGTCTGATTTCTTTTTGTTCCTAAAATCATATATTGCTTCACACAATAATAAAACAGCTTCAGTGTGAGCGAACTCTGAATAGTAGTCTTGGGCATTTTTATTATCTCTTTCTTCTGTAAACCTATTCATATCTTTCAGATAATAATCTCGAAGATAAGTTAAATCATATTTCGAGAATTCCTTTTCAGAGAGAATTGAATTATTGATATTTAATTCTAAAGAATCTAAGTACTGCAAACATAAACAATAAAGAATAGTATTTTCCAATACTATCACCGTGCCTTCGATAAATTTAATGTAGGTCCTATCGGTCTCATCATTCGGTTCATAATTTGTTTCACAGATTTTTTCATATTTTTTAATTGCAAGTTCCGCAGATATAACAAGTGCCTTTAAATCATCCGCATTCCCTGCTTTCAGAGTATCTTTATCCGCAAACTTATTGTAAAGTGCCAAACATTTACCGTGATAAAATCTTGGGTCTCTCGGATATTTCCGAATTGCATGTTCAGCTAGTGCCAATGACTCGTTAATATCGTTTTTTCTTCTGCTTGACCAAATCAAGAAATACTGATAATCAGGATTCCAAGTCTTAAAAAGCTCAGCCATGTTATCAAGGTGACCAAAAGTATGAGTGAGTTTTCGCTCCTTAGCAATTCTACTAATCCCCGAAAATGTAATCTTATCCCAAACGAACCCAAATGCCTTAACCTCCTGCTGCTCTTGATTTTCAGACGGAAGTATCAAATAAACCAGACTTTGTAATAGAGTAGCCGCGTATGACTTATCACTTTTCCTGTAAAGACTTTCAGCTTCGTTATACACTTTATTGAGACTTAGGAAAAACTCGGTTTCATTTTTTTGTCTTTGTTGAGGTGGTTTCACTATAAACCCGATAAGTTCGTGTAAGAGATTTCTTAACTCTTTTGTTACTTCATTATTCTGAGTTAAAAAAAGAAGTATGGGTAAGTGATGGTAACTTCCGAAAATCAAATCTTTCCCTTCATGAATATTTATTTCATGTTTTTCTCCAATAATTTTTAAAAGTTTTGCCAAACCAAGTTCAATAGAATATGTTCGGTCCATCGCACCTAAAGACTCCTCACTACTTTTTACATCTTCGGACTCAGACAAGAGTTTCTCGAAGTATTGCTTGAACTCGGAAATATGATTTTTATCATCCAACAGTTGAATTTGACTTTTTATATCTTTTTGGAAGTCTGTATGTTCTTTTATTCGTCTTTTAATAGAGTCATCTTCAAGTTCATCACGTCTTGCTTGTTTGTGGTCGTGATGCCAGTTATCCAGCCATATTTTTTTATCGGCGTTAATTTCTGCTTGAATATCTGTTTCTTTTTCCCACTTTTTCGTAATCTCTTTTAAGGTATTTAATGCCGAGATTATGTTTTCGTTGTCTTGCCCACCTAAAAGAAACATTATGAATGAGTGCTTTGCGTGCCTTAAAACATTATAGTTTTTACCATTAATAAGCGGTAAATGCTTTTTCACTATCTCCGATGAAAAAATTTTTTCAGACTTGTTGGCACTTGAAAAATATAGAAACAAGTGTTTTTTGCTTAATGGCTCTTGCTGTAACTCTTTGTTTAAATTACAAATTCGATCGATTACCACAAAATCTCTAAACGTAGTCTTTAACTCATTTGAAATATCCTTACTGTTCTTAAAGTCTCCGTCTTTATCAATTTTCGTTACCCAAGAAATAAAAGCCTCCTCACTCCATTCTGTTCGTCTGTTATTTTTGAACGCATCAAGAATTAAGTTCTCAGTTGTTTTATTCGGTTTTTTTAAGACAAAATCATTAATTTGCAACTTCTTACATATCTCTTCGCATTTATCTACAAAAGTATCTTTGATAACCGAAGAAGCCAACAAGAATGATATTGTTTGCTTCAACTCATCAAGAGCCTTCTTTTTATTCTCATCAGAAGACTCATTATATTTTCTTTCAAAATGACTGAAAAGATTACCGTTAAAAATATCATCGCAATGTTTTTTTATTTGTTCTCGATTTGTAAATAACTCATGCTCGTATTCATCTAACAGTACAGGCGAGTGGATACCAAAGAAATGTGTATAAGCCAGCATTTCATCGCCTATTTCATCAAGCGAACGTGTTGTTGTCTCATCGAACTTTATTCCGTACGGGAATGAAAATCTAAATATGTCGTAAGGGTCAACAATATAATTGATAACATATCCGTCATTTTCTAATTTTAAATCATCAATCAGAACTTGAACATCTTCTGTGCTGATTTTGTAAAGTAGCGAGCCTTTTTTGGGTTTATTGTACATGTTCTTCCTCATAATCAAACTTTTCATTTTCACTATTAAAACCAAAATCATCATTATCGCTAAAAAGATCTCTACCGACTGTTGCTTCTGAGTAATTTATAATTGTAAGTTCCGCTTTTTCGTTGAGTTCTTTGTCTTCAATAGTGGAAAGAATTCTAGTCCTTTTCGACGACCTGTCTGTAAATATTTTCTCGACTTTAGCAGAAAGTGCTTTTTCAATGTCAACATTTTCTTTTAAGTAGTCGATGAATTTTTCTATTGCTCTCCATAAAAATACATTGGTAAAATTAAGGTGCAATTCATCGCTTTCAACTTTCCGTAATAGTTTATTGACACTAATATAATTGGGTACACTTACTTCCAGTGCATGATAGACTTCATCGCAAGATTCTTCATTGAGTGTTATTCCGCCATCATTCTTGAATAAATCACAAAATGATTCAAGGGCTATATCGTATTTACCGACAAAGACATAATAGTTCATTTGAATATAAATAAAATACGGGTCTTCTCTCAGACTTTTTTTGCCGGCTAGATAATCGCTGATAAACAGTTGATTTACATCTTCAATATAGGTGTAGGCTTTGATTAAAAAGAGCTGGATGTCTAACGGAAACCTGCTGTCACGAACCAGACACTCTAAAGCATGCCGGCATTCAGAAGGCTCTTTGTCATGGATAAAGAGTATTGAAGTTTCTATAAAAGAAT
This sequence comes from Acidobacteriota bacterium, assembly GCA_031430435.1. Taxonomy (GTDB): domain Bacteria; phylum Acidobacteriota; class Blastocatellia; order Pyrinomonadales; family Pyrinomonadaceae; genus JANNVK01. Next base: position 34,920 of record JANPBM010000134.1, read on the forward strand.
AATTCTGAGACTGAACGGGAATATTCCTTAAAAATTTAATCAAACTTTCTACAAATAGAAATCTTTGATCTAGTTTATATCGGTTGAGAGTTCCATAAATCCAATTGAATTTTTCTATTAACTCAAACGCCTCTAACTCAGGATAATTTTCAGTATCATTACCTTTAAGTAATCTTTCAAATAACTTTTTCCAGTCTTCATCCTTAAAGTTTACTATTTTTTTAACTAGTATGTTTTCAGATAGTGTTGGTTCAGCTAATGACTTTTTTTGGTCTTCGCTTTTAACATTTAGTTTTTTTTCAGTTAGTGTTTCTGTCATATATTCAATCTCACCAGAGCCTCGTCTAAAATTATATTTCGATCAAACAAAGTATCAACCGAAATTTGTCCTAAATATTCTGCCTTAAAAGTTGCGTAAAAGTCTTTAAAAATTTTGCCAAAATCACTGTCGTTAAAAGTGTCATACTTTAGCCCGATATGTATTTGTTCTTTGGCATTATTTCTACCGGTATTTTTATTGAAGGCTTTTCCGAAACCGGTTCCTATTTCATAACTAATGTAAAGCGTGCTTTCATCAAGCCATTTACCTTGAGAAGCATTCGGCTGATACACTTCCTCATCAAACTTTTCTGAATAATGAATAATTACAAATTGTCCGTTATCGGCTGCCTCGTAAAGTTCCATATTGCGATCAAACCCAACGTAATCGCAAACATCATTGGCAGGATTACTCGAAGAGTTCGAGATTATCTCTTTTATTTCCAAACTGGGAGTAATCCAGACAATATCTTTGATGGCAGTCCAACCACGTTTCTTGACTTGTACCTTGCTAATAGTTAATTTTTGATTAGGCTTAAAAAAAGTTCCTCCTCTCGGTTTATGTTTTATATCTCCGATATAAGCAAAAAAAACTGATTGACTGATGACTCTTGAGTAATTTTCAGCTCTTGGACTCTCACAACAAAAAAGCATCTCCTCATGCTTCGAGAAAGAAGATATAAAGCTATTAAAATCAACCTTTTTACCGCCCTTGATAAGTTTATTTATCACATCAAGATACTGCTTCTCTTGTAATAAAATATACTTCATGTCGATTAGCATACAAAGACACAACAGGTTTTCGTTGACAATATCTGTTTTTATCAGTTCACTCAAAAAACTACTTAAATTATTGTTGAAGCCCTTTGAAATAATATAATCAATAACTTTTTTTTCTTTTATTTTGTCTCTCATATTTTATTAGTTGAAAAAGCGATTTAACTGAAATGAATTTCCGTCATGAAATTTTATTTACCGGTTACGGTCGCAATTACTTTAAGCTGTTTGTATTGTTACGACCTCTTTAAATCGCCACATTCAGCACATTCACCGCCCCCAACTTTGCGTCCACATCGTCAACTTCCTTGCTCGTAAAGCCTTCTTTGCTAAACGTAATCGTATATTTGCCGACGACAATCGGTTTTATCAGATACTCGCCTTTCGCGTCGGTTAAA